>JBMORD010000085.1:0-45658 GCA_049322495.1 Myxococcota bacterium | reverse complement strand
CGCGCCCGCAGCCCCGCCCCGCCCCCGCAGCTCGAGGCGACGCTCGCGTTCCTCCAGCGCCTCGGCGTGGTGCACGTGGTGCGGCCCGAAGCGGGCGACGCGATCGTGACCTCGGCGCCTCAGGAGCGCGTCGTCCGCCACTGCCGGCGGCTGCTCGACGACGTCGAAGCGGCGCGGCGGATCCTCGGGGCGGCACGGCACGTCGGCACGCCCGAGGCGCCCGCGAGCGTTCCCGCCGCCGCGCGCTTCGCCCGGCGCACGCGGCGGAGCGCGGAGCGTCTGGTGAAGCAGCGCGCGGCCCTCGAGGACGAGCGGGTGATGCTGCTGCGCTACCGCGAGTTCTTCGCCGCCTTCGAGTCGCTGATCGGCCATGAGCTCACTTGGCCCGACGGTCAGGCCTTCTACGTGGTGATGCGCGCCGGCGCCGCGCGGGCCGTCGCCGAGCTCCGCCGGAGCCTCACCGAGGCCGTCGGCCCCGAGCTCGAGCTGCTCGATCGCCCACTGGCCTCGGGCGAGACGGCGGTGCTGATCCTCGTGTCGAACGCCAGCGCGCCGAAGGTGGGCAAGCTGCTCGCCGAGTCGCGCGTGCACGAGCTCCCCGCGCCGGCGGGGCTGGGGGAGAAGAACCTCCTGCGCGCGCTGCCGGCGCTGAAGGCGCGCCTCGCCGAGCTGCCGGGCGCGCTGGCCGCGGTGGAGACGCAGCGCACCCGGCTCGCGGCGTCGACCGCCGCGCGGCTCGCGGCCCTCTGCGCGTGGCTGCACGATCGGCTGCTGGTGCTCGAGGCGCGGGCGCGGGTGCTCGAGGGCAAGCACCTCTTCGTGCTCGAGGGCTGGCTGCCGCGCACGCAGGAGGCGCTGCTCGTCACGCGCGCGCAGCAGGCGCTGGGCCTGGAGGTGGTGGTCGAGGTGCTGGGCACCGAGGCGTGGCGTGGGGGCGACGCGCCGGTCGCGCTGGCGAACCCGCCGCTCTTCCGCCCCTTCGAGGTGGTGACGCGCATGCTGCCGCTGCCGCGCTACGGCTCGATCGACCCCACGCCGTTCGTGGCGGTGTTCTTCCCCGCCTTCTTCGGCGTGATGCTCGGCGACGTCGGGTACGGCGCGCTGCTCGCGGGGCTCGCGCTGCTCCTGCGCCTCAAGTCGAGGCCGGGCACCACGCTGCGCCAGGCGTCGCTGGTGGGCGGGGCGTGCGCCTCGGCGTCGATCGTCTTCGGCCTGCTGTTCGGCGAGCTCTTCGGCAACCTCGGCCACCACTTCGGCATGCGGCCGCTGTGGTTCAACCGCGAGGAGGCCATCGTGCCGTTCCTCGCCTTCGCCGTCGCGCTCGGCGTGGTGCACCTCACGCTGGGGCTGGTGCTGGCGGTGGTGACGGCGTGGCGCGGCGGTCATCGACGCGAGGCGGCGGGGCGCGGCGTGGCGACGCTGATGGTGCTCTTCACCGTGGTGGCGCTGCTCGCGGCCTTCGATCAGCTCCCGCGCGCGCTCTTCACGCCCTTCGTGGTCGCGGTGCTGGTGGCCTTCCCGGTGCTGGTGGTGCTCGAGGGCGTGGTGGCGATCATCGAGCTGCTCTCGACGTTCGGCCACATCCTCTCGTACGCGCGCATCATGGCGCTGGGCACGGCGTCGGTGATGCTCGCGGTGGTGGCCAACCGCATGGTGGGCGCGATGGGCAGCGTGGTGGTGGGGGTGGTCTTCGCGCTGCTGTTCCACCTCGTGAACTTCGCCATCGGCGTCTTCAGCCCCACCATCCACGCGCTGCGCCTGCACTACGTGGAGTTCTTCGGGAAGTTCTTCAGCCCGGGCGGCGCGGAGTACCGCCCGCTCGCACCCTGGCAGCAGCAGAACGGCAGCACGTGACGGAGGATGAACATGGAACTCGCACTCCTCGCAGTAGGCGCGGCGCTGGCGGTGGGACTGCCGGCAGTGGCGACGGCGTGGGCCCAGGGGCGCATCGGCCCGGCGGCGGCCGCGAGCCTGGCCGAGAAGCCGGAGCTCTCGACGACCACCATCATCCTCATCGCGATCCCCGAGACGATGGTCATCCTCGGCTTCGTGGTGGCGGTGATGATCCTCCTGCGCGCCGGTGGTGCGGGGTGAGTCGCCATGGCGCTGGGCGATCTCATCGCGCGGCTCGAGCGTGACGCCGAGCGGCGCGTCGCGGAGCTGAAGGCGAAGGCGGACGCGGAGGTCGCCGCCCTCGAGGCGGAGGCTGCGCGCGTCAGGGACGCCCGCCGCGGAGAGGAGCTCACCTCGCGACGCGCGGCGAGGCGCTTGCGCTTCGAGCAGGCGCTGGCCGACGCGCGGCAACGGGCCCGGGCCGATCGCCTGCGCGCCGAGCACGCGCTGCTGGCGCGCGTCTTCGAGCGGGCGCGCGTCGAGCTCGCCACCGTCGCGCGCACGCCCGCGTACGCCGCGGCGCTCGAGGGGCACCTCGCCGAGGCGCTCGAGTACCTCCAGGGCCAGCGGGTGGTGGTGCGCTGCGCGCCGGAGTTCGCCGCGCGGCTCGCGCCAGCGCTGGACGCGCGGGGAGACGCAGCGCTCGTCGAAGACGCGGCGCTCGGGCCGGGCGTGGTGGTGACGGCCGCCGACGACTCGGTGGTCATCGATCAGACGCTCGCCGCGCGGCTGGCGCGCCTCGAGCCGCAGCTGGGTGTCGAGCTGTTGAGCGCGCTCCAACAGGAGCGGGGCGGAGGTTCGCCATGAGTGACTTCACTGCTGCCGGCGCCCGCGCGCGCGGCCTTTCGACCCACCTCTTTCACCGCTCGGAGCTCGAGCAGCTCGTCGGCAGCGACACGCCGTCGCTCGCGCGCTCGCTGTCGCGCTCCGGCCGGCTCGCGGCGCCGCTGCCCGACGGGGCGAGGCCGCGCGACATCGACCACGCCGTGCGCCAGACGGTGAAGCGCCACCTCGCGCTGCTCGCCCGGTGGGACGGCTCGCGCCCCGTCATCGAGGTCTTCTCTGCGGAGCAGGACCGTCGCAGCCTCCGCACGCTGCTGCGCGGCGCCCAGCAGTCGGCCTCGTCGGATCGCCGCCTCGCGGGGCTGGCGCCCACCTCGACGTTGCCCGAGCGCGTGCTGGCCGAGCTCGCGCACCAGCCGACGCCGGCCGAGGTGGTCGCGCACCTCGTCGCCATCGACCACCCAGACGCCGGCCGGCTCGCGGCGCTCACCGCGAAGCAGGCGCAGCCCGACCTCTTCGCCATCGACCTCGCGCTGGTGCAGGGCTTCGCGGAGAGAGGCCTCAAGGCGGTGCGGCGCGGCGACGACACGCTCCATCGCTTCGTGAGCCGCCGGCTCGATCTGCTCAACGCGCAGACCGCGCTGCTGCTCGGCAACACGCGCGACGTCGAGGCGGAGCGGTGCTTCGTGCCCGGCGGCCTGCACCTCCCGAAGGAGCGCTTCCTCGAGGCGGCCCGCGGCCCTGCGGCGAGCGCGCTGCTCGTCCTGCGCCGCGCCTTCCACGGCACGCCGCTCGAGCCGGTGGTGGAGGGCATCCCCGACGCGAACACCTTCGAGTACCGCGGCCTGGCGGTCCTCGCCGACGAGGTTCGCCGCGAGGCGCGCGAGGCGCCGCTGGGGAGCGGGCCGCTGCTCGACTTCCTGCTCCACCTCGACGCGATGGCCAACGATCTCCGCCGCCTCGCGTGGGCCAGCGCCCTCGGCGCGCCGGTGTCCCTCGTGCGGCCCGAGCTGGTGACGCCATGACCGCCACCAGCCGCGTGGTGAAGGTGGTCTGCCACCCGTCGCTCGTCGCCGGCTTCTCGCTCGCGGGCGTGGAGGTCGAGCCGTCGGACGACCCCGCGCGCACCCTCGAGCTGCTCAAGCGCCACGCTGCAGAGGCGAAGGCGGGGGTAGTGCTGGTCGACGAGCGGCTGCTCCGCGCGGTGCCCCTCGAGCTCCGGCAGCGGCTCGACCGCCAGGGCCGGCCCATCTTCGCGCCGTTCCCCTCTCCGTCGTGGGACGAGGCCGCGGCCGCCGAGGAGTACGTGCTGGAGATCCTCCGACAGGCCGTCGGCTACCGCGTGAGGCCGCGATGAGTACGCCCAGGCTGACCCGGGTGGTGGGAGCCCTCGCCGAGGCGAAGGGCATGCGGGCCGCGAAGCTCAACGAGCTGGTGCGCGTCGGCGACGCCGGCCTGCTCGCGGAGGTGCTGCGCATCACCGGCGACCGCGCGACGCTGCAGGTCTTCGAGGAGACGATGGGCGTGGCGCTCGAGGAGCCGGTGCGCTCCGAGGGCAGCCCGCTCGCGGTGGAGCTCGGCCCCGGTCTGCTCGGCTCGGTCATCGACGGCATCGGGCGCCCGCTCGGCGAGCTGGCCACCTTCACCGGCGACTTCATCTTCCCCGGCGCGAACGCGCCCACGCTCGACCCGTCGCGGCGCTGGGTCTTCACCCCCGCACTGCGGCCGGGCGACGCGGTGCACCCCGGCGACGTGCTCGGCGAGGTGAAGGAGCGCGGCGACTTCGTCCACCGAGTGCTGGTGCCGCCCGACCGCCATGGCGTGCTGCGGGAGCTGTACGCTGGCGAGCGGCGGCTCGACGAGCCCATCGCGACGCTGGAAGACGGCACGCGGCTCTTCCTCACGCAGCGGTGGCCGGTGCGCCGCCCGCGCCCGAGCCAGGCGCGCCTCGACGCGAGCCGGCCGTTCCTCACCGGGCAGCGCATCTTCGACTTCCTCTTCCCCATCGCGGAAGGCGGCACGGTCGCGGTGCCCGGCGGCTTCGGCACGGGCAAGACGGTCATCGAGCAGTCGCTCGCGAAGTACGCCGAGGCCGACGTGGTCATCTACATCGGCTGCGGCGAGCGCGGGAACGAGATGGCGGAGGTGCTCCACGAGTTCGCGCGCCTGAAGGATCCCCGCCACGGCCGGCCGGTGCTCGACCGCACCGTGCTGGTGGTGAACACCTCGAACATGCCCGTCGCCGCGCGCGAGTCGTCGGTCTACCTGGGCCTCACCATCGCCGAGTACTTCCGCGACCAGGGCTACCGCGCGGCGGTGATGGCCGACTCGCTCTCGCGCTGGGCCGAGGCGCTGCGGGAGATCGGCTCGCGGCTCCAGGAGATGCCGGGCGAAGAGGGCTACCCGACGTACCTCGCCAGCCGCGCGGCGAAGCTGCACGAGCGCGCGGGCCGCGTGACGTGCCTCGGCGCGCCGCAGCGCGAGGGCTCGGTGACGTTGATCAGCGCGGTCTCTCCACCGGGCGGCGACTTCTCCGAGCCGGTGACGCAGGCCTGCCTCCGCGTCGCGGGAGCGCTGTGGGCGCTCGACCCGGAGCTCGCGCACCAGCGCCAGTTCCCCGCCGTCGACTGGCACACCAGCTACAGCCTCTACGCCGAGACGATGGGGCGGGTGTTCGACGCCTCGGTCGACCCCGGCTGGTCGAAGGCGCGCGCGGAGATCCTCGAGCTGCTGCAGCGCGACGCGGAGCTGCGCGAGGTGGCGAGCGTGGTCGTCCCCGAGGCGCTGGAGGATCGCGATCGCCTGTTGCTCCAGGCGGCGGCCATCGCCCGTGAGGTGGTGCTCGGCCAGAGCGCGTTCGACCCGAACGACGCCTACTCTCCGCCGGCGAAGACGTACCGCCTCGCGCGCGCGGTGCTCGACGTCTACGAGGCCGCGAAGGCGGCGCTCGCGAAGGGCGCGACCTTTGGCGAGCTCGAGCTGGCGAAGCAGCGGCGCGCGCTGGCGCAGCTTCGCGACGCGCCGTCGGGCGCCGCACCGGCCGAGCCGTCGGCGTCGGTGCCGGTTCCGGTGACCACGCCGGACGAGCGACGGGTGCGAGAGCGCAGCGCGGTGCCGGGCGTGAGCGTCGCGCGGACGTACCGCGGGGCGCGCGCGGCGGCCGGGCCGCTGGTGTACCTCACCGGCGCGCAGCGGGCCGCCCTCGGGGAATGGGTGACGATTCACGCCGCGGGGCAGGCGCCGCTGCGCGGGCAGGTCATCGACGCCAGCGACGAGCTCACCGTGGTGCAGGTGCTGGAAGACACGCTCGGCCTCTCGCCCGCCGGCGTGGAGCTGACGCTGACCGGCACCATGGCGAGCGCGGTGGTGGGCAGAGACCTCCTCGGGCGCGCGCTCAGCGGAGCGGGCGACCCGCGCGACGGGCAGCCGCGGCCGATCGGCGAGGCGCTCCGGCCGCTGTGGGGCGCGCCGCTGAACCCCACCCGGCGCCTGCCGCCGTCGGACTTCATCGAGACCGGCATCTCCGCCATCGACGGCATGAACACGCTCGTGCGCGGCCAGAAGCTGCCGGTGTTCTCGGGGCCCGGGCTGCCGGCGCTGGAGCTCGCGGCGACCATCGTCGAGAACGCCCGCGCGCCGCGCGGTGAGCCGTTCGCGGTGGTGTTCTGCGCCATCGGCATCACCGAGCGCGAGACGCGCACCTTCCTCGACCGCTTCGCCGCATCGGGCGCGCTCGAGCGCAGCGTGCTGTACCTCAACCAGGCGCAGGACCCGACGATCGAGCGCCTGCTCGCGCCGCGCGCCGCGCTGTCATGCGCCGAGCACCTCGCCTTCGTGCACGGGCTCCACGTGCTGGTGGTGCTGGCCGACATCACCCACTACTGCGAGGCGCTGCGCGAGGTGGCGGCGGCGCGTGAGGAGGTGCCCGGCCGGCGCGGCTACCCCGGCTACATGTACACCGACCTCGCGTCGCTCTTCGAACGCGCGGGTGTGGTCGACGGCAAGCCGGGCTCGGTGACGCAGCTGCCGATCCTCACCATGCCCGACGACGACATCACGCACCCCATCCCCGACCTCACCGGGTACATCACCGAGGGGCAGGTGGTGCTCTCGCGCGAGCTGCACCGCCGCGGCGTCTTCCCGCCGGTCGACGTGCTGCCGTCGCTCTCGCGCCTGATGAACGCGGGCATCGGCCGCGGGCGCACCGTGGCCGAGCACCGCAAGTGGGCCGATCAGCTCTACGCCATCTACGCGCGCGGCCGCGAGGCGCGGATGATGGTGGCCATCGTCGGCGAGGCGGGGCTGTCTCCCGCCGACCGGCGCGCGCTGGAGCTCACCGAGGCCTTCGAGCGCGAGCTGGTGCACCAGGGCACCCAGCGCCGCACCATCGCCGACACGCTCGAGGCCGGCTGGCGGCTCATCGACCGCGTGCCGCGCGAAGACCTGCTCAAGCTGTCCGACGAGCTGCTCGCCACGCGCCAGGCGCAGCGCGACGCGGCGCAGAACAAGGGGGCGTGAGGCATGGCGACCGGCACGCGCTCACCCGCGACGCGCTCGAACCTGGTCAAGCTGCGCAAGCGGCTCGAGCAGGTCGAGAAGGGCGCGGCGCTGCTGCGGCGCAAGCGCGAGTCGCTGGTCACCGAGCTCTTCAACCGCGCGCGCCCGGCCATCGACAGCCGGAAGAACATCGAGGCGCAGGCGAGCGCGACGTGGCGCTCGTTGCTGCGCGCGCTCGCAAGCCGTGGCGACGCGGAGCTCGAGGCGCTCGGCTGGCCGCACCGCGAGGTGCGCGTGGAGCTCGAGCCGGTCGACGTGTGGGGGCTGCACGCGGTGGAGCTCGCGACTTCGCCGGTCGTGGTGCGGAGCCTCGAGGCGCGCGCGACCGCGCCCGGCCCCGGTGATGCCGCGCCCATCGTGGCCGCCAACGACTTCGAGCGGCTGATGGAGCTGGTGCTCGAGGCCGCGCCGAAGGAGTTCCTCATGCGGCGGCTGGGCCACGAGCTGTCGCGCGCGACGCGGCTGGTGAACACCCTCGAGCAGCGCGTGGCGACCGGGCTCACCAGCGAGCTCGGGCACGTGCGCCGCACGCTCGAGGAGCGCGAGCGCGAGGAGCACCTGCGGCTCAAGCGCCTCATCGCCCGACGGCGCGCGCGCCCCGCCGGACGAGAAGGCGAGGGCTGACGCGTCAGCGCGCGGCCTGGACGAGGGCGGTGCCGGTCCCCGCGAGCTCGAGCAGCCGCGCGCCGCTCTGCAGGAAGCGCACGCCGAAGCCCGAGGGGTAGAGGCTGCGGAACTCCGGCGGCAGCAGCACCCCGCGCGTCACCACGCCGGTCAGCTCGTACGACAGCCCGCCGTGCACCGAGAGCTTGAGCGTGAGCTGCGTGCCGACCGGCGGCGGGTTCTGCACGAGCACGAACGCTCCACTCGTCGAGATGTCTTTCGTGAAGCCGATCCGCTCCGGACCTCCGGAGATGGCGAAGCGGACCGGCAGGCGGTAGCGGTGCCGTCTGGCTCTTTCCTTCATGGACTCCCCCCGTTTCAGCGACGTCGACGAAGAGCCTGCACAACGGAGCACCGTCGACGGAAGTGCCCTCCCTCCTTCGGGCTGGTTCCATTTCTTCGGACCGGGGAAAGACGGGTCGCTCGACGCCGTTTCGCGGTGTTTGCGCGAGGGCCGGGCGACACCGTAAGTCCCGCCGCCCATGAGCACTCCCCGTGTTGCCCTGATCACCGGCGCGTCGGCCGGCCTTGGAGAACAGTTCGCCCACGTCTTCGCCCGGGACGGCCACGACGTCATCCTCGTGGCTCGCAACGAGGCGCGGCTCGAGGCGATCGCCGAGCGCCTGCGGGTGCACAAGGTCCGCGCGCACGTGATGGCGGAAGATCTCGCGCAGCCCGGCGCCGGGGCGCGGCTCTACGAGCGGGTGAAGGCCGCGGGGCTGGTGGTCGAGTACCTCGTCAACAACGCGGGCTTCGGGAGCACCGGCTCGTTCCTCGAGCTCCCCGTCGAGAAGGAACTGGAGATGGTGCAGCTCAACTGCGCCGCGCTCCTCGAGCTCTCGCACCGCTTCGGCCTCGACATGCGCACGCGCAAGAGCGGCCGCATTCTCAACATCGCGTCGACGGCGGGGTTCCAGCCCGGCCCCTTCATGGCCACGTACTACGCGACCAAGGCCTTCGTGGTGTCCTTCTCGGAGGCGCTCGCCCACGAGCTGCAGGGCACGGGCGTCACCGTCACCTGCCACTGCCCGGGCCCGATCCACACCGAGTTCGCCGGGCGCGCCGGCATCGGTGACAACCGCCTCTTCAAGCGCCCCGACGTGGCGAAGCCGGAGGCCGTCGCGGCGCACGCCTACGAGGCGATGATGCAGGGCGAGCCGCTCTCGGTGCACGGCTTCTTCAACTGGGTCGCGGTGCAGTCGACGCGCCTCGCGCCGCGCGCGGTGGTGCGCTCCATCGCCGCCTCGCTGAACACCCGGGAGGACTGATGGCCGCCCGGCGCCGACGCGTGGCGAAGAAGAGGTCGCCGATGGCGCAGCTGCGCGAGGCCGCGCTCTCGTACCCCGGCGCCGTCGAGGAGTTCCCCTGGGGGGAGTCGGTGGTGAAGGTGAAGGGGAAGGTCTTCGTCTTCCTCGGCCGCGAAGGCGAAGACGCCGTGGGCTGCTCGCTCAAGCTCCCGCACAGCGCCGAGCTCGCGCGCACGCTGCCGTTCTGCGAGCCGACCGGCTACGGGCTCGGCAAGGCCGGGTGGGTCACCGCGTCGTTCCCCGGCGGGAAGAACGTGCCGCTGCCGCTGCTGCTGCAGTGGCTCGACGAGAGCTACCGCGCCGTGGCGCCGAAGAAGCTGGTCGCCACGCTGCCTCCCCGCGGCCCGTGATGTGCGGGCCTGTTGCACCGTGTCTCTCGGGCCGCAGCTGATCTGCCGGCTGATCAGCGGGCATACTGCCCCTTCGTGACCTCGCTGCTGCTCCTCGCCGTGCTGGCCCAGGCGCCCGCCTCTCGCGTGACGCTGGTGTTCGGCGGCGACGTCATCCCGCACGACCCCATCAAGCACGTCGCCACGCTGCGCGCGCGCACCGGCGAGCTCGACAACAATGCGGGGTGGGATCACGTGCTCGGCCCGCTCGGGCCGGCGCTCCAGCGCGCCGACGTGGCGGTGGTCAACCTCGAGACGCCGGTCGTCACCGTCAAGAAGCCCGAGACCGGCGAGATGATCTTCAACGCGCAGCCGCCGCTCCTCTCGGCGCTCAAGCGCGTGGGCGTCGACGTGGCGACCTTCGCCAACAACCACTGCCTCGATCAGCACCGCGAAGGCATCGTCTCGACGCGGGAATACCTCGCGATGGCGGGCCTGCTCTCGGCGGGCGCGGACGTGACCGAGGCCTCGGCGTGGACCCCGCTGGTCGTCGAGAAGAACGGCCTGCGCATCGGCATCCTCGCGGTGTCGCGGTGGCTCAACGGCTTCAACAACAAGCCCGACGCGACGCTGCCGCACGTGCCGGTGGTGCCCTACGACACCGAGCCCATCGTCGGCGGGCGCACCATCGACGACTTCCTCGCCACGCTCCGCGCGCGCGCCGCGGAGGTCGACGTGCTCATCGTCACCATCCACTGGGGCGCCGAGTACAAGTCGGCCCCCGCCCCCGAAGATCGGAAGCTCGCCCGGCAGATGCTCGACGCGGGCGCCTTCGCGGTCATCGGCCACCACCCGCACGTGCTCCAGCCGGTGGAGTGGATCGAGCGCAGCGCCGGCGGCCGCGGCCTCGTGGCCTTCTCGCTGGGCAACCTCGTCTCGAACCAGGACTACGCCGACGAGAACGGCAACAAGCGCGACGGGCTCCTCGTCGAGCTCGAGCTGGTGCGCGAGAAGCCCGAGGGCCCGGTGCGCCTCGAGGCGGTGCGCGGCGTGGCGGTGGCCACCGAGAACCGCCTCGGCGGAGGCAGGCGCCGCAACGTGCAGGCGGTGCTCCTCGACGACGAGCTGGCGGCCCTCGACGAGCGCCTCGCCGAGCTCACCGGCCGTACCGACGCGGCGTCGAAGAAGGAGCGCAAGACGCTCGAGGCGCGCCGCCGCGTGGCGCTCGCCCGCCGCGCGCGCATCGCCCGCTTCGTGCTGCCGGGCATGCTCGAGACCCCCGCCGCGCCCGCCGCCGCGCCCGCCGCCGCGCTCGCCCGCCCGTGAGGCCGCGCCACCCCCTTCCGGGGAGCGGACCCCAGCCGACGGCCCGGCGCACCCTGCCGTGTCGCAGACTTCCCGAGGTGCAAGGCTTGCACTGCTGAGCAGCCGCCATGGCGCGCCTCGAACAACTCACCGAGTACCTCTTCACCCACCCGAGCAGCTCGATGTCGCTCGACTCCGAGACGCCGGGCTTCTACGTCGACGAGAGCGGCGCGGCGACGCCGGTGTTCCGTCAGGCGCTGCGCACCGGGCAGATCCTCCTCCTCTTCGCCGACATCGTGCCGCGCGAGAAGAGCCAGGACTTCCTCTCTGGCAAGCCGGTGGAGTTCCTCCACGAGGTGCGCGGGGGCACGCTCGTGGTGTCGATGGAGATGGTGGGGAGCGAGCTCAAGGTGCGCGTGAAGCCCGCGCGCGGCGGCGAGGAGCTGATCTTCAGCGGCAAGAGCCTCTCGTCGCCGTCGGTCGTCACCGCCGCGCCGCCGCCGCCCGCCGCGAAGGACGCGCCGCGCCCGAACCTGCTGGCGGTCATCGCGCAGCTCGCCGAGCGGCGCGTGAGCCACCTCCACCTCAGCCCGGAGCAGCTCGCGTTCGCGCGCGTCGACGGCGTGCTCAGCCCGCTCAGCGAGCTCGGCCCCTTCACCGCGTCGGAGATCCGCGAGGCGCTGCTCGCGCTGGCGCCGCACTCGCTGCGCGAAGGGCTCGGGCGACGCGCGAGCTTCGAGTTCAGCCACGTCGCGAAGGACGCGGTGTTCCACGTGCGCGGCCAGCTCGGCCGTGACGGGCAGAGCGTCATCATTCGCGCGCTGCCACGTCGCGCGCCCACGCCCGCCAGCCTCGGGCTGCCCGATGACTTCCTCCAGGTGCTGCGCGGCACGGGGCTGTGGCTCGTCGCCGGCGGCGCAGGGCAGGGCACGTCGACCACCGTCGCCTCGCTCGTCCAGGCCTCGCTCGACGCGCGGCCGATGACCGTCACCACCTTCGAGTCACCGGTCGACTTCATCCTCTCGCCGGGCCGCGGGCTGGTGCAGCAGCTCGAGGTGGGCGTGCACGTGCCCTCGTTCGTCGAGGGGCTCGAGGCCGCGCGCCGTGGAGACGACGACCTGGTGGTCGCCGGCCAGCTCGACGACGCGGCCACCGTGGCCGCCGCGCTGGCGCTCGCCGATCGCGGCCGGCTGGTGCTCGGGGTGGTGCACGCGCGCACCGCGCTCGCTGCGGTGCAGAAGCTGGTGGATCTCGCGCCCTCGCGCGCCGCGCTGGCCACGTCGCTCCGCGGCGTCTTTGGCCAGGCGCTGGTGCCCAACGCGAGCGAGGGCCGCTCGCTGTGCTGGGAGCTGCTGCCCGGGTCTGAGGCGGTGAAGGGCTTCGTGCGCGACGGGGCGCTGGCTCAGCTCGCGCCGCTCTTCGCGCGCTCGTTCGACCAGTCGCTCATGCAGCTGCTGGTGCGCGGCGACGTGAGCGCCGACGTGGCCCTGGCGCATGCGCGCGATCGCGCGTGGTTCGAGGAGCAGCTCACGCGCGTCGCCCACCCCCGCGCGGCCTGATCAGCCCTTGCGCTGGAGGCCGAAGCTGCGCAGCAGGTTGTAGACGTGGCTCCGCGTCACGTCGAGCCGGCGCGCGACCTCGGTGACGTTCCACTCGCAGCGCTCGAGCTCGCGCTTGAGCAGCTCGCGCTGGAAGTGCCGCGTGGCGGCGGCGAACGACTCCGGGCCGGGCTGCGGCTCCGGCGCCATGAGCGGCCGCTCGTCCTCGAGGTGCCGCGCTTCGACCTGCGGGGCGTGCTCGCCGACCGCGCGGATCAGCGCGCGCTGGAGCGCGGCCGAGAGCTGGCGCACGTTGCCCGGCCACTCCATCGTCTCGCAGGCCACGCGGAAGGCCGTCGACAGCGGCAGCGTGGGCAGTGAGAGCTCGAAGGTGAGCCGCGCCTGCAGCGCGTCGAGAATGGGGCTGATGTCTTCCGGCCGCTCGGCGAGCGACGGCATGCGGATGGTGAAGGTATTGAGGCGGTAGAAGAGGTCTTCGCGGAACCGCTTCTGCTCGACCAGCTCGGGCAGCGAGGCGTTGGTGGCCGCGATGAGGCGGATGTTGGCGGTGGCGATGCTCGACGAGCCGAGCGGGTAGTACTGCTTGCTCTGCAGGAGCTGGAGCAGCTTGGCCTGCACCGCCAGCGGCAGCTCGCCGATCTCGTCGAGCAGCAGCGTGCCCCCTTCGGCGGCGGCGAGCTTCCCGGGCAGCTTCCGCGCGCCGGTGAAGGCGCCGTCGCGCGTGCCGAACAGCTCGCTCTCGAAGATGGTGGAGGGGATCGCCGCGCAGTTGAGCTCGACGAAGGGCCCGTCGCGCCGCGGCGAGTTGTCGTGGAGCGCGCGCGCGAGCTGCGTCTTGCCCGTGCCCGACTCGCCGGTGAGGAGCACCGTGATGTCGAGCGGCGCGACCAGGGCGAGCTGCTCGAAGACGTTGGCCAGGGCGCGGCTGCTGCCCGCGAGCCCCTCGAGGCGCATGCGGCTGCGCACCGACGAGGTCGGGTCGCGCCCGCGGCCCTCGGTGCGCGGCGAAGAGTGCTGCAGCACCGGGCCGAGGAACTGCGTCACGTGCTTGACCAGCTCGAGGTCTTCCTCGGTCCACCGGCCGCCGGGCTCGGTCTCGACGTACAGCACGCCGGGCAGCGAGACGTCGAAGGGCACCCACAGCTCCGAGACGCCGCCGACGCTGAGCCCGTGCACCGCGCGCCCGGTGGCGATGGCCGTGGCGATGCGCTCGGTCGCCGCCTCCGCGCGAATGCGCTCCTCCTGCTCGGGGGTGCACTCCCACGACAGCGACATCGTGCCGCCGTCACGCAGGTGGAGCTCGAACCACGCCCGCGCCCCGTTCACCACGCGGCAAAGTTCCCCAAGCAGGAGCGTCAACCACGGCCGCATCGCGGGCGCGGTCGGCCAGTGCGTCATCTCGCGGAAGAGCGCGCGCTCCCATTCCAGCCTCACGTCGTAGCTCACGCCGGACACGCGGTTGAACGTAGCGAAGGCCCCTCTCGCGCGCGCTCGAAAAGGGTGTATGAGGCGACGCCCGCGCGGCCTGGCCGCGGGTCTACGGAAACTGAGGAACGAATGAACGTGAAGCACTTCGCAGTGGTCGCCCTGCTCACGCTGGTGGGTTGCGGCAAGCAGATGACGCAGGACGCGGGGACGGGTGGCGGCTTCGGCAACACGGGCGGCGGCATCGGACCGGGCGGCGGCGGAGGCTCGACGGGCGGCGGCGGCGGTGGCAGCACCGGCGGCGGCGGCGGCATGACCGGCGGTGGCGGTGGCAGCACCGACGCGGGCATGGACGCGGGCATGCCGATGGGCACCAGCTGCGCGAACGCCATCGCGGTGACGGTCAACGCGCCCCCTGACGCGGGCTTCGGCGGCGCCATCGACGTCGCGGGCAAGGCCGTCTACTTCAAGTTCGACGCGACCGCGGGCGACTGGATGAACGTCAGCACCGAGGCCAACCCGATGGACGACACCGACGTCGTCGACACGGCCATCACCCTCTACGACGCGAACGGCTCGACGCTCCTGGCGTCGGTCGACGATGCGTACCCGCGCTTCTCCACTGACTCCGACCTCTTCTTCAAGGTGGCCACCACCGGCACCTACTGCTTCAAGGTCGAGGACTGGTCGACCTGGGCGGGCGAGCCGGCGCGCGTGCCGGCGATCAACGACTTCACCGTCTCGGTGGGGCAGATCAACCTCCAGGCCGCGGTGGTGTTCAACGACACCGAGCCCAACGACACCACGCCGCAGAACGTCACGCTGGTGGTCAACCAGGGCTTTGGCTTCGGCCGCCTGTTCGGCACGCTGTCGTCGGCGACCGACGTCGATCAGTACAAGCTGACGACGCCCGCCGGCACGCAGGCGCTCGAGTTCCTCCTGCCGCCGCTGGGCCTGCCCGCGGCCGGCGAGAACGGCTACGGCTCGGGTCTCGAGCGCGTCTCGGTGAAGGTCCTCGACGCCGACGCGGGCACCGTGCTCGGCCAGTGGGTGACGACGGCCGCCGCCGCTGCCACCGCGCCTGACTCCATCACCGTGCCGCTCGTCGGCGGCAGCGAGGTGCTGCTGTCGATCGAGCGCCCGGCTGGCGCGATGGCGACGGCGAACGACTTCTACACGTCGTTCATCACCGCCCAGCGCGACAACCCGGTCGAGATGAGCGAGCCCGCCAACAATGACGTCGCGACCCCCGAGGCCCTCACCTTCACCACCGACCAGATGAACATGAAGGTGAAGCGCGCCTTCATCCTCGGCCGGCTGAGCATGACCGACGCCGCCGACCACTTCGCGGTGCCCGTCCTGGCGAACGAGGTCGTCACCGTCGCGTGCGGCTCGCTGCGCACGGGCTCGGGCCTCACGGCGACCTACTCGATGCTCAGCACCGTGCAGATGGACGGCGGCATGAGCGTGCTCCAGACCGAGACCGAGACCGCCACCGCCGACGTCTTCTGGGGCCCGCTCCAGTTCGGCGCGTCGAAGCCCGCCATCACCGCCACCGCGGCCGGCAACCTGATCTTCAAGGTCACCGGCACGCTCGACCCGGTGAACACCGGCAACTGGTACCGCTGCGGCATCGTGGTCACCTCGCCCTGAGCTGACCCGCAGCAGCTGAAGTGACGAGCAGGCCGGTGGCGACCCCACCGGCCTGTTTCATTTTCGGCGTGCTACACCCCCACGCGTGTCGAAGGACCGGCTCGTCCTCGGAGGGCGCTTCAAGCTGATCCGCCACCTGGGCGGAGGCGGCATGGCGGAGGTCTTCCTCGCCGAGCAGGTGTCGCTGGGCCGGCTCGTCGCGCTCAAGGTGCTCAAGCGCGACCTCTCGTCGCAGCCGGCGATGGGCGAGCGCTTCCGTCGCGAGGCGCAGCTGCTGTCGACGGTCGACCACCCCGCGGTGGTGCGTGTCATCGACTTCGAGACCAACAAGAAGGACGGCACGGTGCTGGTGCTCGAGCTCGCCGAGGGCGAGACGCTCGAGAGCGCGCTCAAGGCCGGCCCCTTCGAGCCACGGCGGGCGATCCGCGTGCTGCTGCAGCTCGCCGAGGGGCTGGCCGCGGTGCACGAGCGAGGCATCATCCACCGCGACCTCAAGCCGCAGAACATCGTCATCGGGAGCGGGCCGCGCGGCGAGCAGGCGCGGCTGCTCGACTTCGGCATTGCGCGCCTCATGGAGCTCGACACCGACGCGGGCCCCGCGCGCCCGCAGCTCACCGCCGCGACCGACCCCTTCACCAGCCTCCCCGGCCAGGCGGTCGGCACGCCGGCCTACGTCGCGCCCGAGCAGGCGACGGCCCAGCCGGTCGACCCGCGCACCGACGTGTACGCCTTCGGGGTGGTGGCCTTCCGCATGCTCGCGGGGCGCCTGCCCTTCCTCGGGCCGGAGGCGCGCGACTACCTCGAGCAGCACGTGCGAGAGCCGCCGCCGCCGCTCGACGCCGTCGCGCCGCACGTCGCGCCGTACCCGCTGCTGGTGAAGCTGGTGATGCAGTGCCTCGAGAAGAAGGCCGCCAACCGCCCGAAGGACGGCGCGGCGCTCGTCGAGGCGCTGCGCAGCGTGCTCCCGGCCGATCAGCTCGCGCTCTCGACGCAGACGCGCCTCGTGCTCAGCGCGGTCACCACGCAGACGCTGTCGGCGGTGAAGGACACCGCGCAGAGCTTCAGCCAGCGCTCGCTCCAGGGCGTGCAGACGGTGGGGCGCTTCGCCCGCAGGCTCGATCGCCAGTTCAAGCAGAGCCTCGCCATCACCGCCGGGCTGACGCTGCTCATTCCCCTGGTGTGGGTTGCGTGGCCGCCCGACACCGTGGCGCGCGCCGAGGACGAGCTCGCGCTCGGGCGGCCCGCCGAGGCGCTCACCACCATCGACGCCGCGCTCCCGAACGCGAAGGGGCTGTCGCCGGTGCTGCTCTCGCTCAAGGTCGGCGCGCTCCACGAGCTCGGCCGCGAAGAAGACGCGCGGGCCATCCTCCGCCAGACGCCGTACCAGGCGCTCTTCCCCGCGCGCGACGCCGTGCTCGAGGCGCTCGCCGAGGGCTACGCCGCGTCGGAGGTGGACGCGGAGGTCTCCGAGTGGCTCGCGCTGGTGCCGCCGGCGCTCGGCGACGAGACGCTGGCGCGCTTCGCCCGCGAGAAGCCGTCGGCGCGGCAGTGGGGGGCGCTGCGCTACCTCGACGCCGTGGGGCGCGCGGAGTCGCTCGACCTCGCCGAGCGCTACGCCGCGTCGCTGCAGTCGACGTCGTGCGCGGTGCGCGCCCGCGCGGCGGTGCGGCTCGGTGAGCTGGGCGACGCCGACGCCATCGTCGCGCTGCGCGAGCTCTCGGAGTCTGCGAAGGAAGAGGGCAGGAACTGCGGCCAGGACGAAGCGGCTGAGGCGATCCGCGCCCTCAAGCGGAGGTAGCGTCCCGGCCTCGGCACCGACTGCATCGAAGGTCCGCGTCGTGTCGGAGCGAGAGCAGGTGGAGACGCGACTCAGTCGGCGGGGCGTGCGCGCGCCAGCCCGTGCGTGACGCTCGCGAAGACGAGCTCGCGCGCCCAGCGGTGGCCCTCGTCGTGGTGAAACCGCTCGTGCCACACCAGCGCCGCGGCGATGGCCGGCAACCGTACGGGAGGCGGGCGCACCACGAGCCCCAGCGCGCGTGACAGCGCGTGCACCGAGGCGAGCGGGGCGTTCATCACCAGGTCGGAGCTGGACACCGCGACCAGCCCGGCCAGGAAGGTCGGCACCTCGAGGCCGACGCGGCGCGAGAGGCCCTGTCGCTCGAGCGCTTCGGCCACCTGGTTGGGCCGGGGACTCCCGCTGCGCACCACCACGTGGCCGAACCTCAGCCAGCGCTCGGTCGTCAGCGGGCCGCGCAGGAGCGGATGCCCTCGCCGCACGACCACTCCGAAGTGCACCTCGCCGAGCGGACGAGCGCGGGCCTCGGGCGGCACGTCGCGCAGCGGGGCGAGCGCCAGCTCCGGCTCGCCGGCCGCGAGGCCGTCGCCCAGCGCCGCGGGCAGGCCGGTCACCCGCAGCCCCACGCCCGGCGCGGAGCGCGTCAGCGTCGCGAGCACCGGCGTCACCACCGGCGCGAGGAGGTCGGGCATGCCGAGCACGAAGGCGCGGTTGCTGCTCGCCGGATCGAACGGGCGCGGGGCGCGGGCGAGCTGCTCCAGCGCCTCGAGCGCGGTCCGCAGCGGCCCGGCGAGCGCGAGGGCGCGCGGCGTCGGCACCAGCTCGTTCTTCACCCGCACGAAGAGCGGATCGTCGAGCTGTGCGCGCAGCCGGGCGAGGCGGTGGCTCAGCGAGGACTGTGCGAGGCCCAGCCGCTTCGCAGCGCGCGTGACGTGCCGTTCCTCGAGGAGCGCGTGGAGCACCAGCAGGCTGCCCGGGTCGAAGCCGGAGGTGATGGGCATCATCGAGACACGCCATGATGGTCATGGACTCCATCGATTTGCACCATGAGCGCGTCCGGCCTACGTCGTGGGCATGCGGATCTTCGTCACCGGTGGTTCGGGCTTCGTGGGTGGTCACGTCCTCGAGCGGCTCTCGAAGCAGCACGACGTGCGCGCGCTCGCGCGGAGCGACGCGGCAGCGAAGGTCGTCGAAGGGTTCGGCGCGCGCGCGGTGCGCGGAGACCTGGGCTCGCTCGACGCGCGGACCATCGGCGACGCGGAGGTGGTGGTGCACGCCGCCGCCTGGGTGCGGCTCTGGGGCCGGCGCGCCGACTTCGTCGAGGGCAACGTCGAGGGTACGCGCCGTGCGCTCGAGGCCGCGCGCGCCGCCGGGGCGCGCCGCTTCATCCACGTCAGCACCGAGGCGGTGCTCTTCGCCGGGCAGGACCTCCTCGACGTGGACGAGTCGACGCCGTTCCCGGCGCGCCAGCGCTTCCTCTACAGCGAGACGAAGGCCGAGGCCGAGCGGCTGGTGCGCGCCGCCAACGCGCCGGGCTTCACCACCCTCGCGCTGCGTCCCCGCCTGGTGTGGGGCGCGCGCGACGCCACCGCGCTGCCGGCGATCCTCGAGGCGGTCGAGAAGGGGGCCTTCGCGTGGCTCGACGGCGGCACGCAGCGCACGAGCACCACCTGGGTGGGCAACCTCGCGGCGGCCATCGAGCTCGCGCTCACGCGCGGCAACGGAGGCGAGGCCTACTTCATCGCCGACGAAGGCACGCGCACCACGCGCGAGTTCTTCACCGCGCTGGCGGCCACCCGCGGCGTGCGGCTGCCCGCGCGCAGCCTCCCCGGCGCCCTCGCGCGCCCGGTCGCGGCGCTCGTCGAGGCGACCTGGCGGCTGTTCGCCCCTCGGGCCAGACCTCCGATGGACGCGTTCTCGGTGTCGCTGCTCTCGCGCTCGGTGACGCTCAACACCGACAAGGCGCGCCGCGAGCTCGGCTACCGCCCCGAGACCACCGTCGAGCAGGGCCTCGCGCTGCTCTCCCAACGCGGCGAGACCACATGAGCGCACCTCTTCGGTGCGTGGGATTTCGAGGGGTTGGGAATTTGATGCGACGTCGATGATCGCTCGGGCCCGCTGGCTGCTACCAGTTGGCCGAGATGACGCCGATGCACCGCCCCGTTCCCACCTCCGAGAGCCTCGTCGAGCGGGTGGTGCGGGGAGACACGGCGGCGACGGGGCAGCTCCTCAAGCAGCTCGCGCCGGGGATGATCCGCGCGGCGCGCTCCCTGCTCGGGGCGACGCACGCCGACGTCGACGACGTGGTGCAGCAGTCGCTCATCGGGCTCGTGCAGTCGCTCCCGGCGTTCCGCGGCGAGTGCTCGATCGCCCACTTCGCGTCGCGCATCGTCACCCGCACCGCGCTCGCGGCGCGCCGCCGTAACGGAGTGCGCGCCGAGCGCCGTGACGACGAGGTCGACCCCGACGCGTTCGCGGTCGACGCCTCGCAGTCGCAGCAGGTCGAGGCCGAGCAGCGCCGCCAGATGGTGCGCGCGCTCATCGAGACGCTGCCTGAGGAGCAGGCCGAGACGCTCGCGCTCCGCGTGGTGCTGGGCTTCTCGCTCGAAGAGGTGGCCGAAGCGACGGGCGTGCCGCTGAACACCGTGCGCAGCCGCGTGCGCCTCGCGAAGACCGCCCTCAAGAAGCGCATCGAGGCTGATCCGCGGCTGACCACCGCCCTGTCCCTGGAGGTGGAGTGATGGAGTCGCTCGACCTTCACCCGGAAGACCTCTTCGACAAGGCCGCGCGCGGCACCGCGACGCCTGACGACCTCTCACGCATCGAGGCGCACCTCGCGGCGTGCGCCACCTGCCGCTTCGAGCGCCAGGTGCGCGCCGACTTCGACGCCATCGGTGGCAGCGCCGCCGACCTCGACGACCTCGTCGCGCGCGCTCTCTCCGGCGCGAAGGCCTCGCAGGAGCCGGCGGTCGACGGTCCGCGCCGGCGCCGCTTCGGTGGCGTGCTCGTCGCGGCGGTCGCCATGATGGGCTTCGCGTCGTTCGCGGCGGTGGCGCAGTACACCGGCGTGCTCCCGCGGCTCATCACCCAGCTCACCGAGACGCCCGCCCGCGAGCCGGAGCCCGCGCCCCCCGCGCCCAGGGCCGTCCGACGTGCCACGACGCCCGCTGTCGTCGCGGAGCGCGTGGCGCCGCCGAGCAGCCCCGCGCCCGAGGTCGTCGTGCCGCCGCCTGCGCCGGTGGTCGCGAGCGAAGAGAAGACTGCCCCCGCGCCGCGCGTCGTTCGTCCTGCGCCGGCCGCGCGCGCCCGGCCCGAGGTGGTGAAGGAGACCCCGCCCGCACCGCTCGACGTCACCCCGGAGATCCCCCGCGCGCCCGAGCCCGCGCCGATCGATCTCTTCGTGCGCGCGCACTACGCCCGCGTGCACGGCGAGACGGCCACGGCCATCCGCGACTTCCGCACCGTGGTGGCGCGCTTCCCCGACGCGCCCGAGGCCGCCCTGGCGCACGCCGAGCTCGGCCAGCTGCTGCTCGCGCGCGGCGAGCCCGCGTCGGCGCTCGAGTCGTTCGACGCCTACCTCTCCTCGCACGACACCTCGGTGCGCGAGGAGATCCGCGGCGCGCGGGCGCTGGCGCTCCAGGCGCTCAATCGTCCGGCCGAGGAGCGCGCGGCGTGGGAGGCTCTGCTCCGTGACTACCCGGAAGGCGTCTACGCGCCGCGTGCGAAGGCACGGCTCGAAGCGCTCGCCCCTTGAGCGGGTGATGCTCCGCGGACTGCTCGCGCTGGTGCTCTTCGTCGCCGCGCCCTCGCTGGCGGCGGAGCGCATGGTGCAGCTCGAGGCGCAGGGCGCCGTCGCCGACGTCGACGCGCTCCGCAGCTCGCTCGAGGACTGGTTGCGCACGATGCAGCTCCGGCTCGAGGTGGTGACGTCGCTCGACGCCACGCCGGCGTTCGCGCGCGTGCGCGTGCAATGGAGCGCAGCCGAGGTGCTGGTCGAGGTGTTCCGCGGCGCCGATGGGAAGCTCGTGCGCCGCAAGTCGGTGCCGCGCGCGGGCGCTCCGCTGCTCGTCGTCGAGTCGGCCGCGCTGGTCGCGCAGACCGGCGTGCAGGAGCTGTCGCTCGAAGAGCAGGAGACGCCCGAGCCAGCGCTCTCCCCGCCGCCCGTCGTCGAGGTGGAGGCGACGACGAAGCCGGTCGCGCAGCGCGCGGCTCCCCTCGGGCTCGCGCTCGGTGCCTACGTGCAGGGGCGCGCGTATGACACGCAGGCGCCGGTGGTCTTCGGTGGCGGCGCGGAGCTGGCGGCGAGCCTCGGCTCCGGCGCGTGGCGGCCCGTGGCGTCGCTGCTCGCCAACTACCAGGGGCCAATCACCCGCGACGCGGCGCTGGTGAGCCTGCAGCTGCAGACGGTCAGCTTCCGGCTGCTCGCGGGGCTCGAGCGCGACGCTGGGCCCATCGAGCTGATGGGGGCGCTGGGCGGTGGGCTCGACCTGCTGATCGCCGGCGTGCGCTCGACGCAGATCAACCGTGAGGATCTCCACCCGCGCACCGACGCGGCGCCCTTTCTCTCGGCGTCGCTCGGCGTGCGGTGGCGGCCGTCGCCCGCGAGCGCGATCTTCCTCCGCGCCCTGGTCGACGTCGATCCCGCGCGACGGCGCTACCGCTCGGAGATCGGCGGCGACGCGACGACGCTCCTCGAGCCGTGGACCGTCCGTCCTGCGGTACAGCTCGGCTTCTCGTTCGACGTGGTGTCGGGGAGGGCGCGATGAGGCCGCTGCTGCTGCTCAGCGCCCTCGCGTGGTGCGCGTGCGGCCCGGTCGACCTGGTCGTGGTGAGCGTGGCCGACGCAGGGGGCCTCGACCCGATGGCGACGCCGTGCGCCGACAACGCGCAGTGCATGGCTGGGCAGTTCTGCCAGAAGGACTCGTGCACCGCGGCGCTCGGCAAGTGCGTGGCGCGCCCGGCGCTGTGCGACGGCAACATCCAGCTCGAGTGTGGCTGCGACGGCATCACCTACGGCAACGACTGCCTGCGGCGCGCGGCCGGCGTCGCGGCGAACTCGAACCCCGGCGAGTGCACCCAGAAGCCGCTGCTGTGTGACTCCCTCAACCCGTGCCCCGGCGATGCGTACTGCGCGCGGCTGTTCCGGAGGGACTTCGACTGCGCCATCGGCCCCGGGCGGTGCTTCGTGCTCCCCGACGTGGCCTGCACGGGCGCCATGTTCCCGCCCTTCGTGCCCTGCAGCGGGCCACGCGTCTGTCAGAGCTGGTGCGCGGCGGTGAGGTCCGAGCAGCCGATGGCCGTGCCCCCGCGCGGCACCTGCCCGTGACCGCTCCCGGGACTCACGACATCGCGACGCGCTGGCGACGGCGGCCCCAGGTGCCGGGCTTCGCGTCGAAGTGACCGGCGATGTGCGTGCTGCACGTGGGGCAGGTGCCCTTCGCCGTCACGCGGTACTCGAGCAGCTCGTACCAGTCGCGCACGATGAGCGGCTCGTGGCACGTGGGGCAGAACGTGGTGTCGCCCTCGGTGTCGTGCACGTTGCCGGTGAAGACGTAGTGGAGCCCCGCTTCCATCGCCTGCCGCCGCGCGCGCTTGAGCGTCTCGGGGGGCGTGGGCGGCACGTCACCCATCTTGAAGTCGGGGTGGAAGGCCGAGAAGTGCAGCGGCACGTCGGGCCCGAGCTTCGTCACCACCCACTCCGAGAGCTGGGCGATCTCCTGCTCGGAGTCGTTGTGCCCGGGGATGAGCAGCGTCGTCAGCTCGGTCCACACCTTCGCCTCCTTCACGAGGTACTCGAGCGTCTCGAGCACCGGCTGCAGGTGGGCGAAGGTGATGCGGTGGTAGAAGTCTTCGGTGAAGGCCTTGAGGTCGACGTTGGCCGCGTCGATGACCTTGAAGAGCTCCCGGCGCGGCTCCGCGTTTATGTAGCCGGCGGTCACCGCCACCGTCTTGAGACCGCGCTCGTGGCACGCGAGGGCGGTGTCGATGGCGTACTCCGCGAAGATGGTCGGGTCGTTGTAGGTGAAGGCCACCGACTTGCAGCCGAGCTCCTTCGCGCGCGCGGCGATGGCCTGCGGCGAGGCCTGGTCGGCGAGCACGTCCCACTCGCGGGCCTTCGAGGTCTCCCAGTTCTGACAGAAGCGGCAGCCGAGGTTGCAGCCCGCCGTGCCGAACGAGAGCACGCTCGTGCCCGGGTAGAAGTGCGCGAGCGGCTTCTTCTCGATGGGGTCGATGGCGAAGCCCGACGAGCGCCCGTACGTCTCGAGCACCATCGAGTCGCCTTCCCGCGCGCGCACGAAGCAGAAGCCCTTCTGCCCGTCGGAGAGCTTGCAGTCCCGCGGGCACACGTCGCACTGGAGCCGGCCGTCGTCGAGCCGGTGCCACCAGCGAGCAGGGTGAGCAGTCATGGTTCCTCCCAGAGCTGCGCCGTGAAGCGCTCGAGGCGCGTGCCGGGAACCCAGCCGTCCATCGGCAGCCCGGCCTTGCGCTTGAGGTGACGGAGGAAGTCGGCGGGCTCCGGCAGCTGCTTCCACACCTCGGGAATGAACACCCCCGAGCGCCCGCCCGCGCGCAGCACGACGCCGTCGACGCCCGGCCGCAGCTTCGCCACCGCGTCGGCCTCGTCGCGCACCTCGAGCGGCTCCATCGGCGAGAGCACGGAGATCTCCACGTGCAGGGCGTCGAGCTCGTCGGCGCTCACCGGCGGGAAGCGTGGATCACGGAAGGCCGCCGCGCGCGCCGCGTCGCGCACCGCCTCGTAGAGGGTCATCGTCGGTGCGAGCTGCCCGATGCACCCGCGGAGCTCGCCCCGCTTCGTCAGCGTCACGAACACCGCGCGCTTCTCGTCGAGCCACGGCTCTCCGGCCGGGTGCTGCACCTGCGCGCCACCGAAGGCCTCGGCGAGGGTGGCGCGCGCGAGGCGCAGCAGCACCTGGCCCTCGTGCTTCACGACCCGCTCCGGGGACAGAAGGCGAAGGCGCCGTAGCCGACCACGCGCGCGCGATCGCCGGCCGTGTCGCCCGAGTTGCGGAGGTCGAGCTGGTGCGCCTCGAGCCCGTGCCCTTCCGCCGCGAGCAGCAGGCCACGCAGCGGGTACACGCCGCACGCGCGCTCGCCGTCGAGCCCCTCGAGCTCGAACGAGAGGATGCGCGCCGCCGTGCCGCGATCGTGCGCCTGCGCCTCGTCGTACGGCAGGTAGTGCGAGAGATCGGAGCTCACGACGATGACCGTCTCCGGGCCGCCCCACACCGCGTCGAGCACCTGCTCGACCTCGTGCGGGCTGACGTGCCCGACCGCGAGCGGCAGCAGCGTGAACTTCGGCAGCACGCGCTGCAGGAAGGGGAGCTGCACCTCGAGCGAGTGCTCGCGCTCGTGCGCCCGCGCGCTGTCGATGACGAAGCCGAACTTGCGCACGGTGAACTCGAGCTCGCGGTCGATCTCGATCTCCCCGAGCGGCGTGCGCACCGCGTCGACGCCCGGCAGCGCCAGCCCGTGGATGCCGACGTGGTGCGTCGGACCGAGGAGCACCACCTTCGTCGGGAGCGGACGCAGATTTTTCAGCGCGGCGTACGCCGTTGCGGCGATGGGGCCGGAATAGATGAAGCCCGCATGCGGCACGATGAGCGCTTTGGGCCGGAGATCAGGGGCCCTTGCCTCGGCGAGCATCGCGTCCACGTCGTGGCTCAGCGTGGTTGCCGACGCGGGGTAGAACGTCCCCGCCACCGCCGCCGGCCTGACGTGTCTGGTCTCGCGCATGAGGTGCTGCCTCCGTTCAGTCATGGCTAAGACAGCAAGGTCCGTGCACAAGCCGGCCTTTGGCCCGATGCTGTCGATCGGGGAGGACTCATGGACAGCCGCTGGCGGTGCATCCTGCTCGTGGTGGCGGTCGCCACGCGAGCCCTCGCGACGGTGGAGTGCCCGGTGCCGGAAGGCGCGGCGCCCGCGTCGATCGCCGCGCAGGGGGCGGAGGTGCGGCTGCGGTACCTGTCGAAGCTCCTCAGTGAAGAAGGCGCTGCGGCGCGCCGGTGGACCTTCGCCTGGGGCGGCACCTACGCGCTGCTCGGCCTCGCGCAGCTCGGGGTGCTGCCGCTCTTCGACAAGCCCGAGTGGCCCGACTGGTACTGGGGCGCGGCGTCGTCGCTCGTCGGCGTCGCGTTCTCGGTGCTCGACCCGCTCGAGGTGCTCCACGAAGGCGATGGCTTCGCGCGCCGCGCTGCCGCCGCCGGTGACGACGACACGTGCCGCGTGCTCGCCGAGGGCGAGCGGCTGCTGCGCGAGGGGGCGGAGCACGAGGCTGACGGGCGGAGCTGGCTCATTCACGGCGGCAACGTGCTGTTCAACGCCGGCATCGGGCTCGTGCTCGGGCTGGGCTACGGCCGGTGGGTGTCGGGGCTGATCAACTTCGCGGTGGGCGCGCTCATCGGTGAGCTCACCATCTTCACCTCGCCCAACCAGCTCATCGCCGGCTGGAAGCAGTACCGCGGGGCGAGCGGCGGCACGCCGGTGAGCGTGCGGGTGGTCCCCCTCGGGCCCGGGCTCGGCCTCGTCGTCTCGTTCTGACGAGCTGCGCGGAGCGCCTCAGGGCGAGCAGGCGGTCGGCCACGACACGTCGACGGCGTCGCGCGGCCTCGGGGCGAAGGCGGCCCCGAACACCACCGCGTCGCGCGGCTGCGTCATCCACTCCCACACCGTGCTGCCAGCGGGGAGCGAGGGGGGCACCCCGACGCCGTTGACCGTCACCGCCAGCGGAGGCTGGCCCGTCGGGTCAGGGTGGCCGCTCAACACGAAGCGCGCGCGTGGGCCGGAGCTGGTGCGCTGGGCGACGAGGTCGAGCAATGGCCTCCAGTCCATGGAGCAGAGCTCGTGGCGGAGCCCGCCGGTCGCCTCGGTCAGCGTGCGTTGCGCATCGAACCACGACGGGGCGCCCTGAGGGCTGCACAGCGGGTCGACGTTCCCGAGGGGCACGATGGCGTTCCACACCACGTCTCGCGGGAGCGCGGCGAGCACGGCCGGCTCGAGCAGCGGGTTGGACTCGGGCTGGTCGGTGATGCACACCACGCTCAAGGGAACGCCCGGGCGGAGGAAGCCCGCGTTCGCCGACGGGTCGCCGACCTTCGGAGGCGTGAGCGCGCGGAGCACGGGCGCCGCGCAGGACTCCCAATCACGCGCGCCGGTGAAGTGGAGCAGCTCCGCGAAGCGGGCCGGCGTCGCCGTCTGCGGCGTCAGCACCTTGAGCCCGGTGCTCGTCGCGCGGAAGACCTCGGGCCCGACCGTGTCGCCGTCGAGCACCGCGAGGTGAAAGTCCACCTGCTGGGTCTGGAGCTCCTGAAGCAGCGGCGGGAGCAGCGTCGCGAGGCGGCTCTGCGCGACCGACATCGAGGCCGAGTCGTCGATGATGAGCAGGACGTCGTGCTGCAGCGGCAGCGGCGGGAAGTGGTCGACCTGCTGGCCCGAGAGGTTGGCCCGCCCACGCACCTCGAGCACCGTGCGCTTGAGCGCGCCGCCCTGCTGGCTCCACGTCACCTCGACCGCGCCGAGGTCTTCCCCGACGGCGCCGGGCGCGTACTGCACGGTGAAGTCCCACAGCGGCGTCGCCGGGAGCGCGGCCGTGCTCACCGTGAAGAGCGGGCTGCTCGAGGTGACGCTCTGCACGGTGATGGGCGAGAGGCAGCTGCTGACCACGTACACCGTGCGGGCGGGGGACCGACAGCCGGTGCGCACGGCGCCGAAGTCGAGCGGCCCGGGCACGAGGGTGAGGCAGCTCTGCTCGAGCGTCGCGTCGAGCTCGGCCCGGGCGGGGCCCGCGGGGCTGTTGACGTCGAGCTCGAGGTGAGCCGTCACCGCCGTCGGCGAGGTCGGCGGCGCGCTCCGGGCCGAGGCGCGCACGCGCACGCGGAGCACCTCTCCCGGCTGGAGCGTGGTGGGGGTCGTCGGCGGGCTCACCAGCGAGAACAGCGGCGGCTGGCCCGCGGGCTGCTCGTCGACGAGCGCGATCGACGCCACTTCGCACGGCTCGGTGCCGGTGTTCTCGAAGAAGAGCTCGCGCTGGCGCTGCTCCGCTGCCGAGAGCACCCCGAAGCTCAGGCGGGGCGGGAGCGCGAAGAGGCAGGTGGGGCGACGCTCGATCTGCGCCGTCACCCGCACCTCGCGGAGGGGCTGGGCCGGGTCGTTCGAGAAGACGCGCACGTCGTAGCGACGGGGGCCGGGCGTGCTGGCGGTGAGCGCCACCGGCACCTCGCGCACGCCGCCCACCGGGATGGGCACCGTGTCGCCGGAGCAGTCGCCGAGGCACAGCTCGTCGGCGGTGCCGTCGAGCGCGATGACCTCGAAGGTGGCCAGCAGGTCGGTGTCGAGGCCCGGCGCGGCGAGCCCGACGTTCTCCAGCCGGAGCCCGGCGTCGGCGATGGCCGGTTCCCCGTCGTAGAAGCGCAGCACGCCGAGCTCGAGGGTGGTCGGCGCGAGGTCGAGCGACGGGCCGACGCCGAGACCAGAGAGGTCGATCGCGGTGGCGGCGCCGTCGACCGCGAACTGGAGCCGTGCGGCGCGTGGGCCAAGGCCATCGGGGGTGAACACCACGCTGCGCTCGACGCTGGCGCCCGCGGCGACGTCGAAGGGCGTGGCGTCGTCGAGGTGGAACGCCGGCTGCGTGGTGGACAGGGCGCTGATGCGAGCACTCGCGGCCGACTCGTTGACGAAGGTGGCGACGAGGGTCTTCGACTGGCCGCGGACCACGGGCCCGAAGTCGCGCTCGAGGTGGAAGCGCAGCGTCCCCACGGAAGCGTCGCGCACGTCGGGGAGCTCCGTCGACGCGTCCTCGGGCCCGGCCGCGTCAGGCGAGGTCGTCGAGGTGCCGCACTCGCACCCGAACAGCGCCAGCGTCACCACCCGGGCCCACCGGTTCATGGGGCGCTTCTAACGCACCAGGCTCGCCCGCGTCGCAGGCCCGGGCTCACTTCGCGTTCATCGCCTCGAGGCACGCGGCGCTCCCGCCGCGCACCGGTGGATCGAAGCAGACCGGAGAAGGGCCGGCGGTGTCGCACGTGCCATCGGGGGTCTTCGCGCACGCGAGCTCCGCGCCGGCCTGCTTGCAGTGGTAGCCGCACACCAGCGTGCCGCCGCTCGCGCGCTGGCAGGTCGGCTTCGGCGTGCTGGCGCCCTTCGCGCAGATGACCTCCTTCGGCGGGTCGAGGCAGAGGGGCGTGCCGCCGTTCTCGGCGCAGATGCCGAAGGGCGTCTTCGCGCAGGCGACGACGCCGTTGCCCGAGGTGCACGAGTAGCCGCACGCCACGCGCCCGTCCTGCGCGACGCACTTCGGCGCCGGGAGCTCGGCCTGCAGCACCGCGTACGACTCGGGCGAGGGGTCGAAGCAGGTGAGGGCGCCGTAGTGGGCCTCACACACGCCCTTCGGCGTCTGGGCGCACGCCACGCGGCCGCCTTCGCGCTTGCAGTCGTAGCCGCACGCGACGTTGCCGCCGTCGACCGCGCACGACGGCTTCGGCGTCGCGCCCAGCTTGAGCGGCGCCAGCCACTGCGGCGGGTCGAAGCAGGTGAGCTGGCTGCCGCTGCGGGCGCACACGCCCTGAGGGCTCTTCGCGCAGGCGGCGGTGCTCCCGTTCTCGATGCAGCCGTAGCCGCACACGCGCGCGCCGCCGACCGTCACGCACTGCGGAGCCTGCGCCAGCACCACCAGGAGGAGAGCGAGCATGGTGGGCAGCGTACTCCTTCACTCCGCGGGCAGCGCCCGCTTGAGGCACACGTCGTTCATCACGCACTCACCGCACTTCACCTCGCGCGAGGTGCACGTGTAGCGGCCGAGGAGCACCATCGCCGGGCCGAAGAAGGTCCAGCGGTCCTGCGGCACGAGCCGCATCAGCGCTTCTTCGATGGCGTCGGGGTCGTCGAGCTCGGTGAGGCCGAGCCGCTTGCTGACGCGCGCGACGTGCGTGTCGACGATGATGCCGGAGGGGATGTCGAAGGCGGTGTTGAGCACCACGTTCGCCGTCTTGCGCGCCACGCCCCTGAGCTGCACCAGCTCGTCGACCGTCTTCGGCACCTCGCCGCCGAACAGGTCCAGCAGGCCCTTCGAGGCCTCCTTCACCGCCTTCGCCTTGCGCCGGAAGAAGCCGGTGGGCGTCAGCACGCGCTCGAGCTCGGCCTGATCGGCGTCGACCATCGCCTGCGGGGTGGGCCACTTCGCGAAGAGCTCCGGCGTCACCTGGTTCACGCGCTCGTCCGTCGCCTGCGCGGCGAGGATGGTGGCGAGGAGCAGCTGCCAGGGGTTCTCCCAGTTGAGCTCGTACTTCGCGCCCGCGTAGCGCTGCGCGAGGCGGGTCAGCACGTCGGCGGCGAGGGGCTTCGGGTCGGACATGACGGCGAACCTGTCATCGCGCCGCGCGGTCGTCGCGGGCGAAGTGCGCGTCGCGGTCACTGGCTGGTGCGTCGTGACGACCCGCCGACGCCGAGCACCTGCGCCCGGCGCAGGAAGACCTCGACCAGCCCGACGGTGATGAGGAACCCGAGCCACCGGCTGACGCCCACCATCAGGTCGCTCACGGTGCCGTTCATCACGAAGAGCGGCCCCGCGAAGATCCCGGCCGTGCCGCCCGAGAGCGCGATGCCGACGGCTCGGAGCATCCACCGGCGGTGCCCGGCCACGTCGCGGCGACGAAGGGCGAGCAGTGCGAGCCCCAGGGTGACCACCAACGCCACGCACATCACCCAGATGACCGACAGCTTCAGCCAGCCGCCGACCACGGGGAACTGGACGTTCATCACCGCGCCTGTCGTCGAGAGGGCGAGCCCCGTCAGCACGAAGGCCCAGCCGCTGACCCGGTGCACGAGCGGGGCCCGGCGGCGCAGCGCGTCGGAGAGCTGCACCGGCGCCAGCGCCACCATGAGCAGCCCGGGGAGAATGTGCAGGAAGCCGAGGCCACGGTTTGTCGCGAACGCGAGATCGGTCGGCGCCCTCGAGGCGGTTGGCTCGAGGAGGAAGCCCAGACGAACGACGGACGGCGCGACGAGGAAGAGGAGCGCGATGAGCGCAGCGAGCGCGGGCGCCACGAAGCGAGTCACGGCCACCTCGACGACTGGCGCGCGCGGCCATTGCGCGTCACCCATGACCGACCCCGCGCGCGACGTGTTTGCACGGAGCAGGCCAGCAGGGCGGTGCTGAACGGGGCGGTGTTCCAGAGCCGGCAGTCGCATCAAGATGAGTTCTCATGAGCTACGTGCCGATGCTGTTGTCGTCGCTGGTCGTCGCGCTGCCGCACCTGGTGGTGCTGGTCGCCCTGGTGGCGCTGGCGATCTCCCGCTGGAACCGGCACCCGCGGGTGTCGATGCTCGCCGCGTCGGCGGGGGTCCTGATGCTGCTGATCGATCTCGTCGCGCACCCGCTCGTGACGGCGTTGCCGCTGTGGCTCGTCGAGCACGGCCGGACGGCGAGTGAGGCGGGGATCCCGCTCGCGATCGTCGGCTTCGGCTCGTCGGTGCTGAGCGCGATCGGGCTGGGCGTGCTGGTCGCCGCGGTCTTCGCCGAGCGGCGGGCGTGACTCAGTCGTCCCACTCGACGCGGAAGGTGTGGCCCGGCGGCTCGCTGACCGCGGTCGTCACCCGCAGGTTCCTCGCGTGGGCCATGCGCCCGCCTTCCTCGAGGATGCCCTGGTAGAAGCTCGGCATTCCCGTCACGTCGGAGAAGCGCAGCTCGATGCAGTTCGGCCCGACGACGTTCGAGAAGGTCTCGAGGTAGTTGTTCCCCGAGCGCATGCTGGTGTGCATGCGCAGCAGCGAGCGGCGCACGCCGATCAGCTTGAGGATCTGCAGGAGCGCCTTGCCGATCAACGTCTCGCCGTAGCCCTTCATCGACTGTGCGCCGAGCTGCCGCAGGGCCTCGGCCTCGTCGACGCCCGCGTAGAGCTCGGTGACCACCACCTTGAAGACCCGCTTCACGCTCTCGACCGGGTACGCCGGCTGGAGCCGGTCGAGATCGATGTGGGCTGCCCTGAGTTCAGCCTTGAGCTTGGGCGTCATCTTCGCGCCGAGGCCCTTGATGAACACCGCCTCGATGACGGTGCTGAACCACAGGCGTTCCGAACTCTCTGACATCACAACCCCAGCTGGTCTTTCCAGTACCGCGTCAGGAAGACGTTGCCAGGGTCCACCCGGGCGCGCGTCGCCTTCCACCTCTCCCACTCCGGGTAACCCGCGGTCAACCGATTCGCCCGCGCGGGATCGGGGTTGGGGAGGAATTTCCCCCAGTGGAGGCGGAACCCGAGGGGTTCGAGCAGCTCCCAGAACTGGGGGAAGAAGCCGGTCACCGGGTCGCCCGCGTTCTTGCCGAACCAGAACACATCGACGCGGAAGACGTGCGAGCCGGTGGCGGGGCTGAGGAAGAACCGGTGGTCGGCCTTGCCGGCGTAGAGCTCGAACGCGAAGGCGCCGGTGGCCTCGTACTGCTTCTGGGCGGTGCCGTCGGCGTCGAAGTGCCGCCGCAGCAGCGAGATGGTCTGCTGCACGCGGCCGTCGCCCGGCGTGAAGGGCACCCACAGCTCGGTGAACCAGGTGGGCATCAGCAGGTCGTCCATCTGGTTGTCCATCGTGAGGCCGAGGAACCAGCGGTCGGCGAACTCCTGCGTCACCGGCGCGCCGTCGGGCCCGGCGCTGACGAAGAGCCCGAGGATGGTGTCGATGTGCTCGGGCACCAGCGCGCCCAGGCGCTTGAAGACCTCGCGGAGGAGCGGGAGCCTGAGCGCGAACGCCAGCACGTCGTCGCTCGCCGAGACGAGGAACTGCACCACGGCGATCCACGCCGCGCCGAGCGTGATGGGGCTGTGCCGCTCGCCGCGGAGCGTCTCGATGAGCGCCGTCAGCCACGGCAGCAGCTTCTGCGGCTCGCGGGGGAAGGCGGGGTCGATGGGGGGCGCGAGCCAGCGCCCGAGCCACTGGGTGAGGCCGGCGAAGTCGACGTGCGTCGTGCTCTTGCGCAGGTAGCGCAGGTGCTCCACCGCCGCCTCGGGCTCGTCGAGGTGGCCGAGCACCGTGTAGACGACCGACGCCGCCACCTGCGACAGCACCGGGAAGTGGGCGATCTCCCTGTACGGCGTGATGGCCCGCTGCTCGTCGTAGGGCGCGCGCTGCGCCTGCCACACCACCAGGCGATCGAAGTTGCGCTGCGGCCACCACATGAGGCGCGCGTAGTCGGTGCGCACCAGGAACTCCTCGAGCGTGGGCAGCGCGCCGCCGCGATCTCCGTAGAAGTCGAGATCGTCGGACTGCCGCGTGGCGCTCACCGTCTCGCTGCCCACCAGGTCGTAGCGCGGCACGCAGCGGAAGGTGACGGTGCTGATCACCCCGCACAGCCCCATGGCGATGCCGGCCGCGCGGAACCAGTCGGGGTCGTCGCCGTCGGGCGTGAGCTCCTTCACGCGCCCGTCGCCGTCGATGACGCGCAGCGCGGCGATGCCCTCGTGCACCGACCACTTCACCGTGCCGCCCGCCGAGCCGGTGGAGATGAAGCCCGCCACCGTCTGGTGCGAGATGCCGCCCAGGTCGGGCAGCGCGAGGCCGTCGCGGTGGTGAAGCGTCGAGGTGAGGCTCGCTTCCCACGAGCCCTCGTGCCACGGCGACGGCTGGCGGATGTCGCTGTCGTGCGGCCGCTCGATGATGCGCGCCTGCACCGGGCGCGTCGGCGACAGGCCGACATGGCAGCCCGCCTGCACCTCGACCAGCTTGCTGCCGGGGAACGCGGGGTCGTCCTTCGCGGGGAAGATCTTCGTGTAGCGATCGAGCACCACCGTCACTTCGTTCTCGGGCGTCGCCGGCCCCGCGAAGTGATCGGTGACGATCGCCTTCCACACCGAGTGCGTGCTGCCCATCACCCGCAGCTGCTTGCCCGTCTGCCTCGCGTGCGCCACGAGCGCCGCGAGCTCCTCCTCGGTCGCCGGGTGGTGGCAACCGTCGATCGCGCGGTGGATGAGCATGGTCAGGCCACCAGGAAGCCGAAGATCTTCTTGTAGAGCCAGTCGATGGGGCCGAACGGGCCGACCAGCGCGCCGAGCGGATCGAAGTAGTCGCGGCAGAAGACGACCTTGCCGTCCTTCCCATGGCAGTCGGTCGACATGTCCGTCTTGAAGACCGGGCCGAGCGCGAACCTGATGTTCATCGAGTACGTGAGGCTGAACAGCTCCTCGGTGCCCGTGACCTCGATGTCCTTGAACTCGAACGTCTTGTACTGCCGCAGCGCCTTCTTCCAGGTCTCGATGAAGTTCTCGAGGCCGCGCTGATCGACCACCGGGTTGATGAAATGAACGTCGGCGCTGTAGAGCTTCGGGAGCTCTTCCAGCGCCGCCTCACGATCGACCGAGATGCGTTCGTAGAACTGCTTGATGCGCTGCGGGAGGGGATCCATGGCGCCCGACTCTAGGCCGCCCCTCCGACAGCCCCGAGTGCTTCGCGACTCGGGTGACGTCAGGAGTGGAAAATTCCCGATTCAGCGGAGCGGGTCACGGCGATCTTCGCGGGTCTCGCGGCGATCTTCGCGCAGCTCGCGGCGGTCTTCGCGGCGCTCGGCCTTGTCGCGCTGGAGCTCGCCGACGGCCTGGCCGACGACCTCCGCGTAGAGCTGGCGGCGCGTGGCGACCGAGGGCGGATCGAAGCGGCCGGCGAGCCCGCCGAGCTGCGCCTGGATGGCGAGGAGCCGCTCCCGGGACAGGCGCTCGCGGGCGGCGTCGGCGCGATCATCGGCGAGGTTCGCGCGATCGCGCGCCTTGTCGCGGGCGTCATCGGCGACCACACCCGGGCGACGGCCGACCGCCACGTCCTGCCTCAGCTCGCGGCGATCGCTGGCGAGCTCGCGCTTGTCCTCGCGCACCTCCTGCCGGGCCTGGGCGCTCTCGACCTTCGACTCGGCGATCTCCCGCGCGAGGTGCGCGTTGAAGGCCTGGTCGATGGCGCCGAGCCGAGCCGCGTCGTTCGCCGCTGCGGCCGCGTCGTAGTCACGGAGCAGCTGCGCGGCGCGGGCCGCGTCGAGGCGATCGTCCGCGAGCTGCCGGCGATCCTGCCGCAGATCCTGTCGGTCCTTCGCCTTCTCGACGCGGTTGCGCAGCGGCTGGGCCGAGACCACCGAGGCGAAGAAGAGGGCTCCCATCATCACGTGTCGCAGCATGTGCGTTACCTCCGAGAGGACGTCGTGCACCTTCCAACACGCGGCACGGCGTCTGGTTGCGGGCGAACTGACGAAGGGTAACGAGCGCCGCTTCAACCGCCACGCGACGTCAATGACGGTACGCGTCGGGGTTCTCCTCGAACCGCTTCCGGCACCACGCGGAGCAGAAGTACTCGGTGGCCCCGCCGTCGCGCTCGAGCTTGAGCGCGTCGGGCGTCACGCGGACCTTCATGTGGCAGACGGGGTCGACGGCGAGCGCGACGTCGGGCGCAGCGGCGACGGGCGCGGGGAGCGACGTCACGTAGGCGACGAGGTTCTTCAGCTCGGCGTCGGTGAGGTGGCCGGCGTACGAGGGCATCTTGAGCGGGTAGCCGTTCACGCGCTTCGCGTCGGGCGCGACGATCGACTCGCGCACGTAGGCCTCGTCGGCGGTGACGAGCAGCCGCGACTCGAGCTCGCGCCGCTGCCCGAGGAGCCCGCCGAGCGCCGGCGCGAGCTCGGGGTGCTCGTGGCAGTTGCTGCACGACAGCTCGTGGAAGAGCACCTCACCCGAGCGCACCTCCGCGCGCGGTGGTGGCGGCGCGCTGCCGGCGAGCGCACGGGCGGCGGCGGCGAGGGCGCGGAAGTCGTCCTGTTCTTCGGAGTCGAACACCCCGCGCACCACGCCGCGCTCGTCGACGAGCACGAAGACCGCGCTGTGCATCACGCGATCGAGGCCGCCGTCGGTGCGCTGCGCGGTGACGTGAAAGCCGTCGGCCACCTGCTGGAGCCCCGGCGGGGTCGTCTCGAGGAGCAGCCAGCGCGGCTCGTCGGGGTTCCAGCCCTTCGCATAGGCCGCGAGCGCGTCGACGGTGTCGTGCTCGGGGTCGACCGAGAAGCTCACGAAGTGCATCGGCACGTCGTTCAGCTCGCGCTGGAGCCGCACCATCTTCGCGGTCAGCAGCGGACACACCGTGCGGCAGGTGGTGAAGACGAAGTTGGCGACGTACGGCTTTCCCTCGAGCGAGCGCCGGGTGACGGTCTCGCCGGTGTGCGCGCGGAAGGCGAAGTCGGGCGACGGAAACAGCGCCGGCAGCGTCGACTTCTTCGGCAGGTGCGCGAAGTCTTCCGCCGTCGCCGGGGCCCGGACTCGGCCGCGCGCATAGAAGAGAAGGGCGACCGAGATCGCCATCACCGCCACTGCCACACCGACGAGGAGCCGCTGCATCGCCGCGTCGTGTAGCGCCCTTCGATGCCGGTTGCACCGCGACCATTGGCCGCAGACAGCGCCGGCCGTCTCGCGAGGGAGACGCCGGCCCACCTCCAACCCTCCGGATTCCGGCGCGCGGCGCGAGCACGCGGCCTGCTCCGTGCGCGGGCCTTCCCCAACCGGAGGTCCTTCATGCGCGTGCTCGTATTCCTCGTCGTCTCGTCCTTGTTCCTTGCCTGCGGGCAGGGCGAGGTCGGAGTCCCAGACCCGCTCCCGCCAGCTCCGCCTCAGGACGCAGGCGGTGGAGACTCGGGCGTCCCCGATGCCGGCCTCGGGGAGCTCGACGCAGGGCCGCCCGACTCGGGGCTGACCGAGCCCGACGCGGGGGCTCCTGACGCGGGTGTGACTGATGCGGGCGCTGCCGACGCAGGTGTTGCCGACGCGGGTGCGCCTGATGCGGGTGCTGTCGATGCGGGTGCTGTCGATGCGGGCGCTGCCGACGCGGGCGCTCCTGACGCGGGGTGCGTGTGCGCTGCGCCGAACTACTGTGACGCGATGGATCGCTGCGTCGCCGACACCGTCGCGCCGCGGGTGACGATCGCCGCGATGCCTGCCGCGGGCAACACGCAGCTCCACGTGACGGGGACCGCGAGCGACGACGAGACGGGCCTGGCGTCCGTTGCGGTGCAGCTCAACGGTGGCACGACCGTCGCCGCCGTCGTGCAGGCCGGGCAGTGGCAGCTCGATCTGCCGATCTCCCTCATGGGGGCGCTCAACCAGTTCTCGCTCGTGGCCGTGGCCCGCGATCGTGCGGGGAACGAGGGGCGCGCCAACACCAGCGTCACCATCGACGTCGCGGGGCCGACCGTCACGCTGACGCCCTCGCAGAACGGCGCCTGCGCGAATGGCGTGTGCACGGGCGCGGTGATCAGCGGCTCGACCCAGATCTTCACGCTCGCTGCGACCGTGGCCGATCCGTCGGGGCTCGCGATGAGCAGCCCGGTCCAGGTGCGGGTGCTCGACGGGACGATGGAGCTCGTGGCTCCGACCGACATGACGCCGTCCGGCTCGGTGTGGAGCTGGTCGTGGTCGACGTTCCCGCTCGTCGATGGGCGGCCGTACACGATGGAGGTCACCGCGAGCGATCTGCTCGGCAACCGCACGACCTCGAGCCTCGTCGTCTTCGTCGATCGCGTGGGGCCCTCGGTGGCGCTGACGCCGGCGCAGGACGGCGCGTGCGCGGCGGGCGCGTGCTCCGGTGCGTTCGTCAACGGCGCGGCGACCAGCTTCGCGCTCGGCGCGAACGTCATCGACGGTCAGGGCCTGGCGGCGTCGCACCCGGTGCGCGTGCGCGTGCTCGATGGCGCGACCGAGCTGGTGCCTCCGAGTGACCTCTCGGCCGCCGGCTCGCTGTGGAGCTGGTCGTGGACCACGCTCCCGCTGGTCGACGGGCGCTCGTACACGCTCGAGGTGACCGCTGCCGACGCGGCTGGCAACGCGACCGTCGCGCGCCGCGCGGTGCTGGTGGACCGCGTCGGTCCTTCTCTCTCGCTCACGTCGCAGGACGCGTCGTGCTCGGCCACGGGCTGCACGGGCGCGGTGGTGTCGGCGGCGAACGCCACCTTCCAGCTCGCGGCGACGGCGACCGACGGGCTCGGGCTCGCCGCGACGGGCGCGGTGCGGGTGCGTGTCCTCGATGGCGCGTCGGTGGTGGTCCCCGCGACCGACCTCTCGCTCCAGGCCGGGGCGTGGAGCTACGCGTGGGCGGCCCCGCTCGTCGACGGCCGGTACTACTCGATGGAGGTCACCGCGACCGACGCGGCAGGCAACGCCAGCTCGCGCTCGCGCGTGGTGCTCGTCGACCGGGTGAACCCGACGCTGCTCGTGAACTCGCCGCGCCAGGGCACGCTGGTGGGCAACGCGCAGGTGGTCGTCAACGCGTCGGCGTCGGACGGCTTCGGTCTCAAGACGGTGGAGCTGTCGGAGAACGCGACCGCGCCGTGGACCGCGGCGGCCCTCGACGCGAACGGTGACTGGGTGGGGCAGCTCCCGGTGCCGACCGTCGACGCGGTCGCGCAGACCATCCGCGTGCGCGCGACCGACCTCGTCGGCAACAGCCGCACCACGACGACCCAGTACACCGCCGATCGCGTCGCCCCGACCCTGACGCTCGACGCCCGGAGCTTCGATTGCGCGGGCGCTGATGCGTGCACCGGCAGCGTGGCGAACCTCGCGGCGCGCCAGCTGACCTTCGGCGGCCAGGTGACCGACGGCAGCGCGGTGACGCTCGAGAAGACGATGGTCGATGCCAGCGGTGCGCCGCAGACCAGCACGGCGCCGCAGGCGGTGGGGCGCTTCTCGATTCCCTGGAACTTCACCGCGAACGTCAACGGCGAGGCGTGGGAGCTCCGGGTGGTGGCGGTCGACGCCGCACAGAACCGCTCGCCGGTGGCCGTGGTGAGGACGTGGGTCGACACCGTCGCGCCGACGATGAGCATCCCGGTCGCCAGCCAGCGGCTCGTGCCGCGCGTCGCGCCGATGGTGGCCTTCAGTGAGCCGATGAACGCGGCGTCGGTGCGCGGCGCGACGAGCGTCACACCTGCGGCGGGCGCGGCGATTCAGTCGACCGATGGTCGCAGCTTCTCGTTCCCTGCTGGCGCGCTCCTCGCGTACACGCCGTACACGCTCAACGTCGGCACCGGCGCCCTCGACAAGGCGGGCAACCCGGTCGCGGCGGCGGCGTCCGGCTCGTTCCTCACCGAGGTCTTGCCGCTCGCCGTCCCGGCAGCCGTTCCGGTCGTCCTCTCGTCGCAGGGCCGACTGCCGCGGATCGCCGTCGACAGTGACGGCCGTCCGACGGTGTCGTTTGCGTCCGTCGTGCTGGCGACCAACGTCGTCTCCGGTCGAGTCGCGAGCTACGACGGACGAGACTGGGTCGTGGGAAGCCTCGCGGGCCTCGGAACGGACGTTCGCATCGGCTCGGCGACTCAGCTCGCCGACCGTCGGCTCGATACGACCATCGACCTGCTGTACTCGTCGTTCACCGCGCCGGGGACGCTGAGCTTCGAGAGCCGGTCGGCCAGCACGCTCGCTCCTCCGGCTGCCGGCCCCGCGGCGCTCGGTGCGATGCCCGCGTTCGACCTTGCTTCGATGGGCCGCTTCCGTCCGTCACTCGAGTACGTCCCGTGGCGATCGCTCGTCATCGGAGGTGGCACTTCGAGCGGAACGAATCGCGTGACCTACAGCCCGGGCGCACCGAGCTCTCTCTACACCGTGACGCAGTGGTTCGAGTCGAGCGGCTGGACGCAAACGGTCGCGGGCAGCATCTCCGCCAGCGCTCGGGCCATGGACGCTCGCGCGGTCGTCGACGTGTCCGGTTCCATCAGTCTCACCTATGCGGTTCGGGTCTTCGAGGGAGCCACGAGCAGCGTGATGGCGACGCGCCTCTCGAACGATCTCCACGCTCCGAACGTCGCGACCGCGCAGCCGCCGGTGAAGGTCCCCAACATCCTCGGCGGCGCAACGCCAGTGACCGCGACCTGGGGCGCGTGGGCGAGCATTCAGGGGCTCCTCACCGTCTCGTGCAACCCGTCGTTCCCGTCCGGGGCCTGGCTCTCGAGCAGCCTGTCGCTCCCGTCCCGGTCGGTCGGCAACCCCCTCTCGAGTGCGCTGACGAGCGAGCAGTTCGTGGTCGCCGGAGAGTTCGGCGGCAACATCCACATCTACAAGGTCACGCAGCCTGCGAGCTGCGCGGCTGCGCCGGTCATCAGCCAGGTGGGGGTGATCACCGGCGGCTCGGAGCCCTCGGTGGCCATCGCGCCTGACGGGAAGATCTGGGTCGCCTGGGTCGATCAGGGCTCGGTGCTCGTGCGCTCGTTCTGATCAGCGCTCGAGGTGAAGCGCGAGGCACGGCGGCCCTTCGGTGGTCGCCGTGCCTTCGTCTGTCAGGCTCACTTGCGCTTGCGGAGCACGCCGACCTCGAGCCCCTCGAACCAGTCGATGAAGCGCATCACGTCGTCGCCCTTGTAGATGGCGCCGTGCTGGGGGCAGAGCATCTTCGGGTTGAGGGCGCGTGCGCGCCGGCACCAGTCGTTCTTCGCCGCGGCGGAGCCCATCCACCGCTGGTGGAAGCCCTCGGCCAGCTTGATGTGTGCCGCGAAGTCGGTGACGAACAACCCTGCTTCGGGCGGCAGCATCGCGGCGCCGATGTCACCCGTGAAGAGGATGCCGGCGTCGGGGTCGAAGAGGTGGAAGTTGCCCGACGAGTGCAGGTAGTGCGCGGGCACCATCTGCAGCGTGCGCGAGCCGAGCGCGAGCGGGCCCCCTTCGTCGGGGACCGGCACCAGCGTGCCTTCGTCGCCGCCGAAGTGCGGAATGAAGGTGCACCACAGCCAGCTCGTGTGGCACTTGAGCTTCGGGTTGAACTCCAGCCACATCGCCAGCGACGAGATGACGTCGGGGTCCTGGTGGCTCGAGAAGATGGTCTGGATCCTCCGTGGGTCCCACCCTTCGGAGATGGCCGCGAACACGGCGGGGAAGACCTCCTGACCACCGGGATCGGTGAGCAGGCTGACGTCTCCGTCGCTGATGACGTACTCGTTGGTGTCGATGAGGTGGTTGGGGCGAGAGGGATCTCGCGCCACCACGTGCCAGGTGTGCGAGCCGTTCTCGTAGATCGGGACCATCTTCTTCATGCCGCCTCCTGTCGCGCGCTCACCGCCATGGGCAGGAGCGTCTTGCCGAGCTGCAACACCGCGTCTGCGTGATTTCCGAACTCCAGGGCTACCGAGGAGAGCACCGCGCGATCGCGCGGGTTCGCTGACGACGCTTCGATCATCGCCGTGCGCGAGAGGACGATCGCCATCAGCCCGAGCTGCCGGAGGTCGTCGAGCTCCTGCGCCGTGGCCGCGAGCCGCTTGTTGCGCTCCTGCTGCGCCGCGCGTTCCCGCTGGCGGTACAGCTCGAGCCGCTGCTTGAGCTCGGCGTTGCCGCTCTGGAGCGCGGCCTCGGCGAGCAGGCGCCCTCGTCGCCGCAGGGTCCGGTAGGAGCTCTCCTGCGTGACCGACTCTGCGCTGAGCTTGCGGAGGCGCGTGAGCTGCGTGGACAGATCGTCGCTCCACCGGCGCATCTGCAGCGAGACCTCACGGAAGCCAGCGAGCGCCTGGCTCGCGTCGCGGGCCGAGCGCACCAGGGCGTCGAGCGCCCTCAGGCGGACCTCCCTCGCATGCTCGCTCATCACCTTCGACGCGTCGTTGAGCGCAACGACGACCATCAGGCCGTTGGAGGTCTTCACGACCTCTCGACCCGAGCAAACGATGCGCCATGACGGATCGTCAGGAGTCTGGCGACGCAACCGCGTGGATCAGGCGAGATGCCCGGGCACGCGGCGGGTCGACGTCGACCTGAGCACGGCGCTCGAGACCCACGTCGGACCGAATCCCCGGCGTCACTTCGTGCATCCGAGCCGGCATGCGCGTGCTGCGTTCAGGGGAGGTGTTGACGGCGGTGGTGAGCGCCCTCGTCGGCGTCGGCTCGGTCGTCGCGCTGGGCGTGCTCGGCTGGCCGGGGGCGCCCTTCGATTGCGCGGCGAACCCCTGCTACTGCGAGCTCCCCGGTCCCGGCCTCGTGAGGCAGCTGGGGAACACCTGGAGCAACCTCGCTGCGGTCACCGTCGGGCTGCTCCTCGCGGTGCACGCGGCGCGGCGCCGACGCTCGCGGCTGACGCGCCACCGCGCGCTCGAGCAGCTCGGGCTCTTCGCCCCACCTGCGCTCGTCTTCCAGGGGGTCGGGTCGATGTACTTCCACGGAGGGCTCACGGTGTGGGGCTCGGCCCTCGACGCGATGAGCATGTTCGCCATCGCGGGGCTGCTGGTCGTCTTCCAGGCCCACCGCCTGGGGTGGGTGCAGCCCGAGCGGGTGGTGCCCGCGTGGGCGGCGATCGTCCTCGGCGGGCTGGTGGTGGGCTTCGTGAGCCCGTCGGTGGTGGCCGGGGCCGTCTTCGCGCTGTTCCTCACCATCCTCGCGACGGAGGTTCTCGCGACGCGACGCGGGCTCTCGCCGCGCTCGGGCCTCTTCCGGCTGGGCATCTCGCTCCACGTCACGGCGGTGGGCGTGTGGTTCTTCTCGGCCACTGATGGCCAGCCGCTGTGCGCCCCTTCCTCTCCCTGGCAGGGGCACGCCCTGTGGCACGTGCTCACCGCGCTCTCGGTCGGGGCGAGCGTGCTCCACGTCATGCGCAACCTCGAGCTGCGCGAGCGTCAGCGCGTCGAGACGAACGCCTCGAGCGCCTCGAGCTCGGCCGCGCTCAGCCCGCGCTGATTGTGCTCGCGGATGGTCGGGGCGCTCCCGGTGAGGACCTCACGGAGCGTGCGCGCCGAGCCATCGTGCAGGTAGGGCGCGGTGGCGAACACCCCCCGGAGCGACGGCGTGTCGAGCCGCAGCAGCGTGTCGTTGGCTGCGAGGTGCCGGCTGCCGTCGGTGAGCTGCGCGCCCGCGTGGCACGTCTCGCAGTTCGCCGCGAAGAGCTCCTGCCCGCGCGCGAGGAGGCCGGGCGCGAGGCGGCCGAGGGCCGGGTTGTCGGGGAGCGTGATGGTGTCCATGTACGCGCCGAGGTCGGTCACGTCGCGCGACGCGAGGCCACCGCCGCCCATCTGCGAGATCATCCGCTGCGAGAAGGCCGGCAGGTCGGCCAGCTGCCCGTCCCAGTGGTAGGGCGCCGTCGCGCGCACGCCCCACAGCGCCGGCGTGTTGCGCGCCTCGGCGCGCGTCTGCGGCACCCACGGGGTGTTCCAGTCGCCCGGCTGCGGCAGCACCCACGAGAGACCGTCGGTGCGCCCGTCGGGGTGGCAGCTCGAGCAGGACACGCCGCCGAACTCCGGCTGCGTCACGCGCGGATCGACCGCCGAATAGAAGAGCCTGCGGCCGCGCTCGACGTCGGCGCTGAGCCCCGACGTGGCGAAGGGAATGACGGCGCGCTGCTCGACGCGCCCGCCGCCGACGCTCTCGACGACCGACACCGTGTAGTCGAGCGCGTTGTGCACCCACATCGTGCGGAGATCGCCGGCCACCGCGATGCCCGTCGGCCGCGCGCCCACCCGCACCACGTCGGCGATGCCGCGCTCAGGCACGCGGAAGCGCCCGTCGAAGCGGCGCGTCGACGAGACCACCGCCACCGCGTTCGAGTTGTGGTCGGCGACGAAGATCCACTCGCCGAGCGCGTCGACCACCAGCGACGACGGCGCGTCCATGCCCGTGCCACCGGTGACGACGGTGCAGGCCTCGTCGAGGTTGGTCGACAGCAGCGCCGGCGGGAACGCCTGGGTGGGGCGCGTGCCTTCCAGGCTGTTGAGGCCCTGGTCGCGCTGCACGAGGAGCGAGCCGGTCTCGATGGTGCTCATCGCGGGCGCCACCGCGAGCCGCAGCGTCTGGTTGAAGCCCTCGGCCGCGCCGGTGCGGCTCTGCACGTGCGCGACGTACATGCGCTCGCCGTCGGGTGAGGCCACGACGTCGGCGGCCTGCGCCGGCGTGCGCGACGGCACCGAGCCCCAGGCGCACTCCGCCGTCGTCGGCTGCTCGAGCGTCAGCGTCGAGCGCGTGCCTCGATCGAGATCGACCACCTTCACCGTGCCGTCGGCGAAGTCGGTGACGTACACGCGCTGCCCGTCAGGCATCGGCGTCACCGCCCATGGGCGCCCGCCGACCTCCAGCTCCGCGCGCGGCTCGAGCGTGCGCGCGTCGAGCACCGAGATTGTCCCCGACATCGAGTTGGCGACCAGCAGCCGATCGCCGTCGGGCATCATCGCCAGGCCGACCGGCTCCGCGCCGACCGTGCCGGTCGCCTCGACCAGCGCGCCTTCGGGCGAGAGCCGTGACACCGAGCGCGAGCCGCGGTGCGTGACGTAGACGTCGCCGCTCGGCGCGACGAGCACGCGCTCCGGCTGGCGGCCCACCTTCGTCTGTCGCACCACCGCCCGCTTCACGGTGTCGATGACGGTCACCGTGTCGTGGTCGGCGTCGGCCACGAAGAGCAGCGCGTCGTCATTGCTCACGGCGATCGACCCCGAGCTCTTCGGGACCAGCCGGTTGGGCGGCGTGCACGACATGACTCCGATCACGAGGACGGTCAGCAGTCGGTGGTTGGGCATACCCGCGCGCGGTTGCACTCGCGGTGCCACGCGGAACCGCCGCCGTCTCGCGTGCGGAGCATCAGTTCTGCGCAGCGCGGTTCACAGTGGTGTCGCGCGGCTGCGCAGCCGGTCTCATCGCTTGATCGCCCTCAAGACAGCAGGATCAGGGCGCGCCTGTCGCGGCGCCCCCGTCACTTGCTGTGCTCGATGATGAACTCGACGCGGCGGTTGTTGGCGCGCCCCTCGGGCGTCTTGTTGGTGTCGGCCGGGCGATCGGGCCCGAAGCCCTGGGCGTTGAGCCGGGCGGCGTCGATGCCCTGATGCTCGAGGTACGCCTTCACCGCCTTGGCGCGGTTGAGCGAGAGCTTGCGGTTGAGCTTCGCGCTGCCCTGGTCGTCGGTGTGGCCCTCGACCGTCACCATGGGGATCTCCGGGTGCGTGCGCAGCACGTTCGCCACCTGGTTGAGCAGCGGGAACGAGACCGGGAGGATCGTCGCCTTGCCCGTCGCGAAGTAGATCTTGTCGGTGATGACCAGCTTGTCGACGGTGATGATGACGAGCTGCTTCTCTTCGGCGGGGCAGCCCTGGTTCTCGACCGTGCCCTTCACGTCGGGGCAGTTGTCGCGCTCGTCGACGACCGTGTCGCCGTCGCGGTCCTTGATCGGGCAGCCCTTGCGCTCCTTCGGGCCGGCCTCCGTCGGGCACTGATCGACGTCGTCCTCCACGCCGTCGAGGTCCTGATCCTTGATCGGGCAGCCCTGGCGGTCCTTCGGGCCGGGAATGGTCGGGCACTTGTCCTGGAGGTCCGGCGTGCCGTCGTTGTCGTTGTCGCGCTGGCGCACCGGGCAGCCCTTGTTCGACTTCGGGCCGGGCTCGATGGGGCACTCGTCTTCGAGGTCGGGCACGCGATCGCGATCGTTGTCGGCGTCGATGCAGCCGTCGTCATCTTCGAACTGGTCCTTGTCCTCTGGCTCGAGCGGGCACTGATCTCGCCGGTTGCGCAGCCCGTCGCCGTCGTCGTCGAGGTCGGGGCACTCGGCGGGCGTGTGCGGCTGGCCGGGCTCGCACTTGTCGGCCTGCGGCTTGAGCCCGAGGCCGGCGAAGACGCGGACGGTCGGCGTGCCGGGGAGGCTCCCGAAGCCGGGGCCGACGAGCGCGAAGAGCTCCAGCGGCCCGATGGGCAGGCGCACGCCGCCGAGCAGCTCGAAGCCGGGAGGCGCCGCGCCCTCGAGCGGCACCAGCGAGTGGAACGAGCCCTCGAAGCGCACGCCCTCGCCGACGCTCGACACCAGCAGCCGCAGGCCGAGCTGGCTGCCCACCGTGTCGCGCAGGGAGTCGGCGGTGAGCGCGGTCGCGGGGCGCAGGAGCGCCGACACCTCGCCGCCGACGCGCACCGCGTTGGCGATGTTGCCGCCAGCCGAGAGCTGCGGCACCACGTTCCACCCGCTCTCGACGTTGAGCGCGTTACCGACGCCGAACGGCAGCGCGAAGCCCACCTGCAGCGCGAGGTCGAGCGGCATCTTCGCCGCCAGGCCGCCAGCGCCCTGCGAGAGGAGCCCCACGCGCAGCGCGAAGCGGGGCGAGCCGAGCCCCACCGCGTCGGGCGAGACGGTGTTCGCCTTCGCGGTGAGATCGTCACCGGTCTGCGCGATGACCAGCGGCAGCTCGCCGGTCAGCTGCAGCCACGAGGTGATGCCGAAGCCGAGCCCCAGGTGGAGCTGCGCGCGGTGGGCGACCAGCGCGCCGACCCGCTCGGCGCCGCGGAAGTACACCAGCGGGTTGTTCTCGTAGTGGAAGCCCAGCGTCGCGCGGAAGCGGTGCTTCGGGAGCGTGTCGCCGGTGGCCGCGCCGAGGCCCGCGAGGCCGCCGTCGTTGAGCGTGAAGCGGGTGAGCGAGAACGACGGGAGCGGCTGGGC
>JBMORD010000084.1:0-2916 GCA_049322495.1 Myxococcota bacterium | reverse complement strand
GTGATCGAGGTGAACCCTGCGCGGCGCGTGAAGACGCCGAAGCTGCCGCAGCGGCTGCCGCGCGCGGTGCCGGTCGACGAGGCCTTCGCGCTGATGGAGGCGCCCGACGACGAGAAGCTCCTCGGGCTGCGCGACATGGCGATGCTCGAGGTGCTGTACGGCGCGGGCCTCCGCGTGAGCGAGCTGTGCGGGCTCGACCTCGACTCGCTCGATCTGCGCGCGCGGACGGTGCGGGTGCTGGGCAAGGGCAACAAGGAGCGCATCGTGCCGCTCCACGAGGGCGCGGTGGACGCGGTGCGGGCGTGGCTCGAGCGGCGCGGAGAGCTCCTCGTGAAGCCGGCGAAGAAGCAGGATCCGCGGGCGCTGTTCCTCAACTTCCGCGGCGGGCGGCTCACCACGCGCTCGGTGGAGCGGCACCTCGACAAGTACGTCGAGCAGCTCGCGCTGCAGCGGAAGATGACCCCGCACGCGCTCCGTCACTCCTTCGCCACGCACCTGCTCGCGGGGGGGGCCGACATCCGCAGCATCCAGGAGCTGCTCGGCCACGCGAGCCTCAGCACCACGCAGCGGTACACCGCGGTGTCCTTCGAGCAGCTCCAGTCGGTCTACGACAAGGCGCACCCGCGCGCCTGAGGCGGCGGTGCTATTGAGGGCGGGTGTCGAAGAAGAAAGAGACGCCCTTCAACAACCCGTTCGGGACCCTGAAGCTGAAGCAGCCGGAGCCGGCGAAGGCCGCGCCGTCTGCCGCGCCGCCGAAGCCACCACCGCCCCAGAAGAAGAAGCCGGCCGCTGACGACGCGGAGGCGGCGCTGTTCCTCGAGGCGGTGGGGGCGGTGGCGCCGGTGCGGGCAGGAAAGCAGCGGGTCGGGCCGCCGGAGCCGCCGCGCGCGGATCAGCTCCGTCTGCCGAACGAGGAAGCTGAGAGCCTCGCGCGGCTGGCGGAGCTGGTGTCCGGCCAGGGGGGCTTCGACGTCGCCGACTCGGACGAGCTGGTCGAGGGCGCGGTGCAGGGCTTCGACGAGAACGTGCTGCGCCGGCTGCGCGCCGGCGATTTCCAGGTTCAGGGCCAGCTCGATCTCCACGGGCTGACGCGCGAGGCAGCGCGGCCGGCGCTCGAGAACTTCATCCAGAACGCGCGCATCACCGGGCACCGGTGCGTGCTGGTGGTGACGGGGCGCGGGCTCCACTCGAGCGACCAGATTCCCGTGCTCAAGGCGGGCGTGCAGGAGTGGCTCACCCACGGCCGGCCGGCGAAGCAGGTGCTCGCGTTCTGCACCGCGCGCCCGAAGGACGGCGGCGCCGGGGCGCTCTACGTGCTGCTGCGGAGGTGAGATGGCGCGCGGCAACAACGGCAACGCGCTCCAGCACTTCGTGGAGCTGACCGCGGCGGACTTGCTGCTGCGCGAGGCCGCGCAGCTCCGTCTGCTCTGCACGCACAGCATGGCGCCGGCGGAGGCGCTGGTGGTGCCGGAGCGGGAGTCGCGCGACGGGAAGAACCGCTGGCTCACGGAGCTCCTGGCCGGGGAGGGGACGACCCTGCTGCACGACGCGCTCCGCGGCGTCGGTGCGAGTCGGAGCGACTACCCGAACAGCGCGCGGCTGCTCTCGTGGTTCGCCTCGACGCGTGGCCGCTCGCTGCGCGCGAAGCTGTGCGAGTTCGAGCCGGCGACGTACGCGGCGCTCGAGGCCCGCTGGGGGCGTGATCCCGCCTTCTGCCTCGTGCATGGCTCGTGGCGCGAGGCCGAGCCGCTGCTGCCCGGCGACGGGGCGTGGCTGTGGACGATGGATCCGTACACCTTCGTTCCGGGCGCGAGGTGCGGTGGCGGTGACGTGTGTGATGGCGATCTCGAGCTCGTTGCGCGCTGGCTGCGGGAGTGGACCGGGCCGGGCGCCTGGCTGCTCTTCTGCTATTCGATGGATCGGGCGCGCGCGGCGGCGTTCCGCGCGGCGGTGACGTCGCTCGGTGCGGCGTGCGGCTTCGAGGCCGGGTTCGCCGGTGCGCAGCGCGACGAGCAGACTGCGCACTTCTGCGGGCTGCTCAGCCGCTCGCCCGGCCTCGTGTCGGAGATCGTGGCGCAGACGCAGCGTGCGGCCGGTGAGGTGTGGCGCGGCACCGACTGGATCGATGCATGAGCGACCTCACGCTGCGGCAAGCGCCCAGCGGCAAATGCGTCGAAGCACCAGCACGTCGCCCGCTCCGCGCCGGCTCACCTCACCACGCGTAGCGGATGCCGGCGAAGGCGCCGATGAAGTACCCCGCGCGCTGGTTCGCGTCGAACGGCCCGTCGGAGCTGCGACCGCCGACGATCGACAACGTGAAGAGCTTGTAGCTGAGCTCGAAGTCGCCGGTGACGCGGCCCCAGTCTGATGAGATCAGCGGAGTCCAGTGGGCGCCGAGGGCGATGCGGGTGGTGGCGTTGTCGACGAAGGCGACCGAGAGCGACGGGCCGACGCCGATGAGGCTGCGGCTCTGCGCGAGCTGGGTGGGCGTCGACCAGTTGAGGAAGCGGAAGTCACCCGCGACGCCGACGCCGAAGAAGCCGAAGTAGTAGCGCGCGGTGACGAGGCCCTCGATGGTGAAGACCGGCGCGGTCGCGGCGGTGCCCCACAGCCGGGCGAGCGCGCGGAGCTCGAAGCCGTTGGCGAGGCCGTGGGCAGGCGCGACCTGCCAGAAGCCGACGTGGGCCTGCGCCTGGAGGCCGAACGAGCCGCCACCGGCGGCGGACGCGAGGTTGCCCGGGTCGAGCATGAAGACGCCGCCGCCGCCGGTGATGCCGACCGAGGCGAAGGCGCGCTCGTCGCTGGTGTCGATGACGATCGCGTCGGCCTGGATGCGGGCCTCGGTGCGCGCGCGCTCGGCGTCTTCGAGGGCCTTCTGGGCGGCGGTGGCCCGCGCCACCGCCTCCTGCGCGCCGG
>JBMORD010000083.1:0-21827 GCA_049322495.1 Myxococcota bacterium | reverse complement strand
CGCTGAACCACCACCAGTCGCAGAGCCGCCGCCCGTCGCAGAGCCACCGCCAGTCGCAGAGCCGCCGCCAGAGCCGCCGCCGGTCGCTGAGCCGCCGCCAGAGCCGCCGCCAGTCGCTGAGCCGCCACCAGTCGCTGAGCCACCACCGGTCGCTGAACCACCACCAGTCGCTGAGCCGCCTCCGGCCGCTGAGCCGCCGCCGGTCGCTGAGCCGCCGCCAGAGCCGCCGCCGGTCGCAGAGCCACCGCCAGTCGCAGAGCCGCCGCCCCCGCCGATCGCCGCGACGCAGTCACCGGCGAAGCAGGTCGACGTCGAGTTGCACTGCGCGCAGGCCATGCCCGAGAGGCCACACGCGGCGGCCGTATTGCCCGGCTGACACGCGCCATCCGCCGTGCAGCAACCGCAGCCGCTCGCGAGACACCTCTCGAGCGCACTCGGACCAGCGCAGGCTGCGAGCACCATCGACACCGCGAGGAAGGGAAGGAGCCGCATCTGCCCATTGTCGAACGAGTGCCGCTCCGTGGGTAGTCGGCGTCCTCCGCGAGACGCACGTGGTCACACGGCACACACTCGCCGTCGCCTTGCTGCGACGAAACCCATTCGGCACGAAGCAGGCGCGGAAGATGCCAGTGTGCACGCACCGCTCGTCCCGCGAACGCGTGCATGGTGACGCACATGACGAGGTACTGGGAGTGCCGAAGGGCTGCGGCCACGGCACTGCGAGCCTCCCAGAAGGTCACCTGACGCTTCCCGGTGTTGGGGCGCGGGCTTCCGTCAACTGAACCGAAGCAACGTCACCCGAGTCACCGGACGCCGCAACTCGAGGAGCTGTTGCGACATGGGCACGACGCCCGACGACCAGCGCTCCTTCGCCCCTGAAGGCAACAGCACCGCACTCGTCGCCCTCGATGCCCCGCGTCACCCTCGGGCGCACCCCAGGGCTCTCCGCCACCTGTCTCCACTCGTACGCGCAACTGCCCATTCGTCGGCAGTTGCGCGCATCAGTGGAGAGTCAGCTCGCGACCGAGAGCAGCGCCTGGCGCACCTCGAGCGCGCTCCCGAAGCGGTTGACCGGCAGCGGCTCGAGGCAGCCTTCGAGCACCGGCTTCCACCGCTCCCACGCCGCGGACAGCTTCGGCGCGCGGGCCCTGCGCGCGAGCTCCCGCGACTCCTCGGCGTCGCGACCACGACAGAACGCCCGCCCGGTGAGCAGCTCGAGCAGCAGCGCCCCCACGCCCCACACGTCCGACGCCACGGTGCCGCGCATGCCCGCGGCGCGCTCGGGGCCGAGGTACTCCGGCTCGACGATGAGCGCGCCGGGCGTCATCGCGTCCCCTCGGAAGTGGAGCAGCGACGTGTCGAGCAGCCGCGCCCTCGGCAGCAGCGCGTCGCCATCGAGGTGCACGTGCCGCGGCGCGAGACACCCGTGCACCTGCCCGCGCGCGTGGATGACCTCCAGCGCCTCGCAGACGCTGATGCCCCAGTCGATGACCACCGTCTCCGAGATGCGCCCCTGGCGCGCCAGCAGGTCCGCCGCGGTCCACCCGCTCACGCGCTCGCTCGACAACACGAAGCGGTTCACCCGCGGCATCACCTGCAGCGTGCGCGGCGTGAGCACCTCGGGATGATCCGGCCCCAGCAGCAGATCCGCCGAGCTGTCGAGCAGCCTGCCCGCGAGCTGATCCGCCAGGCCGAGCCGGCTGATCTGCACCACGTACCGCGCGTCGCCTTCGGCCATGAGGAACGCTTCGACCGCCGAGCCTTCACCGAGCTTCCGCAGCACGCGCATGGGGCGCGGAGCCTACGGGCTTCGCCATGGCGCGGAGAACCGCACCTCCACCCACCACGTCAGCGCGCCCGCGCTCGCACCGTCACCCCCCTGCCCCCGGAGTTCGTGATGGCAGAACACCGGAAAAACGTACAACCGGCCCCCGAGAGGGCACGGATCGACCTGCTACCCGGCTCGTGACGGCGGGGTGTGGGGCGGGACACGTGCGGAGGCACCGGGTCGGGTCGCGAGAGCGGTTCGACAGGGAAGCGCGTTTCCTGAACAGGTCCCTCACGATCCCTGGCGCGGGTTCGATTCCCGTCGGGGGCACAGCTCTTCCCACCGGCGCGCCATGTCGGCCTCGAGCCGCACCAGGTCGACGCCCTTCTCGCGCGCGACCTCGAGCTCCCGGCGGAACGAGGTGCCCATCGGCGTCGGGTCGTCGCTCCCCAGCACGCAGTGCACGTGCCCCTGCAGCGCCTTGAGCGGCGTCTGCCCGCCGTGCGCGCGCTCGAGCGCCGCCAGCCGCGTGGGGATGAGCAGCGCGTTGCTCGTGGGGCACACCTCGACCGTCACCCCGTCCTTCGCCAGCCGCTCCAGCGTGCGCGGGCTCTCGAGCGAGTGCACGCCGTGGCCGATGCCGCGCGGCGCGAGCTCCAGCGTGCGGTCGACCGACGCGTGCCCCGCGAACTCGCCGGCGTGAATGGTGAGGTCGGGCAGGTCCTTCCGCAGCGCCTGGAGGATCTCCACCAGCTCGGGCTGCAGCGGCTCCGGGTCGCCCTTCGGCAGAATGCCCAGCACGTCGAGCCCCACCAGCGCCTTCGCGTGCTCGCGCGCCATGTCGGCCAGCGCGCGGTAGTGCGGGCCGCTCTCGAAGGTGCGCGAGAGGCCCAGCCGCAGCAGCATGCGCTTGCCCGACGCCCGCTCCGCCGCGTCGCGCGCGGCGATGACCGCCAGCAGAATCGGCCGGGCCCACGCCTCGGCGAACTCCACCGGCGCCACCTCGCGCCACGCGAGGCGCCGGTTCTCGAGCAGCGTGCGCGCCATCGAGAACAGCGACAGCCGCATCTCGAAGCCGTCGGTGTCCGCCGCCGCCTCGTCGAAGGCCGCGCGGGCGAGGTCGCCGATGGCGTCCACGCTCACGTACGCGCGGCGGGCCACCTTGATGCACTCGTAGAAGAGGCTCGCGTCGTCCGACGGGGCGCTCAGGGTGAGCTGCCGCGCGAGCTCGGCCTCGGTGCGCCAGGCCTCGCGCGCGGGGTCGAAGAAGGCCGCGTCGCGGATGCCGTGGCGGCGGGCGACGTCGAGCAGCGCAGACGCGCTGTGCGAGCCCTCGAGGTGCCGGTGGAGGTCAAACCACATGGCTCCCTGTATTCCGCCGATGCGGTGAACTCAACCTGAGCGCGCGCGGCACCTGTCCGTTAGAAGCGCCGGCTCCCATGCTGCTCGACACGCGCGGAAAGCTCTTCCTCTCGCTCGCGGCGCTCTTCATCACCTCGCTGGTGGTGGGCGATCTCATCGGCGGCAAGCTGATGGCGGTGCCGCTGTTCGGCTCGGTGCACCTGCTCTCGGTGGGCTTCATCCCCTTCCCCATCACCTTCCTGCTGACGGACCTGCTCAACGAGTTCTACGGCAAGCAGGCCGCGCGCACCGTCACCTGGGTCGGCTTCGGCATGGCCGTCTTCACGCTGGTGGTGGTGACCGTCGCGGTGAGCGTGCCCTGGCACCCGGCGACGCTCGCCCCCGGGTGGAACGGCCTCACCCCCGAGCCGTACGAGGCGGTCTTCGCCTCGGGCCGGCGCATCCTCGTGGCGTCGATGACGGCCTACGTGGTGGCGCAGCTCATCGACATCGCCGTCTTCCACCGGCTCAAGTCGCTCACCCACGGGCGCCTGCTGTGGCTGCGCGCGACGGGCTCGACGGTCGTCTCGCAGCTCCTCGACACCATCGTCATTCAGTCGCTGGTGTGGTCCGGCAGCCTCGACGTCGCCGCGCTGTCGGACCTCATCATCTCGTCGTGGGCCGGCAAGGTGCTCATCGCCGTGGGGCTGACGCCGCTCATCTACGCGGGCCACGCCTTCGTCGAGCGCGTGCTGGGCGTCGCGCCGCAGCAGGCCGAGTAGTCGTGCGACGGTGGGCCGCGTCGCGGCGTCTCCTGGTGTGCCTCCCACACTGCGCGGTCTCGTCTTCCTGAGCTCGCTTCTGTCCGGTTGCGTCGGCGTCGTCGGAGCGGTCGAGCCGGACGCGGGCTCGTTGCGCACCCAACCGTCGACGAGCGGTCCCGACGCAGGGCTGCCTGACGCGGGCGCGCTCGAGGTGATTTCGCTCCCCATCGAGGTCTTCTCGGCGACCTCCGCGGCGGCCATCGTCGCGGTGACGGTGCACCTCACGGACGAGGCGACGGGCGCGACGGAGCTGGCGCTGCGCGTGCACCGCGCGACGTGGGTCGAGCAGGGGCGGTTCGCCGACCAGGGCGTGAAGATGAGCGTGGCGATCGACGGCACACACTTCTTCGACGTCGTCGGGGACACCTTCGCGAGCGCGGACTGGGGCATCTACCCGGCAGGGTGGGTCGACACCAATCCCCAGCTCGACGCATTCGCGCAGAAGCCCGGCTCGGTGACGTGCGTGCCCGCCGACGCGCAGTTCGGCGGCTGCCTGGTGGGCGCGTACCACACGGTGCGCTTCTCGATTCCCCTCGCGAGGATGTCAGGCGCGCTTGTGCCCGGCGCCAACGTCATCTCGTTCCGCTTCAACGGCACCAACGGAGAAGAGATGGGCTTCCGGGTGCTCTCGCTCGACGTCCGCGCGCAGGGCAGGTCGGTGGTGGTGGCCGGTCAGTTCCGAGACGAAGACCCGGCGGGCTGGGCGCCGCCGCGTGACACGCCCGCCGACATCGCGGCCGGCAAGCGGCTGTTTCAAGTGGGCGCCCTCGTGACGTCGCCGCTCGACCCCACGCCGCTGCGCGCCCGGTGCGCGAGCTGCCACGCGAACGATGGGCGCGACCTCGCGTACTTCAACTTCTCGAACCACTCCATCATCTACCGCTCGCGGTTCCACGGCCTGAGCGAAGCGGAGGGCGAGCAGATCGCCTCGTACGTGCGCTCGGTCGGGCGGGCCCTCGCGCTGCCGCCCGGGAAGACGGTGAAGGACCTCGGGCGCCCGTGGAACCCGCCCTACCAGCCCGGGCCCGGGCTCGACGACCTGCCGCAGCTCTTCTGGGCCGCGGGCGCGGGGCTCGACGCGGGGCTCGATGAGGACCGCCAGATGCGCGACGAGCTCTTCTCGGGGCGCTTCACCACCTTCCGCCCGGGCGACCCGAAGACGCAGCCGCTCAACGGCTACCGCGGCTACGCCAACCCGCGCGAGCTCCGGCAGGCGATCCAGTTCCCGGACTGGATGATGTGGTTGCCGCGCATCGCGCCGGAGGATCGCCTCAGCGACCCAAGCGCGTGGTTCGACAGCCAGCTGTACCGGGCGTACGTGCAGCTCCGCGACGTCGACCTGCCGGCGCTCGGCAGCAACCCGACGCAGCAGCAGCTCGCGCAGGTGAGCTGGGTGCTGAGCAAGGGCGCCTTCGGCGAGGGGCGCTCGCCCGACTTCGACCTCATTCCGGGCGACCCGAACGCGCCGACCGCCACCAGCGCGCAGGGCTTCCTGGCGTCGAAGGCCTTCGTCTCGCACGAGCTGTGGAAGGTGCTGCGCGAGTGGGAGCTCTTCAACACCTTCGGTCTCGAGGAGGCGCCCTTCATCCCCGCGGGCTACGACGCGCACATGCCGCCCGGGCAGCGCGCCTGGCCGACGCACGGCGCGAACGTCTTCTTCGTCGCCCCTCACTTCGCGGGGCCGTCGGCGAGCGGGTACCGCGAGAAGTTCGACGGGGTGCACAACACCTACGCGCTCAGCTTCAACACCACACCGGTGGGGAACTACTTCTCGACCGCCTGGTACACCCTGCAGCTCATCCTCAACGGCTCGTACCAGGTCGACGACTCCATCGACCTCAAGCCGGTCGACTGGAACTACCACCCCGGTCACATCGCGGGCGGCAGCTACGACGGCAGGCACTTCCCGATACAGCCGTACCGGTGGTTCGCGTCGGTCGAGTTCTTCACGCAGGCAGAGCAGGTGGGCACGCTCTTCCGCACCGGGGGCGACACGTTCGTGCCGCTGCTCCACACCTTCGATGGCCTCGGGGTCTTCGGGCTCGAGACGCTGCCGCCGGCCCGGCAGGTCGAGCTGCTCGACCAGTCGATCCTCACGGTGATGGAGTACCTCGAGAGCTACGACAGCGACCGCAGCGTCTGGCCGCGCCAGCTCGCCGACCCGGCGAACCCCACCAGCGCGGTGCTGCTCGGGCCGCTGCGCTCGACGGCCAGTGGTCAGTTCATGCCCCAGTGCGACAAGCCGACGATGGCGCCCCACGGAGACATCTGCTTCCCGCCCGCGAGCTTCGTCTACGTGCCCACGACCGGCCCGACGAGCTACGCAGATCAGATCGGCCGCTTCTACTTCGCCATCGTGAACGCGAAGGCCGTGGGCGTGCCGCGCACCACCCTCGACCGCATGGTGGCGTGGGGGCGCGCGATGTGGCCAGCCACCGACTGGAGCGCGCTGTAGCGCTGACGCGGCGGTGCTCGCGAAGGAGCGCTCCGGGATGAATGCCTCCGGCGGCAACTCGCGTGAAGCCAGTGTGGTCCGACAGCCTCGACGTCGCCACCCTCTCTCGTCGTGGGTCGGCAAGGTGCGCATCGCCGTGGGGCGTCGCGCAGCAGCTCCTCCATTCGAGCTTGAGCGCCCAATCACCTGAAATCGCTGGTGAATGTCAGGACTGTCAGTGGGCGTGAGTACGGTGGCCGGTTGCTCCGAGGACCACCGTGAACGCCATCAAGCAAGCCATCGAATCGATCTCTCCGATGTTCAAGGGCGTCGTCTCCCAGAAGATTCAGGAGGCGCAGCGGGGCGTGGACGCCGTGCTGCGCGACGGCAGCCTGTTCTCAACGCCGAAGACGACGCTCGCCCGGGCAAAGGACTGGTTGGGAAAAGCCGAGACCATTCTCAAGCTTGGCGAGTGGTTCGTGCCTCAGGCCGCGCGCGACGAGGTGGCGGACTTCATCGAACTCCACGCGCCAGCGCTTCTCACCGAGTTCGTCACGAAGTTGAAGGACACCGTTGCCCGCCTCGAGACGACTCCGGGACGGCTGAAATACCTCCCGTACTTCCTTCGCCTTGAGCGGGAAGTCCCGTTCGCGACCGCCGAGATCTTCGAGCGCGTCCTGGCACGAGCCTTCGGGGAGGACGAGCTCATCTGCAATGTCCTCCGTCGAATCTCCCCACCACAGCTCGGCGACGACGTCCTGCCGGAGCAAAGAACGCATGCGAAGCTGTCCTGGCTCGCGGGCGTGACCAGCGCCGTCTACTACCCGTTTGCCGTCCACACGCTCGTCCTCGCCGAGTCGATCAGGAGCAAGCGCAAACTCCACACCCAGAAGGAGGGCAGCGCGCTCCACCAGTTCAATCAGTCTGTCTGCGATGTCACCGAGCGACTGCCAGACGACGTCTCGTTCCTGCGCAATGCAGTCGCCCATGAGACGTTCGTCGTCGAAGCCGACGGGTCCGCGACGCTGCGCGACCTCGACAAGCCGGCGCGGACGCTGTCCGAGGCCGAGCTCGCCGAACTCGGCTATCGCGTCCTCGCGACGCCACTCTCGATCGTGAGCGCGCTCGGACTTGTCTTCGTCTGGCGCGTCGGTATCGAGCTCGAAGACTCAAACATCGTCGAGGTCCTGTCGGCGGCCGTACGGGGCACGCCGGAGGTCGAACTGGTCGGAGTAAAGAGCAGCGACGCGACACTTCGAGAACGACTCGTCGCGATCGGTCTCCCGCCATCCAAAGAAGACGAGGGAGAACGGGCGTCGAGCCTTGGAAGGCCGAGTAGTCAGCTCCGCGCGGCCGCCTCGAGCTCCTCGGGGGTGGGCGCGTAGCGCGTGGTGACCTCGGGCTTGCGCTTCGTCGGCGGCACGGCGCGCGCGTCGTCGACCTTGACCCGAATCGCGCCGTTCGAGCCGAGCGTGAAGACGCCCAGGCCCACCGACGCCAGGCTCGCGGCGCCGAGGAGATTGCCGAGCAGCGCCTCCGACGGGCTCACCCATTCGACGCCCTGCTCGAGGCGCACGCGCCGGCCGACCTCCGCGCCCTCGACGTCGAAGTCGATCAGAAAGCCGAAGACCGGCGACGCCAGCGGCGGCACGCGCACCGGCACCAGCACCTCCTCGATGACGCCTGGCGCGAGCGACACCGGGTGGCGCTGCGGGTCGAGCGCCGAGCGGCCGTCACCCTTCACCGACACCACCAGCGTTCGCGAGACGTCGAGGCAGTTCTGCGCGCGCACCGCCACCTCGACATGCTCCCCGGGGCCGAAGGGGCCCGTCGTCCATTCCACCGAGAACTGAACGCCGCTCCGCTCGAAGACGGCGCCCGAGCCAAAGTCGAGCAGACCCTTGAGGCGCGCGCCGGTGCGAGAGGCCCAGACGATGAGGGGGATCGCCGAGAGGAACAGCGCCGTGCCCAGCAGCCGAGGGCCGACGAAGCCCCCGATGAAGCCGCCCACCGTCGGCGCGATGAAGGCGAAGAAGAAGACGAAGCCGAGCGGGCGAAGGGTCCGTCGGACGCCCCGCCGCAGCTCCAGCGCGAGGAGGACCAGCCCGGGGAGCCACGCGCCCACCATCGCCAGGAACCCGCCCGCCCCGCCGAGCACCGCCGCCGCGACGCCGGCCGCGAGCGTGCTGAGGGTGATGACCGACCACCGCGCGAGCCGCCCCCAGTCGGTCGGCGCGCTCGGCGCCGCGGGCGCAGCGACCGCCTCGGCTGGAGGGCTCGCCGGCCTGCCACGACGCCATGCGCGAAAATCCTCGTCATCCTGCAGCAGCAGCTCGAGGTCTTCGCGACCGAGCCCGCGCTCCTGCAGCGCGGCGATGATGGTCTCGAACGACGCCCCGCTCGCCCGGAGCCGCTGCACCACGGCCCAGGGCGTCTCCTCCACGCCCGTTTCGCTCATGCGGTGCTCATAGCTGGAAGCGCCGCTCTTCGCGCTGCTCGTCTTCTCGTCCGCGACGCTGGCGCTCGCCGAGGCGGTGACGCTCGTCGACTGTTGAACCTGTCAGCGTCCCGGCACACGTCGTCTCCGAGAGCCACGCACTCCCGCCCCTCATTGAGGAATGAGCCTCGGCCTCGTCGCGAGGCAACTCGCTCGAGTGTCCGATTTGTACTCATTGATGACCGCCGCGGGGCCGGGGCCGGGGCCCAGATCGTGCGCCTCGAAGTTGACAAGACTGTCGAGTCGCCACCACGCAGAGCTCGCGCAACAGATTTGTCAACTTCGGGGCGCACAGCTTCAGACGCACGCCCCGTCGTCGTACAAACCTGCAGCTCAAGTGAGTCAGCTCCAGACCGCTGAAGCGGTGACGCAGCGGCGCGCGTGAGGCTCTCCGACGTCGGCGCAAAGGAGGAGCACTCCGGCGGCACCTCGCGTGAAGAGCCACCGCTCGCCGACGTCGTCGCCCGGGCCGAACAAGCGCCGTCGACGCAGCTGCTTTCATTGATGAGCGAGGAAGGGCAGGTGGTGCGCGGGAGTGCCGAGAGGCGCAAGAGCTCCCCGGCCCGAGCGCCAGGCGACGCCTGTACTCGTACTTCGTGATGGTGACGGCTGATCAGGAACTGGGAGTGCCGGAGGGCTGCGGCAACGACCCGGCGGGCCTCCCAGAAGGTCGCCCGGGCCGAACGAGCGCCGTCGACGCAGCTGCCTTCATGATGAGCGAGGAAGGGCAGGTGGTGCGCGGGAGTGCCGAGAGGCGCAAGAGGTCCCCGGCCCGAGCGCCAGGCGACGCCTGTGCTCGTACTTCGTGATGGTGACGGCTGATCAGGAACTGGGAGTGCCGGAGGGCTGCGGCAACGACCCGGCGGGCCTCCCAGAACGTCGCCATCACGAAGTGGGCGTCATGCGCGTCACCAGGCATGCCGTGTCGAGGAGCTTCCACGGAACTGGCGTCGACGCAGGCCACCCGTCGACTCTCGCCTGTCCCGGGCTGAGCTGCGCACGTTCCGGCGCGCCCTCCTGCCACGCTCCACGCGACCTGAGTGCTGCACCTCCGCGATGACCTTCGTCGCGGCGCTCGTCGGCAGCCTCGACGCAGCCGCTCACCGCGCGAAGACCACCAGCTCCGAGCTCGCGGCGAGCTGGAAGAGGAGGTGCTCCGGCGTCACCCAGCGCCGCTCGGCGAGGGCCGGCGCGCGCCACGCCTCGAGCGAGAGGTCGTCGGCGCGAATCGTCACCAGCCGCCCGGTCCAGGTGAAGAAGGGCCGCGGCTGCTTCGTGTCGGTCAGCGCCACGCTCTGGCCGGCGAGGAAGAGCACCGTCGGCTCCTGCAGCGTGGGGGCGAAGCGCGCGAGGCCGACCACTCCGGTCTCCGCGCCGCGCAGCCACAGCGCGCGTCCGTCAGCGGCTCCCGGCACGAGCTGGCTCGGGACGCAGAAGGTCCCGCCGTCGGCCACCACCGAGCAGAGCCCGAACGCGGTCGTCAGCCCGACCACGTCTCCCGCGAGCGCGACCGCCGGGCCGAGCACGCTGCCCGCGTCGTGCGTCCAGCGCCGCACCTCGAGGCCCGTGGCGGTGGCGAACACCTCGCGCACCTCGCCACCGCTGGCGCTGATCAGCCGGTCCTCGCTGGCCCCATGCGCTCCATCACCCGGGTCGACGTCGAGCGCGTCACGCACGAGGCCGCCATCGCGCACGAAGTAGCGCGTGACGCCCGCGTCGCCCCAGAGCCACCCCGCGCGGCCGGTCGCGAGCAGCCCCACCGCGTCGCGGCGCTCGACGAGGCCGCCGTCGCCGGACCACACCGAGACCACGCCCCGCCGCCGGCAGAGCACGTGCCCCTCGAAGGCGGCGGCGTCCTCGCACCCGTCGGGCACCGCGAAGCGCATCAGCGGAGGCGCGCCGGTGCGGTCGTCCACCACCTGCACCAGGCGCTGGGTGACGCCGAGGGCGGGCTCGAAGCGCGCGGTGACGAGGTACGTGCCCCGGCGCAGCGGCGTGAAGCGCACCGTCGTCTCGTAGCCGCTGGTGTTGCTCGAGCGCGGCCCGTCGTGCGTGTGGGTGACGGGCTGGTTCTGCGCGTCGAAGACGTCCGTGGTCACCGAGGTCGCGACCGGGTTGCCGCCCTGACAGAAGACCGCGGGCGGGAGCACCACCTCCAGCTCCACCGGCTCCCCCACGAAGACCACCGGCACCACGGGGCGCGCGGCCGGCTGCGCGCTGGGGCTGCAGCGCGAGACGGACGCCTGCGGGCCGCACGCCGCGACCAGCAGGCCGAGGCCGGCCAGCACCACGCATCGTCTGGAGACCCGGGCGCGCATCGCCGCGAGGATGCCACGCGCGTGGCAACCCGGGGGCTTCGACAGCCCCTGCGTTGCCACCCGTCGAGGCGGGGCTAGAAGTCCCCCCATGCCCACGCGCAAGGTCGTGCCGCCCGCCGCCACCCCGCCCACGCCGTCGCTCGGCGCGGCGGACCTCGAGGGCGACGCGGCGAGGGTGCTCGAGCGGCTCCTCGCGCACTGGCGACGCGCCCCGCACCCGGAGCTGGCCACCCGCATCGTGACCCTCGGCGCCACCTTCCGCACGCCGGTCGACGCCCGCTCGTGGGACGAGGTGGCCGCCCGTCAGCGCGCGACGGACCTCAGCGCGCTCCTCGACGCGGCGCTCGACGGCACGTCGTCGGTGCTGCGGACCCGCATCGCGCTGCTCGAGAAGTGGCCGGCGGATCCACGCCTCGACCGCTTCGTGGCCCACACCTACGCGCACCCGCCCTTCACCAGCACCGGCGCGCGGCCCTTCTGGACGAGGCTCCTCTCGCTCGGGGAGCGGCTGCGCGACGCCGAGGCGCTCGAGACGGTGCGCGTGGCGAGCGCGGGCTGGAGCGAAGCGGTGCCCTGGGAGGCCTTCCTCCTCGGCCACACGGCGCGCCTCTTCCGCGCGGCGCAGGTGCGCCCGGTGGCGCCGCTCGACGAGCCCACGCGGCAGGCGCTGGCGCGCGTCGACGCGCTGGTGGCGAAGCAGCTCGGCGCGCCCACCGAGGCCTCGCGCTCCATCGAGGCGCTGCTCGACGACGTGCTGCGGCGGCCGGCAGACGACGAGCCGCGGCGGGTGCTGATGGACGCGCTCCTCGAGCAGGGGCACCCGCGCGGCGAGCTGCTGGCGCTGCACTTCGGGGCGCAGGGGCGCGCGCTCACGCCCGCCGAGCAGAAGCGGGAACGGGCGCTGCTCAAGCAGCACCGCGCCGAGCTGCTCGGCCCGCTCGACGCCGCGCTGGGCACGGAGCTCTCCTTCAGCCGCGGCTTCCTCTCGCGCGCGAGCCTCAAGCGCTCCAACGCCAACTCGACGAAGCTGGCCATCGCCCAGAGCGCGGGGCACCCGCTGTGGGCGACCGTCGAGCACCTCACCGGCGGCGGCGACGTCGACGTCACGTGCCACGAGGTGATGCGCTCGCTGACGTCGCTCGCCGACAGCGACGTGCCGCTCGAGGTGCTCGCCCGGCGCGCGGGGTTGATCAGCCTCTCGGGCGCGCGCGTCTCCGACGAGCGGCACCTCCGCGCGCTCACCGAGCCGGGCGCGTTCCCCGCGCTGCGCGAGCTGCACGCGGTCGGTGTCCCGTGGGCGCTCTCACGGCTCGTCGCGTGGCCGCGCGCACGGAGCCTTCGCCGCCTCGGCCTCGAGTTCCACCAGCCGTCGGGCACGCCGCTCGGAGACGAGGCGCTCGGTCTGCTCCGCCACGCGCTGGCGCTCCACGTGCCGACGCTGACGTTCGCCATCATCCGCTACGACTCGAAGGGCTGGGGCACGCGGTGCGTGTTCGACGAGGCCGCGCGCACCGTCGAGCTCTCGCTGTCGCTCGGCAACGACAACTGGCAGCCCTTCATTCTGCCCGACGTGCTGGTGGTGCTCGACGCGGCGAAGGCGGCCGGCTTCAGGCCCGCGCTCGACCTCGAGGGGCTCGCCGAGACGGAGCTCGTGGCCCGGGTGCGCCGGGCGCTGTGAGCTTTTGTTTTGCACACCGGGCCGTGGCCCGGGTCAAGCGGGCATGGGCTCCGACCTCTACCGCGTCAAAGTCACCGAGAAGCAGGGCCGTACCGTGAAGCTCCGCGTCGAGGTGGTGCACCCCGACGCCAACTACCTGTCCGACAACGAGAGCTTCGCGCTGATGCTGCTCCACGAGGGGCTCCACGGCACGCAGAACGCGCCGCTCTCGCAGGAGATCAGCTTCGAAGACACGCTCGATCGCGGCTGGCTCGAGCGCTACACGCGCGGCTTCGTCGAGAGGTCGGAGGTGCAGGTCGCGTCGGGCAGCGCCGACGGCCAGAAGCCGGAGGACTGGCTCAAGGGCACCCTCACCATCACCGCGACCGACCCGGCGTGGGTCGCGCACCTCGAGCCCGGCGCGGAGTTCGACAGCCGCGCGTTCGACGTCGCCTCGCGCTTCGAGGAGTGCGCGCCGATTCGCCCGGGCCAGGTCGACCCCAACGCGCCGGTGCCGGAGGCCTTCATCAGCGCGCCGGGCGCGTTGTGGGACAACAGCGGTCTGCCCGCGGTGGTGCGCCTCGCCGCGTACAGCGCGAGCGCGTACCGCAGCCCGAAGCTCCGCAAGGGCACCTTCAAGGCGAGCGACCTGAAGGACCTCGACGGCCAGGTGGTGCTCTACCAGGGGCCGTACGACGACTCGCTGCGCGTGGGGCTGATCAGCCTGCAGGGCGAGTCGATCCGCCTCTTCACCGCCAGCGACGGCGGCTCGGGCAGCTCGTCGAGCTCGGAGTTCGAGGGCTCGGTGGGCCTCGCGGAGCTGATCCCCGGCAAGCGCCTGGGCTCGAAGCTCAAGGTGTCGTCGCTGCTGCGCAACCTCAAGCCCGAGCTGCGGTCGGCGGCCGTCGAGGGTGACGCGGCGGTCTTCCGCATCGCGGTGCCGCCCGGCAACGAGGCCTTCGGCTCGATGAGCGACGAGCAGCTCCTCGCGCTGGGCTTCCAGCTGTTGATCAAGCCGCTGCTGCCGACCGACGAGTACGCGTCGCAGAAGCTGCTCCAGCCGTCGCCGCTGGCGTGGACCATCGAGCGCGAGGTGGTGCGCCTCTTCGCGCCCGAGGAACGACAGCTCAGCCAGTACATCGACGGCAAGATGATCCCCGCGGGCGACACGCTGCCCGACGAGTCGAGCCTCGCCAGCCGCCTCGCGCGCGCCATCGTGGCGAAGACCGAGCTGGTGTCGGGCGCTGCGGTGGACCCGGGCGACCTCGACGCGCTCCCCGAGGCGAAGCAGCGCGAGGTGCTCAGCGCCCCCTGGCCGGAGCTGGTGGTGAAGGTCACCCCGCACCACGCGGCGTACCTGCAGCACCTCGGCAAGCCGCTCTCGCCGTCGACGCTCCCGCAGTACTTCGGCGACGCGGCCGCGTGGGAAGGCGCCATCCCCACGCCCGCGACCGGCCCGACCGGCTTCGGCAAACAGGCCGCGCCGACGAGCGCGCCGTCGTCGTCGAGCAGCGGGACCTCGAGCGCCAGCCCGGCGCAAGGCGGCCCGAAGAAGCTGCTCAAGGTGGTCGGCATCGGCTGCGGCGTGCTCGTGGCGCTGATGCTGCTGTGCCTCATCGGCAGCGCGCTGGTCGGCAAGTGAGCGGCCTCGACCCGCAGCTCATCGCGCGGCTGACGGGCGCGCCGCTGTCGGCGGAGGCGTGGGCGGCGCTCGTCGCAAGGCACCAGCGCTTCATCCGCGACACGAGACCGGGCGCGTCGCAGCGCTGGCAGGTGCTCGACGTGTCCGGACTGCCGCTCGCGCTGTGGCCGGGCGCGACGGAGGATCAGCTCAACCTCAAGTTCGGCAACCTCACCGGGCTCACGCTCGACGACGCGCGGCTCATCGCGGCCGCGATGCCCGGCGTGCTCGCGGAGCACGTCAGCTTCCGTCGCGCCAACCTGCGCCTCGCGCTGCTCACCGACGCGCGGCTCGATGGCGCGAACTTCGAGGGCGCGCACCTCGACCTCGCCGACTTCTCGCGCTCGTCGCTCCGCGGCGCGTGCCTGCGGGGCGTGAGCGGCACCGAGACCGACTTCGAGCGCTGCGACCTCCGCGGCGCGGACTTCACCGGCGCGGAGCTGATCCGCCCGAAGCTCGACGGGGCGCTGCTCGATGGCGTCGTGGGCCTTCACGGCGCGAACACGTAGAGGCTCGCTCGACACGTCGGAGCGCTCGAGGGCTGCGGGCGACGAGCCCCGTCTCCGACCACTGCAGCTCGCGCGTTCCGGCATCCGCTTCGACACCAACCGCGACGTGCCGCGCCGCGAGTCGGAGGCGACGCTCACTCAGGGCCACACCGACTCGACCAACACCGACGCGCACAACCTCGACCTGTCAGACCACGCGCGACGATTCAGCGCCGGAGTTCGCTCGAGCCGGCGCGAGCACCCGCCTCAGTCGAACCGGCGCGAAACTCGGCCCCTCGCTCGAGGCGCGCTCATTCTGGGGGTGCGAACGTGCTCGGGCACGACACCTCGAGGCCCCCAGAACGGTCTCGGCTCGTGCGGGACCGTGGAGACTGCGGTCAGCGAGCACGTTCGCACCCCAGAATGCCTCCGGCGTCGGGCGGGTGCGGTTGCACGACGGCGGAGCCGCTGGCGCTGATCAGCCCAGGTGATCACACACACCGGGGGCGCTGCAGAGGCGGTCGGCTGATCAGCGCCGCGGACTTCAAGGGACAGCCGAGAACACGAAGGGATAGGCGACCCTCCGCTCCTCGCCGTCGCTCGATGTCGGGAAGCGCCACGCACGGACCTGCTCGAGGATGCACTGGCTCATGAACGGGCGGCGAATGCTGTCCTCTTCCAGCTCGGCCAGCGTGACCGCGCCAGAAGCGCTGACGACGAAGGACACCTCGACGCGACCGGCGAGGTTCGGCTCGGCCTTGAGCACCGCCTCGTAGCAGTACTGCAGCGCGTCCCGGTGGCCTTGAACGACGCGCCCGACGGTCGCCCGCCCGAACTCCTGCCCCGGCAGGGTGAGCTCGAAGAGCGCGTCCAGCCGCTGGACCTCCGCGCAGCTCTGCGCGCTCCCCGCGCGACACCGCGCCTCCCAGAGCCGACGGGCGCGATCCTCGTCGCGTGGGACGCCGCGGCCCCACTCGGTCATCCGGCCGAAGAGGAAGCAGCCCTGCTCCGAGCCCAGCTCACAGGCGCGCTCGAAGAGCTGCACGGCACGCCCCTCGTCGCGAGGCACCTCGACGCCGTACACGAGCTCGCGTCCCCGGGCGACGCACTGCCAGGCGTCTGGGGGAACGCTCTCCAGAGCGGTCGGCCCCGCGCGCACACACCCCACGACCAGCCACACCCACGTCAGCAACGCCCGCCTCATGCGGCGCTCCCTACACCACCGCGGGGTTTCCAGTGAGTCGCTGATCGGCCACCGGGTTTCGCGGTGGGTGGGTCCCTCCGTGTCGGCGCGGCGTCGATGACCCGGCCCGCACGCTCGAATTGCAGCCACTCGCGCCGGGCACGAGCGTTGAACTGCCGCGCGGGGTGGATCTCCGCGCGCTCGCGTCACTGAGCGTTCCCGTCGTCGTGCTCGACGAGGGCTACCGGTGCGTCGCGTGGAGCGAAGGCGCGCGGCTCTTCTTCCTCATCGCCGACGAGGAGCCGGCGCACCACGACGTGCGCACGCTCGGCGGCGAGTTCGAGCCCCCCTGGCGCGAGCTGCTCGACGCGGCGCGCTCGGCGATCCGCGTGACGAAGACGCTCGAGTCGGCGGATCGGCTGATCACCCTCTCGGTGCAGTGGCACGCCGACCACGCGCTCTTCGTGTGCGAGTTCGAGGACCGCACGCACGAGTTCCAGGAGCGCCAGCGCGCGGCCGAGCGAGAAGCGAAGGTCTACGCGCAGCTCCGCGCGATGGAGCGGGTGTCCCGGCTGGTCTCGACGGCCGACTTCGAGGCGCTGCGCGACGAGGTGGTGCGGGTGACGCGCGAGGCGCTGGCGCTCGACCGGGTCGACCTGTGGCTCTTCGACGACGTCGACGCCGAGCTCTTCGACGACCAGGGGCTCACGCTGAGCCTCGCGCGGACCGAGGGCCGGGGTGAGCGCGGCGGGGCGCAGCGGCTGCTGGCCGACGACCTGCCGCTGCTCCACATGGTGCGCACGCGGGGGATGCTCGAGCACGAGCACCTCCAGCACCCGCTGCTGCAGACGAGCCGCGCGCTGCTCGCCGACGAGGCCCGCAACGCCTTCCTCGCCGGCTTCTTTCTGCAGGACCAGCTCCTGGGGCTGCTGGTCTGCCAGCAGCACGAGGCCGGCCCGTGGGCGCCCGAGACGCGCACCTTCCTCAACTCGATGACGACCGCGCTGTCGCTCAGCGCCGAGACGACGCGGCGGCGCGAGACCGAGCGGCGGCTGCAGCGGTACGTCAACGACCTCGAGGCGGCCCGCGCGCGCGCCGAGGCCGCCGACCGGGCGAAGGGCGAGTTCCTCGCGATGATGTCGCACGAGATCCGCACGCCGATGAACGGGGTGCTGGGCTTCACCGGGCTGCTCGCCGACACGCGCCTCGACGACGAGCAGCGCGGCTTCCTCACGACCATCAAGACCTCGGCCGAGCACCTGCTGGGCATCATCAACGACATCCTCGACTTCTCGAAGATCGACGAGGGGCGGCTGGTGCTCGCGCGGGAGCCGTTCGACCTCGAGGGCGTGGTGAGCGAGACGGTCGAGCTGCTGACGGCGAGCGCGGCGGCGAAGGGGCTGTGGCTGACGCTGGAGCTGCCGCCGACGGTGCCGCGGCAGCTGGTGGGCGACGAGGGGCGCGTGCGGCAGGTGCTGCTCAACCTGGTGTCGAACGCGGTGAAGTTCACCGACCGCGGCGGCGCGACGGTGCGCGTGTCGAGCGACGAGACGTGGGTGCGGCTCGAGGTCGAAGACACGGGCATCGGGCTCGCGCCGGCGGACGTGGCGCGGGTCGGCACGCGCTTCATGCAGGCCGACACCTCGGGGCGGCGCCGCTTCGGCGGCACGGGCCTCGGGCTGGCCATCGCGCACCGCCTCGCGCAGCAGCTCGGCGCGGGGCTGGAGGTCCGCTCGCGCCCCGGCGAAGGGAGCACCTTCGGCTTCACCCTGCCCCGCCCCGCGCGCGCGTTGAGCGTGGTGCCGGGCGAGGCGCGCATGAAGGTGGCGCTCGTCGACGCGAGCGCGGCGGTGACGCAGATGTGGGCGGTGGCGCTGCGGGGTCTGGCGCGGGTCGAGGCGCGGCGCGCCGACGAGCTCGAGGTGACGCTGGGCGAGGCCGACGTGGTGCTGGTGCCGGAGCACGTGCCGCTGCCGGCCCACTCGCCGCGGGCGGCGCTGGTGGCGTGGGGCGGGCGGGCGGCGGGGCGCACGTTCCGCGTCGCGCGGCACGCGGTGCGCCCCTCGCAGCTGCGTGACGTGGTGGAGCGCGCCGCGCTGCGCTCGACGCCTCCGCCGACCTTCGTGGAGCGTCAGCACGTGGCGAGCTGGGCGGGGCGGCGGGTGCTCCTCGTCGAGGACAACGTGGTGAACCAGCGCCTGGCGACGCGACACCTCGAGCGCCTGGGCTGCGTGGTGGAGCTGGCCTGCAACGGCGTCGAGGGCGTGGCGCAGTTCCAGCGCGGCGCCTTCGAGCTGGTGTTGATGGACTGCAACATGCCGCTGATGGACGGGCTGGAGGCGACGCGCGCCATCCGCGCCTTCGAGCTCGAGCGGCGGCGGCCCCCGACGCCCATCGTCGCGCTCACCGCCGACGCGATGGAGTCGCAGCGCGAGCACTGCATCGCCGCGGGCATGAACGACCACCTCACGAAGCCGCTGCGCGAGGAGCGTCTGCGTGAGGTGTTGACGAAGTTCGTGCGCGTCGGCGCCATCGAAGCGCCCGCCTGATCCGCTCAGGTGCTCGCGAGCCTCTGCAGCCGGGCAGAGGCGCGAGACAGGCGCTTGCGCACCGCGTCCTCCGAGTCACCGACGAGCTCGGCGATCTCCTGGAACGTGTGCCCCTCGGCCCTCAGGATGAACCGCGCGAAGGTCTGCTCATCGAGCTCGCGCGCCGCGAACTCGAGCAGCAGACGCGCGGTGACGAGCTCCTCGTGCGAGTCGACGTGCGCGGGAGCAGGGCCCATCAGCCCATGCAGCGCCTCTCGGCGGGCGAAGCGAGACGCCACGGTCTTCTCGGCCTGCGCGCGGCTCGGCAGCTTGAGGGTGCCGTCGCGGTCGACGCGAGCGCGGCGCGCCTGCATCTGGTCCTCGACATCGACGCCGCCCCAGGTGCGCCTGCCGGAGACGCCGCGCACGTGGTCCTCGACATCGACGCCGCCCCAGGTGCGCTTGGTGGAGACGCCGCGCGCGTGGAACAACATGACGACGAGCGCGAGAACGATGGGCAGGACGTCGTGGAGCGCGCTCACAGCACCACCTCCAGCAGGCGAAGGAGCTGCTCCGTCGTGGCGCCCTCGCGAAGCACCGTCAGGAGTGCAGCGAGAACGAGGAGGATGCGCAAGGCGTCCCGCCAGGAGGGGGAGGTCTTCCGAGGCTTCTTGTTGGGCGTCACGTGTCGCTCCGTGTTGGGGTTCGACAGCTACGCCGCGAGCGCGATTCTTCCGGACAGCGCCAGAATCACCCTGTTTCTGCGCGGAGTTGCGAGCTCGACTGCTCGCGCAGCGCGACGAGGGCGTCTTCGAGCGCCCGGGCATTCCGCGGCTCGGGCGGGAGCACGGAGTCGACCTCGGCCTGCGCCAGCGCGGCGAAGAGCGCGTCCACCCGCGGGAGCCAGCGCTCGGCGAGGCCCGTCACCTCGGAGCGCTCGCCGCGCCGCTTGAGCTCCACGAGCTCGAGCACTTCGTCGAGGCCGTAGCGGGGCGCGAGCACGCGCACGTCGGTGAGGAGCTCGCTGGTGAGCAGCAGGTGCCGCCCGGTGAGCGTGGTGCGCACCACATAGAGGAGCTTCTTCACGCTCGTCATGCCGCCCTGTCGCCACGCCTCGCGCTGCTGCGTGGCGAAGCCATGGTAGTGGCGCGCCACGCGCGTCGAGAGCGCGTCGCGCACCAGCGGCACCAGCGCGTCGAAGCCGGGGCCGGTCTCGAGCGTGAAGCCCGAGAGGAAGCGCTCGAAGTAGTTGCCGTTGCCCTTGATCAGCCCGAGCAGCACACCGCCGAGCTCGTTCGACGAGTAGTCGATCTCCACGCCATCGAGGATCTCCAGGCGCTCGGCGGGCGGGGGCGTGTGCGGGAAGCCGAGGAGGCTCCGCGTCGGGGCGAGGTGCACGGCCTTGAGGTCGAGATCCGAGTCGGGCGAGGGGAAGCCGTACGCGTGCGCGCCGGACAGGGAGATGACGACGTGACGCCGGCGCGAGGACTCCTCGGCGAGGGCGCGCGCGGCGATGGCGCGTTGGGCTTCGGTCAGCGTGGAGAGGGCGGCGTTCATGGCGGCGTGACGAGGCGGCGGACTGAAGCATGACGGCGACCGGCGAGCCCGACCGCGCGCGGGTACAGTGGGCCCATGCGCTCGTGGCTGATGGTGGTTGGCGTTCCGCTTTTTTCGGCGTGCTTCACGCCGGTCGCAGAGGTCGAGTGCACGAAAGACTCGGACTGTGCGCCGTGGTTCTCATGTGTCGAGCGGCGCTGCGTCACGCCGGTCGACGCGGGAAGAGGCGTCGATGCGGGCGTCGTGAGGGACGCCGGCGCCAGCGTCGGCAGCTGCGAGGGAGCGGGCCCGGCCACGAGCTGGGGCAACGCCGCGACCGAGTTGACGGGCGCGCAGCTCGGCGGAGGCACGCCGTCAGCACCGCTCACGCACCCGCTCACCGTGACGCTGACCACCGACCTGGGGCTCGAGCTCGTCAACGCGCAGGTCTCGCGCTCCCGGGCGAACACCGAGACGAGCTACGTGGCGATCCGGGTGAAGAACACCAGCCGGGCCGGAGCGTGCTTCATCCGCGCTGACGAGTTCACCTACCACTCGGCAGGGGGCGAGGTCGTCTCCGTGGACGCCGTGGGCGGGTTCGTGCACGGGTCGGTCGCCACGATGACTGCGTCGCAGATCGCGACGGACACCTGTCTGCTGCCGGGCGAGGAGGGCTTCCTCGTCGACATCGTGCTCGAGCGCGACGCGTCGCAGTTCTTCTCGCGGACCGCGGGCGTGCGCCTGCGCCTGGACTCACTCGGGAGTGACTTCATTCCGCAGCGAGCCACGTACCTTCCCCGCTCGTACACCGCCGTCGCCGCCTCCATCGGCAGGACGGTGTCGGTCGTCGCCAGGAACGAAGGGCCGGGCCGCATCGAGCTCGACGGGTCGAGGCAGTTCTCGATGCTGATCCCTCTCGACGAGGAAGGGCGTGGGCTCCCCTGGGCGTACCTCGAGACGTCCGCGTCGGGGGTGATCAAGCTGGGGCCCTGCGAGACGGTCACGCTGCGCGAAGAGACCTACCTCTTCGACGGCTCGGCCTCTCGGGCGTACGCGCGCACCGGCAGCTTCTCGGCCTGCACCGGTTGTGCGCGCGCGTGGGACCTGTCGACCGACGAGGGCCGCGCGGCGTTCCTCGACCAGCGCAACGCCGTGGAGGCTGACAAGCGCCGCGCGCTCGCGCCGTGACGTGGGGCGAACAGTGCGTCCGCCATCGACACGCAACTCGAGGCCGAGAGCCGCAACGCACAACACGGCTGATCAGCCCGGCGTTCGCACGTCGGCGACCAGCGCCGCGCGCTCGAGTGGTGCTCGACCGCGACACCTTGACCCAGAACTCACCGAGCGCGCGGACCGCATCCCCTGCAGCCCTCTGGGCACTCCCGAACCCTGCTCAGCCGGCCCGCTGCGAGCACCGCGGCGTCGAGCCCAACAAGCGCCGCTCGCCGAGCCGTGGCGCGCCGGACTGATCAGCTCGCCTCGATACGGCGGGACGTCCCGCGACCGTGGAGTGGCCCGGACCTAATCAGCGCCTGCAAGGAGGATGCGGGTGCGGCCGGTGGCCGTGGGCGC
>JBMORD010000082.1:0-21849 GCA_049322495.1 Myxococcota bacterium | reverse complement strand
GAGCCGCGAGGCGCTCGGGCGGCCGATCGACCTCTACCTCCTGCACGCGGTCGACCCGAAGACGCCGCTGGCCACCTCGGTGCGCGCGCTGATGGAGCTCCGTGACGAGGGCCTGGTGCGGGAGATCGGCCTGTCGAACGTCACCCGCGCGCAGCTCGACGAGGCGCTCGCGCTCACGACGCTGGGCGCGGTGCAGCTCGCGGTGAGCCTGCTCGACGACACGGCGATCCGCGGAGGCGTGGTGCAGCGCGCGCTCGAGGCGGGCGTGCCGGTGCTCTGCCATTCCCCGCTCGGGGGCCCGAAGCGGCACGCGCAGCTCGCCCGGCAGGCGTGGCTCGTCGAGCGCGCGCGGGAAGCCGGCTGCACTCCGCACGAGTGGGCGCTCGCCTCGCTGCTGTCGCTGCACGAGCAGGTCGTGGTGCTGCCCGGCGCGCGGCGGGTCGAGACGGTGCGCTCGGCGCGACGGGCGGCGGCGCTCCGTGTGCTGCGCGAGGCGGAGGCCCCTGCGCCGGCCCCGCGGCCCGGCGGCCCCCGCGAGGTGCGGCTGCTGATGGGCGTGCAGGGTGCGGGCAAGTCGAGCGCGGTGGCGGCGCTGGTGAGCGACGGCTGGGCGAGGCTCAACCGCGACACCGAAGGCGGCACGCTCGAGCAGCTCCACCGCAAGCTCGAGGCGATGCTCGTCGCCGGCACGTCGCGGGTGGTGCTCGACAACACCTACGTCACACGCGCGCAGCGCGGCGCGGTGCTGCAGCTCGCGCGACGCCACGGCGTGCCGGTGCACGGCGTGTGGCATGACATCTCGCCCGAAGACGCGCAGGTGAACATCGTCGGCCGCATGCTCGACGTGCACGGGCGACTGCTCTCGCCCACCGAGCTCAAGCGCGGCAAGACGCCCGACGCGCTCTCACCGCGCGCGCTGTTCTCCACGCTGCGCGCCGTCGAGCCGCTCGGCGACGACGAGGGCTTCACGACGCTCAGCCGCGTGCCCTTCGTGCGCCGGCCCGAGCCGCCGGGGCGGCCCGCGCTCTTCCTCGGCCTCGAGCTGCTCCACGCAGACGGGCGCTGGGCCGACGGCCTCGCCGAAGCCCTCGCGCAGCACCCCGACTGGCCGCGCGTGCTCGTCGGCTGGCGCGAGGGAGGCGTGGTGCCGCCCGCCGACGTCGAAAACGCGGTGTGTCCGCACGCCGGAGGGCCGCCCGAGTGCTGGTGCCGCCCGCCGCTGCCCGGCCTGGTGCTCGAGCGCGCCCGGGCGCGCGGGCTCGCGCTGCGGCAGAGCCGGCTCATCACCACCTCGCCGGTGCTGCGCCGCCTCGGCGACACCCTCGGGCTCGCCTGACGCGCCACGTCACAAATCGACCGATCCCCCTGCGAATCCTGCTAGGGAGGCACCTCGATGAATCCGATCCTCGTGAGCGTCTTCCTGTTCTGCGGGCTGAGCTTCTTCGCCGTGACGATGCTGGGTCGCCTCAAGGGCCTGCGCGCGATGGCCGTCGAGCCGGGCAACCGGATGGATCGACGGGGTGAACGCCTCAAGGCGCTCCTGCAGTTCGGCTTCGGCCAGAAGCGCATGGTGGATCGCGAGGAGCGGCTGCCGGGCCTGATGCACGTGCTCATCTTCGGCGCGTTCATGACGGTGCAGGCGCGCACCATCATGCTCTTCGTGATGGCGTACTCGAACGACGCCGCGCACGTGCTCACCGACCTCAACGCGCCGTTCTGGGTGGGCGCGCCGGCGCTGGCGGGCCTCTACAAGGCGTACCTCTTCGCGAAGGACATCATCGCCGGGCTGTCGGTGCTCGGCGTGGCGTACTTCTTCTACCTGCGCACCGTGGTGCACCCCAGGCGCCTCACGGCGTCGGGCGAGGCGCTGCTCATCCTCGGCTTCATCGGCGGCCTGATGGTGACGGAGTTCATCTTCGGCGCGTCGCATTTCCGCGCGCAGGGCATCACCTGGTCGGCCTACGAGCCGGTGACGTCGCTGGTCGGCAAGGGGCTCTCGGGCGTGCCCGACGGCTGGCTCCACGAGCTGGGCGTCCTCTGCTTCTGGACCCACCTGCTCATCGTCGTCACGTTCCTCAACTTCCTCCCCTACGGGAAGCACTTCCACGTCATCGTCGGCCTGCCGAACGTCTTCCTCAAGAAGCTCCCGCCGACCGAGGCGTCGACCGTCTCGAGCAGCGCGAAGCTCTCGACGCCGAACCTCGAGAAGGAAGAGTACGGCGCGAAGGTCATCACCCAGCTCACCTGGAAGCAGGCGCTCGACGTCAACACCTGCACCGAGTGCGGCCGCTGCCAGACGCACTGCCCGACGTACATCACCGGCAAGCCGCTGACGCACAAGGCGGTGAACCAGGCGCTCAAGCACTTCCTGTGGGACCACGAGGCGCAGCTCCCGACCGCGACGGTGAAGAAGGCCGACGACGGCACCACCTCGTTCGAGTGGAAGGGCGCCGACGGGCAGATGACGGCCATTCCGCCGCTGGTGGCGGCCGAGGGCGGCGTGCTCAAGCCCGAGACGGTGTGGGCGTGCACCACCTGCGGCTGGTGTGAGCAGGCCTGCCCGGTCTTCATCGAGAACGTCCCGCGCCTCATCGACATGCGCCGCTACAAGGTGCAGGTCGAGGCCGACTTCCCGCCGGAGATCCAGCGCGTGTTCGAGGGCGTCGAGCGCCAGGGCAACCCCTGGGGCCTCGGGCAGGAGAAGCGCGACGAGTGGGAAGGCGAGACCCCGCTGCCCAAGTGGGGCGACGGCGGTGAGTACGAGTACCTCTTCTACGTCGGCTGCGCGGGCTCGTACGACGAGCGCATGAAGAAGGTCAGCAAGGCGGTGGCGAAGGTGCTGACCGAGGCCGGCGTGAAGTTCGCGACGCTGGGCAAGGAAGAGACCTGCAACGGCGAGCTGGCGCGCCGCGCGGGCAACGAGTTCCTCTACCAGACGATGGCGAAGATGAACGTCGAGGCGTGGAACTCGAAGGGCATCAAGACGATCGTCACGCAGTGCCCGCACTGCTTCAACACCATCAAGAACGAGTACCCGGAGTTCGGCGGCAACTACCGCGTCATCTCGCACACCGAGCTCATCAACGAGCTGCTCCAGCAGAAGCGCATCAAGCTGAGCAAGGTGATGAACGAGAAGCTCACCTTCCACGACCCCTGCTACCTCGGCCGTCACAACGGCGTGTACGAGGCGCCGCGTGAGGTGCTCAAGGCCATCCCGGGCCTCGAGGTCATCGAGATGCAGCGCAGCAAGCGCGAGTCGTTCTGCTGCGGCGCCGGCGGTGCCCGCATGTGGATGGAGGAGCACGAGGGCACGCGCATCAACCACAACCGCGCGAACGAGGCCGCGCTCACGCTGGCGCACGCGAAGGATCCGCACGTGCCCTACCCGTCGGCCACCGACCTGACCAACCCCGGCCAGGTGGGCAACTACACCGGCCCGGCCGAGGGCACGGTCGCGGTCGCCTGCCCGTTCTGCCACACGATGCTCAAGGACGGCATGGCCGACACCCAGCGCGAGCACGTCAAGGTGAAGGACGTGGCCGAGCTCGTCGCCGAGTCGATGGAGTCGAAGGAGAAGGCTCCCACGGCGTGAGGTGGTTATTCGAAGGGGATGGGAGATGAACCGTTGATGCTCAAGCGTGGTGACGTCGCTCCCGACTTCGACGCCGTCGACTGTCGCGGGGAGCGCGTCACGCTCGCCGGGTTCCGCGGGAAGAAGAAGGTGGTGCTCTTCTTCTTCCCCCGCGCCTTCACCCCGGCCTGCACGCTCGAGGTGCGCAACTTCCGCGACAACCACGCGCGCATCTCCGCGGCCGGCGCCGAGCTGATCGGCGTCTCGGTCGATCGCAGCGAGAAGAACTGCAAGTTCGCCGAGGCCGAGGGGCTCCAGTTCCGGCTGATCGGCGACGAGTCGCGCGTCATCAGCGAGAAGTACGGCGTGGTGTGGCCGGTGCTGCGCATCGATCGCCGCGCCACCTTCGTCATCGACGAGCAGGGCGTCATCGACGAGGTCATCCACCACGAGGTGCAGGTGTACCGGCACCTCGAAGACGTGCTCGAGCGGCTCGGCGCGGCGAAGGGTTGAATCAGCGCCGGCTCATGGACAGGCGCTCACGTCGAGCACCCAGGTGAAGGCGTCGGTGAAGCCGTCCTCGCGCGTGACGGTGACGGGGTCGCCGACGAGCGCCTGAAACTCCGAGTCGGCCACCACCGCGGTCACCAGGTGCACGCCTGACGAGAGGTTCGCGAGCCGCGTGGTGAAGGGCGGCGCGGCTGGCGAGGCGACCGTGCAGACCTGGTCGGCCGGACAGTCGACGGGCGTCGCGAAGGCCGGCGCGGCGAAGTCGTCGTCGACGAACCACACCGCGCGCAGGCGATCTCCGTCAGGGTCGCTCACCGCGAGACGCGGCGGCTGGTTCTGCGTGGCGGCGCAGGCGCCGGAGAGCCACGCCGACCGCAGCGCGGGCGCGTTCGACACGATGCGCGGAGGTCGATTGGGCACGCTCGCGTCGAGGCTCGGCCTCGGGCCGGGGCCACCACAACCACAGAGCACCGCCGCCGCCAGCCAGCGCACCGCTCACCTCATGCCCAGCCGCTGTTTGATCGCCTCGAGCTCCCGGCGCGCCTCGTCGCGCTGATCGAGGATCACCAGCATCTCGCGGTGGAGCTGCTCGTACTGCCGCTCGACGTGGCGCCACTCGGACGTGGCCGCCTCGAGCTGCTGCGTGAGCTGAATGACCTGCGCCTGGAGCGACTGCAGCGAGTCGTCACCCGCCTGCTTGAGGGCCTGCAGCTCGCGCTCGAAGCTCGTGGCCTGGGTCTGCACCTGGGCGCGCAGCTCGGCGTTCATCGCGGCGCCGAGCTGGAGCTGCTCCTCGAGCTCGCGCTGCTTGCCCCGCGCCTCGAGGAGCTTCTGAGCGGTGATCTGGTGCTTGTCCTTCTCGCGGGCGACCTGCTGCTCGAGCTCGCTGCGGCGCGCCTGCTCTTCGGCGAGGACCTGCCGGTGCGCCGCGGTGAGCTGCGCCTCGAGCGTCTGCGCCGCCTGCTCGAGCTCGGTCACCCGCGCGCGCGCGGCGTTGCGCTCGTTCTCGACCTTGCCGATCTCCACGTTGAGCTCGTCGCGCCGGCTCTTGAGCCCGGCGAGCTCCACCTCGAGCTGCGCCACGCGGCTGGTGGCGTCGAACAGCTTGCGGTGCTCGTCCGAGGAGCCCTGCTCGAGGGCCTTGAGCTGCTCCTCGAGCGCCGCGGTGCGCGCCCGCTCGGTGGTCAGCTCGGCCTCGACGCCGCTGAGCTGGCCGGCGAGCTGGTCGATCTGCTTGAGCTCGTCGTCGGCCGCCTGGCGCGTGGTGGCCAGCGCGTGCTCGAGGTCGTTGGCACGCGCCTCCCAGGCGTGCAGCCGGGTGAGCAGGTCGGCCCCGCGCGCCTGCTCGACGATCAGCTCCTGCCGGGTGTTCGAGAGCTCGTGCTCGAGCTCGCCCTGCCGGCGCGCCGCCTCGGGCGACTCGCGGGGCGTGGCGAGCTCGTCCTGCAGTGAGGTCACGCGCCGCGAGAGCTCCTCTCGCGCCGCCTCCGAGGCCCGCAGCTTCTCCTTGAGCTCGCGGCGATCGACCTCCAACGAGGCGATCTCGTCCTGCAGGCCGCGCACGCGGTCGGCCATCAGCCCGGGCTCGTCGCCGCCCACGCTCGTCTTGTCGGCGTTGCTCTCGACGAGCGGCGACTTCGCCAGCGGCGTGGTCTTGAGCAGCTCGGCGCGGAGCACCGGCACCGACGGCGCGGTCATCGCCCCCACGCCCTCGAGCTGCGCGCTCAGCCGCTGGCGCTCACGCCGCTCGTCGGCCAGCGCCTTCTCGGTGCTCTCGAGCAGCTGCTCGGCGGCGGTGAGGCGCTCCTGCACGTCGTTCGCCTTGAGCTGCGCCTGGGCCAGCCGCTCCTGGAGCGCGCGCGCCTCGGCCTTCGCGGCGTCGGTGTCGCGCTGCGAGGTCTTGAGCTCGTCGGCGGCACGCTGAAGCAATTCGAGCAGGTGCTTCGCATCGGGAAGCGGCGCCATGGGCGAGTGACGATCTACACCAGAACCCGAGCCGCGGCCGTGCTACCTCGCAGGGCGTGATCTCGCGGTGGCTCCTGCTGGTGACGTTCCTCATCTGGGCCGGGCCCGCCCTGGCCCAGGCCGACCTGCCTGACGCGGGGCTGCCCGACGCCGCGGTGGGCGGCACGGGCGCCGAGCGCGCCTCCGAGGAAGAAGAAGACTCGACGAAGAACCCCTGCCTGTCGGATCGCGACTGCGACCGGGGCTTCGCCTGCGTCGACCGCACCTGCAAGTGGCGCCGCTACCGCGACGCGACCTACGAGGGCTGCAGCGCCGCGCCGGTCTCGGTGCTGCTCGGCGCGGGCCTGTTCCTCTTCGCGCGCCGCCGTCACTTCTTCGCGAAGCGCACGAAGTAGTTCTTCGCCGCGGCGTCGAGCAGATCGGGCGTGAGCTGCGGCGGCTCCCCGCGATAGTGGGCGATGTCGATCACCTGCCCCAGCAGGTCGCGCGGCTGGCACGCGGCGAATGGCCGGTTGAAGGGCCGGTAGTGCGTGTTGACCAGCCACTCGATGGCGTCCCCGTCGTAGGCGACGCGCTTGGCGTTGCAGACGGTCGCCCAGATGTCGTGGAACTGCTGCTCGTCGGGGGGCTGCACCGCGAGCTTGTAGCGGACGCGGCGCAGGAAGGCGTCGTCGACGAGGTCGGCCGGGTCGAGGTTGGTCGAGAACGCGACGAACACGTCGAAGGGGATCTGCAGCTTCTTGCCGGTGTGCAGCGTGAGGAAGTCGATCTCGCTCTCGAGCGGGACGATCCACCGGTTGAGGAGATCCTTCGGGCTGATGCGCTGACGGCCGAAGTCGTCGATGAGCAGCATGCCGTTGGTCGCCTTGAGCTGGAACGGCGCCTCGTAGAACTTCACGTCGGGCGAGTAGATGAGGTCGAGCGTCTCGAGGGTCAGCTCACCGCCCACCACCACCAGCGGCCGGCGGCAGCGCACCCAGCGGGCGTCGTTGGCCGGCGCGTTCGGGTCTTCCGGGAGCGCTTCGTGGAGGTTGGCGTCGTAGACGCGGATGATGAAGTCGTCGACCAGCAGCGCGTGCGGCACCCAGATGTCGCCGTCGTAGCAGCGCACCAGCGCCTGGCAGAGCGCGGTCTTGCCGTTGCCGGGCGGCCCGTAGAAGAAGATCGCCTTGCCGGAGTTCATCGCCGGGCCGAGGCCGTCGAACACCTGGTCCTTCACGATGAGGTTGTTGCCGAAGCGCTCCTTCATGCGCTCCTTGGTGATGCGCATGCCGCGCACCGTCTGCGCCGACACCGCCTCGAACCAGTCCTCGAGGCGCACCGGCGCGGGCCCGTTGTAGCGGTTGCGATCGAGGATCTGCCGGATGAGGTCGGTGGCGAAGGTGGTCAGCGTGTAGATCATCGACGACTTGCCCACGCCGAGGCCCGCGCCGCCCTTGAGGTCGACGTACTTCTGCTTGCGCAGGCCCTCGATGATCTCGTCGACGATGATCTGCGGCAGCTTGATGCGCTGGCAGATGTCGGCGCCGCGGAGCTCGCCGGCGAAGAAGAGCGCCTTGAGCACCAGCTCCTCGCCCATGGTCTGCGAGAGGCCGGCCTCCTGCAGCGAGCGCGGCTGCGGGGGGAAGAAGCGCGCCTGACCGGCCGGCTGGCGGGCCTGGCCCTGCTGCGGCGGGAGCGCGCGGCCGGCGCCCTGCGTGCCCCCGGCGGGCCGGGGCGGGAGCCGCTGGCCGCTCGCCGACGACGCGGAGTTGGGGAGCCGGCCGGACGGCGTGCCGAAGCCGGACGACATCTGCCCGGTGCCCCGCCGCTGCGGGATGGACGTGGTGGGCGGCATCGAGGGGCGCGGGCCCGTGGGGCGCACGTCGTCCTCGTCTTCGGGCTGCGAGGAGCCGACGTACGTGTTTTCCTTCACCATAGGCGGCGGAGCGTAGCCGCTTTCTCCGCGCCGTGTGCCGTGACACCGTGCGCCCGATGTTGACGCTCGCCCTGCTCGCGCTCCTCGGCGCCGACGCGCCGCTGCCCCCGCTCCCCTCGCCCTTCTACAAGGCGGTGGTCGAGGCGCGCGCCATCGTCGAGGTCGAGGTGCCGCTCGAGGGCGGCGGAAGGAACGCCGAGCGCTGGGCGCGGGGCGTGGCGAAGGCGAAGGTGCTGCGCGTGGTGGTGAGCCGCGCGCCCGACGACGCGGCGCCGGCGAAGGTGCCGCGCTGGGAGGTGCTGCGCAGCTGCCTGGCGCGCGCCGGCCAGCGCACCTCGCTCAGGGCGCTGCTCCCCGTCGACGCGGAGGGGAAGCTCGCGCTCTTCCCGCTCTCGACGCTCGGCTTCGGGCTGGAGGCGGTCGCCGGCTACGACGCCCTCGAGCGCGCCCTCGTGGAGGCGTCGCGCTGGCGCGAGGAGCGGATGCGCGCCGTCCCCGCCTCGCAGCTCTGGGCGGCGCAGCGCGCGGCGCTCGCGAGCGACAACGTCTTCCTCCGCCACCTCGCGGCGGAGTGGCTCGTGCAGCACGACGCAGCCGACGTGGTGGACGCGGCCTGGGGCGCGCCCGGCACGCCCGAGCGCGCCGAGCGGGAGAAGGCGGCGAGCGTGATGCCCGACTGCCGGTGACGCTCAGCTCCCGGTGGCCTTCTTCGTCTTCTCGTGGGCGTGGCCCCAGCCGTCGAAGTGCCGCACGGCAGACTCACCGACCTGCTGAATGTGCTGGTTGTTGAGGTACGCCGAGATGGGCGCGGCGACGAGGGGCATCGCCTTCGACAGCGACTTGAGCCCGCCCTTCGCGAGGAGCAGCGCGGCGAGGCTCCCCAGCACGCGCGGGCTGGCGCGCTGCATCGGCCCGATGCCGTTGGCGTAGCCGAAGAGGTCGAGCAGCTCGGTGCGCTCGCGCTCGCTCTTGAGCGGCTTCTTGTAGACGGTGGCGACCTCGGTGAGCAGCGAGAGCTGGAGGTAGACCATGCCCACCAGATCGAGCGGCACCGTCACCACGCCGAACACCCCGGACACGCCGCCCACCATCGAGGCGACGCTCTTCTTGGCGTCGATGAGGTGCTGCGCCAGCTCGCGCGGGCCCGCCGACGGGTAGCGCTGCTGCAGCTCGTCGACGCGGGTGCGGGCGCGCACCGCTTCCTTCTCGATGAGCTCCGAGAGCTTCTCGTCAGAGAGCTTCTTGAGCTGCCGCGGCGACAGCTTGCGCACCACCTTCACCTGCTCGAGCAGCGGGTCGATGAAGCTCATGAGCAAAAGTATGCGCGGCCGGGTGGGTTTGTTCCACCGCCTGCGCGCGATCTGTAAGGTCGGGCGGGTATGGCGACGGGTACGGTTCGCATCGCGGCGAGTTCCTTCGAGGGCCTCTTCGTTCGCGCGCTCAAGGTCGAGGGGCCGCTCGTCGGCAAGCTCCGCGCGGTGGGCTTCGATCCGACCCGGCTCGAGCCGTCGTACCCGGTCGAGGTGTGGCGCGAGGCGCTGCGGCTGGCGGGCCTCGAGTACTTCCCCACGCGCGCGCCGAACGAGGCCGAGTTCGAGCTCGGCCGGCGGATGGTCGACGGCTACTTCGACACCCTGGTGGGCAAGGTGATCCAGGCGGCGATGCCCTTCCTCAAGGCCGACACGCTGTGCGTGCGGCTCCCGCGCTTCTTCAGCAGCGGCGTGGTGGGCGACCTCAAGATGCCCGAGACGAAGAAGCTCGGCGACCGGCACTACGAGACCACGCTCTACGGCGATCAGGGCGTGCCGTGGTTCACCGCCGGGGCAGTCGACGCGGCGCTGCGGTACACGCGCGTGACGCCCCACGTGCAGGTCTCGTCGGTGAAGCCCGATCACTTCACCATCGACATCACCTGGACCTGATCAGGCGGCCCAGCGCACCGAGTACACGACGGCGTCGGCGGCCTCTTCGACGATGTCCACCTCGAGGCCCTTCGGGGCGAGGGTGAGCTCGAGCCCGCGCGCGAGGATGCCCCGGTAGAACGCGGCCATGTCGCCCGTCTCGTTGACGCGCAGGTGCACGTGGCCCGGCCCGACGTCGCTCACCTCGACCTCGGAGTAGTTGTTGGCCACGCGGAAGTTCTGCTTCATGCGCCCGAGCGCGCGGCGCATGCCGATCAGCTTGATGACCGGCTTGAGCGCCATGCCGATGAAGTTCTCGAGGTAGGCGTCGGTGATCAGCTCACCGAGCGTGAAGTGCCCCGCCTTCGGGTCGGCCGGAGACAGCTCGGCCGCCGCCGCGGAGAGAATCTGCTGCCACCGCTCGTACTCGAAGGCCGGCGGCAGCTCGTTCGCGCCGCCGAGGCCCTGCTGCTCGAGGCGGGTCTTCAAGGTGGGCGTCAGCCGCGGCCCGAGGCCCCTCAGCAGGGCCTCGGCGCAGTGCTTGAACACCAGACGACTCTCACTCATGCGCTGCCACTACCAGCCTCGTCAGTCGCAGTCGCGATCGTCATCGTCGTCGTCGTGCTCGTCGTGCGGCAGCCACCGCGGGAAGCGGATCGGCTGCAGCAGGCCGGCCTCGATCTTCGCCTTGAGGCCCAGCTGCACGAGGTAGTGCGCGTAGACGCCGCCCTGCGCCGCGAGGCCGATGTACTCCGGCGTGGCCTCGAAGGTGAGGTGCTCGGTCACCAGCACCTGGCGGCGCCCGACGTACGAGAAGGTGATGTGCTGGCGGGTGATGATGCCCGGCACGTCGTACGTCACCGCGTCGTAGAAGTGGCGCCGGCGGTTGAAGGTCTGCTTCGCGATGGTCGCCGCGTGGAAGATGCTCCCGTCAGGCATGGGGATGTCTTCGTACGCGATGAAGTCGAGCGACCTGCCGGTGTGACGAATCGGCGTGAGCCCGACGAGGAACGGGTGGAGCCCCTGCGCGTTGTAGACGTTCGAGTAGATGTCGAAGACGTCGTCGATCTCTCCGTTGATCACGATGCTCAGGTCCTGCGACACCGAGACCATTCCGCGATCAGCCAGGGGGATCGCGTTGAGCGCCTGGTACTGCGCCCACGTCGTGTCCCACAGCTGAACTTCCGCTGCCGTCTGCGCGCTCGCCACGGAAGCGAACGCCAGTGAAGCGACCAACACTCCGAACAACTTGCGCATCGGTACTCCCTCCTCGTGTGGAGCCCGAATGATCAGCGAGGTGCCGTCGCCGCGGCAATGTAGGCCCGCGCGCCGGCTCGAACCCGAGCCTCACACCAGCGCACGCGTGACACCTTTCGTCCCACTCGCGCGAGCGAGTAGAGGCCTCGACGGCTCAGTAGCCGTGCTCGGCGACGTAGAGGTCGACGAGCGCGCCCTCCTCGAACCAGTACTGGGTCTGCTCGTGCTGGAACCACTTCGACTCGGGGCGCGCCTGGCGCACCTCGAGGAGCACCTTGTTGGTCGCGGTGTCGACCACCGCGGCGCGGGCGAGGCAGGCGGCGGCGGGCGGATCTCCGAAGCCGCCTTCGAGGCAGACCTCGTCACCGCTCGACAGCCGGCGCACGTAGATCTCCCCGAGGTACTTCGCTTCGGCGCAGGCGCTGGCCGGCGCGCCACCGGGCTTGAACTTCGCGCACCGCTGCACCTGCGGCGCCTTGTACGTCTGCGCGCGCTGCACGAAGTCACTGGCGCCGCGATCTCTCGACGCGGTGCACCCCACGAAGACCAGCCCGACCACCAGCAGTGCTCTCACGTCCCCTCCAGGAACTCGCGGGCGAAGCTCTCGATGCGCGTGGCGTCGGCGGGCGCGAGGTCGAGGAAGCGGATGCCCATGCCGTAGCCCTGCTTGTCGGGCACGTTCGCCACCTCGCCGTCGCAGCGAATGGCCTTCTCTTCACCGGGCAGCGTGAAGGACAGCTGAACGCGCGCGCCGACCGGGTACGGGATGGCGCGATCGAAGTAGAGGCCACCGCTGGAGATGTCGCGCGTCGAGTAGAGCGAGAAGCCGCGGGCATCCCGCACCTCGACGGTGATCACCGCGCTGGCGCGCAGGGCTGAACGACGCTCGAGAGACATGGCGCGCGCGAATGTACCCGAGCTTCACTTCACCAGCTTGTGAATGCGGCGGACCGCCTCGAGGTCGGGGTTGAGGAAGCGCACCCGCACCCCTTCCCCGTCGTGGAGCGAGCCGAGCACCTCGGCCTGGAGCTCGAGCGGCGCCTCGGGCTCGTCGGGGAGGTAGAGCTTGAGGGCCAGGCGCGTGCCCTTGCGCGGCGTCTTGCCCCCGGCGATCGACAGGCCGAAGGTCGAGAGATCGTTGGTGACGAGGCGCAGCTTCTCGTCGCCCGAGTCGGCCTCCAGCGCGAGCCCGACGTTGACGCGCGGCGAGGCGCGACGGTCGCGGAAGCTGCGCCGTTCCCCTTCGCCGGAGCGGATGCGGTCGAACAGCTTCACCATCGACTCGCCGGTGTTCTTGCGGCGGTCGAGCGTCTGCGGGAGGCGGGGCGTGAGCAGCGGCAGCAGAGCCTCGGGCTTCGTGCGGGTGCGCTTCGTCGCCATCGGAGCGAACGGTAGCACCGAAATTCGACCCGGCTCACGGCCCTCCGCCACACCGCACCTCTACGCCGACCTCACCGAGCGACACCTCGGCTGAGCCGCTGCGGCGCGTCACCTTCGCCACGCCGAGCTCTGTTCGAACCTCGCGCGGCTGCTCGTGCCTCGCAGCGCAGGCCGACGTCGCCAGCCAGCGCAGCTGCCACCAGACCGCGTCGGCGCGCCGGGTCGAGAGGACCGTCAGGAAGCGCGTGCTGAAGACCGACGAGGCGACGAAGCCAGCGGCAACCACCGTCATCACCCCAAGCAGCGTGTGGCCGCGACGACTCATGGCGCCTCCAATGGAATGAAGATCGTCTTTTCGTGCACCTGATCGGGTCGGAGGCGAAGCGCGAGCGTCAGCTCGACGCCACCGGTGACCCGCTCGAACCGCTGGACCCCGCGCGCCAGCACCAGCCGCCCCCCACAGGAGGCGTCGGCGACGCGCACGAGGTCGCCCTCCTCGAGCGCGTAACGCGCATGACAGGCCGGCGCCTGATCGAGCGCGAGCTGCTCCGCCACCGCCCGCACCGTCGCGGCCGACTCGAGGTACCACTGCCCTCGCGCGACCGGCGCGTGGAGGCTCCGCGAGAAGAGCCAGACCGCCGGGGCGAGCACCGCGGAGATCGACAGACAGACCGCGAGTTCGATGGCCGTGAACCCGCGCCTCATCGCGCGCCCTCCGCCACCAGGGTCAACGAGAGGTGCGGCGCCGGGCCGGTCGGCGCGGTCCAGCGGACGGTGATGGTGACCGTCCCGCCGGTCGACTGCTCGGAGAGCTCGACGCCCGGCAGGTCCGCGCGCAGGCGGCGGTCGATCTCCAGGTCGAGATCCCGATGCGCGACGCGTTGACGGGCGTGGTACTCGACGAGGAGGCGAGCGCGCTCGCGCTGCAGCTCCGCCAGGCCGGTGCGCTCGATGTGGCCGGCGAGCGTGTCGAAGAGAACGCCGACGAGCCCCAGGACGGCGACGGTTATCATCAACTCGACGAGTGTGAAGCCGCGCCTCATGAGCGCACCTCGAGGGTCCCCACGGGCACACGGCGGCTGCCGTGACCGCTGCACCTCGCGCAGCCGGCCCCGCACCCGCAGGGGCGCACCTCGAGGCGCTGGTGCAGGGTCGCGACCAGCGTCGCCGAGAGCACCGACGCCTCGACGCCGAGTTCGAGCATCCGCTGGGTCGCCTCGGCAACGGAGCCCGCGTGCAGGCCGGCGAGCACCAGCCGCCCGGTGTGCGCCGCGCGCACCGCGAGGCCCGCCTCGGTGGCAGTGCGGATCTCCCCGACCGCGAGGACGTCGAGGTCCTGTCGGAGCGCGGCGACGAGGGCCGCTTCCCCCGTCAGGCCGCGCTCCGGGCTGAGCTCGACCTGCGCCACGGGCACGCCCGCGACGCGGAGGCGCTGCTCGACCGGGTCCTCGAGGCTCAGGTGCGCCCCGCTCCGCCGCGCGGCGAGGTGCGCGAGGGCCGCGTAGAGGCTCGTCGTCTTGCCCGCCCCGGAGGAGCCAGCCACGAGCACCAGCCCACGCGGCGTGTCGAGCACCTCGACCAGCCGCGAGAGGAGGTCGGGCTCGAAGCCGAGGTCCTCGAGCCGGAGCAACCGGCCGAAGAGCCGCAGCGCGGCCCGCTCGCCGAGCGCCGTCGGGAGAAACGAGGCGCGGACGTCGGCGGTGACGCCCTCGCGGGAGATCCGACCCTCCTGGCTCACGTCGCGCCGGTAGGGCAGGCAGCCCGAGAGGTGCTTGAGCGCGGCGATCAACCGCTCACCACGCGCGGTCGGCCGCTGCACCCACCGGCCGAGGACGCCGACGCAGCGCAGGTGGACCACCACCCCGTCGGGCTCCGACTCGAGGTGGACATCGGAGGCGCCCACGGCACTGGCCACCTCGAGCAGCAGGCGCGCGGCGCGCACCGGAGACCACGCGCCCTCGACGTACGAGAGGAAGGCGCGCGCGTCGTCGGCGAGCCTCCCCTCGGGGTTCGGTGGCCTCAGTGCGCGGGCAGCCACCGCGACCTCCGCAGGCGAGAGCGCGTGCCGAGCGCCGCTGCTCAGGGTGGCGTGGCGGCCCTCGAGCGCCGACACCTCGTCGAACGGGATGAACTCGCGCGCGAACAACCGCGTGCGGAGGGTGAGACCTTCGGGGGGCAAGTGGCTCATCGATCGCAGTTCCTCAGCCGGTCACGGCGCGCACATAGGTCGAGTAGAAGGCGATGGCCGTGGTGAGGATCGCCGCGCCGGCCAGCAGGAGCGCGACGAGGTGGACACGCTCCCGATCGCGCGGCAACGCGCGGCGTGCCTCAGCCTCGGCGAGCGCCGCAAGGGCGTCGAGCGTGGCGTCGACGGTTCCGGCGCTCGCCGACGCAGCGAGGGCCGCAGCCTGCACTGGGCCGACGAGCGGCGCGAGCAGCGCCGCGTCGGGCGCCCCCGCCTCCAGCGAGCGCGCGAAGTCGAGCCCGCGCGCCCCGAGCCGCGGTGCGCACCACTCACTGGCGGCGCGCACCGCCTGCGCGAGCGGGACCCCCGCGCCCGTGAGCACGCACGTGCAGCGCAGCAGCGCCCAGGCGTCGAGCGCTCGCCAGGCAGAGAAGACTGCGGTGAAGTACCGCTCTCGCCCGAGCACCACCAGGGCAAGGAGCGCGACGCCGAGCGCTCCAAGCGCGACCAGCATCGGCCCCGGCGAGACGTGCGCGCCGCCGAGCGGGAGCCGGGCCAGCGCCGGAAGGCCGACGCGCAGCAGCACCAGGCTCGCGCCGAAGGTCAGGACCAACATCGTGAAGGGCCACGACAGCGCGACGGTCAGCGAGCGCTCGAGGAGTCCGACCTCGGACGAGAACGGGGCGAGCCGTGAGAGCGGCCCGCGCGGATCTCCGGCCGCGGCGGCGGCGATGACCCTCACCAGCCGCTCGTCGAACGCGCCGAGGCGCGCCGCGGCGGGGAGATCGACGCGCTGCGCGAGCGCATCGAGCGTGCGGGCCGCGCGTACGTCGAGGGGCGTCAGGGCCACGAGAGCCTCGCGATGGTGCCGTACACCGAGACGAGCGTCGCGAGCCCGATCAACGACGCGAACGTGATGCCAACGACGCGCAGGCTCACGAGGAAGCGCGAGAGCTTCTGCTCCCCACGCGCGCGCGACGCGTGGAACAGCTCATCGAACTCCAGCGAGCCGACGTCAGGCTGATTCAACGTGCGGAAGCGGCGGTGGGCCACGGCGCGCACGTCCTCCGGCGCCGCGCGCTCGGCGAGCGCCGCGGCCAGGGCAGCTTCCTTCGCGCGCAAGAGCTCGCGCCCCCAGCCGGGGAGCCGTGACCAGCCCGCCGCACCGAGCCCTGCCCACGCCAGCAAGGGCACCGAGGCCAGCGCGCACACCGCGACGACCAGGGGCAGCGGGTCGAACTCGCGGTGGAGGTCCGTCTGCATCGCGGAGAGAATGGGCAGGACCTTTGCGCGCAGCACTGCCAGCACCACGAGCTGCACACCGAGCAGGAGCGCCAGGTACCCGAGCGTCTGTGCGACTCGCGCCGTGAGGTGGGCACGCGAAGGCAGCAGATCGAGGCGGCGCAGCGCCGCACGTCCGGCCTTCGGCCAGAGCGAACACACCTGCGCAAGACCCTCGTCTGCGTCGAGGGAGCGGAGCGCACCCTCGAGACTGCCACGCTCGAGCTGTGCAGCCGCCCGACGATCGATGGCGCGCAGGCTGGGAGGTGAACGGTCCGCTTCGAGGGCCTCGAGCAGGACCAGGGTGGCAGCACGTCGAGGCGTCACTTGATGGCTCCCGCGAGCGAGAAGATGGGGAGGTACAACGCGGCGACGAGGGCCCCGAAGAAAAGGAGCGCGCCGACGAGGAAATGGAGGGGTGCGAAGAGGCGAAAGGTCGCGAGCTGGTGCTCGGCGTCGCGGCGGAGCTCGGCCGCCAGTCGCACCAGGCCGTCAGCCAGCGTAGGGGCAGACCCGACGAGGAAGGCCTCTGTGGGCGCGAGGGAGAGCTGCTGGACACCAGCGCTCGGGTCGACGTGCGTCGAGAGCTCGAGCGCCCGCTGCGCGCGCTCGAAGGTCCCGGGCGCCGCCGTGAGCAGTCCAGCACCCCGGCGCCGGGTGACGACCAGCACCAGCGCCACGAGCGGGACCGCGAGCCAGCGCATCACCACGCCGACCCCGAGGACGAGCTCGGTGAGCGGAGGCAGCGAGTCGTTGACGACGCGCTGCACGTCGATGGCCCCGACCAGCGCCAGGCTGACGATCGGCACGACGAGGGCGACCCTCAGCGCGGCCCGGGCCGCGCGCGTCGCGTCTTCCCCCTGGAAGCGGGCCTCGAGCGCGTCGGCGAGGGCGTCTGCCTGCTGGTCGGTGCCGGACGGGAGAGAGAGCACGCGCGCCAGCGCCGACGGCGCGATGGGCCCTCCCGTCGCGAGAGCGCGCGCGGCTGCCGAGACTTCCTGACGAACGACGCCGGACGGCAGCGTGGGTTCGATGCGAGCGAGCGCCTCGCTGGAGCTGTCACCCCGACGACGAAGCGCCGCGAACTGACGCAGCACGATGACGCGGCTCACGTCGCTCACTCGAGCTCGTCCTTCGTCGTGAGGCGCTGGGTGCGAGCGTCGAGCCGGAACTCCGACGTGCGGCCATCGGCATCGAGATCTCCCTCGGCGATGATGGTGCACTCGTCACCCTCGACCTGAACCGAGTAGCGGTAGCGCAGCCCCTCGGTCGACTCGCCAAGGAGCTGTCCCCAGCACTCGTCTGCTGGCAGCGACGCGCTGGCCCCTCGAGGAACCGGGCCCGACGCCGGGCACCCCAGCCATGCACCGTGGTCACGCCAGTGCGTCAGCTCGGCGTGATGGATCGCGGCGAGCATCGACCGCGCCTCGTCGGCCTTCGCCCTTCGGACCAGCACGTCGTACGTGGGAATGGTGATGGCCGAGACGATGGCGATCACCGCGAGGACGTAGGAGATCTCCACCACAGTGAGGCCGCGTCGGCGCATGCGTGCTCCCCTCCGCGTCGCCTTCTAGCGCGATTCTCACCGCAGCCATCAGCGCACCGAGACGAGGGTGGCCACGACGGCACCGCGCGGCCGCTGCACCTCGACCTCGTCGCCCTCGTGCAGCTCGAGCAGCGTGCGCGCGAGCGGCGAGTCGACGCTGATGCGGCCGTCCCTTCCGTCGGCCTCGTCGGGGCCCACGAGGCGTACCACCTGCGTCCTGCCGTCATCCCACGCGAGCGTCACCTCGCTGCCGAAGCGCACCGTGCCGTCGGGCGGCGGCGGCTCGACCACCCGCACGCTCTCGAGCGTGGCGCCCACCACCGCCAGCCGGTGCTCGAGCTGCGCCCGGCGCTCGGGGTCCTTCTCCTGGAGCCGCGCTTCACTGAGGCGCGCCTGCTCGGCGACCAGCGCCTTCCAGCCCGCGGGCGTCATCGGGCGCTCCTGCCCCCGCGCGGCGCGCGCCACCGGGCGCCCGAGCACCGGCGCCTGGTCGGGCGTCTCTTCACTGGTGAAGGCCTTCGACACGGGCGACAGTCTACGCCCGATGAAGCTCGAGACGCCGCTGTCGAAGAAGCTGGGCCTCAAGTACCCGTTCGTGTCCGCGCCGATGTTCCTCATCTCCAACAAGGAGATGCTGGTGGCGGCCGCGGAGGCGGGGATTCTCGGCACGATGCCCTCGCTCAACGCGCGCACGCCCGAGAAGTTCCGCGAGGACCTCGCGTGGGTCCGCGCGCGCACCGACAAGCCCATCGGCATCAACCTCACCATCGGCCTCACCGCGCCCGAGCGGCTCGAGGCCGACCTCGCCACCTGCCTCGAGTTCGACGTGCCGGTGCTGGTCACGAGCTACGGCAACCCCACCGACGTGGTGAAGCGCGCGCACGGCAGGGGGCGGCTCGTGTTCCACGACGTCATCTCGCTCCAGCACGGCAAGAAGGCCGTGGGCGCGGGGGTCGACGCGATCATCGCCGTGGCCGCCGGCGCTGGCGGTCACGCGGGGCGCATCTCGCCCTTCGTCCTCGTGCCCTGGCTCAAGGAAGCGCTGCGCGTGCCGATCATCGCCGCGGGCTGCATCTCCGACGGGCGACAGGTGGTGGCCTCGCTGAGCCTCGGCGCCGAGCTGTGCTACCTCGGCACGCGCTTCATCGCCTCGACGGAGTGCGGCGCGGTCGACGCCTACAAGCAGATGGTGGTCGACGCCGGCCCGGAGGACGTCGTGTACACCGACGCCGTGTCGGGCATTCACGCCAACTTCCTCAAGGCGACGGTGCCGGAGAACTTCACCGCCGATCGCTCGCCCGAGGGCGCAAAGCGCTGGAAGGACATCTGGAGCGCGGGCCAGGGCGTGGGCCTCATTCACGACATCAAGCCGATGGGCGCCATCGTCGAGGACCTCGCGCGCGAGGCCCACGACACGTGGAAGGCGCTCTCGTGAAGCGGGCGCTCGCGGCCGGGCTGCTGTTGGCCACGGCCTGCGCGACGACGAAGGGAACGACGATGCAGGAGCCGAACCCCATCGTGCAGGTCGGCGCCCCGGTGCTGCGGAGCCCGGCGCAGGACGTGCCCCTCGAGCAGCTCGGCACGCCGGAGTTCCAGGCGCTCGTCGAGCGCATGGTGGACACGATGCGCAAGGCCCCGGGCGTGGGCCTCGCCGCGCCGCAGCTCGGCGTGCCGTGGCGCGTGCTGGTGCTCGAAGACCGCGAGGAGCTGATGGCCACGCTGACGCCCGAGGAGCGCGCGGAGCGGGAGCGCGTGCCGGTGCCGGTGCGCGTGTTCGTCAACCCGACGCTGACGCCGATCGGCGACGAGAAGGTGACGTTCTTCGAGGGCTGCCTGTCGGTGGCGGGCTTCGCGGGGCTCGTCGAGCGCTGGCGCGAGGTCGAGGTGCGCGGCCTCGACGAGAAGGGCGCGCCGGTGACGTGGCGCGTGAAGGGCTGGCCGGCGCGCATCCTCCAGCACGAGGTCGATCACCTCGCGGGCACGCTGTACGTCGACCGGATGATGACGCGGAGCTTCGGCACGCTGCCGCAGGTGAAGGCGCGCTTCGGCGGCAAGCCCATCGCGCAGATCCGCGCCGAGCTCGGGCTGTGACCTTCAGCGGCGCGGGTGCTTCTCGTTCCACTTGCGCATGAAGACGCCCATGCGCTGCTCGAGCCACTCCATCGCCTCGTCTTCGGTCTTGAAGTAGTCGGTGTTCGGGTTCTCGGAGATGCGCGTGGCCAGCGAGGCCGCCATGCGCGCCAGCGCCGACTCGAGCACCACGGCGATCGGCGGCGGGTTGAGCGGGTCGGGCTTCTGCGCGGCGAGCAGCTTCTTCACGTCACCCGAGACGCCGGTGATGTTGCCCACCACCAGGTGGCCCCAGCCGTCGTACTTCGCGCCGGGGATCAGCGTCGCGTGGTACGCCTTCGCCTCGGGCACGGTGACGTCGTTGACGAAGCACGCGCGCAGCACCGGATGCCCCGACTTCGTCCTCACCTCGTCGACCTCGATTGGCACACGCGAAGCCTGCGCCCGCCCTCAGCGGCTGACAACTCCTCTCCCCTCGTATTCCTCGAGCAGCGCGGCGAGCTCGGCTTCCTCGGGCAGCCCCTGTCCGGCGAGGTCCGTGCGCTGCGCAGGATCGGCGGCGATGTCGTAGAGGCGGCGGATCGGCCTCGTCTTCCCGGGGATCTCCACCAGCTTCCAGCGGTCGGTGCGCACCATGCGGTCCTTCGCGGCGATGACCTGCGCGCGGAGCTGGGGCCGCAGCACGAGGTTGTGCCGGAAGGACGGATCGACCTCGAGGGTGTCGGCGGCGCCGGCGAGCTCGACCACCTCCGCGCGCTCGGCCGCGGTAAGCGCGGTGGTCATCGCCTTCGACTTCGGGAAGAAGAGGTAGCAGGTCTCGGCGAAGGCCACGAGCTGCCGTCCGAGCGGCGCACCGCGGAGCAGCGGCGCGAGGCTCACGCCCTGCATCGAGGCAGGCACCGGCAGGCCGAGGTGCGCGAGGAGCGTCGGCGCGACGTCGACGGTGCGCGTGAGGGTCTCGCTGACGCCCGGAGTGATCCCCGGCCCCCGGACGAGCAGCGGGATGTGCGTGCTCTGGTCGCCGCCGAAGAAGTTGGTCCCGTGCCCGAGCGTCGAGCCCGGGTCGTAGAGATCCTCTCCGTGATCGGTGGTGATGAGGACCACCGTGTGCTCGTCGAGGCCGCGGTCATGCAGCCGCGCGAGCACCTCGCCCACGGTGTCGTCGAAGTCGGCCACCGCGCCGTCGTACAGATCGCGCACGTGCTGGATCGTCTCGGGCGGCAGCGTGGGCGAGAAGCCGGTGGTGATGAGCTCGTGGGCGCTCACCTCGACCTGGTAGCGATGCGGGCCACGGTACTCGGGGTCGGTGTAGCGGGCGTTGAAGGGCGCGCGGGCGTTGTACGGGAGGTGCGTCGGGCTGAGGAAGAGCAGCCCGAAGAAGGGCCGGCCCGCGCTCACGCTGGCGTCGACGTCGGCGAAGAGCTGCTCGGTGAGCACCGCGGGCCGCGCGGTCGAGGCGAGCGCCGCCCTCCCCGGCACCAGCGCGTCACCCAGCACGCCCGGCAGCGCGCCGAAGAAGAGCGGCACCAGCGGGTGCGCCTGCACCGTCGCCTCGAGGAGCAGCGCCTCGAAGTTCTGCACCGGCGCGACGCGCGTCTTCGCGAAGCCGAGGTCGACGAGGTCGAAGCAGTTCCCCACCCAGTCCGACGAGACGAAGGTGTCGTAGCCGGCCGCAGCGAGCAGGCGCGGGAGCAGCTCGGCGCGACGCTCCACCGCTTCGACCTCCTCGCGCGAGGGGTACATGCTGCGGATGCCGTGCGCCGGCGGGAAGAGCCCCGTGAAGAACGTCACCCACGACTCGAGGGTGCTCGCCGTCGAGACGTGATGGTTGCGGAGGTCGAGCGCCTCGCGCGCGAAGGCGTCGAGGTGCGGCGTGAGGCCCGGCCGCGGTGCGCCGTGGACGCCGAGGCGATCGAAGCGCCACGAGTCGGCGGCGATGATCAGCACGTTCGGCCGGCCAGGCGCGGTGGTCACGCGCGGAGGCGCCGGCCGGTGCACGGCGAGGAGCGTCGACGCGAGCGCCGCCAGCGCGAGGGCGAGCCGCCCGCGAACGCTGCGCACCACCTCGAGCACCGCGCGCAGCACCGCCAGCCCGAAGAGCGCCGCCAGCGCGTGGAGCACGTGGTGCCGCTGGAGCGCGTAGAGGTCGACCCGGGGGAGCTTGCGCGCCACGGTGTCGAAGAGCCCCGGGCCGGCGAGGAGCGCGGGACCGAGCGCGAGCAGCAGCAGCGAGAGATCGAGCGCCACCACCGGCGGCACCAGCGA
>JBMORD010000081.1:0-22069 GCA_049322495.1 Myxococcota bacterium | reverse complement strand
GCCACCGACGGCGCGGGCCCCAGGATGACTGCGAGGGAGGGATGCGGGGGCGCGGAGAGACGCTGGGCGATCTCCGGCTCCGCGGACTGCAGGAGGGCTTCGGCGCTCTGGCCGTCGCGGGGCGGCACCGGGTCGAGGCCGCCGGGGTTGAAGGGGTGGCAGCGGGTGACGCGGCGGAAGGCGAGCCAGGTGCCCTTGAAGGGGCCGTGCACCGCGACGGCGCCCATCGCGTAGACCGAGCACGACGGGTGGAAGCGGCACATCGGCGGCAGGAAGGGCGAGATGACCGCCTTGTAGAAGCGCAGCGGCAGCAGCAGGAGCTGGATGACGAGCGCGCGGATCATGCGGAGGGGTACTTCTTGAGCAGCTCGGCCTTCACGCGGTCGAAGGCGCGCGAGAGGCGGGCGAAGTCGGCCTCGGCGGCGGAGTTCCTGGCGATGAGCACCATGTCGAGCCCTCCGGGGAGAGAGGCCTTCTGGGTCCGGAACAGCTCGCGCAGCCGCCGGCGGATGCGGTTGCGGACCACGGCGTTGCCGACCTTGGTGGACACCGTGAGGCCCAGACGCGTGACCCGCTCGCCCCTTGCGTTGGGGAGCACCAGGCACAACAGGCAGTCCGCGGTGATCTTGAAGCCCTTGTCCTGAACCCGGAGGAACTCGGACCTCTTGCGGAGCCGCACCTCCTTCGGGAACCGGGCGTCAGGCCGCGGCTTCTCGGAGGAGGCAGGTGCCGGGCGCACGGCCGAACCAGACTCGGCGCCCGGCATGACGCTTACTTCTCGTACGCCTTCACGACGAGGCGCTTCCGGCCCTTCGCGATGCGGCGCTTGAGGACCGCACGGCCCGCCTTGGTGGCGTTGCGCTTGCGGAAGCCGTGCGCACGGTTGCGCTTCACTTTGCTGGGCTGGTACGTCGGAACTCGCTTGGCCACGGGGTGGCTCCTTGATGTCGAAGGTGAAACCGCCGGGTGTCCCCGGCAGACCGCGGGGGCCTTATTCCGGCCTGTCCCCCACCGTCAAGAAGTGAACCACTGGATCAGCCCGGCAGCCGGACCAGGTGCCCGGCCTCGATGAGGGCCCGGAACTGCGCCTCGATGCGCAAGGCGAGCCCTTCGTCGTCGAGACGGAGGCCCAGCTCGATGTTCCGCGCCTGGGCATGCGGGGTGAAGTTGGCGCTGGTGACGAGGGCCAGCCGGCCGTCAGCCACCACGCACTTGGCGTGCATCACGGCACGTGCTCGCGGCTCTGGATCAACAGAGCGGGGGTCGTAGTACACGACCGGCCTGCGCGGCCCAGCCCAGGTCCTCGCCCAGAAGGCCTCCGCGAACCACGCGATGGTCTCCTCAGCGCTCACGCCGTCGCGCGCGTGCACGTTGAGCACCAGGACGACCTCAAGCTGCGGGCGCGCGGCCATCACCTCGGCCAGCGTGCTGAAGACCGCCGCCCCCTTCACCACCGCGAAGCCGCTCATGAAGAGGCGCTGCTGCGCCGAGAGAAAGAGCTCCTCCATCACCGTGGCGGTGGCACGCAGGGCGCGCGTCTCGTCAGGGCCGGTCCACACCAGCTCCGGCCCGGCGGGCTGCTGCGCAGCGAGCCGAGCTCCCCAGCGAAGCGCCGCCGGCGCGCCTCCTTCGAGAAGCTGCGAGAGCTCGGCGATGACGTCTGCGGGGACGGACCTGCCGAGCACGCGCCGAAGCGCGAAGTCACTGAGCGGCGGCGCGAGCCGGCCGTCAGCGACCGCCGCGGCGAGCAGCTCGAGCTCATGCGCCGCCAGTCGCGCGAGGCCGCTCATTCGTCACTCAAGAAGGCACAGCCAGGGGTGGACAACGTCTCGACGACCAGCGCGCGGTCGAGGAAGTCGTTGCGCGCCTCACAGCTCGTCTCGGGCAGCAACAGGCAACCGTGGCAGGCCGCGCCGTGGAGGAAGCGCTCCTCGTGCACGTCGTCGGGACGATGGGCGGAGCAGATGGGGTCATTCGAGCAGAACGCCGCCAGCTCGAGCACGCCTCGGAACAGGTTCTCGAGCCGGCGGTCGTCGCGGACCGCGTTGGCCAGACCTCCGAGGGTGCCCTCCGCGTCGGGCGAGCCGGTGTGCAGCAGAATGCCGCAGCCCTTCTCACCGACGTACACCCGCTCGCGAATGGAGCTGGCGGCGTAGCCGCACTCGAGCGAGAGCTGCGTGAGCAGCAGGTGCGAGAGCGAGTGCAGCATCACGTACTCCACGGGCTTCTCGACCGCCTTCTTGAGCTTCCGGGCGAGCGCCCAGGCCTGAAAGCCCGCGGCGAGCTGGGCCTTGCGCTCCTGGACGGCCTTGCGCTTCGACCACGCCTTCACCCGCTCCGCGTCGAACGAGAAGAAGAGCCCCTCACCCCGGTTCTCAACCGCGGGGAGCCACTTGAGCTCACGCGCCATCGCCGCCATGCCGGGGCGCAGATCGAGCTCGCCGTCGAGGTCTGTGGAGGGCGCCTCAAAGCGCGTGAAGCCGACCTGCACCGACACCTCGCGGAGGCGCTCGACGCGAAGCACCTTGTCGAGCGGCTGCAGGAGCGGAGGCCGGGGCGAGGGCAACGACTGCTCTCGGGCAAAGAAGACGCTCTCCGGGGTGTCAGCGCCCTCCTGGCCGCGCACCGCGAGGAAGGTGTCGAGCTCTGCGACCTTGGGCGCGCGGGTGTCGGTCGCCTTGAGGTTCTTGCGGCGCTGGAGCTCGGCCCAGACCTGCTCATCGGTGAACCGGCCCAGCGCAGCCTGAACCTGTGGCACGCGCCGCGCCTTGCGGACGTCAGTGAGCTCCTCGACCATCAGGAGGAACTCCTTCACCTTGAACACCGCGCTGCGAAGCGACTGGTCCGGCTCGGGGATGGTGATGCTGCGATCGACGATGCCGAAGTAGGCGTTGCTCGCGTTGCGCACGAGCAGCTTCATCGGCAGCGCAGCCCCATTCTCGCCTTCGCACGTCTCGCTCACACCGGAGCCCAGCCAGGGCATCGCGCCGTTGCACCACCCGAGCGCGGGAGTCCCTTCGTGGTTCTTCGTCGCCTCGATGATGGCTCGCGGGGGGAAACGCCCGCACTCGCAGACCACGAAGATGTCGACGAAGTCGCCGCTCGCGCCGCGCTCCTGCCAGCGGAGCTGCCGGCGGCAGTCCGAGCTCCCGCGGTGGGCGAAGAAGCTCCAGTTGATGTCTTGAATGTGGCCGTTGGCGCAGGCGCGCACGAAGCGCACGGGCACCACCCGGTGCTTCTTCTGGCGGTCGTCGAGCCACCGGCCGTTCTGCAGCGTCTTCACGTGGACCAGCGGTCGAACGCCCTTCTCGAGCTCGTGCTGGGCGATGAACCACTGCGGGAACTGAAAGACCTTGATGCCCTTCTGCAGGGTCGAGCCGAAGGTGTCTCCTTCCACGGGCGGGGAGAAGAGGGAGAGCGCGTCGAGCTCGAGGGAGCGCGAGAGCCGCGTCTCGGTGCGCTCGTCGTCGACCTGGGGGAAGCCTTCGAGCCACGGGTTGCCCCAGTGCTCGAGGCCGCTGACGATGACCGCGTGCCTCGGCAGGTCGAGCAACGCCCCCGGCCCGGCTGCGCCGACGATCTGACTCTTGCGGAGCTGGCCATGCGGCCTGACGACCCGCTGGCCACCCTGCCCTGCACCACCTCGACGCCGCGCTGCCATCAGTCCTCCGGGAGAAGCGGCCCGTCACCCTCAGACGAGAGCACGTGCACAAAGAGGTTCACGCTCGGCTCGACATCGCGGAGCGACCGGCTCGCCTTGAAGCGGTTCCGCGGTTCGCCGAGCTGCTCGAGCGCGGGGTCGAGCGGCGTGTGGAGCAACGCCGGATCGCTCCCCTGCTCGCGCTGGTACTGAAGCCCGGCGTGGGCCTCGGCCTGCTCCTTCGCGGCGCGCTGCCAGTCGTCGAGCACGCGCATGGTGCGCTCACGCATCGTGGCGACCTCGTCCGGGTGGTTGCTCCGGCGCGCGCGCTCGGCGAGCGCCTCCGCCACCCACGAGAGCCGCGGGCGCAGGGAGTCCATCAGCACCGCGTTCTTCGGCGCGGTCAGCTCGCGCTCGCCCTGCCGCGCGAGGCCCACGGTGACCCCCACCAGCGCCCGGTCGACGGCCCGCGGAGAGAAGGGCGTGACGCTGGTGGCCTCGACGCTCCGATAGAACGTCTGGTGGAAGAACTCGAAGCGCTCGAAGTGGCTGCGGTCGCGCGGCTTGTGCACGTTGAGGAGCGTGACCACCAGCCCCGGCCGGTTCTCGTCGCGACCGACGCGGCTCGATGCCTGAATGTACTCGGCGGTCGTCTTGGGCTGACCGAGCACCACCATCAGCCCGAGCCGCGTGATGTCGAGACCGACGGAGATCATGTTGGTGGCGATGGCCACGTCGACGCGCTGCTCGCGGTCATTGAAGGGGCGCTCGAGGCGGCGCTTGGCGCGCGCGACGTCGGCGTTCGACTCGCGGGAAGTGAGCTCCATCACGTCGAAGCGCACCGTTCGGTTGCGGAAGTCGGGGGCGTCCTTCTCGGCGTGTCGTGCGCGGGAGCGGGTGAGCGAGTCGGCGCGGCTCACCACCTCGTCCTCGATGATGCGCCGCGTGCCGCCGAGATCGCGCAGGCTGTTGAAGTAGCCCAGCAGCGTCATGTACGGGTCGGCCGGGTTCCGCTCGCCCGCCTGCTCTCCGCCCTCCGCGAGGTAGTGGCGCTGCGCGGCGCCGAGCAGGCACAGGTAGGTCCGCAGCAGCACCACCTTGAGGCTCCGCCCCGGCGCGGCGACCCCGAGGTAGAGGCGCGCGGGCTTCTTCGTCGACGGCACGGTGCGCGCGAAGAACGAGTCATGCCGGTCGGGGCCGGGCGGCGGAAAGATGGCCGCGCCTCGCGCGAACAGCTCGCGAATCTGCTGATCAGCGCGACGCACGGTGGCCGTCGACGCGACGATCTTCGGGCGCAGCACCCGCCCGTCGCGGCTGCGCGACGCGAGCTGATCGATCACCGCCTCATAGAGCCCGGCGATGGTGCCGAGCGGGCCGCTGATGAGGTGGAGCTCGTCCTGAATGATGAGGTCGGGGGGCGGCAGCTGCTGTGGGAGCCGCTGGGTGCCGAAGCCCTCGTCGGCAGGCCCGTAGAAGCCCTGGTCGTCGGCGCGGTCGACCTTGCCGAAGAGGGCGCCCGTGCGGCCTTCCCAGGGCAGCGCGGCGAACTTGTCGAGCGTCGCGATGAGGAAGCACGGCAATCGCCGGTAGAGCGGCTCGTCGACGGTGATGATGGGCAGCGGCTTGCCGCCGAAGGCACAGCTCCGGTTGGCGCACGCGATGTGGAGGTCGAGCGGGTGGTCTTCGTCGGGGGCGAGCTGGAAGGAACTCGCGGTGAAGGCCGCGCCACACCATGGGCAGTTCTCAAGCGGCACCGGCAGCGGCTTCTGGGTGTCGCGCTGGTAGGCTTGGGTGCGCTTGCGCGCGGTGTTCTCGTCGTCCTCGCCCTTGCGCCCCATGCGGTTGGGCGTCGCGGCGCGGCCGACCCACAGGCCGATCTCAAAGGGCCACTCGCCGAGGTCCTTCGTGCTCTTGCGCCGCAGCAGCTCGAGCGCGCAGACCAGCGCCGACGCGCGCTGGAGCTGGTCGAGCGTGAGCAGCCGGAGCGTGTAGCGCATCAGCACCGAGACCCCCGCACCACCCAGGCCGGGGTTCGTCAGCCGCCGGTAGACGAGCGTGAAGGCCGCGAGCCCGAGGTAGGCCTCGGTCTTGCCGCCGCCGGTGGGGAAGAACAGCAGGTCGACGAGCTCGCGATCTCCGTGGCTCGGGTCAACGATGCCGCGGAGGTTCATCAGCACAAAGGCGAGCTGGAATGGTCGCCACGCCGGTGCGGCGTTCGCGTTTCCCTTCTGCGCCTCGCGCTGCAGCGCCTGCATCGCCATCGCCTGGTTGGCGACGGTGAAGGCGCGGAACGCGCGTGGTTCGCGCAGGAGCTCGAGGCCGTCGTCGATGCGCCGGCAGGCAACCCGCGCCTCGCGGAGGAGCTGATCGGCGACCTCCTTCCTCCGCGGGGACACCGAGGGGCGCTGCGTGTCAAGCCACGCCGCATAGGCAGCGGTGAGCGGCTTGAGCTTCTCGAGGAGCACGTCAGGCGTCGATGCGTCGCCGAGGCGCTGCATGTCGAAGTCGCCGGCCACCGAGGCCGGCGCGACCTTCTCGACCTCGGCAGAGGGCAGCCACGCGGTGTGCACCTCGTAGCAATGCTGGCCGCTGACGAACGCGTGGGTGCCGACGCCGTGCCCGACGGCCCACTCGCCGTCATCGCGGTACTGGAGGTCGGCGATGGCCTCATCGGCCTCGGTGGCGTGGAAGCCGCGCAGGTCGGGCCGAGGCAGGAAGCCTTCCGCGGCGCGCACCGCGAGCTTCGCCTGGAACAGGAAGAACTGATCGCGTTGCCGCGCGGTGTCGGGAGCGCGGTCGTTGACGAGGAAGAGCGACACGGCGCTCGCCCCCTCGAGCCCCGCCTCGCGGGCGAGCTCCGCCCCGAGGTGCAGCCGACGCACGATGACGTCGAGTCGAACGCCGCCGTGGCCCAGCGCGTACTGCGCAGACTTGAGCGGCACGGTGCGCTCGACGAGGCGGGGCTCGCGCTGCCAATGACTGTCTTCCTTCTTCTCTTCTGCTGGCAGGTAGTCGCCCCATGCGGCGGTGACGACCAGTTCCTTCGTCGCGGGACCAACACAGACACTCAGCCCGAGCGACGAGGGAAAGAAGACCTTGCGCGCGGACGCCTTGTCAGAGGCCGTCTCTTCCTGCGCCTTCTGGCTCTCGGGGACCGCGTCGGTCTCATCGTTGCCGTCGCCAGCGGTCTTCCATTCCTCGTCGGCCTGATGGGGGACGAGGAAGCCGGTCAGGTAGAAGCGGCTGGGGGCGGTGTCGAGCGCTTCCCGCTCGAGCGGGCTGCCCGGTGAGGGGCCAACGAGATCGCGAGCGAGGACTGCAGCGAGGTCGTTTCGTATCTCGAGCGACGACGACATGGGCCCCGCAGAGTAGTCCGGCTCTGCGGGGCCGTCGCGCTCTCTGTGCTCAAGGGCCGAGCAAGAAGAGCCAGACAGCGCTCAAGGACCCGCACACGTCTCTGAGAGCGAGGCCCACTGAAGAACGCGGTAGACGCGGTAGGCCACGCGGATGCCTGCATCCACGACGAAGATCTGTGGGCGCTCCATGTAGAAGGCGGTCAGGGAGATCTCTCCGGAGAGGTCGTGAACTGGGCGCGTCCGGTCGTGGTTCAGCTCGCCGTTGGTCAGCTCCAGTCCATCACAGGTGATAGCCCACCGAGCATCGGCGATCTGAAAGTTCTCGGGACCTACAAAGTCGGGAAACAGTGGCTGAAACCCGCCGTCCTGTCGCTTGAAGAGAATCGATGCGCACCAGAGAAGATTGCCATCCTTCGTTTCGAAGCGAGCGATGAACCGGTCCTTGTTCCTCCCGTAGCAGCCCCAGGCCTCGCCCTCCCCCCCATCGATCCACTCTGAGGGGGGGATGTCGAAGCCTGGGTCGCGAGGCTCGCCGCTGTCGATCGACGCATCAATGAGCGAAGCGTCAAGCCCGCCGTCGGAGCCTGCATCCCCCGGGGAAGGGGGCGAACAGGAGCAGAACAGCAAGGCAGCGACGAGCCCTCGCCTCACCTCTTCTCCCCCACAAAAAGCCCGACGCCAGAGCCCGGGTCGCACGTCCCGGTGTGTGCGGCGACGATGATCCACAGGTCGTCCTTTTCGATGGCGCGAGTGAGATTGACCACATTCGTATCAAAGGCATACCCGATGAGCTCAAGGGCTGACTGCGGATTCGCATCCTTGGTTGCGTACACACGCACCACGGCCCCCAACGGGTGACCAACAAGGGTGACGGACACATCGCCCGCCTTCGGTGTCGGCGAAACCTCGGGCATCGACGATTTCTCACAGGCCTGAACCTCAGCCCTGGTCTCGAGCGGCGTGACCCCCATGGGGCACAACTGCTGAGAGAGCACCACCGTATCCCCCTCCTCCAGCTTCCCCAGGGAAGGCGGAAGATACGCGGTGCACGTCGGTCCGGCACACCGCTCATCCCAGCTGTCACCGCCGCCAGCAGCCCGACTCAGCTTCAAGGCCAGCGTGGCCCCGTTGACGAGCCCTGAGACCGAGAACCGCGCAACGCCCGGAACGAATGACGCCGAAACGACGACTGGCTGCGGCAACAGCTGGCTTGGGTAGGTTGCCACAGTCTGCGGCGCAGACACGGGACTCACCTGAGGCGGCCCCTCGCAGGTCGAATAGAAGGTTTCGACCATCTCGCCAGCCTTGAACGGCTGACTCCCAGCGGGCATGTAGTCGCCGGTCCCGAAGGCACTCGGGATCACGTACCTGGTGCCAATTATCGGCAAGAAGCTCGAAAGCGTCACTCGATCGCCTGGCTGATGGCCCGCGACGCGCGTCGCCAGACCGCATTCCCACAGCGGAGTGAAGGGAAACTCGGGCTGCGGCAGCTTCGTCGCGTCGCGCGCCTTGAGCGGCAACGAGTAGCCGCTCATGACACCGCGATACGATTGCGTCGCAAGGAACACAGGGCTTGGAGACTGACTCACGGAGATGACATCCACGACCGTGATGCCATCCGCGTTCGGGGATACGTGAAAGGTGCCAAGCTGATTTGGAAAGCCAGGCGGGTACTCCTCGAAGAGGGTGTACTCTCCTCCCAGGAAACCGCCGGTCAAGGACAGCCGCCAATCCGACTTCGAGCAGTTGCTCGCGCCCGACAAGCCCGGAGGCGACAACCCCACCGAGCCTGGCCCCTCATCCGGTGGAACAGGAACCGAAACCTGCGCCCACGCCGCCGACGCCCACAACGCCGCCACCAACCACGCCCTATTCCGCTTTTCCATCCAACACGCCCTTGTTTGAGTGATGCCGCGACAACCGCGGCTGCGCGAGACTCACCGACTTCGAGCCGCCAGACAAGTGTCCCGCGCGCTTCGGACGCTCTGCAGCTCGCTCGTCATCGAAGCGATCCGAGTCGAGGTACCGAGATCGGCGGGCGTGGGAGCGAGAGCGATTCGAGCTCGGCGGTGACTGCCCGAAAGAGCAGTGGTCGCGGCGTGGGGCAGCGCCGGCGGGAGCAGTCGTTCGCCCGGAGCGCCGAGCGTGAACCGCCAGCCCAGCGGTCCCTCGACCAGCGCCCCGTAAACGGGTCGGTGCTCGATCTGCGCGCGCGCGCGCGGTGCTGCGCCCGGGCAACATGGTCGCCGTCGAGGTGCTCGGCGAGAACACTCACGCGAAGACGCCAAACGAGATACGGCCTTCATGTGGCGTCCAACTCATCCACCCACTCACCAACCCGGTACGGAACGGTGTTCTCGTTGCCCGGGGGCTGTTGCCATCGTGCGAATAGCCCAGCACGTGCATCAGCTCGTGCGCGATGTTCGCGGCCGAGCCGGCACCACGGCCGCGCTTCGCGGTGTTGAGCTCGACGCGCCCATCAACCTCTCGCGCGATCGCAACGCCGAGTGGGTTCCAGTAGAAGCCGACGACCACCACGACGCGTCCTGCTGACTCGAGGCGCGTCGCCACCTGCGCTGGCGTCTCTTCAGTGAAGTCAAAGCGCGGGTGAGCGCGAACGCGAGCCAGAAACTCCGGGCTCGACAGCACCCGCGCCGCCTTCACCGCGCTGGCGTTGACGTAGTCATGCCAATCAGCGCCGCCCCCCACAAACTGAATCGCGACCTCCATCACTTCACCCAGAACAGTGGAAGTTGGTAGCTAAGCGACAGCCCGAACGAGAGCCGGCGCGGACTGTTGTCGAGCGCCGGTGAGTTGCTTGCCGTTGTCGCCCAGGGCTGGAAACGAATGTCGGCGGCGACGACAAAATTGTCGAGGAACAGGTAGCCCGCTGCGCCCCCCAGGCTCACTGCGGCCAGCGGCGACGGCCGAGGCGTCTCTGGAGTGCCGTTCGAAGCCAAGGTGAACGTCGTGTAAGCCGCCGCATCGAGCGCCGACACGCCGAACCACAGACCGTGGTGCGCACCGAGGCGATGTTCGATGAGCAGCCCAATGGGCAGCGAGACCTGGAACGCAGCGCTGGGCGTGGCGCTCGCGGGCGCCGGTGCATCGGGGCCGGCAGGAACGGCGTTCTCGAAGGACCACTGAACGCCCCCGCGGGGCCCCACCCAGGCGCCTGCAGCGATCGCCCAGTCTCCGACCCGAAGCTCTCGAGCAGCCGCGATGTCGGCGAGCGCGGAGACCGCTTCCGCCCGTCGCTGCCGCAGCTGCTCCTGGTTCATGTTCGCGGTCGAGGCGTTGTAGGTTTCGGCGAACGCGGCCAGAGCAGCGAGCGATCTCACCCCCGCATCGGCCTCGTCGCCACCGACCGCGCGCGCGACCACCGCCCCCGCGAACGCGATGATTCGAACTGAATCTCCTTCGGCGACCGCGAACAGCACATCGAGTGCACGGTTCAACTCCTGGACCGAACGCTGGCAGTCGGCTTGCGTCGAACAGGCAGCCTCCCGGCCGAGCACGCGAACGAGCCCTCGCGTGAACCTGAGGACGTTGAGCGCATGCGTCTTCGGCGTATCAGCCCTCTTCGGCGACATCAGCGACAGTGCGTGAGCGACCAGCGAAACGTACTCGCCGAGGTTGTTCTTGTACTCGGCCGACCTCTCCAACTGCTGGTCGACATTGATGTACTTGCTGGGCGACTCGAGCACCGTCCTCAACGTGTGTGAGTCGCAGGTTCCTGCCTGGTGACAGTAGGCGAGAACGGTCATTGCCAGGCGCACACCGCCGCTTGCCCCACTCGATTCCTGCTCGCGGACGAACTGCGTCACCGCGGCCTGGGCGCGGGGCAACGCGGAGTCGGATTCAAATACGCCAGCTGCGACGACGCCGGTGACGGCGGCCAGCACCGGCGCCCAGCCCGCGGCGCCTGGAATGGGCTTGATGTTCTCGCAGGCGGCCTCTGGAGCCACCAGACAGCGAAGAAAGCGATCGCTGAGGTACGACGTGATCAGGTCGACTGCGTCGTTGGTCAACGCCGCGCGAAGCGAGCCGCCGAGCGTCGAAAGCGAGGACGGGTTGAGCGCACGGAGCACCTCACAGGTCTGTGCAAACAACTGACCGGAGAACGCAACTCGGTGGGCAAGCACCCGATTCAGTTCGGGCACCCACTCATCGCACACGCGCTTGACGATGGTGTCGCGAGCAACGCTCAGGGTTGCCTGCTGCGCTCGAACAACGGCAACGTCCGCGACCGCCTGAATCGCGTCGCCAGCGATCGCCTCGACATCGACTCCGAAGGAGCGGGGCACGCTGCCCAGCGGAGTCTGGGCCTCGCCCTTGGTGCCGAAGGCGAGGAGGAGCTGCGAAGGCGCTTCCTTCTGTCTCAGCCCAAATCGAATAGGGACGGCCCGCCATCCTTTGCTCGAGGTACAGGGATCGTCCTGGTTCTGTGCTTCCGCGTTGGCCGCAAAGAGCGCTCTCGTTGTCCACTGGTCAAGGTCAATGCGCTGTGACTCGCCCGACTTCGGTGGCGTTGATGCACACAAGACCGACCATGCGGCATTGGAGAAAGGCGCCCTCTCAAATTCGATTGGAATGCTCGTCAGCGACACCTGCCAGCGCCCCGGGCTGAGCACGACTGCGCGAGCCAGGGGCTGACTCTCAGCAGGGTCCCAAACCGCCTCCGCGTGCTGCGTCCCCGGCGAGATGACATCCTTTATCTTCTCTTCAGTCAGCGACGAGAAGACCATCTTCGCCTTTGCCGCATCGAAATTGGTCTTGTCGAACATCAACCGGGTACGACTTGGCGGCAATTGAGCAGGAAGAACTTCCAGAACTCCCCCATCAACGACATCAACATACAGTCGCTGCAATTCAGTCGGCGACGCTGGCGGCACCAAGCCCGCATCCTGCCCGCATCCCGCGTCCGGCCCCCTCGTCCTTGGCGCTTGAGGATTGGCCTGCGCCATCAGCCACACCACCAGAATAGCACTCATGGCAACACCTCGACTGAGAGAAGACCAAGGCCTCGAAGCCAATCAACCAGCACATCTGCTCGGGTTACGACGCTCCCCTGTCCACAGGCAACCGATGCGCCCTCTCCGCTTCTGGATGTAATTCCCAACAATCGCCAGCGCCCCTCGACCACGCTTTCACCGGGCGAGCAGTCCTCGCGAGGTACGAGACTGGCAAAGACGGGACCACCAGAGTCACCAGCACATGTGTCATGGCCCGGAGAGCCCGGAATAAAGAGTTCACGCCCAGGACGACAGCCAGTCTCCTGGGCCTGTCGAGAACCGCAGCCCCAACCGCGCGCGGACCCGCTCACCACGTGCTTCGAACCGAAGCTTGCCGCTCCAAAACCAACGCTCAAAACAGGTCCACTCGGTTCCTTTTTCGACAGCACAAGCTCCGAAGCTGGCCGCAGCCCGCCTGCGGTCTTCAGGAGCGCGACGTCAAGGCCGTCGGGAGCGACCTCGGATGAGGCAACTGGAATCCGACGGACCGATGAGAGCTGACTGCCAACCCCGACAACATTGGCTGGAAGACAGTGCGCTGCCGTCAGAACCATGTCTGGGCCGATCACCACCCCAGAACACCGGAAGCTACTGTTGAGGCCAACCATGACAGCGGGCGGCGGAAGTCGCTCGCAGGGCGGCGGACACCAGGAGCACCATCGATCGACGCGATCTTTGATCTCCTGCGCGACCTGCGCATCGGCCACCACGTGGGCGCCGATTTCCATTTGTGTCGCACACAATGTGTCGGAATTTTTCTTGAGCCGCACCCACTCAATTCGGGGGTCATCGATTTCGAGGTTGGTCACCCTGCTGTTGCACCCATCCGTCAACACCACGAGCAACCCTCCGGAAGCCAGCTGCAGCCCCGCATCGACGGCCTCTGGAATAGGCGATCGTACAAGCCTCGGCTTTGGAGCAGTCTCAGACAAGATGAGCTTCTCGTCTTCCTTTGCTCCGAAGAACCACACCCCTGCATCGGTGACGCATCTGGAGTCAATGCGGCGCAACTGAATCGAGGCGTCGAGCGCCTGGCGAAAGGTCTCCTCGGTGACGCTGCCTGTTGCGTCAACCATGATGACCACGGGACCTCGAGTCCCGGCGTCGCAAGCCTCAGCGGCAAGAGCAAGCGCCAGAACGGTCGTGGCAATCACTCGCAGACCACCCTTGTGAGATGACCGAGCTCCGCAGAGCAGGGACTCGCATGGCAAAACAAAGCCGCGCCCCCCTGCTGGATGCTCACGCGTTGGGCCGGCGGGACCCAGGTCCCATTGTCGGATTGCAGGAGCGTCGCGCTTGGCATCACAACGCATGTGACCGCGCCTGATGATCCCTCGCCCTTCTTTCCCGGAAGCCGATGCGTAAAGCCGAGTCGCAGCACATCCCCCTCCTCTTTCCTGAGCGTCGCCTCGGGGCTACGACAGCGAGAGCGAATCCATACATTGTCGATCGCACCACCAGGCCCAACATCCGCCTCAACCGACACAAGCTCGTCACCTGACGGATCGAGCCTCTTCAAGACCTCCCCGTCGCGCCCCTTGGTGACCTTGAGATTGGGCCCCCACCCGTACCGGCCGCCTCCGGCAAGACGGAGCACGGCGTGCTCGCCGCAGCCGAGTTCGACGACACCTTGTTTGTTGATGCGGTGGTCATCGACCACCTCGACATGCGCGCAGCCCACGAGAGACACCACTCCCAGAACCAGCACTCTGCTTTTCATTGCCCCCTCCGGAGAGCGGAGCGTCACCGAGGGCAGGCACGGATTGCAATAGCCTCACCGGTGTCCACAAGTTCGGACAAACAGAAGGCCGGTTGCCTCAGCGCAAACTACTCTGGATCGGTCGTGCAACTGCGACAGAGGCCAGTCATCGTCGGGCGGCCCACGCCGCACTTCCAGCAATGGACCGCCGCATGACGCCGTTCGGCTGGAATCATCTGTTCGACAGGGACCGAGACCCTCGAATGTTCGACAACTGGCGCCCCGCTGTCACGCGGCGGCTGGGCACCGAGGCGAAACTGCATGTTCGAGCGATCCCGCTTGCGTCGTCGAGCCAAGAGAGGCTCCCCGGTATCCAGGGTTTCAGACACCTTCGAGGAAGTTCATTACCGTCCGAAGAGCGGGGGAGTCTGATGGCAGGTGCTTTTGCGGATCTGCAAAAGCCGCGACGACTCGCTCAAGGGCGGCATTTGAGTAGCGATTGAAGCTCGTCGCACCGACCTTCAACTCGCACCAGAATTTCGGATCACCCTTGAGACCAAGCGCATCAATGACCGTCGCAACACGCCCAGTCGATGGCCGCCCGGGAATGCGCTCGGAGATATTGACGGTCGAGTGAGGGTAGCGTTCCTCGTGCGAGACCCTGGCCGTCGCAAGATGAATCGCCGCGTCGGGCGAATCGGTCAGCACAAGACTCGCGTCCGACGACGAGCCAAGCCGCACTCGCTCCACGTGCTCCGACACAATCTGGAGGGAGTTCTTGAGCTTCTCGATCTCGCCCCTGAGCGGACCAATGGCGCGCGCCACTTCCTGGGCGATGCGTGGCTCGATCTGAGCTTCGACGACAGCTCGAAGGGTGTCGATCAGATCGACCACGTCGACCTCACCGGTCCGCTTGCCGCGAAGCCGGCTGAAGTCGACGTTGATGACCTTGGGATCGTTCATGTCATGCCGCCGAGACAAGCTTCTGCTCAATGACTGGAACCTGATCCGCAACCTGGGCCGCCATCTCTTCGGCGAGCCCGCGCTCGTAGCCCGATTCGAGCAGGGCCTGCAGCACCGCGCGCTCGACCGTTGACATGGCGACAGCGCGGTTTCCGACCGCCACCTTCTTGCGGAGCATGAACCGGGGCGCGGCGGCGAACGGGATCGCATCGCCCTCAAGCTCGGCGAGTTCACTCGCTGAAAATGGGAACTTGTTGGTCATGGATCAACCTCGCGTGAAAAGCTGCGCCTCTGCGGCAGAAATCTCGAACCGCCTCATCTTCTGACCGTCGATAGGGTCGACACCAACCTCTACCATGTTGAGCCTCCGGTAAAACCGGAGCGTGTTCTCGTCCTCCAGAGAGTGTAGCCGGATCCAGCCCTTTCCGCTCGAGAGAGCACGCCTGAATCCGGCGATCATCAACGCCGTGCCGACGCCCTTGATCGGAGCGGGAACGGTCCGGAGTTGAGGAGCGATCGCAAGTCGCTCGACGTAGAGGTGGTCTGACCGGAAGTCGAGGCTGACGAGGCCCAGCAGCTTCGACGGCGAGTGCTCCACCAGCGCATAGGTCTCTCGTGTCGCGACCGGCAGCTCGTCGCGCTCAAAGTCCTGGAGCCACTCCCATTCAGCATCCTGAGCACCGAGCAGACGAAGCGCTGGACGCCACGTTTCCTGATGCTCGCGAAGGTCGGCAAGCGTCGCCGCCCGGATGCAGACCTCCACCTCCTCCCCGTTCGACACAAGGCGGACGTTGTCCCAGCGAGCATGGTCTCCTGGCGCCGCCACGCTCAGTCCCCGCTTTCCAAGTCGAGGGCGGGTTGGTTCTTCGATCTCTTGCCCTTCTTCGCGGAGGGCTTCTTCGGGGGCTGGGGGGAGGGACCGGAGACGGACTCGAGGGAGGCGCGGCGGGCGTTGAGGGCGAAGAGGCGATCGAGCACTTCGTCTTCGAAGGCCTCGTGCGCCGCCCGCTCGGCGTCGGTCTCGGGCGTCGTGTACGGCGGCACCGCGATGTCGGACCAGCCGTACGCCTCCAGCACCTTCCGATCCAACTCCTCGTGCAGCTTCCGCAGCGCCACCACCTCAGCCGACTGACACGCGGCGTCCTTCAGCTCGTTGTACGTCGCCGTCAACCCCTGCCCCTTCTCCTTCATGTACTTCGCTCGCGCGTCGTACAGCCGTTTCCCAATGTCCTCGAGATCTGCGGTCTGCTGGCGGAAGTGAACAACAAATGGGAATGGGTCAAAACAGCGACCAATATTATACCGGGGATCCTCCTTCATGCTGGCGCCCTCAGAACCACGCCAAATCTCGTGGATTCGAGACTGCAGCTCAGCAAATGAGGACAGGTTCTCGCTTAGAAACGTTATCAACGTCTGATCTAGAACCCGACTCGAAGACTGAAACACGTAGCACGCATGCTTCGATGTCAAGGACCGAACCAAACATCGCTCGAGTCCAGCACGAGTTTCGTACAATGCAGGTCGCTGTTCTGCAAACAGCCACCAGTTGTCGCGATAAACCTGTCGATTGTTCTTTGCGCGCTCGAGTCTTACTAACTCGCGAAGTCTCCCATAGAGGTCGGGCCACTTCTTCGCCTCCTCCTCGCTGAGCGACCGGAACTTCTCCCCGGCTTTCTTCGGCAGCTCCGAGAAGCAGATCACATACCGATTGAAGTCCTGCGTGGGGCTCGAGTTGACCTCCTCCCCTCCGATGTACGGGAAGATCCGCTCCGCGTTCCGCTTGTCCTTCTTCACATACTCATCGCGCTCTTCGGGCGTCAGCACGAAGCCCATGCCGAGCACGATGGTCCCCTGAAAGCTCAGGTTCTCGTTCGCCTTGAGCGGCACCGGGTCCGGCCGCTCCGGCTTTCCGCGGAGGCGCGAGTTGATGTCCGGCACCACCTTCCCATCGAGCACCTTCCGCCACGCGACCGCCTCGCGGTCCCTGCCCTTCGCCACGTGCACCACCGACACCGCCACGGCCGCGTTCCCCGGCCACATCATCGAGCGCGTCGCGCAGTAGATGGTCCCGCCGGTCTTCACGATGGGCTGGAGCCCGGTCGCCCGCGTGTCTCCCTGCGCGATGGTGTTGGTGCTGATCAACCCGAACGTCCCGTGGTCGCACAGCAGACCGAACGCCCTCCGGAAGAAGTGCGCTGACAGGTCCGCGTTCCCATGCGCGCCCTCGTGGATCAGCTGCAGCCACGGGATGTACTCGTCTCCGCCCGCCTCCGAGATGCCGTTCTTCCCCGAGAACGGCGGGTTGCCAACGAACGCATCAAACCCATCCCGCCCCTTGCCGAACACCTCGGGGAACTCCAGCTCCCAGTGGAACGGCCTCGCGGGCACGTGCGCCACCTCGTCGCGCAGCGACTCCCACAGCGCTCGCAGCTGCACGTTCAACGTCGCCAGCTCGGGCGCCATGCCGTCGTCGCGCACCGCGCTCCGGTTGCCCAGGTGCTCCGTGAAGAGGAGCTGCACCTTCGTCGCCAGCTTCTGGAGCCGGTCCTTCTTCGCCTTCGCGTTCCCGCCGTGGAACCAGGCCGCCACCGTGAGGTTGCCGATGAGCCGCGCCGTCTCGAGCGACTGCTCCGCGGCCTCATTGAGCACCTTGAGCTCCGCGGTATCGGGCGGGTCGGGCAGGTCGTGGATCTGCAGGCGCATCACCTCGCCGCGCTCCACCAGCCGCTCCATGTGCGTATTGAAGACCTGCGTGAAGGCCGCCTCGTCCCACGACATGCGCTGCACCTGCGTGCGCGACAGGCCCACCAGCGAGTCGCCGCACTTGAGCGCGTGGTCGAGGAAGGTGAAGGGGTGGTCCTTCGCGAGCGTGAAGAGCCACAACGACAGCTTCGCGAGCTGCACCGCCATCTCGTTCTTGTCGACGCCGTACAGGCACTTCTGCGCCACCACGCGCTGGGCGTGCAGCGCCACGTCTTCGTCGGGAGGCACCGGTGGCGTCATGCGGTGCCGCGACCACGACTCCTCGAGCGCCTTGCCGAGGTAGCGGCAGGCCTCGACGAGGAACGCGCCCGAGCCCATCGCCGGGTCGCACACCTTGAGCCCGACGATCTGCCGCGGGAGCGGGTTGGGCCCCAGCCCCTTGAGCATCGGCTCGAGCGTGGTGCGCACGATGGGCTCGGTCAGCGAGCGCGGCGTGTAGTGCGAGCCCGACCGCCGCCGCTCGCGCCCCGGCTGGAGGTACAGGCTCCCCTTCGGCAACGGCTGCTTCGTGAACGGGCTCAGCCGCCGCTCGAGCGCGGCCACCAGGTCCTCCACCGAGTCGGCGGCCTGCACCGCCTTCGCCGCGTTCCCGCTCAGCTCGGCGCCCGCCTCTTCCTTGAGAGCCTCGAGCCGCGCTTTGCCCTTCTTCGCCAGCAGCGCGTCGAGGTTCACCATCACGTGCGCGGGCCGCAGCGCCACCACGCGGCCCTCGGCCTCCTCGAGCTCGAAGCCCATCATCGACTCGTAGACCGAGCCGATCTGCTCGACGTCGAGCGCGCGGTACGAGAGCCGCTCACCGTTGAGCACCAGGAGGTTCCGCAGCACCCCCAGCACCGTGCCGTCAGACACGCGGGGGAGCGCCCTGAGCTTCACCGCGCGGTCGCTCGAGAAGTGGTCGCCCCGCGCGCGGCCCTCGAGGAAGGGGAAGCGATCGGGGTCGAACAGCGCGCCGTGCCGCTTCGGCAGCTTGAAGTCGCCGCTCTGCCCGCCGCGGAACACCAGGCGGAAGAGCGTCACCAACCGGGCCCAGGCGCCGAAGCGCTGGTGCATCGTCTCCGGGTAGCGCGCCTCGTCATCGCGCAGCTGCTCGAACAGCCCCGTCACCGAGTACGACGAGACGTACACCGTCGACTGCGGCATCAGCCCCTTGTCTTCCGCGTACAGCAGGAAGACGAGCCGCAGCACCACCGTCAGCAGCCCGTCAGAGAGCTCGCGTCGATGCTCGGCGCGGCGCAGCTCCTGGAGCAGCCGGTCACGGCTCAGCCCGTCGGCCGTCTCGAAGCCGCGCACGAGGAGGTGCAGCGCCTCGAGCACCTGCTCGGAGAGCAGCGTCGACACCTCGGTCTGGTAGCGCCGCGAGTCCGCGAGGATGGCGGGGAGCCGCTTGTCGCGCGGGACCATGAAGACCCGGTCGGCGTCGAGCAGCATCACCAGCGCCGAGAGCAGCGGCCGCCCGGCGACCTCGCACAGCGCAGTGAAGTCAAACGTGAGGTGGCCCGCGCTCTCGCCCTTCGGCGCGTAGACCAGCCGCAGGGTCTTGCCATTCGAGAGCACGCCCATCGAAACGCCGGTGTCGCGCAGGAGCCGCTCGAAGCGCGTCTCGACGCTCGCGTGCCAGCCCTCGCCTTCGGGCGGGAGCTCGTCGAGCGCGACGCCGTTCGGCACCTGCTGGATGTATGCGATTCGCTGCCCCTCGACGGAGGTGACGACCGCGTCAGGCTTGAGGGTGTCTTTGTATTCCTCGAGGTAGAGCTGGTCGCTCTCGCCGGGCGGACGGAAGTCGCCGCGCTGCCAGCGGAGGAACTCCTCGAGGAAGGCCTGCAGGTCCTTGAGCTGCCGGTGCTCGCCGACGATGGCCTTGAGGTGCTCCTGCCGGGCCGCGACGTTCTTGTCAGGCCAGGCGCCGGCGCTCGCCAGGGCCGGCGCGGTGACGACCAGGCCCGTCGGCTGCGCGTAGCCCAACCATTCCAGATGAACCCGTTGCTCGCTCATGCGTTGGCCCTCGCCGCGACCAGGTAGATGACGCCGAGCACCTCGACCCGCCGGGCGTGGACCGCGTAGGTCTGCTTCACGCGCGCGGGCTCTTCGACCAGCTCCTTCTCGAGTGTCTTGAGGCGCTGCCGCTGGTGCGCCGCCTCGGCCTGTGCCTGGCGCCGCTCCTCGTCGGTGAAGTGCATCACCGCCTGCTCACTGGCGCGCTCCAGGGTCTCGCGGATGCGCTTCTGCTGCGCGAGCAGGAGCTCGTGCAGGTCCTTCGACTCACGCGAGGCGCGGTCTTCCAGCGCTGCGCGCGCCGCCCGCTCGGCCTCTTCTGCGCGACGGCGGAGTTCGGGCTCGAGGGCGTCGACGTCGCCGGTGAGCGCGGCGTGGAGCTGCTTCTGCACCGCGGCCGACGGCGCCCGGACATGCTCGTCAGAGAGCAGCGCGTCGAGCTCCGCGAGCGTCAACGCCTCAGCGGTCTCGCGGTAGGGCTTCACCTCGCCCTTGCGCTGCGAGGGCTCGAGCCACGGCGCCGTCACGTGGATGAGCTCGTCGTGCAGCCGCGCCGCGCCAGCGCCGTGGAGCGAGAGGCGCCCCACCAGCACCACCTTCGACACCGCGCCGCCGGTGGCGATGGCGCACACGCGCGCGAGGTCGTCGTGCAGGAAGCCCTGAGAGAGGAAGCGGCCCAGCAGCCGCTGTACGAGGCGCTGCTCGAGGTGGAGGTGGACGCAGTCATCGTCGAGCGCCCCCACGTCTTCGAAGACCACCGGCCGGAGCGGGTTCTGCTTGCGCCAGTCCCACAGCCTTTCGTCAGGCTTCCGCGGGCGACGGAGCGTGTCGAGGCTCTCGCGCCAGCCGGGCCCGGCGGTCTTGAGGTCGGTGACGTCGGGGAATTCCCACCGGTCCTTGCCGTTGGGCCCCGCGCCGAGCTCGCCGAGCGGCGAGGCGCCCACCACCTCGAGCGACTCGTCGAGCGCCAGGCGCAGCGCGTCGGCCGAGAAGCCGAGGTGCTTCTTTGAGTCGTCGAGCATGCGCCCGAGGCGCGCGAGCTGGTCGCGGAGCGCCTCCTGCCGGCGGGTGGCCTCGAGCTCCTCGTCGATGGTGCTCCGCTCGTCGCCCGGCCCTTCGTTGCGCAGCTCCAGCGCCAGCTCGTCGACGGCCGCCCGGCGGATGCCCCCCGCGAGGCGCCTGGCGAGCCGCGTGTCGACCACCTGCGCGAGGCTCCCGAGCTCTTCCTGAATGGTCTTCGACTTCTCCACCAGCACCTGCAGCACGCGGTCTTCTGGCCGCTGGGTGTAGACGAAGTAGTGGCAGCGCACCTCGGGCGAGCGCTGGTGCTTGCGGTCGATGCGGCCGTTGCGCTGCTCCATGCGGCCGGGGTTCCACGGCACGTCGAAGTGGAAGAGGTCGGCGCAGTGGTTCTGCAGGTTGACGCCCTCACGCGCCGCGTCGGTCGCCAGCAGGATGCGCAGCGGGTGGAGCCGCGGGTGGGTGTTGAAGCCCTCCTTGAGTTCCTCGCGCTTCTTCGAGAGCACCGCCCCGCCTTCAAAGACATCAATTCGAGCCTCCGAGTCGGGCAGGAGTTCCTCGAGGTGACGCTTGAGCATTCGCAGGGTGTCGACGTACTCGGTGAAGACGAGCACCCGCCGCTCGCCCCAGCGGTCGCCGTCGAGACAGTTCGACCGCACCCAGTCCACCAGGCGGCGCACCTTCGCGTCGGGCTCGTGGCGCGCGGCCTCGGCGATGGCAGACATCTGCTCGAGCAACGCGCGCTCGTCGGCGGTGAGCTGCCCGGCGAGCTGCGTCGCGACCTCGAGCTGGGCGCTCTCGGCTTCCACCAGCTCGTCGCCCGAGAGCGCGCCGGCCTCCTCGTCATCGGGCCCGGGCGCTTCCGCGAGGAGCGACAGGTCGGCCTGCGCCGCGAGCCTGGCCGCCTTCTTCTCGAGCGCCGCGCGGTGCACCTTGAGGGTGCGGGCGAAGGCCTCGACTGAGGAGAGCAGCCGCTTCTGGAGCGAGGTCAGCACCAGCAGCCCGGCCGCCAGCTGCGTCTTGTTGGCCTTCGTCGCCGCGAGCGACTGCTCCCGCAGCGCCCGGTAGCGATCGAGGAGGACCGGCAGCACGAGCTCCGGCGCCTCGGGCGGCAGGCCCGCGACGTCGAGCTGAATGACCTTGCGGTGCGGGAAGACGCCGGCGCGCGCGTCGCGGAGGTCCGCCTTGAGGCGCCGCACCATCACCGCCTCGAGGAGCTTCGCGCTCTTGACCGGAACCCCCCGGCAGAAGCGCTGCGGGTCGAGCATCTCGAGGAGCGCCGAGAAGCTGTTGCTGTGCCCGTTGTGCGGGGTCGCAGAGAGGAAGAGCCGGTGCTCGAAGTGCGACGAGAGGTCTCGCACCACCTGCGTGAGCTTGCTGTCGATGGCGTACTTCGAGCCGCTCGCGGGCGCGGCGTTGTGGGCCTCGTCGAGCACCAGCATCGAGCCGGTGAAGGGCGTCTTGCCTTCCATCCAGTCGCGCAGCGGCGAGGCGTACCCCTGAACCCGCTTGCTGAGGATCGTCGAACGTGATCTTCGCGGGGCATGGCACTGGACCAGCGAACCCGCCGAGCGATCGTGCGGCTCAGGAAGAAGGGCCTGGAGTACGAGGACATCGCCGA
>JBMORD010000080.1:0-2962 GCA_049322495.1 Myxococcota bacterium | reverse complement strand
CGGCCCGGTCGCACCGGTCGCACCGGTCGGGCCCTGCGGCCCCGCGGGACCGGCAGGCCCCTGCTCACCGTTGCACACGTGCGAAACGCCGCCGTCCGAGAGCTGCGTCAGACGAACGCCGCCCGCGGGGCACGGCTGCCCTCCGGCCGCGACCGGCGTGACGAGCACCGACGCGCCCGGCGGCCCCACCACCACGCCGCCGTCGATCACCAGCACCTGGCCCGCTGGCCCCTGAACGCCCTGCGGCCCCGTCGGACCTTGTGGGCCCTCCGGCCCGGCGGGCCCCTGCGCTCCCTGCGGACCGGCCGCTCCGGTCGCGCCCGTCTGCCCTGCTGGGCCCTGCGGACCCGCCGGCCCCTGCGGCCCCTCGGGCCCGCTCGACGAAGGACAACCGGACAACACCAACAGCACGGGGAGGAGCGCGCGACGAAGCATCGGGGGCTACACACGCGAGGTGCGCGGCGAGTGCAAGTGGCTCGCGCTCCGAGTCCGCTCGCCTTCCCGGAGCAGCGGACTACCATGCGCGCGCGATGCGACGACTGGTCCTGCTGATTCCGCTGCTGGCGAGCTGTGAGTGGGTCGCCGACCCGCTCGACTTCACCCGCGAGGAGATCCCCCGCTTCAAGGCGAAGACGGAGCACCCCGCGCCCGCCGAGAACCCCACGCACCTCAAGGTGATGGCGTGGAACGTGAAGTACGGCGCCTGCCGCGTCGACTTCTGGTTCGACTTCTGGGGCGACCGCGTGCAGCTGTCCTCGACCGAGGTCGACGACTGCCTGACGAAGATCGCCGCGCTGGTGCGCGAGTACGACCCCGACATCCTCTTCACCGAGGAGATCGAGGTCGGCAGCAAGCGCAGCGCCTACGTCGACATGGTGCAGTTCCTCCTCGAGAACACCAACCTCCGCTACGCGGCCTACGACCAGACGTGGGACGCGCGCTACGTGCCGTCGGAGGGTGTGGGCCGCATCGACCTCGGCAACGCCATCCACTCGCGCTACCCGATCGTGAAGGCCGAGCGCATCCGCCAGATCGATCGCACCGATCAGGACGCGCTCACCGCGACCTTCTACATCAAGCGCGCCATCGGCCGCGCCGAGGTCGACCTCGGCAACCGCAACGTCGCCGCGTACGTGGTGCACACCGAGGCGTACGACTTCGACGGCACCAAGCAGAAGCAGATCCAGCAGATCTACGACGTGCTGAAGGAAGAGACGCTGCCGTGGGTCATCGGCGGTGACTTCAACGAGCTCCCGCCGGTGTGCGACGAGAAGGCCGAGGTCGGCAGCGCCACCTCGTGCGACGGCAAGCTCCGCCTCAAGGGCTTCCTCGACGAGCGCGCGAGCAGCAAGGGCACGCCCTATGAGCAGCCGCCGTACACCCCGTCGGTGATGAAGAAGTTCTACGACGACTTCGAGCCGTACCTCCCCCTCGCGCGGTACGGCGTCGGAGAGGCGGCGCAGCGCCGCTACTTCACGCACTCGGTGCTCGGGCCCGACGGGCTCAACAGCGAGCTGGCGTGCACCGCCGACACCGACTGCCCCGCCCAGGCGACCTGCAGCCCGGACCGGAAGATCTGCGACGTGTGCCCCGCCGGTGAGGCCTGCCGCGGCGGCGTGCCCGGGTGGTGGAACCGCACGCTCGACTACCTCTTCGTGCGCAAGGGGGAGACGTGGACCGACACCGACGTGCTCCAGGAACCGGGACGCCTCGGCATCACCGGAGACCCGTCGCGCCTGTCGGATCACGCGCCCGTCGTCGGCACCTGGGGGCTCCCGTGAAGACGCTCAGCCTCGTCGTCACCCTCTGCGCCGCGACCGCGCTCGCCGCGCCCCGCCCCGCGCGCGACACCGCCGACGTCGCCAACAAGGGCACCTGGAGCGTCGGCGTGTTCAACCCGCTGCGCATCGCCTTCACCGATCGCGTCGAGCTGCAGGCGCACCCGGTGCTCTTCTTCGTCGCTCCGCACCTCGACGTGCGCTTCGCGATCCTCAAGAACGACTTCGAGAACGGCAGCCCGCCAACGGGCGTGCGCCTGACCGCCGAGGCCGGCGTGCTCATGCCGACGCTCGCCATGCGGCTGACCAGGGGCTTCCTCTTCCCCTCGTGGACCACCAGCAGCAACGACGTCGGGTTCATGCTCATCCCCCGCGTGGCGCTGCTGGCGTCGGGCAACTTCTTCACCCACGACGTGCTCACCTTCCGCCTCGAGGGGCAGATGCGCATCCCCATGGGGCCGAACAGCGCCACGCCGCTCAACTCGTTCCTCGCGCCCCTCGACATCCTCTTCGCGGCGCCGCTCACCGGCTTCCTCGGGCGGGGCGGGCTGGCGTACGACCACGCCTTCGGCGATCGCCTGCGCCTGCGCGGCGAGGTGAACCTCTTCATCACCGGCACGCAGGGCAACCTCATGGTGGCGCGCACCAACGTCGGGCCGATCGGCGAGCTCTCGCCCTTCATCTTCACCGCGCAGCTCGGGCTCGACATCGCGGTGTTCGAGCACAGCCGCATCATGGTGGGCGGCTTCTTCGCCAACTACGACCAGGGCGCGACCGAGGTCCGCACCGGCAGCGACGGCTTCAGTGAGCGGGTGCGCGTGCGCAGCAACAACATCCTCCCCACCGTCGACTTCATCTGGTCGGGCTTCTGAACCCACACCACCGCCGAGGGCCGCGATGATCTCCCGACGTGAACTCCTGCGGGCGAGCGGCGCGGTGCTGCTCGCGCCGGCCCTCGCCTCGGCGCGCGGGCTCGTCACCGACGCCACGTACCTCGCGGTGGTCGCCGCCGCGCTCGACGCCGCGAAGAAGGCCGGCGCGAGCTACGCCGACCTCCGCGTCCACCGCCGGCGCGAGGAGACGGTGAGCGTGCGCGACGATCACCTCGAGACCATCCACGACGCGGAGCGCTTCGGCGTCGGGGTGCGCGTGCTCGTCGACGGCGCATGGGGCTTCGCCTCGTC
>JBMORD010000079.1:0-22529 GCA_049322495.1 Myxococcota bacterium | reverse complement strand
AGGTCGCCCCGAAGAAGGCCGCGAAGAAGCCCGCCGCCAGGAAGGCCCCGAAGAAGAAGCCGGTGGCGAAGAAGAAGAAGAAGTGACCCTGAAACGAGAAACGGCTCCTGCCTCGTGAGCAGGAGCCGTCGCGAACGACCGGTGGTTCAGCGCGTCACTTGAGCGCGCTGACCTCGATGCGCTTCTTCTCGCGGCGGATGAGCTCGCGCTGCTCCTCGGCGCGGGGATCCGTCACCTCGAAGCCCTTGAGGCGCGTCTCGGCCTCGCCGATGCGCTTGTTGGCCGCGGCGACGTCGATGGCCGAAGCCACCTCCGCCGCGTCGGCGAGCACGCGCACCACCGCGGGGCCTGCCTCCACGAAGCCGCCGGCCACGAAGTAGACCGTCTTGTTCGCGCCCTCACGCACCGTGAGCGGGCCGGGCTGCATCACCGCCAGGTACGGGGTGTGGCCGGGACGCACGCCGAACAGGCCCTCGGCCCCCGGCGCGATGACCTCGTCAGCGGCCAGCTGCGCCAGCCGCCGCTCGGGGGTCACGATTTCGACATTGAGCTTCGTCGCCATGAGTCAGCCTCAGCCCTGCGCCAGCTTCTTCGCCTTCTCGATGGCCTCTTCGATGTTGCCGACCATGTAGAACGCCTGCTCCGGGAGGTCGTCGTGCTTGCCCTCGACGATCTCCTTGAAGCCGCGCACGGTGTCGGGGATCGACACGACCTTGCCGTCGGCGCCGGTGAAGATCTTCGCGACGTTGAACGGCTGCGAGAGGAAGCGCTGGATCTTGCGGGCGCGGGCGACGACCAGCTTGTCGTCTTCCGAGAGCTCGTCCATGCCGAGGATGGCGATGATGTCCTGGAGCTCCTTGTAGCGCTGGAGCGTCGACTGGACCTTGCGCGCGACGGCGTAGTGGTCCTGACCGACGACCTGCGGGTCGAGGATGCGCGACGTCGAGTCGAGCGGGTCGACGGCCGGGTAGATGCCGATCTCGGTCAGCGCGCGCGAGAGCACGATGGTGCCGTCGAGGTGCGCGAACGTGGTGGCGGGCGCCGGGTCGGTGAGGTCGTCGGCGGGCACGTACACGGCCTGCACCGAGGTGATCGAGCCCTTGACCGTCGAGGTGATGCGCTCCTGGAGCGCGCCCATCTCGGTCGACAGCGTCGGCTGGTAACCGACGGCGCTGGGGATGCGGCCGAGGAGCGCGGACACCTCGGAGCCGGCCTGCGTGAAGCGGAACACGTTGTCGACGAAGAGCAGAACGTCGCGGTTCTCTTCGTCACGGAAGTACTCGGCGATCGACAGGCCCGAGAGCGCGACGCGGGCGCGGGCGCCGGGCGGCTCGTTCATCTGGCCGAACACCAGCACGCACTGCGACTTGCCCGGCTTGAGGGTGATCTTGCCGTTCGCGTCCTTCTTGATGTGCTTGCCGTCCGCTTCCTTCTCGCACGCGATCACGTCGGCTTCCTGGAACTCGACCCAGAGGTCGTTGCCCTCGCGGGTGCGCTCGCCGACGCCGGCGAACACCGAGAAGCCGCCCTTCTCGATGGCGGCGTTGCGGATGAGCTCCTGGAGGAGAACCGTCTTGCCGACGCCGGCGCCGCCGAACAGGCCGATCTTGCCGCCGCGGGTGAACGGGCAGAGGAGGTCGATGACCTTGATGCCCGTCTCGAACATCTCGATCTTCTTGCTCTGCTCGGTGAACGCGGGGACCGAGCGGTGAATCGGGTAGAACTTCTGCGCGGGCACGTCGCCGAGCTCGTCGACCGGCTGGCCGGTGACGTTGAGGATGCGGCCGAGCGTGCCGGGGCCCACGGGCACCGAGATCGGCGCGCCGGTGTTCTTCGCGGGCATGCCACGCGACAGGCCGTCCGTCGTGTCCATCGCGATGCAGCGCACGGTGTTCTCACCGAGGTGCGCCGCCACCTCGACGACGAGGTTGTCGGGCTGGTTGTTGATCGCCGGGTTGGTGATCTTGAGGGCGGTGTAGACCTCGGGCAGCCCGCCGGGCGGGAACTCGACGTCGACGACGGGACCGAGGATCTGGGTGATGCGACCAGTGGTCGTGGAGACGGAAGCGCTCATGGCGGCGGCGCGCGTAGCACCGGGTAGAAGCCGCGGCAACATGGATCAGAAGGAAGATGAGCACCCCTTCTGTCAGCAGCGAGCGCGGCTGCCGAAGCGGTGCGCGACGTGCGGAGGCGCCTGCCTGAAGCACAAACAAATCCCTCAGGAATCTGAGGCTCTGCGAAGCTCCGGCGCGTGAATCCCCCACCCGGGGGACCGTCCCACTCTGCGACACCGCAGTCCCCCCTGAGGAACCGCAATGCGCCAGCTCCGGACGTTTGCACTCGCTGCCCTCACCCTCGCCGCCGTCGCGCAAGCCCAGCCCGCACGGCGCCCGCTCAAGCAGGCGACGGAGGCGTTGGACGACGCCGCCTCGCGCTCGCGCCGCGCGACGCCGCAGTGTCGCGCCACCGTGTACGACGCGGCCGACCGGCTGTCTGATCAGGTCGACGCCCTCAAGCGCAACGGCTCGCCCCGCGACGCGCGCCGGCTGCAGTTCGAGGTCTCGAACCTCGCCGAGAGCGCCACGTGGGCGGGCTGCGCGGACAACGTGGTGCAGGCGCTCCACCGCGCGTCGGATCTCCTCGACGAAGCGCGCGTGGCGATGTGGCGCGATCGCCGCGACGACGACCGTGACGATCGACGCGACGATCGAGACGACCGCCGCGACGACGACGACCAGTACGCCGGGTGGGATCGCGCGACCATGAGCCCGCTGCAGGTGCAGGTGAACGGCACCTTCGACAACGAGCCCTCGGTGCGCGTGTCGGTGCCCGAGCTCACGCTGCGCAACATGCGCGGCCAGAACTTCTACCTCGGCGCGCGCTTCAAGAGCTTCCAGGGCCGGTGGAGCGAGTGGGTCACCACGCAGCAGTGGAGCGTCCCCTCGGACCCCTTCGTGTGGAAGAACGCCTTCAATCACTACTTCCGCTACTCGACGCTCGCCGAGGAAGACTTCTCGGACGGCCGCTTCGTGGCGCGCGTCTCGGTGTTCGACAGCGCCGGCCGCGAGCTCGCCTTCCGTGAGGTGACGTTCCGCGTGCGGCTGCCGAACCTGCCCTCGGCGCCGCCCGTGGTGCAGCCGCCGGTGGTGGTGCAGCCGCCCGTGCAGCGCGACTGCGGCACCGGCGCCGACGTGGGCTGCAACATGATGCGCGACGGCCGCTTCCCGATGGATGCCGTGACCTTCGGCGGCTTCATGCGCTCGATGCAGGGCAACACCAGCGAGATGATGCGGCTGCAGACCGCGCAGTCGATGTTCTCCGCGCACTCCGCGACGGCCATCCAGTTCGGGCTGCTCCTCGATCTCTTCTCGTCGGAGATGTTCAAGATGCAGCTCGCCCAGGTCGGCGCGCCGCGCGTGGTGAACCCGCAGCACGCCATCGGCTACGCCGACAAGTTCTCGAGCAACATGAACCGCACGGCGTACACGCAGCTCATCGCCTCGCAGGGCCAGCCCGGCCAGCCCACCGGCCCCGCGCCGGTGCAGCCGCCCAACCCGTACCGCCCGCCCCCGCCGGGCCCGGTGCCGCCTCCGCCTCCCGGTCCTCCCGGCTACGGCGCGCGTGACTGCGGCACCGGCCAGGACGTGGGCTGCACCATGCCGCGCAACGGCCGCTGGGCGATGGACGCGGCGGCGTGGGCAGGCCTCTACGCGTCGGTGCGCAACACGCCCAACGAGCTCACCCGGCAGAGCATGATCGAGTCGGTGGTGGCCAACCAGGGGCTGACGGCGGTGCAGCTCGGCCTGCTGATGGACCTCTTCATGAACGAGCTCGTCCGCCTCGACGTGGCGAAGTTCTGCGCCAGCCGCGTGGTGAACCCCCAGCACGCCATCGGCTTCTCGACGAAGTTCCGCAACTCCATCCTCGCGCAGGACTACGTGAACGTGATGAGCCAGCAGCGCTGACACTTCTTCACGCAGGGCCCGACGAGGGAGAGTAGGAATGCGCCCGATGCGCACCCTGCTCTCCCTCGTGCTCTTTGCGCTCCCGGCGGTCGCCGCGCCGCGTGACTTCCCCTTCACGTGGACCAGCAGCACCGCGAACGCCGGGGAAGATCAGCTCGAGGCCTGGGCCACCCCGCGCCTCGCGCGCACCGACGACTTCCTCCGCCTCGACACCCGCCTGGTGTGGACCCACGGCGTCACGCGCACCGTCGAGTCGCAGCTCTCGATGGACCTCGACTGGGAGCGCACCGACGTCAGCGCGAGCCTCGACCCGAAGCTCACCAGCCTCTGGCGGTGGACCACCTGGCGCTCCGGCGGGCCCTTCGCGGCGGGTGGGCTCGGGCGGGTGTCGCTCGCGAGAGATCTGCTCGAGCTCGAGGGGCGGCTCTTCGCCGACCTGCGCCTCGGCCGCGTGCTGATGGCGCTCAACTTCTCCGGCTCGACGGGCGCGCTGTGGGCCGGGCGCACCGGCGTCGACACGCGGCTCGAGGAGAGCTTCGCGATCAAGGTGAGCCTCTCGGCGAGCGCCGCGGTGGGCCTCGAGGTGCGCGGCAAGTCGAGCTGGCAGCGCCGCGACTACCAGGGCTCGGCGCTCTACCTCGGCCCCGCGCTGACATGGACGCACCCGTCGTTCTGGGTCTCGCTTGGCGGCTACGCGCAGGTCGCGTCAGACAAGGCGCCCGCCGACAAGGACCTCGCCGAGAAGCAGGAGCTGCGCGACAACGAGCGCTTCGTGCTGCGCCTCACCTTCGGCGCGGTCACGCGGAAGTGATCAGCGGAACACGTGCCGCGTCGTGACCGGGTAGTGGTCCGATGTGGTGTAGCGGTAGTTCGAGATCGACGGGATGGTGACCGTCGCCGAGCCCGAGACGTACGAGGGGAAGAGCGGCGCGGTGATCAGCTGGTGATCGATGGTGTTGCTCGCGCTCGAGCTGGCGCTCGTCCGCCGGTTCGTGTCCGACAGCTCCTTGGTGGGGAAGCGGTAGCGGGTGGAGTCGGTCACGAAGGCCGCGAACGGCGACGGGCTCGACGCGTACGTCGAGACGTCGACGTCGTCGTTCCAGTCGCCGATGACCATCACCGAGGCGCCGGCGCGGGTCGTGTCGAGGTAGTCCTTGAGCGCGGCGCTGGCGGCGACGCGGCGGTTGTAGCTGTCGACGTCGGCGTACGCCTTCATGTGCAGCACGATGACGAAGAGGTCGCGCGTGACGCCGTTGGCGTTGAGCCGCAGCTGCGCCTCGAGCGGCGGCCGCCCGCCGAAGTCGTAGCTCGACTGCGTGAGGATCAGCCGCGCCGAGACGAGCGAGAGCTTCGAGGTGCGGTACAGGATGCCGACCTTCTGCTCCGCCGGCACGTAGTAGTAGGTGCCGTTCGGCACGCTCGTCACGAGGAGCAGCCCGTAGCCGGAGAGGCTCGACGCCACCGTCGAGAACTCCGCGGTGCCGACGATCTCCTCGATGCCCCACAGGTCGACGTCGGTGCGCGACTGCAACACCGTCTGCACGTTCTGCTGCTGGAGCGCGTTGTCCGTCGGGCCGAGCGCGCCACCGTCGGGGTCGGCGAACCAGTCGAGGTTCCAGCAGCCCACGACGAGCTGCACGCCACCGTCGATCGCCCCGCCCCCACCGCCGGTCGCACCGCCACCACCGCCGCCGGTCGCGCCGCCACCGCCGCCCGTCGCGCCACCACCGCCCGTCGCGCCGCCACCGCCGCCTGTCGCGCCGCCACCGCCGCCTGTCGCGCCACCACCGCCGCCCGTCGCACCGCCTCCGCCCGTCGCGCCCCCACCGCCGCCGGTTGCGCCACCACCACCTCCACCGCCGCCACCGGGGAGCGGGATCGCACAGAAGCCGCCACGGCACTCCTGAGACGGAGGGCACGCGAGGCACGAATTGCCGAGCACGCCGCACGCGAGCGGAGACGGCGCCTCGCACTTGTCGTTGGCGCTGCAGCAGCCCGCGCAGTTCTGCGGTGAGCACTGGGCCTGATCAGGGCAACCCTCGAACGCGAGGACGGCCACGGCTGCGAGCAACAGGAGCGAACGACGCATGGACCTGTCACCGTACACCGTTCCACGCGTGCATGGCGCCCCACCCGGTGCGCTCGGACCGGGAGGAACGCCTCGCTCATGCGCGCGAGGGTGGCACGCCGACCGCGCTCAGGAGCTCGACCGCCGGGGCGCTCCACAGCCGCTCACAGCGCTCGCGGAGCTCCCCTTCCATGGCCGCGAGGGCAGCCGCGACCCGGTCCCTCGCGTGCTCGGGCCACCGCGGCGTCGGCGCAGGCGTGTCGAGCGCATCGGGCCGGGCGAAGAGGCTGACCTCGCAGCCCACGCGCTCCGGCAACGTCAACAACACGTCGGCGAGCGCGAGCTGCGCGGTGACGCGCTGGAGGAAGACGCGCGTCGCCCCATCGGCTTCCCGCGGAACCAGCGCCTCGAGCATCGCGCGCAGCGCCTGTTCGTCGAGCTCCGGGAAGGTCGACCTCGCGAGCTGGAAGACGCCGACCGTCTGGCGCTGGCCCGGCACGGGCGGCACATCGCGCAGCCGCCCGAAGCTCCAGCTGAGGTGCACCTGGTGGTGATCGGCGGCGCCGCCAAACCACTCCAGCTTCGCGGTCGATTCCCAGTGGCGCGCCACGCGCGGCGAGGGCTCGAGCGCGCGGTTCAGCACCAGGCCGACGGCCTGCGCGAGCGCGCGCCGGTATGCTGAGAACGAGGTCGGCATGGGGCCCTTCAAGCACAGCTGCCCGATGGCCGCCTCGCGCAACCAGCCGGCGAATCAGTCGCAGCCGAAGACCGACTCTGGACCGGGGCCGATGCCGTCGCTCTCGAGCGCCACCTGATCGAACTGGCCCTGCTGCCGGAGCAGGCCGGGGTTGATGTACGCCGGGTTCGACGAGATCCCCAGCAGCTCGCCGATCGAGCCGCGGGCATCGCGAGGGATCATGATCACGCTCGCGCCCATCATCTGGCAGCCGGACATGCACTCGCCGAAGCGCGAGACGACGATCGGCCGGTCGATGCGCGTGGCAGGGGGGTAGATCGTGTAGTCGTTAATCGAGTCGACGAGCGGGGTCCCGTCACCGCGGTAGTTCGGGTCGAACATCCGGCGGCGGGACTCTTCCAGCGCGAAGAGGATCTGCCGCATCGTCTCGACGGTCAGGCGCGTGGCGAGCTGACCATTCGGCATCACGACCACATCGGCGTCACGGAGGAAGGTCAACATCCCGGCGATGTAGACGTTCGAGCCCTCGATCCACGCCCGATCGTCGTTCGCCTCGAGGTAGATCCGCCCTCGCTCACTCTCGCCGGACAGGAAGGCGGCGAAGATCCGGAGCTGGTTTCGCGCGACCGCCAGGTCGCTGTCGTGCTCGGTTCCCTCCTGCACGGCGCGGGTGAGGTACTCGATGGTCGAGTTGTACGCAGCCTGGGCGATCTCCCGAAGCGTGACGCCCGGCGGGAGCTGATAGGTGCCGATGCTCCCCGGATTGGCCCTCGCGAGGATCCGCGCATCGAGCATCCCGGCGATGAACAGGGCGCCGAACGCGTTCGAGTAGATGTAGGCGCGCAGCGTCGGGTCGAGCAGCATCTGGCCCTGGATCTGTGCCGCGAGCATGGCGTTCGAGGCGTTGATCAGCGGCCGGTTCACCTGATCGGCCGCCCACGGGTTCCGGCCCCAGGTGACGTTGCCGGAGAGAAAGGAGTCCAGGCCCGTGATGCCCGTGAAGAAGGGCAGCCCCGTCGCCGAGACGGGGCACCCGAGGTTCTGCCGGGAGTCGAGATAGGCGCTGTACAGCCGCCTGAACTCCTGCGCGGCCGAAGCGTGCGCGTTCCCCGCGACCAACAGCGCCACCAGCAATCCTGCCCTCTTGAGCCGCATCTGACGTTCTCCGGGTGTGCGCGCGGCCATGGCGACCGCGCAGGTTCGATCCGAAGACACGCCGACCGATTTTCTGTCACACGGGCCGCTCAGCGAGACCGGGTGAGGAGCGCGGACATGGAGAGCTCGACGTGCTCTCGCAACGCACCGATGAAGCTGTCCATCGAGTGCTCGCTGAGGCCGGTGGCGACGGCGAGGCGGCGGCGGGTGTCCTGCAGCACCTTCGCGTACGTCTGCTGCAGCCGGCGGGCGACGGTGGCGTGACTGACGCCGAGCGCGAGGCCCAGCTCGCGGGTGGTGTGCCCCTCGATGACGGCGAGGCGGAGCAGCCTGCGGTCTTCCTCGGGCAGCGCCGACAACACCTCGCGCAGCGTCAGCGTGAGCTGCCCGCCGTGCTGCGCGACGAAGGCCTCGAACTCGGGGTTCGACGTCGCCAGCTCGGCCTCGAGCACGTCGGCAGAGACGCTCGGCGCCACGCCGCGCCGCGCGTTGAGCGCGAGCCGCACCCCGGAAGCGCGCAAGAAGCCCGCCAGCGAGCCGCGACCATCGAAGTCGTCGAGCCGCTGGCGCCCGCCTTCCCCCACCAGCATGCGGGCGCGCAGCTGCTGGAGCTGGTCTTCCACGAAGGGTGGCGCCGGGTCGAGGCGAGCGATGGCCGGAGCGACCTGAGACAGGTAGTCGCGCTCGAGCCGCTCGAGCGCCGTGGCATCTCCCGCCAGCGCCGCTTGCGCGATGCACACCTCGTCGACGCGGAGCCCCGACAACGCCTCTTCGCGCCCGCCACAGCGACGCTCGAGCGCCCTGGCGAGGGCCTCTGGCGTCAGCGTCGAGCCACCCAGCCGCTCGAGCGCGGCGCGCGCGGCGAGTTGGAACACCTCTGACGGCATGCAATGACTCAACGACAGGCCCGCACCCGGCACAAGGTTCTCCGCGTCGATGACCAGCCCCTGCCCCTCGGACAGCGAGTTGTCCGCCTTCGTCGACGGCGCGCTCACCGACGCCGAAGCCGCCGACGTGCGCGCGCACCTGTCGTCGTGCGAGACGTGCCTCGCGGTGCTGCGGGTGATGGAGCCGGCGGAGAGCCAGCCGTTGTGGGACCGCGCGCGCCAGTCGCGCTGGAGCGTCGGACAGCAGGTCGGCCGCTACGTGCTGCTCTCGTTCGTCGGCGCAGGCGCCATGGGGGAAGTGTGGGCCGCCTGGGACCCGCAGCTCGAGCGACGCGTGGCGCTCAAGCGGCTGGCGCCGCTGCTGTCGGTCACGAGCGGCGGTGACGAGGTGCTGGCCGAGGCGCGCGCGCTGGCGCGCTTCCATCACCCGAACGTGGTGACGGTGTACGAGGTGCTCGAAGCTGACCGCTGCCTCGTGATGGCCTTCGTCGAAGGCGAGACGATGCGCGCACTGCAGGCGGGGCGCGGCCCCATCGAGCCACGACTCGAGCGCTGGCTCGAAGTCGCCCGCGCGCTGTCGGCCGCGCACGCCGCCGGCCTCGTGCACCGCGACGTGAAGCCTGAGAACGTCATCGTCGAGAAGGGCCACGCCCGGTTGATGGACTTCGGGCTCGCCTCATTGGGGGCAGACGACGACGGGCCCCGCGGCACTCCCGCCTACATGGCCCCAGAGGCGCGCTCGGCGACCCGAGCCGGACCCGAGGTCGACCAGTACGCGTGGGCGCTGTGCGTCGCCGAGTGCTGGGCGGGCCGACGGGGCTCGGCGGCTGAGGTGCTCCCCCTGGTGCCGCGCAGTCACCGGCCCGTGCTGGCGCGCGCGCTCGAAGTCGAGCCCGCACGGCGGTGGCCGTCGATGGAGGCGCTCCTCGACGCGTGGGCGCGGGCCACCCGTCGCAGCCGGCGGGCCGCGCAGGTCTTTCTCGGGCTCGCGCTGCTCGTCACTGCGGCCGCCGGGCTGGTCGCGATGCGGCGACCCGAGGCGTGCTCAGGCGGCCCGACGGCGATGGCCGAGGTGTGGAACGACGCCCGCCGCGCGAGGCTCGAAGCACGGCTGTCAGGGAATGGGCACGAGCCGGTGTACGTCAGCGCCGTGGTCTCGACCCTCGAGGCGCTCGCGCGTGAATGGGTCGCCCAGCACCGCGCGGCGTGTGAGGCGACGCGCGTGCGGGGCGAGCAGAGCGAGGCGCTGCTCGACGCGCGCATGGCCTGTCTCGAACGACGCCGCGCCACCTGGCGCGCGCACCTCGACACGCTGGAGCAGGCCGACGGGCCGACCACCGCGCAGGCCCTCGAGGCGACCGAGCGGCTCCCGTCGGCGCTCGAGTGCGGTGACGTCTCGGCGCTCCAGCGCATCACGCGCGCACCGACGCAGGTGAGCTCGGCGCTGCGCGAGCGGGCCCAGCAGCAGCTGGCCGAGGCCTGGTCGGCAGAAGGTCTGTCGCAGACGGCGCGGCTCGCGCAGACGCTCACGCAGCTCGACGAGACGCTCGACGCCGGCGCCCGCGCCGACGCGTGCCTGCAGGCCGAGGCCTCGTTGGTGCGCGCGCGCTCCGAGTCCAACGAGGGACGTCTGGAGCAGGCAGCCGCGCGCTTCGAGGCAGCCTGGGTGTCGAGCCTCGAGTGCGGTGACGAGCGGCTGCAGCAGCGCACCCTGGTGTCCCACGCGCGCCTGATGGATGGCCGTGACAACTACCGGCAGGAGCTCTCGTGGCTGAAGGCGAGCGAGGCGCTCCTGAGCCGCCTCGAGGTGCCAGCGCGCGTTCGGTACGAGCAGCAGCTCGCCCTCGCCGAGGTCGCCCTCGCGCGCGCCGACTCCGAGCAGGCCGAGGTGGCGCTGCGCCCGGTGCTCGACGACCTCGCCGCGAAGGACGACCTGTCGTTCCTCGAAGCGCATGTGCTGTGGGCGCGGGCCGTGCTGCGCCGGGAGCCTGGCTCGGCCGCGCGCGCCATCGACATCGTGAACCAGGGCCTCGTCGGTGCCGAAGCGCGCCTGGGCCGGGAGCACCCGGGGCGAGCCGATCTGCTGCAGGTGCGGCAGTCGGCCCATCACGAGCGCGGCGAGCTGCTCGCGGCGCTGCGTGACGCCGAAGAGGTGCTCCGGCTGCGCACCGTCGTCTACGGCGCCGACAGCGCCTGGACCGCGACGGCCGCGTACGCGGTGAGCTTCATTCGAGCGGAGCTCGCGTGGGACGACGACGCGGTCCGGTGGGCACGAGACAGCCTCGCGAGAGTGCGCGGCAAGCCTCCACGCACCCGCGAGGCGACACGCGAGCTGCACCTCGGTGAGGTGCTGGTCGGCAGCGGGCGGCGCGAAGAAGCGGCGCCGCTCATCGAGTCGGGCTTCGGCGTCATCGCCGCTCAGGGCGAGGCGGCCAACGCGCGGCTGCCGGCGGCGATGGAGGCCCTGGTGCGGCTCCGCCTGGCCGAGGGGCGCGCCGTCGAGGCGGTCCCCCTGGCGCTGCGCATGGTCTCGCTCGGCGCGGCGCTCTGGCCGAAGGGAACGGCGTCGCAGTGGCGGCGCGAGACACTGCTGGCCGATGCGCTCGCCGCGGCGGGCCGGGTGGACGAGGCCGACGGGCGCTACCTCGAGCTCGCGAACCGGTTCCGCGCCGCAGGGCTCGGGGCGTGGGCCTTCGAGGCGCTGGCGCACCGGGCGCGGGCGCGCGCGGCCGCGAAGCGCTGGCCGGTCGCGGAAGACGTGGCGGCCGTGGAGGCCCTGCGCGCTCCGGGACGCGCGGAGGCGGTGTGGTGCGCCGCGCTCGAGGCGGAGGCAGCCGCCCGAAGACGGCAGGTGGCGCCGCATCGCGCCTGCGCCCCGCCAGGCGGCTCGATGCCCCGGTGAGCCGGCACGACCCGCTCAGCCGCCCATCGCCCGACGCAGCTGCACCCGCGCGAGCGCCTGCTGGTAGCGCGCGCGCACCAGGTTGAGGCGGGCCTGCGTGAGGGCCGACTGCGCGTCGAGGAGGTCGGTGGTCGTGCCGCTGCCCGCCTGCACCACGGCCGACGTCACGCGCCAGGCCTCCTCGGCGCTCTCGAGCGCGGTCTTCGCCACCTCGATGGCCGACGTCGCCGCGCGGAGCTGATCCATGCGGCCGGACACCTCGCCGCGCACCTGGCGCCGCGCGTCCTCGGTGGTGAGCCGCGCGGCCTCGGCCTGGTGCACCGCCGCGCGGTGGGCGTACCACTGCGTGCCCCACAGCCAGATGGGCCACGACGCGCGCACGCCGATCGACGCCGCCTCCTTCTGCGCCAGCGCCTGGCCGTCGACGCGCACCCACGACGCGGTGAGGTCGATGTCGGGGAGCAGCGAGCACAGCCGCGAGCGCGCCGTCGCCCGGGCGGCGTCGAGGAGGTGCGCCTGCTGCACGAGCTCCGGCCGCTCCTGCAGCGCGCGCTCGGTCGCCTCGGGCAGCGCGGGCACCGGCGTCTGGGCCTCGGCCTCGAGCGACACCGGCTCGGCGAACTCGAAGTCTCCGTCGAGCGGGAGCCCGAGGAGCACCAGCAGCTGGGTGCGCGCCGCCGACTCCTGCACGCCGGCCTGGAGCTCCTGCTGCTGAATGTTCGCCCGCGCCACCTGCACCCGGAGCACGTCGGCGGTGGTCATCGCGCCGGCCTCGACGCGCGCCTTCGCCACGGCGAGCTGCTCGCCGAGCTGCACCTGGGCGGTGTGGGCGACCTCCTTCGCCGCGCGCGCCTCGAAGAGCCGGAGGTAGCCGGTCTCGACCGCCTCGCGGAGCCCGCGCTCGGTCGCCTCGAGCTGCGCCTGCGCGGCGTCGGCGTTCGCGTTGGCGGCGACGAAGTCCTGGCTCGTCTTGAGCAGGCCCACCACCGGCTGCTTCGCGCCGAGCACGAGGGTGTTGGTGTTCTGATCGCGCACGTTGAGGCCCGGGCTCACCGGCGCGCCGGGGATGGTGAGCGCGACGGTGAAGGGGCCGCTGTAGTGCTGCAGCTCGTCGCTCACCGAGAGCGCCGGGAGCAGCTGCCCGCGCACCGAGCGCGAGGCGTCGGCGGCCGCGTCGCGACGTTCGCGCGCGGCCTGCACCTGGGCGCTCGAGTCGAGCACGCGGCGCACCGCGTCCTCCACGGTGAGCGTCTCGGCCCACGCGGAGCCCGCCAGCAGGAGCGTCATCGGGACGAGGCGTCGCATGCTCATGACTCCGTGTGCACGGTGACCACCACCGACATGCCCGCGCGCAGTGGCACCGCGGGCGCCGCTGCCTTCCAGCGGATGCGCACCGGCACCCGCTGCACCACCTTCACGAAGTTGCCCGACGCGTTGTCGGGCGGCAGCAGCGAGAAGCGCGAGCCGGTGCCGCTCGAGAGGCTCTCCACCACGCCGTCGAACGTCTGGCCGCCGAAGGCGTCCACCTCGACCTCCACCGCCTGCCCGGGCTTCATGGCGCCGATCTGGGTCTCCTTGAAGTTCGCCACCACGTAGGTCTGCTGCGGCACCAGCTCGCCCAGCACCGCGCCGGGCGAGACGAGTTGGCCGACGTGCGCGCTCAGCTTCGAGATCACGCCATCGGTGGGCGCCACCACCGACGCCCACGAGAGGTTGAGCTTCGCCAGCTCGAGCGCCGCCTCGGCGGTGGTGACGCGCGCGTGCGCGAGGTCGGCGCTCGCGCGCGCCGCCGCCACCTTGGCGTCGACCGGGGTGTTGGTGTCGAGCAGGCCGTTGGCCTCCGCGACGCGGCTCTGCGCCACGCGCCGCGACTCCTCGGCCGCGCGGAGCTGCGCCTGCGCCGCCTCCAGCGCGGCCTGCGCGGCGTCGGCCGACGCCTGCGCGTTGTCGAGCTTCTCCTGCGGCACCGCGTTCGCCTCGCGCAGCCTGCGGGTGCGCTCGAGGTCGGTGGTGGTGCGGCGCACGTCGGCCTCCGCGCGGAGCAGCCCGGCCTTCGCGTTGGCGATCTGCGCCTCGGCGGAGCTGACCTGGGCGATCGACGTCGAGACCTGCGCCTTCGCCGACGAGAGGCCGCCCTTCGCCCCCGCCTCGGCGACCTGCGCCTGCGCGTCGGCCGCCGCGGCCTGCGCGCGCGCCGCCTGCAGCTCGCCTTCGGCCTGCTTCACGCGCGCGCGGAGATCTGCCGCGTCGAGCTCGACGATGACGTCGCCCGCCTTCACCACCGCGTTGTCGGCGACGCGCACCGCGGCGATCTGCCCGCCGACGCGCGGGGCGAGCGCGACCACGTCGGCTTCGATCTGCGCGTCGTCGGTCTTCTGCCGGCTTGCCCCGAGCGCGCGCAGCACGAAGAAGGCGGCGATGACGACCGCGCCGATGGCGAGCACGACCGCGAGGCGCTTGCGGCCTCCCGCGGCGCGCGCCATCGCCACGCGATCCTTCGCCTGCTCTGCAAGGGCTGCTTCTTCAGAGGTGGTGCTCATTCTTCACTCCATTTCGACGTGTGCAGGGGCGACGACCGCGCTCTGCGTCGGGCGCCGCAACATGAGGATCAACGGGAGGACGAGGGCGAAGCAGATCGCGCCCACGACGAAGAGCTGGTCGAACGCGATGACCATGCCCTGCTGCGCGACCTTCCCCGCGAACGAGCGGAGCGCCATCGCCGTCGCCGACGGCTCGTCGAGGCCGCGCGCGAGCATCGCCGCCTTCGTCATCGCGAAGCGCGAGGCGACCTCCGGGCGGTCGAGCGCCACGTGCGCGCGCACCGCGGCGCTGGCGATGACACCGTTGCGCGAGAGGATGGTGGCGAACGCCGCGATGCCGAGCGAGCCGCCGATCTGCCGGAGCAGCGAGCTCAAGCCGGTGGCGTCGGCCAGCCGCTCGCGGGGAATGGTCGAGAGCGCGATGGTCTGGAGCGGCACCATCATCATGCTCATGCCCACCCCCTGCATCACCAGCGAGGTCATGATGGCGCTCGAGTCGGACTCGAGGGTGAGGCCCGAGAGGTAGAACTGGCCCGACGCGGCGATGAGCACCCCCACCCCGGCCATCAGCGCGGGGCGCACCGAGCGGTACAGCCGCCCCATCACCGGCATGCAGACCATCATCGCCAGCGTGCGCGGCATGAGCGCGAGGCCCGACTGGGTGGCGGTGAAGCCGAGCAGCTCCTGCATGAACAGCGGCAGGAGGAACATGCCCGACATCATCACGCCGAACATGCCGGCGCTCGCCAGCGTGCCCGAGGCGAAGGTGCGGTCGGTGAAGAGCCGCAGGTTCACCGCCGGCACCACCGCGGTCAGCTCGCGCACCACGAAGCCGATCGCGCCGAAGATGGCGATCAGCGTCACCACCACGATGGCGGGCGACTCGAACCAGTCGTCGGCCTGCCCTTCCTCGAGCACGTACTGAATCGCGATGAGCGTGGTCCACAGCAGCGCGATGCCCAGCCAGTCCATGTGGCGGCGCTGCCGCTCGGCCTCGACGCGCGCGCGCGCCTTGAGGTCTTCGGGCTCGTGCACGAAGCGCCACACCATGAAGAAGCCGAACGCGCCGATGGGCACGTTGATGAAGAAGATCCACGACCAGTGGAAGTTGTCGACGATGAGCCCGCCGAGCGTCGGGCCGAGCGCGGGGCCGACCATCACCGCCATCGCGAAGAGCGCCATCGCGGTGCCCTGCTCCTTCGGCGGGAAGGTCTGGCGGAGGATGGCCTGCTCGGTGGGCTGCAGCGCCCCGGCGCCGAAGCCCTGGATGGCGCGGAAGATGACCAGCGACGGGAGGTTCCACGCCACGCCGCACAGCGCCGACCCGAGGACGAACAGCGCCAGGCACGCGAGGTACACGTTCTTCTGGCCGAAGAGCCGCCCGAAGAAGCCGGTGAGCGGCATCACCAGCACGGTGGCGATGGCGAAGCCGGTGCTGATCCAGGTGATCTCCTGCACCGTGGCGCCGACCGCCCCGCGGATCTGCGAGAGCGCGACGTTGACGATCGACGCGTCGATGGCGCCCATCAGCGTGCCGAAGGTCACCGAGAGCGCGACGAGCCACTTGTTGCTCTGCGCCGGCGCGCTCATGGCCGCCTCGCGCTGCCCACGCCGTCGAGGAAGGTGCCCACCACCAGCTCGACGGCGCGCTCGGGCGACACCCGCCGCGGCGCGTCGATGGCCAGCGTGAAGTACGACTGGATGAGCCCGTGCAGGGCCAGCGCGTGCACGCCCTCGGGGTCGTCACGCACCTGCCCGAGCTTGCGCGCGCGCTCGAGCGCCGGCCCGAACAGCTTCGCGAAGCGCTCGCGGATCTCGCCGCGCCGCTTCGCGTCGGGCAGCTCGGTCTGCTTCACCACCAGGTACAGCTTCGACCACGCAAAGATCATCGCGGTCAGCATCGCGGTGAGCTGCTCGCGGATGCCCGCGTCGGCCGTGCGCTCCTCGGCGGCCCGCACGTCGGCCCACAGCTTCGCGCGGTGCTGCTCCAGCAGCGCCGTCACCAGGGCCCGGCGGTCCTTGAAGTGGTTGTAGAGCGTGCCCACCGCCACCCCGGCCGACTCGGCGATCTGCTCCATCGGCGCGTCCAGCCCGCGCGCGAGCAGCACCTGCTCGGCCGCCTCGAGGATCGCCTCCGCCGTCGCGAGCCTGAGGCGCTCCTTGAGGCGTTGAGGCTTTTTTCCACGAGATGAATCTGGATTCATTTCGTAGACGAATAACTCCAACGAGCGGCGAGATCCAGCCCGGGTGAGGTCACCGGTCGCGGTGGGCGCGCTTCATGGAATACATGCGCGCGTCGGCGTCGCGGAGCGCCGCGGCGATGGAGCTGCCCTCGCTGGTGACGGCGGTGCCCACCGAGACGCGCAGCGGCGGGAGGTCGTAGCGGCGGTTGTGGGCCTCGACGCCCTCGGCGAGGCGCCGGGCGAGGGTGTCGATGGCCGCGGCGTCGCGCCCGGCGGCGAGCACCGCGAACTCGTCGCCCCCGATGCGCGCGACGACGTCGGTGGTGCGGAAGGTGGTGCGCAGCACCTCGGCGGCCCGGCGCAGCAGCTCGTCACCGGCGGCGTGGCCCCGCTCGTCGTTGACCTGCTTGAGCTCGTCGAGGTCGACCATCACCACCCCCACCGGGTGCGGGCCGCGCACCTCGAGCAGCGCCAGCGCGGCGTCGAAGCCGGCGCGGTTGGCGAGGCCGGTGAGGGCGTCGTGCATCGAGAGGAAGCGGAGCTGCTCCTCGAGGTGGCGGCGCTCGGTGAGGTCGTGGAGCACGGCGATGGTGAAGGGCTTGCCCTCGACGTTGACCGGGGCGAGCGTCACCTCGACCGGCACCTCGCGCCCGCGGCAGCGCGCCACGCGCTCGACCGAGTGCCCCGCGCGGCGCTCGACCAGCAGCGGGAGCTTCGGGAGCTCCTCGGCTGGCGCGAGGAGCTCGGTGAGGTCGAGCCCGGCCACGTCGTCTCGCGAGCGCCCGAAGAGCATCTCTGCCTGGAGGTTGAGGAGCACGACGCGCCCCTCCGCGTCGGACACGATGACGGCATCCGGCGCCGCCTCGAGGAGGGCGGTCGCGAAGCTCTCGAGTCTCGCCATGGCTTCCCCCCGATGCGTGGCCGCCCGCACCGAACTGCACGGATCATTCTGCTCCGGTCCCTCTGGCGCGGAAGTGGGTCGCGGTTGATTCCGCTCGAGTGGACTCGTGACCGACCTGTCAGACTGGGCGGGCGGACCCGTCGACGGGGGCATCATGGGCTGGAAGCAGACACTCGAGAATGCGGGCCCGGGGCACTGGGTGCTGCCGAAGACGAAGGGGATGCAGTGCGAAGCGCACCTCTTCCTTTCCGACGCCCTCCTCTTCGGGGAGGACGGCGGTGGGGGCGTGGAGGAGGACGTGTTCGCGCAGGTGGTGAACGCCTGCAGCTTCCCGGGCGCGCGGAGGGTCGTGCTCACCCCCGACTGCCACGTCGGCTACGGGGTGCCGATCGGCACGGCGATCGAGACCGAGGGCACGCTGCTGCCGACCGCGGCGGGCTACGACATCGGCTGCGGCATGGTGCAGCTGCAGACCACGCTCACGTGGGACGACGTGGCCGACAAGGACAAGCGCCGCCTGTGGATCGACGAGGTGGTGCGGCGCATCGGCGTCGGCATGGGCCAGCCGGGGGCGGGCAAGGGCGTGCTCAAGAAGGTGAACGAGATCGTCCGGCACGGCGCGAAGGCGCTGGGGCGCGGGCACGACGTCGCCGAGCGCGCGGTGGTGCCGGTGGAAGACGACGGCGTCGACATCCCCGAGCAGGCGTGGAGCAAGCGCAACCAGCTCGGCAGCCTCGGCGGCGGCAACCACTTCTGCGAGATGCAGGTCGACGACGACGGCAAGGTGTGGGTGATGCTGCACACCGGCAGCCGCGGCTTCGGGTGGAACATCGCGAAGAAGTTCTTCGTCGAGGGCGCGCGCCTGCTCGGGCTCAGCGGCGGTCGCACCGAAGACCGCATCTGGTTCGACGCCGGCTCCCGCATGGGGCAGGCGTACTGGAACCTCCACAACATGGCGGCCAACTTCGCCATCGCCAACCGCCTGCTCATCGGCGCGGCGGTGTGCGAGGCGCTGGAGCACGTCTTCGGCGGCGAGGCGAAGGTCTATTACGAGATCAGCCACAACCTCATTCAGCGCGAGGGCGGCCGCTTCGTGGCGCGCAAGGGGGCCACGCGCGCGTTCCCGAAGCACCACCCCGCGCTGCGCGACACCGCGTGGCACGAGACGGGGCACCCCATCCTCATCCCCGGGTCGATGGAGACGGGCAGCGCGATCCTCTTCGCGGGCGAGCACGCGAAGGACTCGCTGTACTCGGTCAACCACGGCGCCGGCCGCCGCCTCTCGCGCACCCAGGCGAAGAAGCAGCTCGATCAGAAGCACACCGATCTCCGCATGGCGAAGCTCGGGGTGGTGCTCAACACCCGCCACACCCCGCTCGACGAGTCGGGCCCCTGCTACAAGGACCTCGATCAGGTGCTCGGCGCGGTGGAGCTCGCCGGCCTCGCCCACGTGGCGCGCCGCCTCAAGCCGGTCGCCTGCATCAAGGGGAACGACTGAGGCGCACCGGCCCACACATAGAGAACATCTATGTATTGAGTTCCAATAATCATCGGCGTTCAAACTTCGATGCTCGTTATGGATCGCGCTCCTCTCTTCGGGAGAACCATCATGAGCGAGACCATCACGAGCTTCTTCGAGCGAGAGTGCGCGCGCATCGCCCGCCGGCCGCCGCTCTCCGAGCAGGAGGAACGGGCGCTGGCGAAGCGCTGGCTCGAGCACGGTGACCGCGCGGCCGCGCACGCGCTGGTGGAGTCAGCGATGCCGGTGGTGCTCAAGCTCGCGCGGCGGCTGCGCGGCTACGGCATCGCGCGCGAGGAGCTGATCTCCGAAGGCAACCTCGGCCTGCTGCGCGCGGTGGAGAAGTTCGACCTCCGCGGGGTGCGGTTCAAGACGTACGCCACGTACTGGATCCGCGCGTACATGCTGGCCACGGCGCTGCACGGCACCTCGATGGTGACGCGCGCGACGGGCGCGGTGGGGGCGAAGTTCTTCTTCAAGCTCCGCTCGGCGCGCGCCCGCGCCGAGGCGCTGCTCGGGCCCGACACCGAGGCGGTCGACGAGGTGCTCGCGCGGCAGTTCGGGGTGACGGTGGAGGTCATCCAGCAGCACACCAGCCGGCTCTCGCACGGCGACCTCTCGCTCGACGCGCCGGTGGGTGAAGACGGCGACATGACGATGCTCGACGGCATCAGCGCGAGCGACACCACGCCCGAGGAGGAGGTGGCGTGGGCCGAGCGGGACGAGCGCGTGCACGGCACCGTGCGCCGCCTCTGGAACGGCCTCGACGAGCGGGAGCGCGCGGTGGTGAAGCACCGGCTGCTCGACGACGACGCCGAGACGACCCTCTCGGAGCTCGGCGCGCGGTTCGGGCTCTCGCGCGAGCGGCTCCGGCAGATCGAGTCGCGCGTGAAGGACCGCCTGCGCCGCGCCATGGAGGCGGAGCAGCTCACCCTGCACTGATTGCGCTCCGCCGCCACTGGAGCCCATGGACGGCGGGCGGGTGCGGGTGGCACCGGCGATGCACCGTCGCGGCTCCATGCTCTCGCTCGAGTCGAAGGTCCACGTCGAGGGAGTGAGCGGCGCGCAGGTGCTCGACTTCCTCGTTCACTGCGACGACGCGGCGTACCAGCGCTGGTGGCCGGGGACGCACCTGCGCTGTCACACCGAGCGCCGACGCAGCGACGCGCTGGGCAACGTCGTCTTCATGGACGAGCACGTCGGCGGCCACCACCTCCGCATGCGGGGCGTGGTGACGGAGTGGCTGCCGGGCCGCCGGCTGGTGCTGCAGTTCCTGGCGGGCGCGCGGCTCCCGGCGTGGCTGGTGCTCGAGTGTGACGACGATGCGCGGGGCACGACGGTGCGCCACGAGGTGCGCGTGGGGTTCGAGCGCGCGCCCGGGACCTGGCTCGACGGCGTCTGGAGGCGCGTGGCGGCGTCGACCGACCTGCCGCTCGCGCTCGACGCGCACGTCAAGGAGGAGTTCCCCCGCCTCGCCGCCCTGCTCCGCACCGGGGAACTCTCGTCGACCGCGGCTGTCTGACGGCCCATGCGCAAGGCGGTCGGTGGCGGGGTGCTCACGCTGGCGTACGCCGCGGCGGTCGCGCGCTCGCGCGAGCTGCCGACGTCAGACTGGCGCTTCGGCTGCCTCCGCGGCGTCGTCGCGCTGAAGGACACGCGCTGCGACGCGCAGGCCCGCTGCCGGGAGCGCACGGTGACCCTGCAGTGGACCCACAGCGAGGGCACGCTCACGCTGAGCGATGAGCGCGGCGCGACGGAGACCCGGCCGGTGCGGGGCTTCGAGCTGACGCGCCTCGAAGAGGCCCTCAGCCCGGCGCTCGCCTCGCTGCCGAGCGACGCGCCGCAGGCGTGCGACACGCAGCCCTGGTTCGGTCGCCCGTGCGACCCGCGCCACGTCCGCATTCTCACCAGCGCCTGCGGCGGCTCGACGACCCTCGACGACGGGCCGGCGCTCCACAGGCGGCTGACCGACACCTACCGGCGCTGCGGCCTGATGGGCTGCTCGTGGCGCGACTACCTCGACGCCGCCGCCCCCACGCGGCGCGCCGAGCTTCGACCGCGCCTTCGAGCAGCTCCTCGCCGCGGCGCGCCCGTGACCCGGCAGGCTCTGCCGGTGTCAGGCGCGTGGCGTCGCGGCGGGCCCGACGGGCGTTAGCCGTTTCCCCATGCAGGCAGAGCTGATGCGCAAGGACCTCAGCGAGGCGGACCTCGACGTGCTGCAGGCGCGCTACCCGAAGGAGTGGGCGCGCGTCTCGGCAGAGCTGCTCGGCGCGATGGAGCACGGGAAGACCGACGGCGTGAGCGCGTGGGTGGCCACGGTGAAGGCCGACGCGAGCCGGTGGCGCCGCCGCGTCTCGAAGAGCGCGACCAACCCGCGGGTGCTCGAGGCCGCCTTCCCCCACCTCATGCGCGAGCACCTCGCGCTGCTGGCGCTGCGGCGCACGGCGGGCGCGATGGCCACCCGACGCACTGGAGGCACGGTGCGCCTCGGGCTGTGGAGCGGCCACGTCATCCAGCGGCTGCTCTTCGCGAGCGGCCTCGAGCGGAAGCCGGTCTCGCTGCGCGCGTTCCGCTTCTGGTGGCGCTTCGTCTTCGACCGGCGGCTGCTGATGCCGCTCGTCGAGCCGAAGGGCATCTACTGCTTCTACTCGCGTGAGCTCGTCGGCGCGCTCGGCCAGCTCATCGGCGGGCGCCCGTGCGTCGAGCTCGGCGCCGGCGACGGGACGCTCGCCCGGTTCCTGCGGCGCGACGGCGTGGAGCTCGCCGCGACGGACGACGGGAGCTGGAACCTCTCGGCGACGCCGGAGGTCGAGCGGCTCGACGCGAAGGCCGCGCTCGCGAAGTACGCGCCGGCGGTCGTCATCACCTCGTGGGCCCCGCCGGGCAACGGCTTCGAGCGGGCCATCTTCGAGACGCCGAGCGTGCAGCTCTACGTCGCCCTCGGCAGCCGGCACCGCGAGGCGTGCGGCAACTTCGAGGCCTACGAGCGGCAACAGGCCTTCGAGTGGGGCGTCGACGAGCGGCTGAGCGCGCTGGTGCTGCCGCCGGAGGTCGACCCGGCGGTGCGGGTGTTCCGACGACGGTGAGCCTGCATTTTCCCGCGCGACGCGTGGCCAACGCGCGGGCGGGAGAGTCTGTGGCTGCATGAGGTCGGGCCCCCTTCTCGTGCTCATGCTCGCCGCATGTCGGCCCCCCGCCCCGGTCGGCCCACCTCGCGACTGGGTCGCCGCGCCCGCCTTCGCGCAGCCCGCCGACGCGCCCGGCCGCCTCTGGGTGGTGTCCGACGTGCACGGGGGCTACCAGCGCCTCGTCGCCCTGCTGCAGCGCGCGGGGCTGGTGAACGACGCCCTCGCGTGGACCGGCGGCGCCGACCGGCTCTACGTGCTGGGAGATCTCATCGACAAGACGACGGGCGGCCTTCCCACCATCGAGCTGCTGCGCGCGCTCGAGGAGCAGGCGCCGGCCAGCGGCGGGCTGGTGGTGGTCTCGCTCGGCAACCACGAGGCCGAGTTCCTCGCCGACCCGGGCGCAGACAAGGTCGCGACCTTCGCCACCGAGCTCCGGGAGGCCGCGCTCGAGCCGCTCGAGGTGGCCCGCGGCGCCGCGGGACCCGGCGCGTGGCTGCGCTCGCGCCCGTTCGGGATCAAGGACGGAGCCTGGTTCTTCTCGCATTCGGGGCACACCGGCGGGCGCTCGCTCGAAGAGCTCGGGC
>JBMORD010000078.1:0-22560 GCA_049322495.1 Myxococcota bacterium | reverse complement strand
GCGCGCGCCGACGCCGCGCGAGCAGCAGGCCGAGCAGCAGCAGCGCCCCTCGACGCCGGTGGTGTCCATCGAGCTCCCCGGCAGCCTCTCGGAGGCCGAGGCGGTGGTGGCGCGCGAAGAGACGGCCTTTCTCGAGCTCGAGGCGCCGGCCGACTCGCCCGCGCGCCGCGCCGCCTGGGTGCGGCTGGCCGAGATGTACTCGCGGGTGCAGCGGCCGCGCGACGCCGGCATGGCGTGGGCGCACGCGCTGTGGGAGGCGGGGCCCGACGACTCGCTCCGGCTGGCGCGCCGGTGGGCTGACACCTCCGGGGTGCGCTTCGACGGGCTGCTGCAGCAGGCGTCGCCCAACGTCGAGCAGACGCGCGGCGCGGTCGCCCACCTGCTCGCGGCCGCGCTCGAGGGCAACGCGACGGTCGCCGCGCGCGTCACCGACTGGGTCGCCTTCCTCGATCGCTTCAGCGAAGACCTCGACGTGCGCAGCTACTGGCTGGGGCGCTACGCGGTGGCCCGGCTCGCGGGCGGCGACACGCTCGGGCTGGCGCGGGCGCGCGATCGCGTGCTGGCGCGCGTGCAGGCCGGGCTGTCGCTCGATCGCGACGTGCCGCGCCTGATGCGCGCGACCGGCCAGGCCAACGCTGCGGGCGTCGGCACGGGCCGGGCGATGCGCGTCGCGGCGCAGCTCGAGGCGCTGCTCAAGGCCTTCGAGGAGACGCCGCGCAAGCGCTCGGCCGTCGAGGCCCCGCCGCAGTACACGCACGCCTACGTCTCGCTCGAGTTCGCCTGGGGCTTCGCGCGCCTGGCGAACGCCGAGCGGGCCCGCGCGCTGCGCGATCGCGCGATGACCCCGCTCGATCGCAAGGACCCGGTGCACAACTACCTCACGCGCGCCTACCACGCGCGCATCGAGCAGGCGCTGGAGGGCGTCGCGCCCTCGACGCCGCTGGCGCCGGAGATCAACGCGCTGCTCACCAGCCTCGAGGCGCTCGATCGCTACAAGGTCGACCGCCTGCGCCAGTTCAGCCAGGTGCTCGAGCCGCAGGAGCGCCTCGAGGCGATCAGCGCCTTCTGGCGAAACAACCGCGACTCGCGCGGAGAGGAGCTCGGCGCGCTCCGCTCGCTTCGGGACCCCGCGGAGCTGCTCAAGGCCATCCAGTCGCGCATGGGCGCCGCCGCCGACCCGCAGCTGGCGATCGACGAGCGGGTGCGGCTGATCGACGGCCTGCTCGACTACCTGCCGCAGCTGCCGGAGTCGCAGGCGCTCCCGCTGCTCCAGCGCTTCCTCACCATGGGCGAGGGCTTCGCCGCGAAGCAGCGCGCGGTGGTGCTCGAAGACGCGCTGAAGATCGCCGGCCACTTCGGGCGCACGGCGCTGGTGAAGCAGCTGGTGCTCCAGCTGGGCAACACCATCAAGGAAGTGGGGAGCGACGGGGTGGGGGAGATCGGCGGACTCCTGGTGTCGGGCGTGCGGTCGCTCCGCCGCGTGGGCCTGCGCGAGGAGGCCGGCGAGCTGCTCGGCCGCGCGTCGACGGTGCTCAAGGGCGAAGACGTGGCGACGCTGCAGGCGCGCCTCGGCCTCGCGTCGGGCTTCATGTACCTCGGGGCCTTCGCGCAGGCGCAGCCGATCATCGACGAGGCCATCGCCCGCTTGAGCCGCGAGTCGTCGGGGCTGGTGATCGCCGAGCGCATGAAGCTCAGCCGCGCGACGGCGCAGGCGCTCTCGCACGCCTCCACCGAGCTCGCGCTCCCCGGGCTGCTGCGCATGAGCCAGCAGCTCCCGTGGATCACCGACAGCTTCAACACCAACGGCGGGGCGGGGGCCGACGGCAAGCCGCGGTACCACTTCTGCCTGTCGATGGTCGACTTCGCCGACTCCCTCGTGCTCGGGCACGTGGGCGACGACCTGACCTTGAACGAGACGACGCGGCGCTTCCTCGACGAGGACGAGTACCTCGTGCGACGGCGCGTGCACCGTGACGTCGGAGGAGAGACATGACGCAAGCAGCACGCAACAGGGACCCGCTGGACGCCGTCGCCGAGCTCTCGCTGGACAAGCTCCAGGCCGAGGCGCAGGCGCTGAGGGATCGGCTCAACCGCTTCCGCCTCGCGCTCGGCCGCCACTTCGTCGACAAGCAGCCGCTCATCGACCTGATGCTGGTGGCGGCGGTGGCGCAGGAGCCGCTGCTCCTCGTCGGCCCGCCCGGCACGGCGAAGAGCGACCTGGTGGTGAAGTTCAAGGACGCGCTCGGCATCGAGGGCACCGACTACTTCGAGTACCTGCTCACGCGCTTCACCGAGCCCTCCGAGGTGCTGGGGCCGATCGACATCAACGAGCTCCGCGGGGGGCGCTACATCCGCCGCGAGCACGGCAAGCTGCCGACCGCGCGGCTGGTGTTCCTCGACGAGATCTTCAAGGCGAGCTCGGCGATCCTCAACGCGCTGCTGACGGTGATCAACGAGCGCAAGTTCTACCAGGACGGCGTCCCCGTGCCGGTGCGCCTGAAGATCCTCTTCGCGGCGACCAACGAGATCCCCGAGCACAGCGAGCTCGGCGCGCTCAAGGATCGCTTCGTGCTGAAGGCCGCGTGCCGCTCGGTGCAGGAGACGCACTTCGTCGAGCTGCTCGACGCGGGCCTCGAGTCGCAGACGCACCGCGATCTGAACCAGAAGCCGTGGGTCGAGGGGCACACCAGCCTCGAGGATCTCCTCAAGGCGCACCGCTACCTCACGCTGCTGATGTCGCGCCGCGAGCCGAAGGACCGCGAGCTCTTCTTCCGCGACGAGGTGATGCGCGAGTTCCGCCGCGTCATCCGCACCCTGGTGCGCGAGGACGAGGTCTTCGTGTCCGACCGCAAGCTGATCAAGCTCTACCGCCTGCTGCGCACCCGCGCGTGGATCGTCCACGGCGGCGCGGTGGAGCGGGAAGATCTCCAGCTGCTCGCCTACCTCGGTGAGACGCGTGAGGAGATCGACCTGCTCGAGGAGAAGGTGCCGCGCCTGCTCGGCATCACCTGATGCGCGCTGCGCCGGGGGCGGTTACGCGTTGAGGTGATGCCGCTCCCGTCGCCCGCTGCGCCCTTCGATGCCTGGCCGGTGCAGGTCGCCGACGAGGCGGCGGCGCTCCACGCGTGGTTCGTGCCGCCCGCGACGGTGGTCTTCCAGTACCACCGCCAGCGCTTCGGGCTGGCGGAAGCGAAGACCATGGTCGCGCTCATCGACGGCGTCCGCGACGCGCACCGCGCGGCGATCGTCGCCAACGGCGGGCTGGTGATGATCCACGATCTGCGGCAGGTCACGGAGCTCACCTGGGAAGCGCAGCGAGCCCTGCGCGACGCCTGGCCCCGCCTCCCGGCAGCGGAGGCCCGCGCGTCGGTGCTGGTCGGGTTGCGGCTCAACGTCTTCCTGCTCAGCGTGATCCACGCCATCAGCGCCGCGGCGAGGCTCTTCACGGGCATCGAGCTCACGCTGGTGTCGGACTTCGAGGCGTGCGCGCAGCGGTTCCCCCTGGCCACGCCAGCGCCGTCGGTGCAGTTCCCTCAGGCTCAGGAACGCCCGCGCAGCAGCGCCTGATCGTCGCGCAGGCTCGTGGCGAGGAAGTCGAGGAGCACGCGCACGCGAGGTGTGTCCTTGAGATCACGGTGCACGGTGAGCCACAGCGGCTCCTTCGGCTCGTCGGGCATGTGCACCCGCACCAGCGAGGGCTCCGGGTCGCCGAGGTAGCGGGGGAGCACGGCGACGCCGGCGTGCGCGCGCACCGCGCCGAGGAGCGCGATCGACAGCTCGCTGGTGAAGGACGGGGCAGGGAGCTCCGCGCACAGCCGCTTGAGCCACACGGCCTCGAGGGCCCGCGTGCCCGGTGCGCCGAGGATGCGGTGGTGGCGCAGCTCGCCCGGCGCGCGGAGCGGGTGCGCGCTGAGGTACTGGCGCGAGCCGTACAGCGCGTAGCCCATCTCGCCGACGCGTCGCACGACGAGGTCCTGCTGCTGCGAGCGGAAGAAGCGCACGGCGAGCTCCGCCTGCCGCCGCCCGAGGTCGAGCACGTCGCCGCTGGGGAGCAGCTCGATGGAAAGGCCGGGGTGCGCCCGCCCGAAGGTCGCGAGCCGCGGCGCGAGGTAGCAGACCCCGAAGGTCTCGGGCGAGGTGACGCGCACCGGGCCCTCGAGCCCCTCCTGGTGGGAGTGCGCGGCGCGCTCGAGCGCGAGCATCGCCTCCTCAGCGGCGCGCATGGGCGCGAGCAGCCGCTCGCCTTCGCGGGTCAGCACGAAGCCGGTCGAGGTGCGGGTGAAGAGCTTCGCGCCGAGCGCCTCCTCGGCCGCCTCGACGCGTCGGCCGACGGTGGTGTGGTCGACCTCCAGCTCGCGCGCGGCGCGGGCGAGCGAGCCGGCCTTCGAGAGCGCGAGCGCGAAGCGAACGTCGTCCCAGTTCATGTGTGGATTCTTGCACGCCCGCGCTGCATTGCTGTGCGTTCTCGCAGGCCGGGCCGTTCGCTATCACCCCGGCATGCGCTTCCTCCCCCTGCTGCTGCTGATGGCGTGTGGCACCACCTCGCTGCTGTCCGACGCTGGCGGCGAGGGCTGCGATGCGACGAGCTGCGCGGGCTGCTGCCTCGGCGCGCGCTGCCTGATCCCCGCGGACCAGGACGATCAGCGCTGCGGCCTGCACGGTCGGCAGTGCGTGGCGTGCGGGGCGACGCCCTGCCTCGCGGGGATCTGCGCGGCGAACTCCGGGCGCGACGCGGGCGGTGCGCCGAGCTGTCTGCTCGAGCGCCCGACGACCAGCTGCGACGATCAAGGCGGCCCGCTCGGTGGCACGTCGGCCGACAAGGGCCGGTGTGTCGCCGGCGACGGTGGCGCGGCGTGCGAGTGCGCGTTCCAGCAGAACCCGCTCACCGGGCGGTGCGTCGCCGCGCCGACGGGGCGGGAGGCGGATGGCGGCGTCTGCGCGCTCGAGCACGAGGCGTGCGTGGTGCAGGGCGACTGCTGCAACCCCCGCCACACCTGCTTCGCCGAAGGCTGTCACTACTGAGGGGGTTCACCCCAGCGCTCGATGGCGAAGCGGCCTTCGCGGCTGACCTGCACGCGGCTGATGCTCGCGTTGGGGATCGGGTCTTCGCGGCGGATGTCGAGGTGCAGCCCGGTGGCCGCGCGGTACACGCAGTCGAGCGCGCCGCCGTGGGTGACGACCAGCACCGGGCCGCCGTGGGTGGCGGCGATCTCCTTCAGGGTGTCGAGCACGCGCGCGGCGAAGTGCGCGTGGCTCTCGCCGCCGGGGATGACGTAGTCGGCCAGGCTCGCCTTCCACGCCGCGCAGATCTCCGGGTGGTTGGCTTCCATCTCGGCGCGCGTCTGGGCCGCGAGCACGCCGAAGTTCCGCTCGCGGAGCGCGGGCCGCAGCTGCACGCCGAGCCCCAGCCCGCTGATCGCGAGCTCCGCGGTGGCGCGCGCCCGCAGGAGATCGCTCGAGAACGCGGCCGCGAAGGGCGCCCGCGCGTGCTCGCGCGCGAGGCGCGCGGCGAGCTGGCGGGCCTGCTCCTTCCCCTGCGCGTTGAGGTCGATGTCGACGTGCCCCTGAAAGCGCCCCTCGGCGTTCCAGGCGGTCTCCCCGTGGCGGATGATCCACAGCGTCGTCGACATCGGCGGCTCAGTTGCGCTTGTACATGGTCATCACGCAGGCGCCGCCGAGGCCGAGGTTGTGCTGCAGCGCGACCTTCGCGCCCTCGACCTGCCGCTCGCCAGCGGTGCCGCGCAGGTGCCACACCAGCTCGGTGCACTGCGCGAGGCCGGTCGCGCCGAGCGGGTGGCCCTTCGAGAGCAGGCCGCCCGACGGGTTGGTGACGAAGCTGCCGCCGTAGGTGTTGTCCTCGTCCCAGATGAACTTCTCGGCTTCGCCCTCGGGGCACAGGCCGATCGCCTCGTAGGTGAGCAGCTCGTTCGACGTGAAGCAGTCGTGGAGCTCGACCACCTGCACGTCCTTCGGGCCGGTGCCGGTCTTCTCGTAGAGCTCGGTCGCCGCGGCCTTCGCCATGTCGTAGCCGACCATCTTGATCATCGAGTGGCCGTCGAACGACGACGGGAAGTCGGTCTTCATCACCTGGCCGGCGATGTGGACCGCGGGCTTGAGCCCCTTGCGCTTCGCGAAGTCGTCGCTGCAGAGGATGGCCGCCGCCGCGCCGCAGGTGGGCGGGCAGCACTGGAAGCGCGTGAGCGGGTCGAAGACCTCGTCGGCGGCGAGGATCTGCTCGACCGACAGCACCTCGCGGAAGAGGGCGTAGGGGTTCTTCGAGGCGTGCTTGCGGGCCTTCTCGGAGATCTTCGCGAAGGTCTCGCGCTTCGTGCCGTGCTTCCAGCGGTACTCGCGGCCCGCGCCGCCGAACATCTGCGCGGCGAAGGGCGCCTGGTTCACGCCCTGCTCCTCGTTCATCACGTCGACGTGGCGATCGAGCGGGTTGGTGCGATCGTTCCACGCCGCCGCCAGCGCGCCCTTCTGCATCTGCTCGAAGCCGACCGCGAGCACGCACTCCGCGAGGCCGCCCTCGATCGCCTGCCGCGCGAGGTACAGCGCGGTGCTTCCGGTCGAGCAGTTGTTGTTGACGTTGATCACCGGGATGCCGGTGACGCCGACCGAGTACACCGCGCGCTGCCCGCAGGTGCTGTCGCCGAAGACGTAGCCGGCGTACGCCTGCTCCACGTCCTTGAAGTCGACCGCCGCGTCCTTGAGCGCTTCCTTGATGGCGCCGCTCGCCATCACCTCGTAGCCATCGGAGGCGCCGGGCTTCTGGAACTTCACCATGCCGACACCGAGCACATTGACCTTGCGACCCATGGGTTTCTCTCCGTTCGAGCTGCGTTGAAGTTCAGACGAGCTGCTTGAGGAAGCCGAGGCGCCGCGCCGGCGACAGCTCTCCGTCGATGCGGAGCTGGCCGTGCTGGTACAGCTTCGCGGCGTCTTCGCCCTTCGAGAGCGCCGCGAGCGCCTCGTCGGTGAGCGTGATGCGCGTGGTGGCCTTCGCGTCGAGGCCCGGCTTCACCGCGGGCGCGCCGGTCAGCTCGGCGGTGAACTCGAAGCCCGCGTCCTTCACCTTGAAGGAGATGATCGCGTCGACCTCCTTCGCCAGCGCGGGGTTCTTCGCGAGGCGCTCCTGCAGCGCGCGGAAGACCTTCGGGGCGATGACCTCCGCCGAGGCCGGAGCGCTCGCCGCCGGTGCCGCCGCGCCGGCCGACGCCGCGAGGGCGGTGCTTCCCCCGCGAGGGGCTTCGATCTTCTTGAGGAAGTCGAGCTTCTGCGAGGCCATGACGTTGCCGGAGATCTTCAGCTTGCCGCCCTGGAAGAGCTTCATCGGGTCGGCCTTGCCGCTGACCATGTCGAGCCAGTCGGCGTTCGAGAGCGCCAGCGTGCAGTCGGCCTTCTCGACCGTGCCCGCCTTCACCGCGCCCGCCTTGAGATCGAGCACCCACGCCGAGTCGGGGTTGGAGAGCTTGAACTGGTAGACGGTGGCGATCTTCGTGAGGTCGGGGTTCTTCGCGACGTGCGCGCCGATGGCCTCGAAGGTCTGCGCCGCGGTGAGCTCGCCCGAAGGCGCCGCGGGCTGAGCTGCGGGGGGCGCGCCGGCCGCGGCCCGCGGGGCTTCGATCTTCTTGAGGAAGTCGAGCTTCTGCGAGGCCATGACGTTGCCCGAGATCTTCAGCTTGCCGCCCTGGAAGAGCTTCATCGGGTCGGCCTTGCCGCTGACCATGTCGAGCCAGTCGGCGTCGGACAGCGCCAGCGTGCAATCAGCCTTCTCGACCGTGCCGGCCTTCACCGCGCCAGCCTTGAGGTCGAGCACCCACGCGGAGTCGGGGTTGCTGATCTTGAACTGGTAGACGGTGGCGATCTTCGTGAGCTCGGGGTGCGCGGCGACGTAGGCGCCGATGGCCTCGAAGCTCTGCGCCGTGCCGAGCTGCACCGGGGCGGCCGGCTTCGCGGCGGGGGCGGGCGCGGCGGCCTCCTTCGCCTTCGGCTTCGGGATCTCCGGGTAGAACTCGACGGCGGCGTTGGAGATGACGACCTTGTTCCGCTCGACGACGGAGGCGCGCACCAGCACGCGCAGGTCGCTCTCCTTCCACAGCTCGATCTTCAGCGTCTCGCCGGGGAACACCGACTCGGCGAAGCGCACCTTGATGCTCTTGAAGGTGCGCGGGTCCCCCTTCGCGAAGGCGTTGATCGCCGCGCGGCCGACGTAGCCGAAGGTGCACAGCCCGTGGAGGATCGGCTTCTCGAAGCCGAACATCGTCGCGAACTCGGGGTCGACGTGGAGCGGGTTCCAGTCGCCGGAGAGCCGGTAGAGCAGCGCCTGGCTGGCGTCGGTCTTCTCGGTGATCACCGCGTCGGGCGCGCGCTCGGGCGCCACGTTGACGTCGTTCGAGGGGCCGCGATCGCCGCCCCAGCCGCCGGCGCCGCGCACCACCATCGCCACGTCGTTCTTCACCAGCAGCTCGCCGGTGTCGGCGTCGTACGAGTCGAGGTGCGTCACCACCACCGCGTGCTTGCCCTTGTCGAAGATCTCCGAGATGCGCGCCTTGTGCTTGAGGCGCGCGGCGGGCGGGAGCGGCCGGGTGACCTCGAGGTACTGCTCGCCGTGGAGGATGCGATCGAGCCCGTAGTTGAGGCCCGGCGCGGTGGTGCCCTCGGAGGCCATCTTGAAGATGGCGTTGAGCGCGGGGATCACCCCGTAGGTCGGCAGCGGCCAGAAGCCGTCGCCGTTGCGCTCGTAGACGAGGTGGAGATCCTTCGCGTCGGTGGGGTTCTTGCCGGCGCCGACGCCCAGCGCGTACAGCGCCAGATCGCGCTCGTCGTACTTCGTCTCGAGCGGCGGCAGCTCGTAGCCGAGGGCCTGATCGACGTCGATGAACTCGTTGCCACCCTTCGACTTCGTCGAGAGGTTCGCCAGCACCGGCGAGAGCGCCTCGGTGATGTTCGCGGGGTGGGTCGCCTTGTTCCAGTCGGTGACCGACTCCCAGGCGCCGCGCACCGCCTCGGGGGCGATCTCCCGGCCGAGCTTGAAGAGCTTGCCCTCGGTGCGCTCCCAGCGGAGCTTGCCGAAGTAGCCGCCGCCGACCTCGTAGAGGCCGCCGGTCTCGGTGCAGTCTTCGTGCGCCAGCCACGCGACGAGCGGCGTCACGTGCTCGGGCTTGAGGTTCTCGAGCACGTCGGGCGGGAGCACCGTCTCGGTGAGGCGCGAGGCGGCCACCGGCGCGATGGCGTTGACGCGCACGTTCTTCTTCTCGCCCTCGATGGCGAGCGTGTTCGAGAAGCCCACCAGCGCCAGCTTCGCCGCCGAGTAGTTCGCCTGGCCGAAGTTGCCGTAGATGCCCGCGGCCGAGGTGGTGAAGATGATTCGTCCGTAGCCCTGGTCGCGCATGTGCGGCCAGGCGGCGTGCGTGCAGCGGAACGCGCCGTTGACGTGCACGCGGAAGATGAGGTCCCAGTCGTCCCTGGTCATCTTCGCGAAGCTGACGTCACGGAGGATGCCCGCGTTGTTGATCAGCACGTCGATGCGCTTGAAGTGATCGAGCGCCGTCTGGATGATCTTCTCGCCGTCTTCGACCGAGTCGTAGTTCGCCACCGCGGTGCCGCCCGCGGCCTTGATCTCCTCGACCACCTTGTCGGCCGCCGCGGAGCTCCGCCCGCCGCCGGTCGCCGCGCCGCCGAGATCGTTCACCACCACCTTCGCGCCGCGCCTGCCGAAGAAGAGCGCGTGGCTGCGCCCCAGGCCCGCGCCCGCGCCGGTGATGACCACGACCTTGCCGTCGAAACGAAGCTCTCCAGCCATTCGAAAAGTCCTTTCCAGACTGCGTGGGTGTCGGGGTTGGAGCAGAAAATTGATTCCAGAGTCAACATGGCGCCGAAGCTATAGTCACCCGGCGATGTCAGACGAACGGCTCGAGGGTCCACGCGCAGAGGCATTCATCGCCGCGGCCATGTCGCTGGCGCGTGACGCGGCGACGTCGTCGACCTGGTTCGAGACGGCGGTGCGCTCGCTCGAGGCGGCGTTCGGCGAGCGGCCGCTGCTCCCGGCGCCGACGCTGGCGCTCGATCTGACGGCGCTGCTCAACGGCGAGCGGCTGCTGCCCATCGCGCCCGCCAGCCAGGAGCCGGTGCGCGAGGCGATGCGCGGCTACGAGGATCACGTGCTGGCGCGGCTGACGTCGGACCGCCGGTGGACGCGCCTGACCGAGGCGGTCGCGGGCCTGCCGAAGGAGCTCCGCCCGGCGGCGGTGGGGCTGGTGACGGCGCAGCTCCTCTCGCGCCTCAAGCTGAGCGGCGGCACGGGCGTGTCGACCGGCGTGGTGCGGCGCTTCGCGATGAAGGCCCCCGAGGAGGTGCTCGAGGCCGGGCGGGCGGCGCTCTACGACGTGGAGCTCGCCGGCCGCATCGTCGAGGGGCTGGCGATGATGGCGAAGGCGGCCCGGCGCACGCGCGAGCTGCTGTCGGACGCCGAGGTCTTCCTCGTGGAGAACCTCGGGGCGCTCAAGGGCCTCGGCGCGCGCGTGGCGCTCGCGCAGCTGGCGGAGGTGGCCCAGGCGGTCGACGAGCAGCTCCCGACGCGGCTGCGCGGGCAGGTCTTCGAAGACGGCGACGCGCCCACCGCCCTCGAGGAAGACAGCGCGTACCCGGTGGGCGGCTTCTCGAGCATCAGCACCTCGGGCTCGATGGAGAACCTCGTCACCTCCGAGCTCATCTACATGGAGCAGGGCGACGACCCCTCGCTGCGGCCGGATCTCTTCGACGTGCGCTTCGTCGAGAACGAGCTGCTGTACTACGCGCGCGACGAGTCGGTGGCGGTGCGCCGCAAGCGCACGCTGGTGCTGGTGTTCGACCCCTCGCTCGGCCGCTCACGCGTGAAGGACCCCGGCGAGGCGTACCAGCGGCTGGTGTGGCTCCTCGGCTCGGTCACCGCGCTGGTGCGCAAGCTCTCGGAGTGGCTCAACACCGAGGCGCTCCGCTTCGAGCTGATCTTCTCCGCCGAGGGCGACGAGGGCGCGCTGCTCGAGGAAGAGGGCGTGCTCTCGCTGCTGCTCCGCGAGTACCGCGAGCGCGGGCAGGTCGACGTGAAGCGCGTCGACTCGACGCTGGGCGCGGTGCGCGAGGCGCGGGAGCTCCATCGGGGGCGGGCGCGGGTGATGCTGTTCTGCACGCGGCTGCCCTCGGGCCTCGAGGGGCCGTCGGCGCCCGACGCGCTGATCGACGTGAGCGGGCCGCGCCCGCGCGTGCACTGGGCCGACGCCACGCAGGAGGCGCCGGACACGAGCGCGAACGCGTCCGAGGCGTGGGCCTCGACCACCAGGCAGCTCCTCGACGGGCTGCTCAAGCGGCGCTGAGCGCCGGCTCGGGCGGGCGCACCAGCTCGAGCACCCACAGCGCCCCGAGCGTCGCGAAGCAGATCAACGTCTCGAGGCGGAAGTGGTTGCCGAGGTCGGTGCCCACGTTCGGGAAGTACGAGGCGACGCACATCACCAGGAGCGCCAGCCACACCAGCGCGCCGCGGAGGTCGGTGCGCGGGCCGACCGCCGACCGCTGCTCGCCCGCGAGCGTCACCAGCAGGAAGGCGGAGTGCATGTAGTAGTTGGCCGGGTTGAAGACGATCGGCACCAGCGCCACGCCCCACGCCGCCGCGCGCGCGGGGGAAGCGCGGCGCAGCGCGACGACGAGCATCGCCAGCGCCCCGACGATGGCCGCCTTGTGCGCCCACGGGGCGGTGTTGATGTACGTGCGGAACGAGATGTTGTTGACGTGGTTGTCCTTGTCGAGCGTCTGCACCTTGCGCAGCCACTCGACCCACGAGTCGGTGCCGAAGACGAGCACGCTCAGCCCGACGAGCACCACGCTGGTCACCAGCACGCCCAGCGCGACGCGCATCAGCGGCTTCAACGTCGCCCACGCCTCGGCGCGGCGGTGCTGCAGCAGCAGCTTCCCGCCGACCCACACCGCGGGGATGCTCAGGGTGACGAAGGTGAGCGCGGGGAACGCGCGGATCCACGCGCTCCAGGCGAAGGCCGCGCCGGCCAGCTCGAGCTTGCGCTTGTGGAGCAGCGCCAGGCCGATCGCCCACAACGACAGCCAGTCGTGGCGGAGCGTGGCGCCGAACCAGTTGCTGCCGAACTGGTAGAAGTCCATCGCGCCGAAGACGGTCAGCGCCAGCAGCGCGGTGCGCGCGCCCCACGCCCAGCCGATGGCGAAGAAGGCGAGGGCGAGCAGCAGCACGTCGGCGATCACCCCGGTCCACAGCGTGGCGTCGCTCGCGGGCGCGGCGGCGAACAGGGCGCGCGCGCTGAGGAACCACACCGGCGTGGCGTTGCCTCCGTGGTCGTTCATCGAGCCGAGGAAGCCCCCGTCGCCCATCGCGCGGCGGAAGTACTGCATGTCAGAGAGGAACTGCTGCCACCGCGCGGGCGAGAAGCGCCGCCGCACCTCGAGCAGGTGCTGCTTCGACTCGCGCACGTTGGTCAGCACGTGCGTGCGCAGATCGCGGATCGGCTGGCCGTCGAAGTCGTCGAGGTTGCGCCCCTCGGCCACCGCCAGCACGCTCGCCGCGTACACCCCGTCGAAGCGCAGCTCGGGGAAGTACTTCGCGATCGGGTAGTAGGTGCGCATGTCGTAGTGGTGCAGCCACGTGCGCTGCCCGCGCCCCACGTCGAAGAACTGCGGCGTGCCGAGGTTGAGGAAGCACCACGTCGCCATCGCCGCCGACACGCCGAGCGCGCCCACCACCAGCCCGCGGTGCGCCGGCCAGGTGCCGCGCCACAGCCGCTCGCGCACCACCGCGGCGATCGCCACCAGCGCCACCGCCGCGCGCGCGAAAGGCAAAGCCTGGAGGTGATCCGGCGAGCTGGGCGCGAGCTCGAACACCAGCGCGCCCGTCACCAGCACCGCGAAGGCGCCGAAGGTCCAGCTCAGCCGGCGCGGGAGCCGGCTGCTCGCGATGACCAGCAGCAGCGTCAGGCCCGCGGCCCACCCGAGGAGCAGCAGCGCGAGCGGCCGGCGCGGCAGCCAGCGCGCGCTCAGCAGCGTCGAGCCGCTGGTGCCGTGCGCGAAGAGCTCCAGCTCGCTGACGCTGTAGCGGCCGTCGCCGCCGCTCGCGGTGAGGCGCACGAAGCGCGCCTGCACGGGGCGCTTCTCGACCGCGCGGGTGCGCAGGCCCGCGCCGTCGGCGGGCGTGAAGACGAGCCAGTCGCGCCACGAGACGCCGTCGTCGGACACCGCGATGAAGTACTCGTCGTTGTTGTCGGCCTGGATCGCGCCGCCTTCGAGGGGGCCGACGGCGCCGAGATCCCACACCACCTGCGCCCCCGGCGGGAGCATCACCGCCATCGGCCCGTCCCAGGCGTCGGCGTCGATCGGGCTCTGCAGATCGGTCAGCCGATCGGCCCGCAGCACGCCGTCGGCGCGCGCCGGTGCGCGGAGCGAGAGGACGTTCTGGGCCTGCGCGCACAGCGAGGCGAGGGCGACGAGGAGGACCAACGGACGCATGGGCAGCGGCACCCTACAGCCGATCTCGTGTCAGGATGGGCGAATCGGGTTCCCCTGCCTCGAGACCGTGTCGGGCCAGCGCGTGGCGATCGACGCCGCGCCGTTCGTGCTCGGCCGGGACCGCACCGCGAGCCTGCAGGTCGAGGCGCTGTTCGTGTCGCGGCGGCACTGCGCGGTGGTCTGCGAGCACGGGCGATGGTGGGTGCGCGATCTCGGCTCGACGATGGGCACGTGGGTGCGCGGCGAGCGCGTCGCCGACGCGGAGCTCGAGCACGGTGACTGGTTCGAGCTGCCGTGGGGGCACTGCTTCCGCCTGCTCCTGCGCGAGCCCGTGGTGGCGCGAGACGCGGACCTCGAGCGGGCGATCGTCGAGACCGACGACCCGCGCGTCTGGTCGGTGTACGCAGACCGGCTGCTGGAGCAGGGCGACCCGCTCGGAGCTCGCCTCGCCATGCCCCGCGCCGACGACGACGCGCGCTGGCTCGGGCCGCTGGCCGGCCTCTCGGGGCGCGGTGAGCTGTCGGTCGGCTGGGCGCACGGGCTCCCTCGCACGGCCGTGCTGCGCAGCGTGAGCGGCTCGCGCGCGGAGCTCTCGTGGGACGGTCGCCTCACGCTCCTCCAGCGCCACCGCGAGTTCCGCTTCCTGCGCGAGCTGGTGCTCGACCTCGGCTCGTTCTCGCGCGACGCGCTCACCCCCGCGCTGCTGGTGGCGGCGTTCGACGCGCTCGACGGCTCGCTCGCGGCGCTCGAGCGGCTGCAGGTCGGGCCGGCCACCGCCAGCCTCTCCGCGCCGGAGGTCATCGCCGCCGCGTCGGCGGTGAAGGCCCGGCACCCGCGGCTGGCCCGCGCCTCGGAGCTGCTCCTGCCGTGGCGCCCCGCCTCGCTCGAGGTGCTCGCCGTTCCTCCCGACGTCGCGCTGGAAGGCGCCGCCCCGCGCGCGCTGGTGACGCCCTTCCGCGTCGGGCCCGAGGGCGCGCAGCTCGTCGTTCGCGCCGCGCCGCCCGGCGTCGACTTCACGCTGCGCTTCGAGAACGACCGCTGGCGCTTCGAGAGCGCGCCGGCGACCCAGCGGGTGTTTCGCCACAACGGCCGGGTACGGGCCGAAGGCCAGCTGCGCGATCGCGACGTGCTCGAGCCCGTCGCTGGACTGCTCTTTCGGTTCCTCGCCTGATAGAGAACCGCTCATGAACAAGCTCACTCTCGCCTTGCTTGCTGTGATCGCTGTTCCCGCCTTCGCCGCCGATCGCGTCGTGACGGTCAAGTTCGACGAGCTCGTCTCGATGCAGACCAAGTCGGGCGAGAAGATCGACCCGGCGATGTTCTCCTTCGGCCCCGCGGTCGCCGGCGCGGAAGAGGACACCAGCCAGGCCAGCAGCAGCGGCTTCGGCAAGTCGAAGGAAGAGAGCTGCCGCTGGGCGCTGCTGGCGAGCTTCGTGAAGCTCCAGAACAAGGCGAAGGCGGCGAACAAGAAGGTCGTCGGCGTGCGCACCTACGCCGGCGCGACCGAGGGCGCTGCGAAGGACCAGCTGGTGTGCCTCGCGGGCGCGGTGGTGGTGCGCAGCACGGTGAAGGCCGGCTACAAGTGAACTCCGCGCGGTCGACCGCCGCGTTCGACCGCTCGCGCAATCAGCCGGTGCCTCCGCAGTACTCGTGATGAGAGTCTGTGCCGCCGATGACTGCGCTCGAAGTGAGGAACCTCACCAAGTCGTACCGCGGGCTGTTCGGGGCGCCCCAGCCGGCGCTCCGCGGCCTGACCCTGTCGATCCCGCGCGGCGCGGCCTTCGGCCTCATCGGTCCGAACGGGGCGGGGAAGACGACCTTCATCAAGGTGCTGCTCGGCGTCGTGCGGCCCGACGAAGGTGAGGTCGCGGTGCTCGGCGGCGACCCGCAGGACACCGCGATCCGCGCGCGCATCGGCTACCTCCCCGAGCGCATGCACCTCCCGGCGGCGCTCCGCGGGCGCGACTTTCTGCGCTCGGTGGCCACGCTCAAGCGCCTGGCTCCGACCGACGCCGAGCTCTCGAGGCTGCTCGAGCGCGTCGGCCTGAGGGACTCGGGGCAGCGCATCGGCACCTTCAGCAAGGGCATGCGGCAGCGCCTCGGTCTCGCCGCGGCGATGCTCGGGCAGCCGGAGCTGCTGGTGCTCGACGAGCCGACGGACGGCATCGACCCGGTGGGGCGCGTCGAGGTGCGCACGCTCCTCCTCGAGGAGAAGGCCCGCGGGGCGACCGTCCTCCTCAACTCGCACCTCCTCGCCGAGACCGAGCGCGTCTGCGATCGCATCGGCGTGCTCGACCACGGCCAGCTCCGGCTCGAGGGCACGCTCGAGGAGGTGCGCCGCGCGGCGAGCCGCTGGACCGTGCGGTTCGCCGATCAGCCGGCGCGCGAGGTGCTGGTCGAGGCCGGCTTCGTCGAGAGCGACTCGGCGTGGACCTTCGAGGGCGACGTCGGCTCGCTCAACGAGGCCCTCGACGCCGCGCGCAGGGCCGGCGCTCAGCTCACCGCGCTCACGCCGCAGACGCGAGATCTCGAGGCCGTGTTGACCGAGGCGCTGGAGGCGAAGCCGTGAGTCAGCTCTTCCGCGTGGCGTTCGACCTGCTGCTCGAGGCCTCGCGCCGGAAGTGGTTCCTCGCGCTGTTCGGCGCCATCACGCTGGTGCTCCTGATCCTCGGTCTCTCGCTGCAGCTGGAGGTCGTCGACGGGGCGATCGCCGGCTCGAGGCTCTTCGGCTCGGTGTTCTCGAAGGACATCGTGTCGGCGAACCGGGTGATGAGCGCGCTCTACCTGGCGACCGCCTACGTCAGCTTCTACGGGGGCGCCTTCTTCCTCGCGCTCGCCTGCAGCGACTTCGCGCCGGAGCTGCTCTCGCCGGGCCGCATCGAGCACCTCCTGTCGCTGCCCGTCGCCCGCTGGCAGCTGCTGTTCGGCACCTTCCTGGGCGTGGTGACGCTCGCCGCGGTGGGCACGTTCTACGGCGCCGTCGGGCTCACCGTGCTCCTCGGGGTGAAGACCGGGGTGTGGAACGGGAGCCTCCTCGTCGGCAGCGCGGTGGGCTGGGTCGGCTTCTGCGCCCTCTACGCGGTGATGCTCAGCGCGAACTTCTTCGTGCGCAGCGCGGCGCTCTCGGGCGCGCTGGCGGTGGTGACGCTCATCCTCGGGGTGATCGCCAGCAACCGCGAGGCGATCGCCGCGGCGATGAACCCCGGTGCGGGCCGGACGATCTTCTCGTGGGCGATGCTGCCCATTCCGCGGCTCGGCGCGCTGGCGAACACCGCCGCCGATCTCGCCGCGGGAGACGCGGTGGACGCGGCGATCCTCGCGCGGCTCCTCGCAGGCTGTCTGATCTTCAGCGTGGCGCTGCTGTCCGTCGCCGCCTGGCGCTTCGAGCGAAAGGACTTCTGACCATGGCCGGCAAGCGAAGGACGCCCTGGGTGTGGCTCGTCGTCGCGGCGCTGCTGTTGGCGCTCGGCGCGTGGCTGATGCGCGGCGCCGAACCGCCCGACCGCGAGCCGCTCGAGCCGGTGCGGCTGCCGACGCACATGTCTCGAGCCGAGTCGCAGCGCGCCACCGAGCGCCGCACCTGGGTGCCGCTGGTCGTCGACGCGGGCGTCCTCGCGCCGCCAGCGCCGCCGAGGGACCCCGTGCTCGCGCTGATGCCCGCCCACGTCGAGAAGGGCGCGGTGGTCGCGGAGTTCAACGCGATCCTCAACTCCGAGCTGGGCGGCCTCATGACGCAGTGCCTGTTCGGCGACGGCGAAGACGACTTCCTCGGTGAGCTGCGCGACGCCGGCCTCGACCCGACGACGAAGGTCGACCGCGTGGCGATGATCGACGACGCGATGGCGGTGACCGGTGACTTCCGCAACGCGCAGTGGCGGCAGTTCCTCCCGAAGAGCGCGGTGTCGAAGGGCTACGGCCGGCAGGGGGAGCTGGTCGAGGTGCCGCTCCGCGACGGCGGGGTCGACACCTTCGCGACCTGGGGCGGGCAGATGTTCCTCGCGGGCGACGAGGCGGAGCTCAAGCGCATCCTCGATCGGCTCGACGGCAGCGGGCCCGCGGTGGACAAGCCGGTGCTCGACGACTCGATGGCCTTCGGCGAGGTGTACGGCGTGCTCAACGCGCAGTCGCTGGCCCGGGTGCTCGGCCAGCAGGATCCGCAGCTCGCGGACCTCATCGAGCGCTCGGCGAAGTCGGTCGAGCTCCACATGGACATCAGCCACGACGTGGGGCTGGTCGCCGACGTCAACCCGTCGGACGCGAAGACCACCGAGGAGCTCCGCCGGGCGCTGGGCAGCGCGCTGTCGCTGGCGCGCATGAAGGCCCAGGCAGAGGGCAAGCGTGACGAGGCCGACATTCTCGATCTCGCCCGCGTGAAGGCCGCGCAGGGCGGCGGCGGGTTCCGCCTCGAGGCGGGGCTGCCCTACGACTACATGGCGAAGACCTTCCGCGAGTGCGTCGAGCAGAAGAAGGCGCGGCGCGCGGCAGGTGAGGCCGACGGCGGGAACTGATTCGCGCACGAAGTTGCGCAGCGGCGCGCTCAGCTCGCCGGCTTGCGCGCGGCCCGGTTCCTGCGTGAACTTTCTGCCGTGCGTCCCTTCCTCGTGCTCGTCGCCGTCTTCGCCAGCGCCGCCGTCGCTCAGACGGAGCCCTCGGCGCCTCCGGTCATCCCCACGCCCGAGGAGCAGCCCGCCATCCCCGCGGTGGTGACGCCGGCCAACCCGCCGCTGCCGCCCGAGCCTGCGCCGCCTTCGCAGCAGTACGTGGAGCCGACGTACTTCGAGCGGTGCTTCGCGGTGCCCGCGCAGGTGTGGATCCCCGGGCCGACGCCGCGGACGTACTACCGCGTCAGCGCGGCGAGCAGCGCCCCGCTGTCGAACTTCCACGCCGCGCAGCCGGTCGACGCGCCACGCTCGGGCGGAACGAGCAGCAGCGGCGGTGGCTCGAGCAGCTCGGGCGGAGGCATCAGCGATGGCAAGGCGCTCCTCGTGCTCGCGGTGGTGGCGGTCGCCGTGCTGCCGATCGTCGTCTACGCCGTCGACGACGACGCGCCCGCGGTGGTCGAGAACCGCTTCCACTGCCCGACGTTCGGCTTCGACGCGGTCGGCGGCTTCGAGTCGTCGGTGGCCGGCGTGGGCGGCACCGGCGCCGGCCGCCTCACCTTCGGCTACAGCTACTTCGGCTCGGACTTCCAGTTCGACCTCTCGAGCCGCGGGCTCACCTCGTGGGCGGGCCACCTGCTGGTGCGCATCGGCCCGAAGGCGCACATCGAGCCCAACCTCGCCTTCGGCGTGCGGAGCCTCGCGTTCCAGGGCCAGACGCGCGCCGGCTTCGAGGTGGGCGTGCCGCACCGCTACGTCTTCTGGCGCTCCGGCCTGCGGAGCTTCGCGCTCGAGCTGCGGCCGACCTTCATGTTCGCCTTCGACGCGAGCAGCTTCGACGTCGGGCTCGAGGCGGCGTTCATCATCCCCCTCGTCGAGCCGCTCCACCTCCGGGTGGGCGGGCGGTTCCACACCTTCGGCGAGAGCGTCATCGGCGGCCTCAACGCCGGGCTGACCTTCGTCTTCTAGTTGCGCGTGGCGAGCGTCTGATCGACGGGCTGGTAGTCGAGCTGGCAGGCGTCGAACCGCGGCCCGCAGGCGCGATCGAGCTCTCCGCGCGTCGCGCAGCCGGGCGAGCCCTCGGGGCAGCTCTCGGGCAGGTAGGCCCAGACGATCTGCAGCACGTTCTTCCGCTCGTCGGGGAGCGCCGCGAGGAACTCGTCGTGGTGCTCGCGGAAGAGCGCCGAGAGCTTCACCGTCTTGCCTTCGAGGTCGACGTGGTCCTTCCGGCGCACGAAGCGGCGCACGGCGTCGTCGAGCTGTGGGTCGAGCGAGTCGCCGTCGAAGGGCGCCCCGTCGAGCACCCCGCGGCCCTTCGCGCCGGTGAAGAGCGCGAGGTACACCCGCGCGTCGCCCGACTGGCTGAGGAAGTGCCGGTAGATCGCCGCGCGCGTCCACCAGCGGCCGCCGATCGGCACCGCGTCGGCGAGCTCCGCGGCGCGGGAGGCCTTCGTGCCGCGCACGTCGAGCAGCTCCCGGAGCACCAGCGCGTGGTACGCGTTGAGCCAGAAGGCGAGCTTCGCCTCGACGGTGGGGAAGCGCGCGGGCGTGGTGTCGGGCGACGTCGCGGCGAGCGCGGCGACGAAGCGCTCGAGCGAGGCGTGGCGCTGCTTGAGCTCCGCGAGGTTCACCTGGCCGCGGCCGTCGATCGCCCTGAGCGCGTCGACGAGATCGCTCATCTCCAGCGCCGGCGCGTCGGTCGGCACTGCCGCCGGCACGTGCCCGTCGACCCACAACACGACGCCGGCGAAGAGCACCATCGCCGCAGCCAACGCGTAGATCGCCCGTCGGAACACGCCGCGAATCTCTCACGAAAACACGCGCCGCCGGGCCCCGACGAAGGAGCCCGGCGACGGTGCCGGCCGAGACCGGAGTGCCTCAGCGCTGCCGGCCTGCGCCCTTGCGTCCCTGCGCGGCGGGCGCAGGCGACTTCGGCGACGCCGCCGCGGCCTCAGCCGTCGGCTTCTCGTCGAGCTTCACCTTCTTCACCGACACGGTGGTCGGCCCGCTCACCGAGAGGAAGGGCTTGAGCTTCTCGAGCTTCTTCGGGCCGAAGCCCTTCACCTTCCGGAGATCCTCGACCTTCGCGAAGGGCGTCTTCGCCCGGAACTCGATGATGCGCCTGGCGGCCTTCGCCCCGATGCCGGGCAGCAGATCGAGCTGCTGCGCCGTCGCCGTGTTGAGGTTCACCACGCCCGTCACCTCGGTCTTCGTCTTCGACTTCGCCGCGAGCGCCGCGCTCGACGAGACCGCCAGCACCACCACCGCCACCCACCCCAGCTTGTTCAGGTTCTTCATCTTCAGTGCCCTCCCATGGACTGCTCGGCCGCCCAGCTCGGCTGGGTCGACGTGTTGTTGTTGTTGTTGTTGTTGTTGACGTTGTTGGTCGTGGCCGGAGCAGCGCGCCGCTCTTCGACCGCCTCGCGCACGTGCAGCCGGCCCTCGAGCGGCAGCACGTCGAGGTAGATGTTGAAGCTGCCGTCGCGGTTCTTCCACGCGGAGCCCGCCCGCACCCAGACCGTCCTCTTCCCCTGGCCCTCGGTGATGTCCTTCACCGAGAACACTGCGAACCGCTTGTTCTCCCTGTTCTCCACCACGCCTCCCGTTGCGGCGCCGGCTCCATGCCGTCGCTGGAGACTCGTTGAGCAGCGCGCGTGCCACGGGCGAGAACCGCGCCGACTCGGGGGCTTGGCGCGCCGGGCAGGGAAGGGCCGACCGCCGCCGAAGATGGGACACGCGCGCACCGAAGCGGCTCTCGCGGTGTGCGAGCGCGACGGGGGCACGGAGTGCTGCAGCGTGCTTGCGGGAGGCTCAGCCTGGTGGGCGCTGGCGCGGAGTCGGGGCTCGCAGCGCCCGGTCGACAGTCCGCAGCCGGAGCCGCGCCGCGGTCGAGCTCAGTCGAGCAGGAAGGTGTACGTGTAGATGAAGGTGTAGCCGACGGGCTCGCCGCCGCGCGTCGCCGGCTTGAACTTCGACTTGCGGATCCAGTCGCGGGCGGCCTCGTTGAGGCCGAAGCCCGGGCCGCTGATGATGACCACGTTCTCGACCTTGCCGGTCGGGTCGATGGTCACCTTGAGACGCACCGAGCCTTCGACGTCGTTCTGCTTCGCTTCGGCCGGGTACGCCTCCTTGTACTCGGCGACCACCACCGGCTCGGTGTCGGCGCCGCCGGGCGGGGCGTACTTCGGCGCCGAGTAGGGCTTCACGTCGGCCGCGTCGACGACCTTGTCCGACGCCTTGCCGTAGGTGGTGTTGCCGACCTGCACCGCGAAGCCGCCGGCGGCGGTGGTAGACGACATCGAGATGCCGACCACGATGGGCACGGGCTTCTGCGGCGTCTCAGGGGGCGGCTCCTGGTTGGGCGGCGGCGGCTCGTTCTTCGGCGGCGGCGGCGCGTCGGCCTTCACGATGGGCTTGAGCTTCACCTTCGGCGGCTCGAGCGGCTTCGGCTCTTCCTTCTTCGGCTCTTCCGGAGGAGGAGGCGGCGGCTTGGGCGGCTCGTAGAACTCCATCTCGACGCGGCGGTTGCGCTCAGCGACGACCGCGCGGCTGGGCAGCTCGTAGACGCCGACGACGTGGGCGATGAGCGAGAGCGCGAACATGCCCGCGAAGAGCCAGATGCTCTTCTCGTCGTCGCGCTGGAAGGGGCTGCTGGCGCTCATCGTCGTCACGACACCGGTCCGACACCCGAAGGCGCCAGACTGGTTCCTTCGTCAGGGGGCGGGGGCCGGGGCGGTGGGCTTCGCCTCTTTCTGGATGTTGAGCGCGAACTTGGCGATGCCCGCTTCCTTCACCAGGTCGATGAGGCCCATCACCTTGCCGTAGTTGAGCGACTGGTCGGCGCTGATGATGGCGCGCACGTCCTTGTCCTTCGCCACCGCGTCCTTCATCTTCGCCATCAGCGCGTCCTGCTGCACCTCGACGCCGTCGAAGAAGATCTTCGCGTCCTTGTCCATCGTGAGCATCACCGGCCCCTGGACCGTCTTGTCCTGGGTGTTCGCCGCGCGCGGGAGGTCGACCTCCACCGTCTCGCGCACGATGAAGTTCGCCGTCACCATGAAGATGATGAGCAGCACGAGCACGATGTCGACGAGGGGCGTGACGTTGATGCCCGTGATTTCGTCTTCGCCTTCAGGAGCGCCGCCGGCCATGGCTCACTTCCCCGTCGAGCGAAGGTGACCGACCAGCGCGTGGCCGAGCGACGTGGCGCGCGCGACGGTGTTCTTCACCGAGCGCTGGAGCACGTTGTAGAAGATGACCGCGGGGATCGCGACGGCCAGGCCGACGGCGGTCGCCACCAGCGCCTCGGAGATGCCGGCCATCACCGTCGACTGCACCTCCGCGCCCTTCGCGCCGGAGAGGCCGAGATCCTTGAAGGCCTTGATGATGCCGAGCACCGTGCCGAACAGGCCGATGAACGGGGTGTTGCTGCCGAGCGTGCCGAGGATGCTGAGGAACC
>JBMORD010000077.1:0-22640 GCA_049322495.1 Myxococcota bacterium | reverse complement strand
GCGGGAGGCGGCGGAGCGGCCGGGCCACCCTTCGGCGCCGGCGCGGGCGCCGGTGCAGGGGCTGGCGCCTGCGCGAGCACGGACAGCGAGGTGACGGCAGCTGCGGCAACGATCAGTCGCTTCATCGGGGCATCTCTCTTTCGAGAAGAGGTGGGAACGGCGGGCGAGGTTTAGCGCCAGCCGGACGCCCCGGGGACCCTTTCATTCAGTGCAGCACGCGCTCGCGATCGACGAGCAGAAGAGGTTGGTCCTCGCGCGTCTCGTAGGCGATGATCCGCAGGCCCGCGCCGCGCGTGCCCGCCGTCTCTCCACCCTCTCCGTAGTTCAGCGCCACCTGGTACCGGACCTCACAGAGCGCCGTCATCTCGGTCCCGTCGTCGGAGGTGAAGGTCACCTTGATGCGCCCGCCCAGCGGCAGCGAGTCGCGCGTCTCGACGAACAGACCCGACGAGCTGATGTTTCTGGCGATCCCTCTCGTCATTCCGTCGGCGGTGCTCAGGTACACCGTGAAGACCTTGTCGAACCGGAGGTTCTGGCGGCGCTCATTCATCAACGTGTCGCTCCTGTCGTGTGCTGGAACGTCACGAAGCCTACAGAGTGGGAGCATGTAGGCAAATTCTCCACCCAATGCGACATCCCTCGAGGAGACCCATGAAGCGGATTCTGACGACCCTCACCCTGCTGTTCTCGACGTTCGCCCTCGCCGACGTGGATCAACGCTTCGCGAAGCTCCGGGATCAAGCGGAGGCGATGGGGGCGATCAGCTCCTTCGTCGAGAAGTACATCGGCGACTGCGCCTCGAAGATGCTCGGCGGCGGCGAGTGCGAGAAGAACGCGGAGCTCTTCCGCCAGAGCGCGGTCGGCAAGAAGTACTACATGATCATCACCGAGGAGACGTCGTCGGTGCTGTCGATGGGCGAGGTGAAGATGCGCGACGGCCTCTTCACGCTGAACCTCACGCCCTTCTTCTCGGGCTCGGGCATGGCGATCACCCACGGCGCGCCGGCGAAGACCGACGGCGACGGCAACCCGGTGATGCCCTTCATCCGCATCGACTCCCAGATGCCCGAGGGGTGGAACCCCGCGATGATGGCGCGGCAGGTCCAGGCGCAGGGGCTGCGGCTGCAGATCGTCTTCACCCCGCAGGGCGTGTGGACGCTCCCGAAGAAGGGCGGCGGCACGATGAAGGGCGTGAAGGCGAAGTTCGAGGCGGTGCTGGTCACCGTCGGCCGCACCGGCGATCAGGTCGGCCTGTGGCTCGGCAAGTGAGCCGGCGGCTCAGGGCTTGACGGCCACGTAGCGGAGCACGGTGCCGCGGCGCACGCGCACCAGCACGGTGTCGGTGGCCTCGCTGCCCGAGAGGGCGTCCTCGAGGTCCTTGAGCGTGCCCACGGCCTCGCGGTTGACCTCGACGATCACGTCGCCCGCGACGAGGCCCGCGTCGTCGGCCGGGCCGCCCGGCAGGACGGCCTCGATGCGGAGCCCCGGCTCGACGCCGATGGCCGCGGCGGCGTTGGCGTCGATCGCCCGCACCGCCAGCCCCAGCTGCTCGACGCGCCCGCTGGAGTTCATCACCCTGAGCGCGTCGCTCGACGGCCGCTGCGCGAGCGTGGCGGTGAAGTCGAAGGTGCGGCCGGCGCGGACCACCTCGACCTTCACCTGCGTGCCGGGCTGCAGCAGCGCCACCCGGCGGAGGATCTGCTGGTAGCGCTGCACGGGCTTGCCGCCGATGGCCACCACGCGATCGCCGGGCTTGATGCCGGCCTTCTCCGCGGGGCTCTCGCGGAAGACGTCGACCACCACCGGGCCGCGCGACGCGCCCTCCCCCGCCTCCTGCACGTTGAGGCCGAGCCAGCCGCGCTCGGGCCGGCCGTTGGCGAGGAGGTTGGGCAGCAGCTCCTTCACGAGGTTGATCGGCACCGCGAAGCCGATGCCCTGCCCCTGCCGCTGGATCGCCGCGCACACCCCGACCACGTCGCCGCGCATGTCGAACAGCGGCCCGCCGGAGTTGCCCGGGTTGATGTTGGCGTTGGTCTGGATGAAGTCGTCGAAGGGGCCCATGCCGATCACCCGCTCGCGCGCGCTGATCAGCCCGTGGGTGACCGACTGGTCGAGGCCGAACGGGTTGCCGATGGCCACCACCCAGTCGCCGATCTCGAGCTGATCGGAGTCGCCGAGCGTGACGGTGGGCAGCTCCTTCGCGTCGGGCAGCCGGAGCAGCGCGAGATCGGTCGACGGATCGCGCCCGACGACCGTCGCGGCGAACTCCCGGCCGTCGGCGAGCCGCACCTGGATGCTCTGGGCGCGCTCGACGACGTGGTTGTTGGTCACCACCAGCCCATCGGGGTTGATCAGGAAGCCCGAGCCGAGCGACTGGCTGGTGCCTTCGTTGTGGGTGCTGATGTTCACCACCCCGTTGCGCACCGCCTTGACGAGCGGCGCCAGCGAGGTCGGAGGCACGAAGTTGGGCAGCACCCGCGGTGCGCTCGGCGCCCGCTCCCGCCACACCTGACCGGACGGCCCGATGGGCGTCACCGGCGTGGGGCGCGCGAGCCCGCGCTGCTCCTGCACCCGCGCGTGGATCCAGTCCTCGAGGGACTCGGCCCTCGCGAGGAGCGGAACGGCGGCGATCAGGATCAGCGCGGCGCGGTGCACGCGGGGGAATCTACGCACTCAGGCGTCGGCCGGCTTCACGTACTTGGCGACCTTCACCACGCCGGGGCGGATCACCCGGCCCTTGAGCTGGTACGCCGCCTTGAACACCACCGTCACCCGGCCATCGTCGGCCTCGACGCCGGTGATCTCCATGTCGGTCGCCTCGGCGAGGTTTGGATCGTACGGCTTGCCGGCGAGCTCGACGCGCTCGATGCCGGTGCTCTCGGCCTGCTTCAAGATGCTCTCGCGGATCATCCGCACGCCCTTCGCGAGCGGCGACTCGTCGGCGGCCTGGAGGCACAGATCGAGCTGATCGACGGCCTCGAGGAGCGTCTTCGCCACGTTCCCCTTCTCGACGTCGAGCATGCGCTCGCGCTCGCGGGTCTGGCGCTGCTTGAACTCCTCGCGGTCGCGCTCGCCCGCCTGGACCGCATAGGCGAGCTCGTTGACCCGCTTGCGCGCGGCCTCGAGCTCGGCGGTGAGGCGCTGGATCTCGGGGTTCACCGCGGGCTCGGCGGGCGCGGTCTCGGTCTTGAGTTCGCCCTCCTCCGTCACCCGGCGACGATCGTTCACCTTGATGACGGGTTCCTGCTCGGGCTTCTGCTCCTGGGCGTCGGACGACGGATTGCTCATGACCGGGGCAAACTAACCGCGGTCGCCCTCCTGTCAACGCGGTCCGTCACCCCAGCTGACGACGCAACTGCCCGACGAGAAAGAGAGATCCGGCGACCAGCACCACGGCGTCGGGCGGGGCCTCGCGGCGGGCGACGGCGAGCGCCGTCTCGGCGTCCGGGTGGACCTGCACCCGCGGGTGAAGCGAGCGCGCGAGGGCCTCGTAGGTGCGCGGATCCTTCGAGCGGGGGCTGGCGATCGGCGCGAGGTGGAGCGCGTCGACGCGGGGAAAGAGCGCGCGCATCATCGGCGCGGAGTCCTTGTCGGCGAAGACGCCGAACACGAGGTGGATCGGCCGGCCGCCGTACTCGCTGTCGAGCGCGCGGAGCAGCACCTCGACGCCCGCCGGGTTGTGGGCGCCGTCGAGCACCACCAGCGGGGTGCCGGGGAACTCCTCGAGGCGGCCGGGCCAGCGGGCGGCGGCGACTCCGCGGCGGAGCTCGTCGTCGCTGAGCGGGAAGTCAGCGAGGGAGCACACGCAGGCGAGCGCGAGCGCGAGGTTCTGGTGCTGGTGCTCGCCCTTGAGCGCCAGGCGGAGCCCGCCGAGCTCGCGCCCGCAGCCACGGAACACCAGCCCCGCCGCGTCGCGAGAGACCGCGAAGTCGACGCCCTCGTGCAGCACGCGCGACGGCCCGGTGACGGAGATCGGGAAGCCGCGGCTGAGCACCAGCGGCACGCCGGGCTTGATGATCCCCGCCTTCTCGCCGGCAATCGCCTCGAGCGTGTGGCCGAGGTACTCCATGTGATCGAAGCCGATGGGCGTGATGCAGGTGACCTGCGGCGTGCAGGCGGTGGTGGCGTCGAGGCGACCGCCGAGCCCGACCTCGATCACCGCCACGTCCACCCGCTCCTGCGCGAAGTGCCAGAAGGCGACGATGGTGCCGAACTCGAAGTAGGTGAGCTCGTGATCGGCGCCGAGCACGTCGACCACCTCGGCGATGCGGCGGCCGAAGGTCTCGTCGTCGATCTCCACCCCGTCGAGCTGGATCCGCTCGTTCGGGCGGATGAGGTGCGGCGAGGTGTAGAGGCCGGTGCGGTAGCGCGTGCGGAGGCACGACGCGGCGATGGCGCAGGTCGAGCCCTTGCCGTTGGTGCCGGCGACGTGCACCGCGGGGAAGCGGCGCTCCGGGTGGCCGAGGCGGGCGAGCGCGTCGCGCACCCGCTCGAGGCCCATCTTGATGCTCGAGGGCGAGAGGCTCGCGAAGTGGGCGAGGCCCTCCTGCGGCGTCACGACGCGAGCAGCCCGAGGAGCTGGGCGATCTTCCCGCGGAGATCCTTGCGCTGCACGATGCCGTCGATCATCCCGTGATCGAGGAGGAACTCGCTGCGCTGGAAGCCCTCGGGGAGCTTCTGGCGGATGGTCTGCTCGATCACGCGCGGGCCGGCGAAGCCGATGAGGGCGCGCGGCTCGGCGAGGATCACGTCGCCCAGCCACGAGAACGAGGCCGCCACGCCGCCGGTCGTGGGGTGCAGCAGCACCGAGATGTACGGCTGGCGGATGGCCCGGAAGGCGTTGATCGCCGCGGAGGTCTTCGCCATCTGCATCAGCGAGAAGATGCCCTCCTGCATGCGCGCACCGCCCGACGCCGAGAAGACGATCGCCGGCGCCTTGAGCTCGATGGCGCGCTCGAAGACGCGCGTCACCTTCTCGCCGACCACGCTGCCCATCGAGCCGCCCATGAACTCGAAGTTGAAGCACCCGAGGCTCACGCGGCGGCCCTCGATGGTGCCCACGCCGCTGATGAAGGCGTCCTTCTCACCGAGCGCCTTCATCGTCGACTTGATGCGATCCTTGTACTTCTTCGAGTCGACGAACCCGAGCGGGTCGGTGGGCTCGAGGTTGGCGTCGAACTCCTCGAAGGAGTCGGGATCGCACAGCGCCGCGAGCCGCAGGCGCGCCGGCAGCGCCGAGTGGTGACCGCAGTTCGGGCAGACGTTGAGGGCCTTCTCGAGCTCCTCGCGCAGCATGATGTCGCCGCACTCGTCGCACTTCTCCCAGATGCCCTCCATGCGCGAGCTGCTGACCGGAGACGGCTCGGTGGGATCGGGGGTCGAGATCTTCGGCTTCTTCTGGAACCACGCCTGGCCTGACATGCGCACGCCAATATCGGCTCGCATGGTTCACCTCAAGCCTCTACCCTGACCGAATGCGTCAACTCGCCTCGCTGATCGCGCTGCTGTCGCTCGCGGGCTGCTGCTGCGATCTCAAGAAGGAGTCGTACACGAAGGCCCCGCTCACCCTCACCGAGGCGAAGAAGCTCGAGGGTGAGGTGACGGTGACGCGCCAGACGCGGCGCGCGGGCGGAGGCGGCGGCTGCGGACACTCGCCGGTGTGCGTGATCCTCCTGCCGATCATCGTGTACGAGGCGCTCTTCCCCGAGACGTGGGACGAGGTGGTCGTGCGGCGCGACGGCGAGGTGGTGCTCTCGGCGTCGTACGAGACGAACGGCTCGCTGATCCACGCGCAGTACGTCCGCGACGGGGAGATCCGCGAGACGCGCTTCGTCGAGCTGCGGAAGCTCGGCAAGAAGGTGTACGTCGACTCGGCGAAGCTGGCTCGCCTCGCGGACGGCGGCACCGAGCGGCAGCCGATCGCCATCAGCGCGCAGCACGACTTCATCCCCGAGGTGCGGCGGCTGCTCGAGCGCACGAAGGATCCGAAGGAGCGCGGGGAGATCATCGCCGAGGCGGCGCGGCAGCTCGAGCAGGAGGGCCAGACCTTCGCCCTCGAGCGGCTGCGGGCCCCCGACGAGGCTGATCGCGCGCGCGGCGCGGCGGTGAGCGCGCTGTGCCCCGACCGCGCGCTCGCGCCGATGCTCGCCGAGACGAAGCGGACCGGCGGCGCGTGGGTGAAGCTCTCGTTCGTCGACTGCGCCGCGTGGGACAGCCCGGAGCGACAAGCGGCCGTGCTCGAGCTCGTCGCCGCGCTGTGCGCCAGCGACACCTCGCCCGAGGCCTTCGACGCGGCCACGCGGACGGTGCGAGAGGAGACGTCCGGGATCCACGAGCGGGCGGTCGCCGCGGCTCAGGCCTGCGCGCCGGGCCCGAACCGCGGGCTGGTGACGCTGCTGCTCGACGCGAAGGTCGACGCGGCGGACCTCCGCGCCCTGCCCGGCTCAGCGGTCGAGACGATCGCGGCGCGGCACCTCCACGCCGGCGCGGCGGAGGAGCGCGCGACGATGGTGGCGCTGATCGCGCGAGACGTCGAGGCCGCCCACCTGCTCCGCGCGCTCGCGGCGTGGGAAGGCCCGCTCGAGGCGGAGCTGCTGCCGGCGATCGCCACCCGCTTCGTCGAGCGCAAGGGGCTCTTCCAGACCGGAGAACGGGGCGACAGCCTGCGGATCTTCGCCGCGGCGGCGAAGGCGCGCGATCCGCGCTGGACGCTCGGCGCGCAGGCGGTGTTCGAGGCGGCGGCGAAGCGCGAGAAGGACGACGAGCGGAAGGCGATGTTCGAGGCGATCCGCGTCCTGCTCGGCGATCGCGCGCGGCTCTCCGAAGCGACGCGCGGGCTGGAGTCTCCGGTGTCGGCGTCGCTCTACCCTTCGCTCGACGCCGAGGTCATCGCCTGGGCCCTGCGCGCGAGCGGCTGCACGCAGGCCGAGCTGGAGTCGGCGGCGAAGGCGAAGCGGCCGCTGGCGAAGTGCTCAGGCGCTGCCGGCGAGTGACTCGATCTCCGCGCGGGCCTTCGGGATCGCCGCGGTCAGCACCTCGACGCCCGACGCGGTGCACACCACGTCGTCCTCGATGCGGATGCCGCCGAAGCCCCGCCCGCCGTTCATCGCGAGGAACTTCTCGGCCGCGGCCCAGTTGACCTGCGTCGTGAAGCGCGCGCGGAGCTCCGGGTTCTGGAGGATGGCGGGGACGAAGTAGAGGCCCGGCTCGATGGTGAAGACCATGCCCGCGGCGAGGTCCATGTCCATGCGGAGGTACTGCGTGCCGAACTGCGGGCTGCGCGTGCGGCCGTTCGGGTAGTGGATGCGATCGCCGAACGTCTCGAGATCGTGCACGTCGAGCCCGAGCTGGTGGCCGAGGCCGTGCGGAAAGAACACCGCGTGCGCGCCCGACTCGACGAGCCCGTCGGGATCGCCCACGAGCAGCCCGAGGCGCACCAGCCCGTCGGCCAGCAGCCGGCACGCGCGGAGGTGGAGGTCGCGGTAGCGCACGCCCGGCTTCACCGCGGAGATCGCGTCGAGCTCACAGGCGAGCACGAGATCGTAGATGTCGCGGCCTTCCGGCGAGAACGCACCGCCGACGGGCCAGTCGCGCGTGACGTCGTTGCAGTACCCCGAGTCGAGGCTCTCGGCGCCAGCGTCGAGCAGCACGATGTCGCCCTGCTGGAGCACGTTGCGGTGATCGTGGTTGTGCAGCACCTCGCCGCGCACCGAGAGGATGGTGTTGTACGCCGCCGTGCAGCCGCCGCGCGCGAAGGCACCCTCGACGCGGCCGGCGAGGAGCTGCTCCACCACGCCGGGCTTCGAGTGGCGCATCGCGGTGACGTGCGCCTCGCGCGTGACCGGCACCAGCCGCCGGATCTCGGCGAGCTCGTCTTCGCCCTTGTGGAGCCGGAGCTTCGCGACGAGCTCCATCAGCGCGCCGTCGCCCACCTTCGTCGGGTCGTCGAAGTCGAGCTCCTCACCGGTGATGGCGCGGGCGCGCGCGGTCGCCTTCCAGTCGGCCACGGCCAGCGAGCGCACCTGCCGCCCCTTCGCCAGCGCCAGCACCTGGTCTTCGAGCTTCTCGACCGCCAGCACGGCGTCGACCTGCTGCCGCGCCTTGACCGCCTCGAAGGGCTCGAGCGCGCCGTGCCACAGCGCGTCGGCGACGGTGCGCTCCGGGAGGAAGAGCGTCACGCGCCCGTCGGCGGGATCGAAGAAGGCCGCGCTGCCGGCCTCGGGGCGCTCGAAGAAGTAGAGGAACGTGCTGTCGGCGCGGAACGGGTACGGGTTCGCCGGGTAGTTGCGGCTGAGGGGACCTCCGGCCATCAGCAGGACCGGGCCCTCGAGGGCGGCGAGGAAGCGCTTGCGGCGATCGGCGAAGTTCATGGAGGTGCTCATAGCTGCTTCGTGCGAGCGTCCCAACCCGTGAGCCAGCCGACGAAGTCCCGAGGCGCGTTGTTCTGGGTCGCGATCGTGGTCGGCGCGTTGACGGCGACGTGCTGCCTGGGCTCGCTCGCGGTGCTCGTCCTGGGAGGGCTCGTGTCGAACGAGATCGAGGTCCCTCGCGGCGGGCGAGCGGGAGGCCAGTGGCGCGCGGCGGGCGAGGTGGCGCGCTCGAGCACGCTGACGCAACCGCTCACCGGGCGCTGGGTCGCGCTGTACGGCATGAGCCTCGACACGGTGATCTCGCGCAGCGGCGATTGGGCGACGATCCGCACCGACGCGAGCGGCACGGCCTACGAGCTCGAGTTCGAAGACGACGGTGAGTACACGTTCCAGTACGGCAGCCAGGTGACGCTCAACGGCTTCACCAGCCGCTCGATGGTGATCGAGAAGGGCGAGTACGAGCTCGACGGCAGCACGCTGACGCTCACCCCGGCGTCGCAGCGGTGCAGCTACGAGTCGAATGGCCTCAAGCAGGACCAGCCCGACAAGGATCTCGCGGTGCGGCGGTACCAGGTGGTCGACATCGAGCTCGAGACGATCACCCAGGCGGGCGAGCCGCCGATGCGCTTCCGTGGCGTCGAGCTGTCGGGGCCAGCGGCGAAGTGGGACGTGAGCAGGGAACAGTACGAGCTGGATCTGCAGCGGCGGTGAGAGACGAGCCTCCTCGACTGGATCGCCCGCATCGCCGGACTCGAGCCGCTCGCGCCGGAGCCGTCGGCCGGGCTCGCACGCCAGCCTGGCCTCCCGAGCCGCCTGTTCGACGATGACGCCTGGGCGACGGCGAACCTCCGGCGAATGGGCCGCGCGTATCAGGGGCCCGCGTTCGAAGGGACGAAGCCGCGCGTCCCATCTCGAGGGTTCGGGCTCGTCGATCCCGGCTTCGTGTCCGCCGCAGAGCGCGAGGCCCTGGCGATACTCGCGGCCACCGGCCGAAGCGATGGGCTGCGCTCCTGCTACACCCGGCCGGGTTGGGAGTGGCACGCCCACTCGCTCCAGCTCCAGCTGGAGGCGTTGGCGAGAGAAGCGCCACGCTGACCGCGGTCGTGCTAGGCGCGGGCGCCATGAAGGCGGCGATCAGCGTCAACGGTGAGGGGCCTCAGGGCGTCACGTTCTCCGACGTCGCGAGCCCGACGCCCGGCCCCGACGAGGTGCGCGTCCGCGTACGCGCCACCGCGCTCAACCGCGCCGATCTGCTCCAGACGATGGGGCTCTACCCGGCCCCTCCCGGCGTGCCGGCCGAGATCCCCGGGCTCGAGTACGCGGGCGAGATCGACGCCGTTGGCGCACGCGTCACGCGCTGGAAGATCGGCGATCGCGTGATGGGCCTCGTCGCCGGCGGCGCGTGGGCCGAGCAGCTCGTCACCCACGAGCGCGAGGCGATGGCGATGCCCGCGGGCATGAGCTTCGCCGACGCCGCCGCCCTGCCCGAGGCCTTCGCCACCGCGTTCGACGCGCTCGTCCTCCAGGGCGGCATGGGCGTCGGCAGCCAGGTGTTGATCCACGCCGTCGCCAGCGGCGTCGGCACGGCGGCGCTCCAGCTCTGCCGCCTCTTCGGCGCGCGCGCCATCGGCACCGGCCGCAGCAGCTCGAAGCTCGAGCGCGTGATGAAGATGGGGCTGCCCGACGTGGTGCTGGTGCAGGACGGCAAGTTCGCCGCGCGCGTGAAGCACCTCACCGCGGGCCGCGGCGTCGACGTGGCGCTCGATCTCGTCGGCGGAGACTGGGTGCCCGAGACCGTCGACTCGCTCGCCCAGAAGGGCACGCTGATGCTGGTCGGCCTCGTCGCGGGCGCGAGCGCCGAGGTCCCGCTCCGCAGCGTGCTCGGCAAGCGCGCGCGCATCATCGGCACCACGCTCCGCGCCCGGCCGCTCGAGGAGAAGATCGTCGTCGCGCGCGCCTTCGAGCAGCGCCTGCTGCCCGCCTTCGAGCGTGGGGCGCTCCAGCCCGTGGTCGACGCGGTCTTCCCGATGCTCGAGCTCAAGACCGCCCTCACCCGCCTCGCCGCCAACGACTCCTTCGGAAAATTCGTCCTCACCTGGTGACTCATGGCCTTCGATCCCAACGCTGCAGCGCTCCCCGACTCGGGGATCTTCGGACTCCCCTTCACGCCTGACGAAGCGAAGGTCGTGCTGGTGCCGGTGCCCTTCGAGGCCACCACCAGCTACGGCGGCGGCACCGCCAACGGCCCCGCGGCGATCCTCGAGGGCTCGAAGCAGGTCGATCTGTTCGATCTCGACACCGGCCGGCCGTACGAGCCGGGCATCGCCATGCTCGACGAGCCGGCGCAGGTGCGCGCGTGGAACGACGAAGCGAAGGCGCTCGCGGCGCCGATCATCGAGGCCGCGGGAGTCGATCCCGACTCGGCCGCGCTCGAGAAGGTGAACGCCCTCTCGGTGAAGATGAACGACTGGGTCTACGCGACGACGAAGCACTGGCTCGAGAAGGGCAAGATCGTCGGGGTGGTGGGAGGCGATCACTCCACGCCCTTCGGCTGCATCAAGGCCTACGCCGAGCGCTACCCGGAGCTGGGCGTGCTCCACCTCGACGCCCACGCCGATCTCCGCGACGCCTTCGAGGGCTTCACCTGGTCGCACGCGTCGATCATGTTCAACGTGCTTCAGCACGTGCCGAACGTGAAGAAGCTGGTGCAGGTCGGCATCCGCGACTTCGGCGAGGCGGAGTACGAGCTGATCCGCGGCTCCGACGGGCGCGTGCACACCTTCTTCGACGCCCGCCTCGCGCGCGCGCGCCTCGACGGCATGCCCTGGCGCGAGCAGGTCGACGCGATCGTCGCCGAGCTCCCGCAGCACGTGTACCTCTCGTGGGACATCGACGGCCTCGAGCCCACGCTGTGCCCGCACACCGGCACGCCGGTGCCCGGCGGCCTCACCTTCGCGCAGGCGGTGGCGCTGCTCGAGGGCGTGGTGCGCGCGGGGAAGAAGATCGTCGGCTTCGATCTCAACGAGGTCTCGCCCGGCGCCGAGAACAGCGAGTGGGACGGCAACGTCGGCGCGCGGCTGCTCTACAAGATGATCGGCTGGACGCTGGTCAGCCAGGGCATCGCGACCCGCTGAACGGTGGGCGAGGCCTTCACCATCCCCGCGGTCGCTGGGCGGCGCATCGAGCGAGCGCTCGCCTTCGTGCGCGCGGGTGCGGCCGACGATGAGCCGGCGGTGCTGGCGCTCCTCCTGAGCGACGGGCGCTGGCACCACACCTCGCTCGACCCGTCGGGCGTCGTCACGTGGATCGCCTGGACCACGCTGCTCGAGGAGCCGGGCACGCGCGCAATCGAGCTCCCCGTGCTGGGCGGCGAGATCATCGAGTCGGTGGAGGCGGACGCGGCGCTCACGGTGCGGCTCCGCTCGGGCCGGGTGCTCCGCCTCTCGCCGCGCGGCGCCGGCGCGGTGCTCTCGCTGGTCTGAACCTGCTCGGAGGCCTCAGCTTGCGCCCGCGCACCGTGAGCAACCAGCGATGCCGGGATGATCGCCGCGAGCTGCTCGCAGTCTCCGCGTCTTCAGGAGGCGCGCACGCATGAGAAGGTGTTCAACGAGCAGGATGCGCGGCGGTATCTCGCCGAGCTGAAAGGGTCGCGGCGAGAGCTTGCACCGTGAGCGCCGACGACGACGATCACCCGGCGCGAAGCGCTGAGAACGGAAACGGCGGGCTCCATCGCTGGAGTCCGCCGTTCGTCACTGCGAGTGGTGCGTGAGGCTCAGGCGAGCTTCACGTTCGCGCGCTTCGCCGACTCGACGAGCGTGGTGCCGAGCTCGGCCGGCGACGCGGCCATGAGGATGCCGGCCTCGGTCATCGCCTTGATCTTCTCGGCCGCGGTGCCCTTGCCGCCGGAGATGATCGCGCCGGCGTGGCCCATGCGCTTGCCCGGAGGCGCCGAGACGCCGGCGATGAAGCCCGCCATCGGCTTCTTCATGTTCTGCTTCACCCACGCGGCGGCCTCTTCCTCCGCGCTGCCGCCGATCTCGCCGATCATGATCACCGCGGCGGTGTCGGGGTCCTTGTTGAACATGTCGAGCACGTCGATGAAGTTCGTGCCGTGCACCGGGTCACCGCCGATGCCCACGGCCGTCGACTGGCCGAAGCCGAGGTTGGTGATCTGGAAGACGGCCTCGTAGGTCAGCGTGCCCGACTTCGACACGATGCCCACGTTGCCCGGCCGGTGAATGTGGCCGGGCATGATGCCGATCTTGCACTTCGCGCCGGGGGTGATGACGCCCGGGCAGTTGGGGCCGACGAGGCGGGTCTTCACGCCGCTCTGCAGCACGCGCTTGACCTTCACCATGTCGTTCACCGGGATGCCCTCGGTGATGGTGATGGCGAGGTCGAGGTTGGCGTCGATCGACTCGAGGATCGAGTCGGCCGCGAACGGAGGCGGCACGAAGATCATCGAGGTGTTGCACCCGGTCGCCTTCACCGCCTGCTCGACGGTGTCGAAGATGGGCACCTTGCCCTCGAACATCTGACCGCCCTTGCCCGGCGTGACGCCGGCGACGATCTGGGTGCCGTACTCCATGCACTGCTTCGCGTGGAACGAGCCCGCCGAGCCGGTGATGCCCTGCACGACGACCCGGGTGTCCTTGCCGATGAGAATGCTCATGGTGTCTGTGTCTCCGAAGTCTGTGGGTTAGCCCTTGAGCGCGGCGACGGCCTTCTCGGCCGCCTGGCGCAGGTTGTCCGCCGGCGTGATGGCGAGCCCCGACTTCGCGAGGATCTCCTTGCCCAGCGCCACGTTCGTGCCCTCGAGGCGCACGACGAGCGGCACGTTGAGCTTCACTTCCTTCGCGGCCGCGACGACGCCCTCGGCGATCACGTCGCACTTCATGATGCCGCCGAAGATGTTCACCAGCACCGCCTTCACCGACGGGTCGGCGAGGATCAGCTTGAACGCCGCCGTCACCTTCTCCTTCGAGGCGCCGCCGCCGACGTCGAGGAAGTTCGCCGGCTGCCCGCCGACGAGCTTGATGGTGTCCATGGTGGCCATCGCCAGGCCGGCGCCGTTCACCATGCAGCCGATGTTGCCGTCGAGCGCGATGTACGCGAGGTCGTGCTCCTTGGCCTGCGCCTCGCGGGGATCCTCTTCCGCGACGTCGCGCATCGCCACCACGTCCTTCTGGCGGAAGAGCGCGTTGTCGTCGAAGTTCATCTTCGAGTCGAGCGCGAGGATGTCGCCGTTCTTCAGCTTCACCAGCGGGTTGATCTCCGCCAGCGCCGCGTCGGTCTCGACGTACGCGGTGTAGAGCGCCGCGCAGAACTTCACGAACTTGCCCACCGAGTCACCGGTGAGGCCGAGCGCGAAGGCCATCTTGCGGCCCTGGAACGCCTGGAAGCCCACCGCCGGGTCGACCGACTCGCGGATGATCTTCTCGGGGTGCTTGGCGGCCACCTCCTCGATCTCCACGCCGCCCTCGGTCGAGGCCATGAAGGTGATGCGCGAGCTGGCGCGATCGAGCGTGACGCCGAGGTAGTACTCCTTCTCGATGTCGAGGCCTTCCTCGACGTAGAGCGTCTGGACCTTCTGCCCCTCGGGGCCGGTCTGCACCGTCTTGAGCATCATGCCCAGCATCTGCGAGGCGATCTGCTTCGCCTCCGCGGGCGACTTCGCGAGCTTCACGCCGCCGCCCTTGCCGCGGCCACCGGCGTGGATCTGCGCCTTCACCACGGTGACCTTCGTGCCCAGCTCGATGGCGGCCTTCTCGGCCTCCTCAGCCGTCTTCGCGACGATGCCGCGCGGCACGGGAACGCCGTACTTCTTGAAGATCTGCTTGCCCTGGTACTCGTGGATTTTCATGCGGTCTTCGAGCTCCGTTGGTGGAAACCGACGGGCGCGAATTAGCCGCGATGCGACGTGATGTCTTGAAAGATCGAGCGCCTGCACAGTCGCATGACGCGGTGTGTAAGCAGCTCGCACACATTCCATTTGAAGATCTTTGTTGCACCTGCGAAGGGCGCCCTCCTTATGCGTCGAGCTCCATTTCTTCTGCTGTTCGCCGTCGTGACCGTCACCGGCTGTGAGTGCGCGAAGAAGCCCGCGGCGCCCACGCAGCTCAACGAGGGCGAGGCGTGTGAAAACGACGAGCGCTGCAGCACGGGCCTGTGTGACGCGGCGCCGGGCTTCACGCCGGTCTGCGTGCGCCGCTGCGGCGACGGCTGTCTGCCGACCGAGGTCTGCGTGCAGCTGACGCCCAACCGCTTCGCGTGCCAGCCCGATCAGCGGAAGCTCTGCGCGCCCTGCGTCGCCGACACCGACTGCCCCTACCCGTCGGATCACTGCATCGTGGTCAACGGCGAGAACGTGTGCGGGCGCGACTGCGCGTTCGATCAGAGCTGCCCCACGGGCTACCGCTGCGTGAACGCGGTGGGCGTCGACGGCCTGCCGAAGGTGCAGCAGTGCGTGCCGATCAACGCCTCGTGCGCGTGCCTCGCGCGCGGCGACTTCCAGCAGCCGTGCCAGACGACCAACGCGCTGGGCACCTGCAACGGCATCAAGCAGTGCGATCTCGTGTCGAACGACGTGGTGTGCGACGCGCCCGAGGCGCAGGCGGAGACCTGCAACGGGAAGGACGACGACTGCGACGGGCGGATCGACGAGGACCAGATGACGGCCTCCTGCGGCGTGGGCGCCTGCGAGCGCACCGCGAGCTCGTGCGTCGACGGAGGCGTCGCGAGCTGCACGCCGGGCATGCCCACCGCCGAGACCTGCAACGGCATCGACGACGACTGCGACGGCACCCGCGACAACGGCTTCGACACCATGACCGACGTCGCCCACTGCGGCATGTGCAACCGCCCCTGCGCGCTGGCCAACGCCACCCCGGTCTGCACCGCCGGCGCGTGCCAGGTGGGCACCTGCAACGCGGGTTTCGGCAACTGCGACGGCCAGCACCCGAACGGCTGCGAGGTGAACACCACCAACGACGCGATGCACTGCGGCGGCTGCGGGCAGACGTGCACGCGCCCGAACTCCACCGCGACCTGCGTCAACTCGATGTGCCAGTTCGTCTGCGCTGCGGGGTGGATCGATCTCAACCAGGATCCCGCCGATGGCTGCGAGTACCAGTGCACGCCGACGTCGACGACCGACCTCCCCGACCTCAACTTCGTCGACGCGAACTGTGACGGCATCGACGGCGAGCTGAACAACGGCGTGTTCGTCTCGACCGGTGGTGACGACGCGAACCCCGGCACGCGCGCCGCGCCCAAGCAGACCCTCGCGGCCGCGATGACGGCGGTGGTGACGACCGGCAAGCGCGACGTCTACGTGGCCGCGGGCAGCTACACCGGCCCGCTCGAGCTGCTCGGCGCGTCGGGCATCAACGTCGCGGGCGCGTACCACCCGATGACCTGGCAGCGGAACTTCACCAACCAGGTGGCGGTGCAGAACGGCAACCCGGCGCTCCGGCTCGACGGCGCGTCGAACGTGCTGATCCAGGCGCTGCGGCTCGAGGGCTCGAACGGCACGCCGAGCGCGCCCACCGCGTACGGCGCCTTCATCAAGGAGTCGAGCGCGGTGAAGCTCGAGAGCCTCGACATCCGCGCGGGCAACGGCGCCCCGGGAACCGCGGGCACGGCGGGGACGCCTGGCCGCAACGGCGCCCCCGGAGGCAACGGAGAAGAGGGCTGCGCCCAGGACGCGCGCGGCGGCGACTTCGCCGCGTTCTGCAACTTCGGCCTCTTCGTCAACTCGTGCGGCGGGCAGCGGCCGATCGCCGGCGCGGGCGGCAACTCGGGCGGGCTGAGCTGCGGCTACCCGGGCGGCGGCGGCGGGCAGCCGTCGAAGCAGACCTCGCCCAACGATCAGCTCTCGAGCGTCGTGCCGGGTGACAACGGCGCGGCCGCGCCTGCGGGCACCGGCCTCGCGGGCATCGGCGCTCCGGAGAGCACCTCGCCCACGGGCGCGCCCTACTTCGGCGGCAACGGCCAGAGCGGCACCGGAGGCACGAACGGCGCGGGCGCTTCGGCCGGCACCTTCGGGGCGAACGGCTTCATCCCCAGCAGCGGCGGGACCGGCACTCCGGGCACTCCGGGGCGTGGCGGGGGTGGCGGCGGCGGTGGCGCTGGAGGGTGGATCCCGTGGACCGGCATCGGCGTGGGCAACCCGTGTCAGGGCTACGGCTCGGCCGGTGGTGGCGGTGGTGAGGGCGCGTGCGGCGGCGCCTCGGGCGGCGGCGGGAGCGGCGGCGGCGCGTCGATCGGCATCTTCCTCTTCAATGCGCAGGTGAGCGCGCAGGGCGTGGTGACGCGCGCGGGCAACGGCGGCAACGGCGGCGCGGGAGGCAACGGCGGAAGCGGCGGCACGGGCGGCGCTGGCGGCACCTCGCCCAACCCGCCCGACTCGAGCCGTGCGACGCGAGGCGGCAACGGTGGCCGCGGTGGCGACGGCGGCCCGGGCGGCCATGGCGGCGGAGGCGCGGGTGGCTCGGTCTACGGCCTCGCGAAGAACAGCGGCTCGACGTGGACCCCGATCAGCGGCACCTCGTTCATGATCGGCACGCCGGGCGCCGCGGGGACTTCGCCGGGCAACGCCGGCGCGCCGGGTGCGTCAGGCGTGCAGACCACCTTCTGAGTTCGGCTAGCTTCGATCGGATGAGACCAGCCCTCCTCGTTGCCCTCGTCCTCTCGGGGTGCGCCCGCGTCGCGGCGACTCCGCCCGCCCTCTCGCGCGCCGAGAAGGTCGCGGTGCGCGCCGCGGCCCAGCGCGCCTACGACTCGAAAGACTTCGCCTCATGCGGGCCCGCCTTCGAGCGCGGCGGCGACCCGTACAACGCGGCCTGCTGCTACGCCCTGGCCGGCGACGCCGAGCGCGCCTTCGCGCAGTTGACCGCGGAGGCGAAGCGCGGGCGGAGCACCAGCGCCCAGCTCGAGCAGGACACCGACCTCGCCGCGCTCAAGAAGGACCCGCGCTGGGCCGGGGCGCTGAAGGCGATCGACGAGGGCCATGCCCAACGGCTCGCCACCCTCAACGCGGAGCTGGCGCGGATCTTCGAGGCCGATCAGGCCGATCGTCAGGGGCAGATCGACTGGGCGCAGGTGAAGCCCCGCGACGAAGCGCGCGAGAAGCGCGTCGAGGAGATCCTCGCGGCGGGAGAAGCGAAGGTCGCAGCAGACTTCTTCCACGCAGCGATGGTGTTCCAGCACGGCAGCACGCCCGCCCACGCCCAGCGCGCGCACGATCTGTCGATGCAGGCGCTGAAGCTCGACGACACCCACGACGGCGCCCGCTGGCTGGCCGCCGCCTCGCTCGATCGCAAGCTGATGTACGAGGGCAAGCCGCAGCACTACGGCACGCAGTTCCGCACCGGCGCCGACGGGAAGTGGGTGCTGTGGGACGTGGAGCCCGCGACGACCGACGCCGAGCGCGCGGAGTGGAACGTTCCCCCGCTGGCCGAGCAGCGCAAGCGCGCCGAGGCGATGAACCGGGGCGAAGTGCGCTGAGCTCGCCTGATGACGCAGTGCTACTTGAGCCCCCTCGCCTGATTCCATAGGAGCCCGCCCGCGTGCGTACTCAGACTGCCCCCCAGAACACTGACCTCCTCGCTGCGGTTCAGGCCTGTGTTGGACCGCGTGGCATCAACATCGGCTGCAACGCCGTCTTCGCGACCCTCGCCGCCGACGCGTGGCTGCCGCAGCTGCGCTCGCTGCCCCTCGGCCGCCTCGGGCACCGCCTCGTGGCGCTCCGCTTCCTGATCGCCAACGGCGACGTGTGGCTGCGTCACTTCGCGTGGGAGCCGCCGCTCGCGAAGAAGCACGCCGAGGGGCCGACGCGCCTGCTCAACATCTGGGCGCGGGTGCAGGTCGCGCGCACGGTGATCTCCGAGCGCGACACCTGGGCGCGGCTGGTCGACACCACCCCGCTCGTGGAGTTCGCCGCGCACCTCGAGTCCGACGGCGACGAGGGGCTGCGGCTGCTCGTCGCGCTCCACCGGCACCCGGAGCTGGTGAAGACGCTCCGCACGCGGCTCCACCGCGACGCCGCGACGCTGATGGAGAACGCGCCGCGCGTGGCCGACGTGATCGAGCTGGCGACGTACGATCTGACCCGGCTCCCGGCGACGACGGTGGGTGAAGGCGATCTCGCCTACGTGATCGTCGCCGACAAGGGCGAGATGGGCGTGCGCGCGGTGCGGGAAGCGGTGGCCTTCGGCGCGACGCCGGTGGTGCTCTTCAGCGAGGCCGACGACGCCAACTCGCTGCAGGTGCGCCTGGCGAAGAAGTTCGGCGGCTTCACCATCGGGCTCAAGGGCAGCTTCCGAGAGAGCTACGCCAACGCGCGGCAGATCGCCGAGCGCGTGCACGCGGCCTACAAGGAGCGCTTCGGCGCGAAGGCGGAGGTCGAGCTCGCCCGCTCGGCGCTCTACCCCGGCTACGGCCCGCTCGCGGAGAACAGCGCGGCGATCCAGGTCTTCCGCGAAGAAGGCATCGTCTTCATCGGCCCGATGCAGGACGTGGTCGAGCGCGCCGGCGACAAGCGCAAGTTCCGCCAGCTCGCCCAGGCGATCGATCCCACCGCGGTCACGCCGGGCATCATGATCGAAGAGACCGACGCCGACGCGATCACCGCGGCGATCGCGAAGGGCCACGAGGCGGGCCACTTCTCGTTCCCCGGCCGGCTCAAGGCGGCCAACGGCGGCGGTGGTCGCGGCCAGGTGGTGATCGGCGAGCCTGCGGGCGTGCCCGCCGCGGTGCAGCGCGTGCTGGGCGAGATCAAGGCCAACGGCTGGGATCACGGCGTGATGTTCGAGCAGAACATCCCCGAGACGATCCACCTCGAGGTGCAGGTGCTGCGCGATCGCTTCGGCAACACGCGCCACTTCGGCATGCGCGACTGCACCGAGCAGCGCGCGAGCCAGAAGATCCAGGAAGAGGCGCCGCCGGCCCTGCTCCGCGACGACCCCGCGCTCGCCGAGCGCATCTGCAACATCGCCACGCGCATCGCGGACGACTGCGGCTACGTCGGCGCCTGCACCGTCGAGCTCATGTACAAGGGCGGCAAGTTCTACCTGCTCGAGATGAACACGCGCATCCAGGTGGAGCACCCCGTCACCGAAGAAGCGCACCGCATCCGCCAGGCCGACGGCACGCTGGCGAAGCTCGATCTGCCGGCGCTCCAGTTCCTGATCGCCAGCGGCCGGCCGATCCCCTTCCCGCAGTCGGCGGTCGTCAACACGCACGTCGCGCGCGAGTTCCGCATCAACGCCGAGACGTGGCGCGCCGATCTCAAGGATCCGCGCGACGGCAAGCAGGGGCTCTTCCTCCCCAACGCGGGCACCTTCGACGTCATCGAGCTGCCGAAGGCCGAGGAGATCCGCCAGGCGCTCACCAACGCCGGCGTGCGCGGCGTCGCCGAGGTGAACGTGCGCTTCGACGTCGGCTTCGAGGCGGGCGACACGCTCGTCAACAAGGACCCCACGTTCGGCAAGCTGATCGTCGCGGTCGCCGCGGAGCCCGGCTTCGAGAGCGAGCGCTACGAGCTGCTGCGCCTCGCGTCGCTCGAGGTGCTCTCGCGCATGCGCATCGAGGGGCGGCAGGTGATGCCCACCGGCGCCGTCATCCCCGACTCCAGGTTCCACACGAACATCGAGGCGCACCAGCGGATCCTCGAGACGGAGATGATCCGCGAGCACGGCCTGTCGACGGCGAACGGCCGGCACGTCGGCTGGGTGGTGTCGATGCTCCGCGGGGCGTGAGGCAGCCCGCCTGATGGCGGCCATGAACGACCAGGCGCGCCTCGGGTGAAGCGTTGACCCGTCTGGCGCGTCACTTCAGCGCCATGTGGATCCTGACTGCGCTGGTGCTCGCGCTGCTCGCCCTGCCAACCCCCTTCCTCGGGTTCGGCTTTCTTCCGGGACTCGCCCTCCAGGCGGCGGCGCTGGTGATCGCGGTGCGCACGGTGAGCGCCTCGCCGGCGAACCCGCCGAAGGAGGTGCGGCTGGCGCTCGTCACGCTCGCCGCCATCGGCGCTCCGTGGGCGTTGGTGCCGCTGGTGGTCGCGCTCCATGGCTGAGCGGGAGCACGCTTCTTGCCCTGCTCGCGGGCATGACGGGCGAACCCACGCTGAGAGACGCCTCACCCGCGGCCGTGTGGACGCGGAGGCTCAAGATCGCGGCCCTCGGCGCACGGCGGCTCGTGGCCTGGGGGACACGGCCTGACGAATTCCCCGCGCCGCGCACGTCGTCACGCCCGCTGCCGCACGTGGTGTGGGCGACGCGCGTGGGCCTGAGCCGACCGAACGAGCACCCCACCTTCGAGGCGGGCAAGAAGCACAACCTCGCCCTCGCCGCGCCGCGCTTCGACGGCGTGGTGCTCGCGCCCGGCGAGACCTTCTCGTTCTGGCGCGCGCTCGGCCGCGTCACGGAGGCGCGGGGCTATCGCTACGGGATGGAGCTCGCCGGCGGCTGCATCGTGCCGGCGATCGGCGGAGGGCTGTGCCTGCTCGCGCGCGTGCTCTTCCAGGCGGCGGCGTGCGCAGGCCTGCGCATCGACGAGCGACACGGGCACTCGATGGAGGCGGTCGAGCCTCCGCCGGGCGTGCCGCGTGGCCTCGACGCCACCGTGCTCTGGCCGTACGTCGATCTGCGCTTCAGCGCCGTCGAGCGCGGGGTGCGCTTCGGGGTCCAGGTGCGCGACGACGCCCTGCTCGTCTCAGTCACGGCCGATCGTCTGCTGGCCGAGCGCTTCGAGCTCGACACGGTCGACGAGCGCATCACGCAGGAAGCCGACGGGCGCATCCGACACAACCGCGTGGTGCGGCATCGGATCGGCCCTGACGGGGCCCGGCACACGGAGGACCTCGGGAGGAACCGCACGCGCCTCCTCACCCCGGAGCGCCAGCAGCGCAACTGCCTGACCTGCGGTGAGACCGCCTGCCATGCGCGCGTGGAGGTCGCGTGAAGCTCGTCATCGCCCCCGAGCCTGCGCCGTGGCTGGAGCCGCTCCTGGACTCGCTCGATCGCCGCGAGTGCCTGGTGATCGCGCCCTGGGCAGTCCCGGGCGTGCTGGCGCCGATGCTGCCTCGGCACGCACTGCGCGGAGTGCGACAGCTCTCTCTGCCCGGCTGGGCCCTCGTGCGGGCGGCGAGCCGTCGGGCGGCAGCGGCGATCGGTCATGGCGCCGAGCTCCGTCTGACGCTCGAGCTCCGACAGGCAGTCGATCTCCTCGTCTCCCGCTGGGTGCCCGACGACGTCACGCAGATCTTCGCGCCGTCCCTCTGCGCGCTCCGCACCTTCGCCCGCGCACCGCGTGCCGAGCGCGTGCTGCTGCACGATCTGCCGGTGTTGCGGCAGCTCCATCGCGATCTCGACGACGCGGCCGAGGCGCTGCCGGAGGCGGGCTTCCTGCGGAACTTCCGCGCCGAGCCGTCGATCGTCGCGCGGCAGGAACAGGAGCACGTGCTCGCGACGCGCGTCCTCGTCGGTGGTCACTACGCGCGGAAGCTGCTGGCGAAGCGCGTCGAGGCCACGCGGCTCGGCGCGCTGCCTTCACCCAGGCCGACGCTGCTGCTGAGCCACCGCCCTGACAGCCCCTTCGTGCTGCTGGCCGGGACCACCGCCTCGCGCCACGGCCTCGAGGTCGCGCTCGCGGCGGTCGAGCGCACGAAGGAGCGCACCCTGCTCGCCCGGCGCGGCCCCGGCACGCTCGCGTCGTCGCTCGAGCATCCACGCCTGCACGTCCTGTCGCGGCCGCCGCCGCCGGTCCGCGCGGTGATCGCCCCGGCGTGGGTCGAGTGCTGTTCGCCCGAGACGTCCGCGGCAGCCCGCGGTGGCGTCCCACTCCTCGCGACCGAGCGCGCGCGGGGTTGGTTCGAGGCGACCGTCGTCCAGCCGGGAGACGCGAGCGGCCTGGCGCGCGAACTCGACCGACAAGCCCCCGTAACCACGAGACTTTCGACTCCCTTTGGTGCGTGAGCCACTCCGCCCGGCTCGTGGCTCAAGGTGCGCATGCGACGATGGCTCGCCCTCGGGCTGGTGGTGCTCACGGGTTGTGAAGGCCAGCTGGCGGGGCCGCGTGACGAGACGAAGACGCGCACCGACGTGCCGAGCGCGCCGCTCGACTGCGAGACGCGCGGGCAAGGCAGCGTGGCGCGCATGCGGCTGCTGTGGCGCACCGCGTTCCTCTCGGAGCTCGACGCGCGGCTCGCGCCCGGCGCGTCGACGGCGGCGGCCAGCGTCGGGCTCTCGCCTGCGACCGACAAGCGTTTCA
>JBMORD010000076.1:0-22644 GCA_049322495.1 Myxococcota bacterium | reverse complement strand
TTGCGACCGACGCGGGCGTTGCGACCGACGCGGGCGTTGCGACCGACGCGGGCGTTGCGACCGACGCGGGCGTTGCGACCGACGCGGGCGTTGCGACCGACGCGGGCGTTGCGACCGACGCGGGCGTTGCGACCGACGCGGGCGTCGCCCCTCTGGAGTCCTTCGGCTTCGTGTGGGCGGATCAGTCGACGGCGAGCAGCTACACCGCGGACCCCGACTTCGCCTTCAGCCCGGGAGGACCGGTGACGATCTCTCGCTCCGCGGTGGGGCAATACGAAGTCCGCATGCCGGGCATCACCAGCAGCGGCGGCAACGTGCAGGTGACGGCCTACGACTCGACGGGCCGCTTCTGCAAGGTCGCGGGCTGGGATGCATTCGTCGACGGCCTGCACCTCGGCGTTCGCTGCTTCGACTCGTCCGGGTCGGCCGCCGACAGCCGCTTCGTCGCGCAGTTCTACGAGTCCCGTGGGAACTCGCGACAGAGCGCGTACCTCTGGGCCAACCAGCCGTCGTCAGCGAGCTACTCGCCCGCCGCGGGCTACTCGTTCAACTCGAAGGGCCTCAACCAGGTGACCCGAATCGCGGTCGGCCACTACCAGGCGAGGTTGGGCGGCTTCACGATGGATGCGGGGAACGTGCACGTGACCGCGTACGGGAGCGGGCCGGAGCGGTGCTCGGTCGCCTTCTGGGACATCGACCTCGTGGAGGTTCGCTGCTTCGACGCGACCGGCACCCCGGTCGATGCGCAGTGGACCCTTCGCTACACCGATCAACACGTCGCCAACGCCGCTCACGCAGGCGCGTACGCGTGGCTCTCCAACGTGGCTCCTGCATCGATTGACGCCCAGTTCCAGTGGAGCAGCACAGGGGCCACACTCACGGCCACGCGGCTGGCGCCCGGCAGGTACATGGTGCTGATTCCGATGCTCGCCGGCGTCGGCAAGACCAGCGCGATGGTGACGGCCTACGCCACGCTCGACACGCGCTGCGCCGTCGTCGGCTGGAGCACCGTGGGCAGCGACACGACCGTCGAGGTGCAGTGCCGAGACTCCTCCGGTGCGCTCGCCGACTCGCGCTTCGCGATGAGCTACCTCACCACCTTCGAGTGACGCCACTCGTCACCGCGCCGCGGGCGGGAGCTGCAGCAGCAGCGCGAGGCGGGCGAGGCGCGAGAGCGCTGCGCGGAGGTCGTCGCTGGCCTCCCCGCGCGCGAGCTTCTCGCGGGCCTCGGTGAGCGCCTGTCGCTCGTCGAGGGCGCCAGCGTTGAGGCGCGCCACCTCCGCGCGGGCGGCGCGCACCTCGGCGAGGGCGCCGCGCGCGTCGCGCTCGCTGATGCGCCCCGTCTCGAGGCTGGTGAGCACGAGGCAGGCGTAGGTGCGGCAGGTCGACGGCCGATCCGCGTAGATGGTGCAGCGGCAGCCGTCGAGCGCGCCGCAGGGCTGCACGAGCTGACCGTCAGCGAGCGTCAGCGCGCGCGGGAGCCGCGCGGCCTCGTCGACCGCCAGCGGCACGCGCTGGAAGAGGGTGCCGTCGCAGCACAGCCCGCATTCCACGCAGAGCGACATGCGACGAGCTTCACTGATTCCCGTTCAGCGATACAGCGCCGGCACGCGCGACATGTTCACCACGTGCGCCCAGTCGACGGGCTCGGCGCGCGCGCCCTCGCGCGGGTTGTCGGTGCCCATCGAGCGACCGTTGCCGAGGTAGATCTCGATGTGCGACGCGGTGCCCTTCGGGATGCCGCGGCTGTTCGGGTACCAGATGAAGAGCAGGTCGCCCGGCTTGAGCTGATCCTTCGACACCCGCGAGCTCGCGAAGCGCGCCTGGTAGCCCGCCGCGGTAGTGCGCCCGTCGTTCACGCCCGCCTGGCGGAGCGCGTAGTTGATCAACCCCGAGCAGTCGAAGGAGCTCGGCCCCTCGGCGCCGAACACGTAGGGCTTGCCGGTCTGCGCCACCGCGACGTCGATGAAGCGCTGCACCTTCGCGGGCACGCCGCCGGTGGGCGCGGGCGTGGGCGGCACCGGGGCCGGCGAGAAGTCGCTCTTGCCGTCGTAGTACTTCACGTCGCGCGAGCCGAAGAGCTTCTGGCTGGTGTTGGGGCCCACCACGCCGTCGGTGCTCAGGCCCCGCGCGCGCTGGAACGCCACCACCGCGGCCTTCGTCTTCGGGCCGAACACACCGTCGACGCCGCCCGGGTTGAAGCCCGCCGCGCGGAGCTGCTGCTGCAGGCGCGTCACGTCAGAGCCACGAGTGCCAACCGAAAGCATGCAGACCTCCGAGCGGGTTCCACCGTGGTTGTCGCGTCGGGCCGGCATGTCGTCATGGGTGCGTCTGCAAAGCGACGTGACGTTCTGCGCCGCATTTCGCGGCGATTTTCGGGGCGAGTTTCTCTACGGTCCCGCCATGCGCACGCTCCTCTGTCTCGTGTTGCTCGGCGCGACGTCGGCCCTCGCCATCGGCCCGGGAGACCCGCTCTGGCTGGCCAGGGACGCGCCGCTGCGGAAGGAGGCGAAGCCGAAGTCGACGGCCCTCGTCACGCTCAAGGCCGGCGCCGAGGTGCGCTGGCTGGGCGTCGACGCGAAGGACCAGCGCTTTCACCGCGTCTCGACCGCCGACCAGAAGACGGGCTTCGTGCTGCTCACCGAGCTCGCGCCGGCGAAGCCACAGGCGGAGCTCGACGGGAGCGGCAAGTCGATCGACCCGCGCGCGTTCTCCGCGGGCACGGTGACGAAGGGCACGCCGCCGATGAACGCCGAGCGTCAGCCGGAGCTCGACGCGCTCACCGAGCTCAACGCGAAGGCGGCCACGCCCGAGGCGCTCGAGAAGAAGCGCCAGGAGCTGACCGAGGCGCGATGACCGTGCTCCGTCGCGCGCTGCTGCTCAGCCTCGTCTCGCTCGCCGCCCACGCCGACCCGCTCGGGCCCGACGACGTCGATCGCCTCGACGCCTCGGAGGCGACGCGCGAGCCCTACGGGAAGGACCCGCTGCAGTTCGGCGAGCTCCGGCTCCCGCGCGGCAAGGGCCCCTTCCCCGTGGCGGTGGTCATCCACGGAGGCTGCTGGACGAAGGGCTACGCGACGACGCGCAGCACGGCGGCCATCGCCTCGGCGCTCACCGCGCGCGGCATCGCCACGTGGAACATCGAGTACCGCCAGGTGGGCCACGACGGCGGCGGCTGGCCGGGCACGTTCCTCGACTGGGCGCACGCGACGGATCACCTCCGCGCGCTGGCGAAGAGGTACCCGCTCGACCTGCGGCGGGTGATGAGCATCGGTCACTCCGCGGGCGCGCACGCCGCGCTCTGGCTCGCCGCGCGCGGGCGGCTGCCGGCGCAGAGCGAGCTCCACGTGAAGGACCCGCTGCCGCTGACGCTCGCGGTGGCGCTCGACGGCCCCGCCGACCTCGAGCCCTTCGTGGGCCTCGACGCGCGGGTGTGCGGCCAGCCGGTCATCGTGCCGCTGCTCGGCGCGACGCCCAGCGAGCACCCGGCGCGGTACGTCGAGGCGTCTCCGCGGAGGCTGCTGCCGCTCGGGGTCAAGCAGCTGCTCGTCTCGGCGGCGCTGCTCAAGCGTCGCACCGGCGAGCAGTACATCAAGAGGTTCTTCGACGCCGGCCACGGCGTGTACATCTGGGGCGACAACGAGCCGTACTACGCCGACGCGAACGCGGTGGGCGAGGCGCTGCTCGGCGTGAAGATGCTCGGCAACCTCATGGGCGACAAGACGGTCGGCCTGCAGAGCGCGCCGAAGAAGGCGGGCGTGCTGCGGCGGCACCTGCTCTCGACGGGCCTGGAGTTCATCTACGAGGGCATCACCATCGCCACCGTGCAGCCCAACGAGGTGCTCTCGCCGCTCATCTACGGCTCGGCCGACAACCTCGTCGCCGGCTTCTTCGACAAGGACGGCAAGCGCGCCATCTTCGACGGCGGCTTCACGCGCCTCTATTACAAGTGGGACACCGCCGGCACCGCGCGCTACGTGAAGAACGCCGCCGCGTGGCTGGTGAACGTCGAGCGCTTCGCCGACAAGCACGCCGCGCGCTGATCAGCGCAGCAGCTCGAGCACCCGTTCTTCGATGCGCTCCCACGCGGGCGTGCCCGGGGCGATGACCTCGAAGTGCCCGACCTCGAGGCGCAGCAGGCTGGCCTGATCGCCCGCGCTGGAGGCGGCCTCGACGACCGCGAGGTGCTCGTCGTTCAGCTTCCGCGTCGAGTCGGAGATGATCCACAGCTGGCACGCCTTCTCGAGCGCCTTCTCGAGCTCCTTCGGCGCGGGCGGCTGGTTCACCCAGCGGTAGACCGAGAAGCCCTTCTGCTTGAGGGCCTCCTTCGGCAACGAGAAGTCGAAGTTCTCACCGGTGTAGAGGTGCAGCACCGCGACCGTCTGCCCGTCGAAGGCGCCGTCGACCGCGAGGTCGTACTGGTTGCCGTGCGCGTTGCCGTAGGTGTCGCGCTGCACGTCGAGCTTCTTCTCGACCTGGCGTTGGTGCACCCGCCCGCCGGAGTCGGTGTACTTCTCGGTGACGACCGCGGCCGGCGCGTTCTGCCCGGCGTACGACGAGTACTGCGCGAAGGAGGCCAGCGGGAGCAGCAGCGAGCACGCCAGCAACAGCCGGCGCAGGACGGACGAGGGCATGGGGCACCTGGGGAATGGGTTGGTGCCCCTTCAACGAGCCGCCGCCAGAATCGATCTACTCGAGCCGCTGGAAGCGGTGCTCCGCTCCGTCCGGGCTGCGCAGGGTGACCGTGGTGCGAGCGTCGTCGAAGGTGAACACCGAGCGCTGCTGCGGCGACTGCGGGAGGCGCGCCTCGAAGCGGAGCTGGCGCTGCGCCTCGCCGTCCACCGACACGCGGCTCCAGTCGCGCGCGTTCTTCGGGTGGTACCACAGGCCGTTGTCATCGATGGCCAGCAAGTCGCCCGTCTTCGCGTCGCGGAAGCTCCCGTCGTTGTTCGCGTAGCGCCACGACGAAAACTCGAGGCCGCGCGGGCTCACGCGCACGGTCCGGGTCGCCTCATTCGTGAGGTCATGCGACCGCGCCTCCTTCGCCTTGATGCGCGCCTCCAGCTCGGCGTCGAAGTCGAACACCACGCGGTGGCGTTCGTGGTTCTCGCGCCGCACCACGAAGCCATCGCCCTCGAAGGACACCACGTCGTGGTACTCGTCATGCTCTCCGTCCTCGACGTCTTCCGCCAGCAGCTCGACCGCCGCGACGCCACCGTCCGGTGATGGCACGACCAGCCACAGCCCCTCGGCGACTCCGGTCGGCAGCTGCTGCCAGGTCGAGAAGGCCACCACCTGAACGCCCGCGATGCGACGAGACCAGGCGAACGCGTCGATGGACTCGAAGTCGGCCAACGGCTCGTACGGCTTCCCCTTGCCGCGAATGAGCTGCCACGCGCGCCGCTCCTCACCTTCGAGGAGGTTTCGCGTCGGCTTCTCAGGCGAAAACGACTTCGGCAGCGCTGACTCGCGCAGCTGCCAGCGCGGGAACGCCGCGAGCGGCGTAGCGCGGAACTCCGGCTCACCTGGCTGCTTCGGCTCCGGCTTGCACGACGAGAACACCACCACCACCACCGCCACCCATCGACCCGTCATGTCGCCTCCGCTCGGACTGCCTGTCACCCCGCGTGCTGCATCGCCGAGACCGGCTTGAGCCGCGCCGCGATGAACGACGGGATGACCGAGATGATGGTCACCACGCCGGTGATGAACACCACCGCGAGGCCCACCCAGCGCACCGTGGGGATGACCAGCAGCTTGTCCGACAGCAGCACGAACTGAACGCCGATCGGCAGCGTCACGTGCGCCGCGTTGAGCACCAGCGAGAGCAGCACGCCACCCGCCGCGCCCGCCAGCGTGGCCAGCAGGCCGAGCAGGAAGCCCTCGAGCAGGAACATCGCCAGCACGCGCGTCTTCTGCATGCCGATGGCGCGCAGCGTGCCGATCTCCCGCGTGCGCTCGCGAATGCTGATCCACATCACGATCATGATGCCCACGCCGATGATCTGCAGCAGCACGCCGCCGAGGAAGAACGAGAGCGCGCTCACCAGGTCGACGGTCCACGCGACGAAGCTGACCTCCTCGTGCCAGTTGGTGAGGTCGAGCCGCTGGCCCACCCACGGCTCGCGGCTCACGTTCTCGAACTTCATGAAGAACGCGCGCGGGTCGGGGTCCATCATCGTGTAGCCGGCCTTCGCCAGCCCGTCGCGGAGCCGCGCCTGCACCTTCTCCACCACCTCGAGGTCGGAGGTCTTCAGGTACACCTGCAGCGCGCCGGTGGTGTCGTCCTTGAGCTGGTAGAGCTGGCGCAGCGTCGTCTCGTTCATGAAGCACGAGAACTGACTCATCATCCCCATGTTGCGCACGATGACCACCACCGTGACGTCGACGGTGTTGTTCACCCCGCGCGCGGTGGGCGCCGAGAGCGTCAGCGCGTCACCCACGCGCACGTTGAGGTTCGCCGCCTGGTCCTCGAAGAGGAGAATGGAGCCCGGCTTCGCGAGATCCTCCAGGCGCCCTTCCTTCACCTTGAGCGCGCGCTGGAGCCCGGGCTCGTTCGCGATGTCGATGCCGCCCAGGCCGATCATCGTCGAGCCGGTGTCGCTCACCACCTTGGCCCAGCCGCGGCCGCGCGAGGCGATGTAGTCGAGCTCGGGCACCGTCTTGCGGATGACCTCGGTGACCTCCTTCGCGTGCGTCACCACCGGCGCCGCGGTGCCCGCGGTCACCTTGAAGAAGCCGGCGACGTTGACGTGCCCGCTCATGAGCGTGGTCGACGACTCGACCAGCGAGCGGTTCATGCCCTCGCCGATGCCAAGCATCACCACCATCAGCGCCGTCACCAGCGCGATGGCCGTCATCAGCACGCCGGTGCGGCGCCGGTGCTGCCAGAGAGAGAGGAACGCGATGCGCAGCAACATGGGTCAGCTCTCCGAGGCCTGCATGGCGGTGATGGGCGCGATGCGCGTCGCCAGGAAGAGGGGGAACAGCACGGCGGTCACGCTCACCAGCAGCGTGGCCACCACGGCGATGAGCAGCCCGGAGCCGCTCAGCTCCGGCCGCAGCACCGGCCCCGAGAAGAAGAAGTACAGCTCGTCGCGCCACGCGGGGATGCCGCGCGCGTGGAGCCACTGCACCACCGCCGAGCCGAGCGCCGCGCCCGCCGCGCCGAAGGTGAGCGCGAGCATCACCGTCTCGACCAGCACCATCGAGATGACGAAGGTGCGCTGCGCGCCGATGGCCCGCATGGTGCCGATGGTCGTCGTGCGCTGGAGCGTGGCGATGGTCATCCCGATGGTGACCACGATGAGCGCGAAGAAGGCGAACGCGGCCACCACCGCCACCAGCAGCAGCCGGAAGAAGGCGATGAACTTCCCGAGGAAGCCGGCGGCCGAGGTCCAGCTCACCACGAAGGTCTTCGGGCTCGCGCCGGTGAGCAGCGCGTCGATGGTGGCCACCGTCTGCGGCTCGAGCGTGGCGCGGTCGGCCTTGAGCGCCTCCTTGAGCCCGAGCAGCGCCGTCACCGAGGGCTTGAACTCGCCCTTCGCGCGCGCCTCCTCGAGCGCCACCACCTGCGAGAGCGCCGCGGTGAGCGCGAAGCCCAGCGTGCGCCCGTCGACGAGCGCCTTCGCCGCGGCCACCTTCGCCGCGTCGGGCGGCGGCGTGTCCTTCCCGAGGAGCTTCTCGAGCTCGGCCTCAGTCTGCAGCTGCGCGAGCTCCGAGCCGTCCTTCAGGAGGATGGCCGCGTGGAGCACCATGCCGTCGTCGAGCTCCTCGGGGGTGAAGGTGTCCTCGAGCTTCTTCTTCTTCGCCACGCCGCCGGCCTGGCCTGGGAGCGCGTCGTCGAAGGCCTTCGCCTGCACCTCCTCGACCACCTCGGAGTCGCCGCCGAAGAGGTCGGCCTCGGCGTTCTCGCGGCTCACTTCCTTCGCCTTCGTCTCGGCCTTCATCGCGTCGAGCTCGGCCTTCGTCTCGGCGGTGAGGAAGCCGTACAGCTCGCGGAAGGTGATGAGGTCGACCAGCGCGTTGGCGCCGGCGAGCGGCGACTTCTCGAGGCCCTTGAGCTCGAACACGCCGTACACCTTCACCAGCGCGGTGGTGAGCGAGCCCGAGCGCCCGAAGGAGCGCAGCGTCATCGTGTCGCCGACCTTCACGCGGTAGAGCGAGAGCATCGGCGCGAGCTCGTCGTAGAAGAAGCGGTAGCGCGCGTCGAAGGTCTCGTCGGTGACGGTGAAGAACTTCGTGAGCAGCGTGGCGAGGTCGGTGTCTTCGGCGCCGAGCTGCTTCTGGAGCTTCGCCACCGCGTCCTTCGTGGCCAGCGCGTCGAGCTGGAGGACGATTTCGCGCGTCTGCGCCTGGTTCTCCTTCACGAAGCGCTGGAGCTCCTTGTCGTCGGGGTCGGCGAGCGAGCGGCCGGCGGCGCGCGCGTCGCGGATCTTGTCGAGCCGGCGCGCGTTCTTGAGCTTGAGGTACTCCTCGACGAAGAAGCGCGGGAGCAGGATGCCGCGGTGCCCCGTCGGCACCTTCGTGCCCTCGACGATGGTCATGCGGTCGAAGCTGTCCTGGTACGCGTCGAGGTCGGTGCCGAGGTAGCGCACGAAGAGCATGTCGGCGTCGGACACGATGGGCGCGAGGCGGTTCTCGAGGTACTCGAGGTGGCTCAGCGGGTCGGCGTCGAAGTCGGCCCAGAACGCGTCGGAGCCGGCGTTCGTCAGCACCTCGCGCGCCTCGCGATCGAGGTTCTTCTCATCGGTGAGCTCGGTCTCGAGCTCGACGTCCTTCTGGAGCACCGAGACCATGTTCCGCACGTGGCCGATGAGCGCCTGCTTTTGGGCGTCGAACTCGGCCTGCGGGCGGCGCTTCGCCTCGTCGGCCTGGTCGCGGATCAGTCCGCGTAGCCGCTCGAGCGTGACGTCGACGGTGTTGCTCGAGCTGAGCATCGAGGTCGCGGCGCCCATCGGCACCACCCGCGCCACGTTGGGCAGCGTCAGCAGCTGCGCCTTGAGGGCCTTGAAGTCCTCGATGGGCGTGAGCTGCGAGTCGGACCCGTCGACCTTGCCGTAGATCTCGAGCGGGTCTTTCGAGCGCGAACCGTACACCTGCATGTGCCCGGTGATGGACGAGATGATGCTCTTCGAGAGCGAGTCGTCGAGCGTCGCGAACACCGAGCCGCCCACCACCAGCAGTGCCGAGCCGAACAGCAGCACGATGCCCACGAAGACGTTGAGCATGCTCGAGAAGATGTTCGCCAGCGCGATGCGCACCAGCACGACGGCCTTGGAGAACATGGGGCCCGCTTAACCTCGCGGCGCCGCGGAGTCGATGGAACGTTGTGCCAGGGCTCAGGGGACGCGATGAGTTCAGTGGGTGCTTCGCAGTGCCCAGCACGACGAAGCCCCTCGAGTCGAGGCTCAGCGTCGCGCAGTTGACGCCCACTTCGTGACAGTGACGTTCTGGGAGTGCGGCAGGGTCGCGCCAACAGCCCTCCGAGACTCCCAGTTCGGCGGCCGTGTCAGTGGGCGCCGGTATGACGGGCCACATGAACGACAGGCGGCGGGTGGAGGCGGTGTGCACACTTGGAGTGGTCACCATCGACGAGCTGCGAGCGGCGCGACTCAGTCGCGGGACGATTCGCTGGATGGTGCAGCGGGGCGAGCTCGAGCGCGTCTTCCGCGGGGTGTTCGCCTGCTCGTGGCTGCCACAGACCTGGGAGCACCGCGCCATGCGGGTGTTGCGCTGGCTCGGGCCACACGCCGCGCTCTCGCACCGAAGCGCCGCGAGCCTCCACCAGCTCGACGGGTTCCAGACCCGACCCGGACAGATCGAGGTCTCGGTGCCACATCGCCGCTTCAACCAGATACGTCTTGGGGTCACGCCCGCCGGGTACCGGGTTCACCGCTCGCGTGTGCCTTTCGAGACCGTGGAGATCGACAACCTGCGGGTCGTCGAGCTCAAGCGCACGCTGATCGACCTCGCGGGAACGGTCGAAGTCGCGGCGCTCGATGGTGCACTCGACGCCGCGATGCGAAAGACGCCGGGCTTTGACGGCGAAGTCGAGCGCGCCATCGGCACGCGTCGACGAGGCCGCCAAGGCGTCTCATCCCTGCTCGAGCTGATCGAAGACCGCGGGGGCGTCCACACCGACTCGCCCCTCGAGAACCAGGTCTTCCGGAAGGTCAGGGCGCGCGGGCTGCCCCGGCCGCGACACCAGTTCTCCCTGAGCGACGAGAAGGGCTTCATCAGCCGCGCTGACTTCGTGTGGCTGGAGCACCGCGTCGCGCTGCACGTCGACGGCTGGGCGTTTCACCGACAGCGCCACCAGTTCGAGCGCGACCGGGAGATTGCCTCGCGGCTCGCAGGCATCGGCTGGGTGAGCGTGTGGGTGACGTCGAAGATGCTGAAGACGAACGCCTGGCTCGACACGCTCGCGCGCACGTTGACCGAGCGAAACCCGCAGCGCTCGCTGTTCTGAACTGGGAGTGCGGGAGGGTTGTTGGCACGACCCTGCCGCACCGCCAGAACGTCACCACCACGAAGTGAGCGTCACTGGCGCGACGAATGGCTCGAGGTGAGGGGCTCCTTCGCGACGAGCACGGCGTCGACCACCCCGCCCTCACCTCGCCCCTGAGCCCGCCCGGGTCGCACTTTCAGCAGGGCGCCCGGCGCGAGCGAGCGCTACACCGCGCGCATGACACTGGTCGACAAGCAGTGGACCACGCGCGGCCTCCACACCTACGAGACGCAGGCCATCCTCAACACGCTCGCCCACTACGGCGTGACGACGACCGAGGCGGAGCTCAAGGCGCGCTTCGAGACCGACGACGATGAGGCGCTGGCAGCGGCATGGGCGCCGCTCTGGCAGGGCAAGGGCAAGTTCGCCGACTTCGCCGACGCGGCGGCGACGGAGCTCTTCGTGCGGCTGTCCCCACGTGGCGCGCTCGCCGCGAAGGAGCTCGAGCTCGACCTCTTCACCGAGCGCTTCCTCGAAGAAGGTGAGCCGCTCACCGCCGCGCGCGAGCAGGACCTCACCACCCTCATCTCGGGCATCGAGCAGCTCGGCGGCCCGTCAGCCGACCGCTCCGAGGGCGAGCACTACCGCCGCGCGATGGTGCTCGCCGTCGAGCTCGAGCAGCCGACCGTCGCGCGCGCGCTCGCGCCGTTCGCGAAGCACGACGGTGCCGAGCTCACCGAGCTCCTCCTCGCGCACGTCGAAGACCTCGACGCGCTCGCGGTGGCCTTCACCAGGTTCGTCGGCGAAGCCGGCCAGAAGCCCGCGGCGCGCATCGAAGCGGCGTGGCACCTCTTCGAGCTCGAGCTCCCCGTGCCCGCGACCTCGCTCATGGACGCCACCCTCTCCGCGCAGCGTGCCGGCGACGTGCGCCTCGCGCTCAAGGCGCTGCCGCTCGTCGAAGACGCCCTCGCCGCCACCGCGCGCGAGTACTTCTGCGTCGAGTGCCGCGACTACCACCGGCTCGACGCCAACCCGCACCTCGACGACTGAATCACCCCGGCCCGAGCTTGACGCGCACGCGCTCCAGCGCCGCGTCGAGCGAGTCGACGAGCGGCACGTGAAAGCGCTCGCAGACGATCTCCACGTTGCCCTTGCGCCAGAAGCCGTCGGGGCACGAGACGACGAGCTTCCCGCTCGCGGCGAAGAGCCCGAGCTCGAGGAGCGTGACGGGTGACTTCGTCGCCGGCTCGAAGTGCATCAGCACCAGGTCTGCGCGGCCGAGCGCGTCGAGCTCCCACTCGACCTGTTCGCGGAAGGGCGGAAAGCGCGCGCGCTGCTCCCACGACACATCCCACGCCTCGCGCCGCGGGTTGAGCACCACGACGCCGAGGTCCTCGAGCACGGTCGTGGCGCGCGTCTGCCAGTCCTCCGCGGTCCCGAGCTCGATGCTCCCGGCGAGGAACACCGTCGGCCGCGAGAACGAAGCCGGCAGCGGCGTCGGGGGACGGAGCGAGGTCATGGCGTGGTGCAAAGCACGAAGCCCCGCGCGGCTGTAGAGTCACCGCATCGCTCCGCGACTCTCCTCCTACGACGACTTCCTCCGCGCGCTCGAGCTGAGCGACGTCAAGCTCGAGTACTGCGACGGGGTCATCTATGCGATGGCCGGGGGCACCATCGCGCACGCGGCGCTCGCTGCGGCCGCGACGAGGATCCTCGGGCAGGCGCTCCTCGGGAAGTGCACTGCGTACTCTTCGGACCTGCGGGTCCGAATCGACGCCTCGGATCTGACCACCTTCCCCGACGCGGCGGTCATCTGTGGCCCGCCGCAGCCCTCGCCGCTCGACGCGCACGCGGCGACCAACCCGAGCGTCCTGGTCGAAGTGACGAGCCGCTCAACCGAGGACTACGACCGCGGCGACAAGCTCAGCCACTACCGGCAGCTCCCGTCGCTCCGAGCCGTCCTCTTCGTCTCGCATCGCGAGCGCCGTCTCACCGTCGTCAGTCGGGGGTCTTCCGGCTGGACGGAGCGTGACTTCCGCAGCGGCGAGCGCGTGCAGCTCGACGAGCCCCGCGTCTCGTTCCTCGTCGACGAGCTCTACGACGGCATCACCCTCGAGCCCTGAGACGACAAAGCCCCTCCCGGCGCGAAGCCGGGAAGGGCTCGTCTGCACACCTCGAAGCGCTCAGAGCGCCTTGAGGTAGCTCACGAGGTCATCGACCTCCTGGTCGCTGAGGCGCGAGGTCTTGCCGTGGAGGTCGAGCGTCTTGCCGTTCATGATGCGCGCCTTGAGCGTCTGCGCGCTGCCGTCGTGGAGGTACGGCGCGGTGCGCGCCAGCCCGAGCAGCGACGGGGTGTTGAGCCCGCCGTGCGGCAGCAGCCCCGGGTTGTCCACCACCGGCCCGCCGCGCACGTAGGTGCCGACGTCGGCGAACGAGTTGTCGGTGAAGGTCGCGGTGCCGTGGCACGAGCCGCACTCCGCCTTGTCGAAGGCGCTGCGACCGCGGGCGAGCACCTCGGCGGGCGTCTCGGCGTGCGGGTTGTCGGCGACGGGCATCGAGTCGATGAAGGCCGCCACCTGCTCCTCCATGGCCGGCGTGACGCCCGAGCCGCCCATGCGGTTGGTCACGGTGTGCGTCATGAACGCCAGCAGGTCGTTGAACTCGCCGTTCCAGTGGAAGGGCGCGGTCTGCATCGTCTTGCGGCCCGCGAGCGACGGCGTCTGGCGCGGCCCGTCGGGGAAGTTCCACACGTGGCCATCTTCACGGCCCTCGAGGTGGCACGTCGCGCAGCTGATGCCCGTCGACGGGTTGTTCATGCGCGCGTCGACGGCGCTGAAGAAGAGGCGGCGACCCGCGGCGGCGGCGGGCGAGAGGCGCTCCTCGGTGGTGAGGCGCGTGGTGCCCACGTTGTTCACCCGGCCGTTGGTCGACTCGAGCCGTGACAGCGAGTGGTCGAACGAGTTGTAGACGAACGCCGTCTTGCCATCGTGCGTCACCGCGATGCCCGACGGCCCGGCGCCCACGCTCACCAGCTGCGAGACGGTGCCCGTCTTGAGCGCGAACGAGTCGGGGCGATCGACCGCGCCGAAGCTGCTGGTGTTGGCCTCACGCGTGGTGGGCACGATGGCCACGTTGTTCGACTCGTGGTTGACGACGAAGAGGAAGCGCCCCGTCGACTCGACGGCGATGGCCTTCGGGCCCTGCACCGGCGTGTTGGGCACCGGGCTGGTGAGCAGCATCGGCGGGCGATCGGCCGCGCCCTCGCCGGTGCACGTCTGGAGGTCATCGACCTGCGGCCGGCCCTCGGCGTCGAAGGTGAGCAGCGCGGGCGACGCGACCGCCGTGGTGCCGCACGAGCCGCCGCCGTAGCCCGACGAGCCGCCGGGGATGGGCTCCTGAATGGTGCCGCCGGTGGTGGTGTTCAACACCGTGTCGCTCGAGATGAGCGCCGGCACGAAGAGCTGCTGCCCGTCGGGCGAGACGGTGATGGCCTCGAAGCCGCGCGGGTGCGCCGTCGAGGTGCGGAACCCGACGTCACGCGGGAGCGGCGCGCCGCTGGTGCCGCCGCCGGTGGTGGTGGTGATGCCGAGCGCCGACGCGTTGACCGCGTTGAACACGCCGGTGCCCGACTTCACGACCTTCGCCGCCGCGAGGTCGACCAGCACCAGGTCGCCGTCCTTGTAGAGCGAGATGGCCGCCTTGCCGTCGCCCATCAGCGTGATGCCGCGCGGCTCGCGCCCGACCGGCAGCTCCCACTTCAGCGAGAGCGTCGCGGTGTCGAACGCCATCAGCGTGCCGAACTCCGAGTCGCTGCGGCTGGTGGCGTTCACCACGTACAGCGTCTTGCCGTCGGTCGACGCCGCGAGGCCCACCGGCTCGATGCCCACCTCGAGGCGCGTCGACTCCTGCGTGTCACCCTTGCGGATGATGGACACGCTGCGCCCGAGGCGGTTGGTGACGAACACCGTGTCGTCCGGCGTGACCAGCACCTTCTCGGGCTGACGGCCCACCTTGATGCTCTGGCGGACCTCCTGCGTCTTCGCGTCGACCACGAACACCGTGTCGAGGTCGCCGTCGGCCGCGTAGAGCAGCGCGTCGTCACGGCTCACGCCGAGCGAGCCGTTCGCGGTGTTGCCTCCCGCGGCGCCCTGGGGTGCGCAGGCCGGCGTGAGCAGGGAAAGGCAGGCAGCCAGTGCGGCGGTCAACAGTCGCTTCTTCATGCGGAGCCTCAGTTTTTCGAGGGACGACGAGAGAGAACTTCTGGAAATCAGGAAGCTTTCGCCCCGGCGCGGCGAATTGACGTGGATCAATGCAGGCTGGGGACCAGATGCGCAAGCCCCGGTCCGTCGGGAGGGGGCGGATCAGCCCCGGCCGAGCGCGCGGCGGATGGCGCCGAGCACCGCGGGGCGGCTGGGGGGCTTCCAGAGGAGCTCCGAGTCGTCGACGCCGCCGAGCTCCACCACCTCGGAGCTGTAGCCGCTCATCAGCACCACCGGCAGCCCCGGCGAGCGCGCGCGGAGCTGCTCGCGCAGCTCGAGCCCGCCCATGCGCGGCATCACCACGTCGCTGAGCACCACGTCGGGCGTGAGGCCGCCGTCGAGCAGCACGAGCGCCTCCAGCCCGTGGCCCGCGGTCGTCACGCGGTAGCTCGCCTCGAGCAGCATGCGCTCCATCACCCGGCGCACGAGGGGCTCGTCTTCCACCAGGAGCACGTGCTCGCCGTTGCCGCGCGGGATGACGGGCGCGGCGCTGGCGGTCGGCGCGGCCTTCAGGTCGCGCTGGCGGGGGAAGGCGATGCGGAACACCGAGCCGCGGCCGGGCTCGCTGTACACCCAGATGAAGGCGCCGCTCTGGCGCACGATGCCCAGCACGGTCGAGAGGCCGAGGCCGGTGCCGCGCCCCGCCGGCTTGGTGGTGAAGAAGGGCTCGAAGGCGCGCGAGAGCGTCTCGGCCGACATGCCGCTGCCGGAGTCGGCCACGCGGAGCACCACGTAGTCGCCGGGCGGCACGGTCTGCCCGTCGGCGGTCGGCGTACCCTCGAGGGTGGCGTTCGACAGCGCGATGCCCAGCGTGCCGCCCGACGGCATCGCGTCGCGGGCGTTGATGGCGAGGTTCATCAGCACCTGCTCGAGCTGCCCCGCGTCGGCGCGCACCGGCCACAGGCCGCTCGGCACGTCGGTCTTGAGCTCGATGGACGCGCCGATGACGCGCCGGAGGAGCGCCGTCGCGCGGGTGACGACCTCGCCCAGGTCGACCTCGGTGACGTGCAGCACCTGGCGCCGCCCGAAGGCGAGGAGCTGCCGCGTGAGCTGCGAGGCGCGCTGCCCGGCCTCGTCGATCATCTGCAGGCTCTCGCGCTGGTCCTCGCTGAGCGTGTCGCGCAGCAGCACCTGGGTGTTGGAGAGCACCACGGTGAGCAGGTTGTTGAAGTCGTGGGCCACGCCGCCGGCGAGCTGGCCGATGGCCTCGAGCTTCTGGCTCTGCCGGAGCTGCCCCTCGAGGTCGGCCTCGCGGCTCACGTCGCGCGCCACCCACACCTCGAAGCCCGCGCCCTCGACGTGCGCGATGGCGAGCGCGCACTGCCACGGCGGCCCGTCGACGCGGCGCCCGACGAAGCGGCCGCGCCACGAGTCGCGCCCCCGGCCGCGGAGCAGCGCGCGCGCCTCGTCGTCGCCGGCGAGCACCTCCACCGGGTCGTTCCCGTGCACGTAGCCGGGCACGAGGCCGGTCTGCGCGAGGAGCGCGGGGTTGGCGTACACCACGCCGCGCCCGTCCTCGACGAGGAGCACCACGTCGTCGAGCCCCTCGAGCGCGGCGGCGAGGCGCAGGCGCTCCAGCTCCGCGCGGCGGTAGTCGGTGACGTCGGTGCCCACCAGGCTGAAGCGCGTCGGCCGGCCGTCGACCGTCTCGAGCGGCGCGTGCACGAAGTGCAGCGTGCGCGGCACGCCCTGCACCACCAGCTCGACCTCACCCTCGAGGAGCGTGCTCTCGGGCACGCCCAGCACCGCGCGCGTGGTCTTCCCCACGCAGTCGGCGCCGAAGAAGCGGCAGAAGGTGTCGCTCGCGTGCACGATGCGGCGCTGCTCGTCTTCGATGACCACGTACAGCGAGGTGTTCGCCAGCAGCCCCGCATAGTCGTTCGCGAGCTGGATGACCGGCCGCGAGAGGCGGAGGTTGAGCGGCCACAGCACCAGCACCGCGACCAGCAGCAGCACCGCCAGCACGCCGAGCGAGGCGAGCAGTGTGGTGGTGAGCCCCGTGGGCGGCGCGGCCTTCAGCCCGACGCGCAGCAGCCCGCGCCAGCCATCGGCCGCGCGGAGCTGCACCACCGCCTCGGTCACCGGCTCGCCGCCCACCGAGAGGCTGCGGAGCGCGAGGTCGCCGTGCGGCTCCGCCGTCACCAGCGCGGCCTGGTCGGCGTCGGCCCTCCTGGGCGAGCACCGCGCCGCTCGCGTCGACCACCCGCAGGAAGTGGAGCGCGGGCGTCGCGCGGCGCACCTCGAAGAGCACCGCCGAGAGGTGGGCCTCGCCGTGCGGGCGCGCGGTGAGCACCACCGGCACCAGCGCGCGCGCCGTGGTGAGCACGAGCTCGTCACGCTCCACGCGGGCCTCGCGATGCTCGAGCGCGAAGAGCGCCGCCGCGAAGACGAGCACCAGCGCCACCGCGAGCGAGAGGAGCGCCAGCGCCATGCGGCGGGAGAGCCGCTCCATCAACTGCGGCGCATTCACCGACGACACGCTGCGACTCCTGATGCCCGGCCAGCACCCTCACGACACGTCACACGCACTCGAGACTCCGAACGAGGTGCCTGCGTACCGCAACCGGCCGGCGTTCTCGCGGGTCAATTTCACCTCGCGCCGCCGCGCGCTCAGCCGGCCCGGGCCACCCAGCCGCGGACGGCGAAGCCCGCGTAGAAGAGGCCGACGTCGGTGAAGCCCGCGTCGCGGAGGTGGGCCTCCTCCTCCTCGGGCGAGAGGACGGTCAGCCGCGTCGCGAGGGCCTCGCGCGTCGCCTCGAGCGTCGCGGCGTCGGCGTCGTCGGCCGCGCCGAACGCCGCGTGCCGCAGGAGCCAGGTCGCGCGCTCGTGCTCCGGCACGCTGAGGTGCGCGAGCACGAAGGGCGCGCCCGGACGGAGCCGGCGGCGGAGCTGCCGCAGCGTCTCGAGCCGCTGCGCGCGCGGAATGAAGTGGAAGGTGAGCAGGCACGTGGCGCCGTCGAAGGGGCCGTCGGGCGCGACCTCGATGGTGCCGCGGTGGAGCTGCACCCGCGCGGCGTGGGCGCCCAGCGTCCTCGTCGCCAGCGCGAGCATCTCGGGAGAAGGGTCGACGCCGTCGAAGCGCCAGCCCGCGTGCGCGGTGGCGAAGGCCTGGAGCTCGAGCCCGCCGCCCGCGCCGAGCACCAGCACGCGACCGGCGGACGGCACCCGCTCCGCGAGGAGCTGCGTCGTCATGCGCAGCAGCCCCGCGTAGCCGGGCACGTTGCGCACCGGGGCCTGGGCGTAGTTCCTCGCGGCCTCTTCGTCGAAGACGGCAGGCTTCATGCCCGCCGCATACCGCCGCGCTCAGCGGGCGAACAGCTCGACGAAGTCGACCGCCAGCCGCACCTCGCCGTCGCCGACGCCCGAGGGCACCTCCGCGCCGCCCGCGACCGAGAGCGAGATGCCGAGCGCCCGCAGGCCGGTGTGGCCGAGCACCACGGTGCTCCACGGCGTGGCGCGGCCCGGCACCCAGCGGCCGGCGACGTCGACGCCCGTGAAGAGCGCGAGCGAGCGCTTCGAGTCGAGCTTCACGCGCACCAGGTCGACGGTGAAGAAGCCGCCGACGTCGAGGCCAGCGCGGTTCGAGAAGAGCCCGCGCACGCTCGCGCCGAAGCGCACCGGGTCGAAGCGCAGCCCCACCGCGCCGTCGAGCCCGAAGAAGAAGGGCGCCTCGGGGGTGAGCACCGCGCGCGCGCCCCCGGTGAGGCCGAGCTGCGCCACCACGTGGAGCTGCGGCTCCTGCGTGTCGGGCGCCGCCGCGAGCACCATCGCCAGCACCAGCGCGCTCATGGCGTGCCTCCCAGGTCCCACGCGCCGGCAGGGCAGCTGAAGTAGGCCGGGCCGGCGGCCGGCTCCACGCACAGCGCCATCGTCTCGTTGATGCGCTTCTTCCCCTGCTCGTTGCGCCACGCCTCGAACGTCGGGCACACCGGCCGCTGGTAGCTCGCGAGCCATTGCTGGAAGTCGGGGTCGGCCGCGCGCTCGGCGAGCACCGCCTCGAGCGCCGTCACCAGCGCCGCCGGCCAGCCCAGCCGCTTCGCCAGCACGCCACCGCCGAAGCGCGCGCGCGCCACCTGCTGCCCCCAGAGGAACAGCCCGCGCATCACGTAGCGGTCGAAGGAATAGCCCGCCCCCGCCACCACCCAGTCCGGCACGTCCGACGGCACGTACACGCCGTCGACCCGGGCGTCGTCGACCGAGGGGCGCGTCATCAGCTTCGTCGGCGTCGCCGCGGCCACCTCGCGCGCGAGCGCTTCGACCTCGTCGTCGCGCAGCTCCGCGGCGCGCTGCGCGAAGGCCAGCTCGGTGAGGTCCTGCTGCGAGGCGAACTGCTCGAGCGAGTTGAGCATCGGGTCGAGCGCGAGGCGCGGCTTCGGCGAGGGCAGCGAGGTGAGACGCCCGGTGTCGAGCGCCAGCACGCGCAGCGTCGGCGCGGGCAGCAGCGGCGTCGGGCGCGAGTACGACAGGGCGCGCAGCGCAGGGAGCACCGAGCGCAGGCCGCCGTCGATCCACACCCCGCACTCGCCCTTCTCGGCGAAGCCGCTCGAGGCGTGCGTCACCGGGCGCGCGAAGACCGGGAGCACCAGCGACGCCATGAGGCCCGCGCCGAGACACCCGGGCGCGCTCGCCGCGCCGCACGCGCGCTCGTCGAAGCCCACCAGCTGGTTCTGCGTCGTCTCGGTGGACATCACCACGCGCAGCAGGCCGTCGTCGCGCATCTGCTGGTGGAACAGCCCCAGCACGTCGTCGAGCGGCTGCCGCTGCATCGGGTCGAAGCGGATGAAGTTGGTGCGCGGCGCGCCGAGCAGGCCGACCGCGCGCAGCACCGAGCCCGGCTCCGCGCACATCAGGTCCGCCTCGTCGACGTCGGCGAAGTAGCGCTGCAGCAGCGCCAGCGCGCACCGCTGCACCGGGCGCTCCACCTGCGGAGGAATGCCGGGGAACGGCCGCGCCGGCCAGCCGGAGAAGCAGTCAGCCCGCCCGCCGGAGAGGTCGCCGTGCGCCACCTCGGGCCGCAGCGACATCGCGTTGCACGCGTCGAGGAACGCCTGCTGCGGCGGCGAGAACGGCCCCTCGACGAGCGAGAGGTCGAGCAGCTGCGCGAGCAGCGCACCGACGCTGGTGCCCACCACCGCCGAGAAGCGCGAGCGCACGTCGGCCTCGGCGCGCTCGTCGGCCGGGAGCCTCGCGAGGGCGAGCTCGCGCGCGGTGAGCGTCTCGAAGAGGAAGCCCGCGGTGAAGGCGCCGTTGGCCGCGCCGCCGCTCAGCGCGAGCACCGGGAGCGCCGCGCGCGCGGCCTGGTTGGGGGGCGTGGCGCGCACCACCTCCGCGGCGCGATGGAGCGCGTCGGCGCCGGCCGCGAACGCCGCCGGGCGCCGCGAGGCGTCGAGCCAGGTGAGCCCGGCGAAGCTGAAGACGGTGTCGGCCGACTTGCCGACGGCCCAGGCGAGCTGCTCGGGGTCGCTGGCGAAGCCCGCCGCGCAGGGAGGGCTCACGCGCAGCGACGCGAGCTCCGCCCAGAGCGCCTGCGCCCACGAGCGCGGGTCGCGCGTGCCGCTGGTGGCGCGCCCGAGGCGCTCGAGATCGGCCGCGCTCACCGAGGCCAGGCACTGCGCCGCGGCGCTCGCGTCGTTCCACGGGCCGGCCACCACGCCCTGCAGCTCGGCGAAGAGCTGGAAGGTCGGCTGCGGCGCGGGCGCGGGGTCATGCGGGAGGCCGTACGTCACCTCCGCGAAGACCGCGCGATTGCCGAGATCTGCCGCGACACAGCCCGCCAGCCCGAGGACCCACACCACTGCGAACGACCGCATGGCGCGAGTATCGCCGCGCAGCGCCGCCAGTCACGGAAAGCTGCCCCAGCCGCGCGGCGCCGTTCGGAGCTATGGTCCACCGCCCGTGCTCGACCCGCTGCTCACCCAGTTCATCAAGCACTCGCCGTCCATCGCCTTCGTCAAGGATCTCGACGGGCGCTACCGGCAGGTCAGCGAGGCGTGGCTGAGCGCGTTCCACACCACCGAGGCGGAGGTGGTGGGGAAGACGGACCACGAGCTCTTCCCGAAGGAGGAGGCCGAGGACTTCACGCAGCACGACCGCGAGGTGCTCGCCAGCGGGCAGGCGCACCGGCGCTTCGAGCTGGTGATGGTGGGCCCGGTGGTGCGGACCTTCCTGTCGACCAAGTTCCCGCTGCTCGACGCGACGGGGAAGCCGGCCGGCGTCGGGGGCTTCGCCATCGACGTCACCGAGCAGCAGCAGAACGCCGAGGAGCTCGATCGCCAGCGCCGCTTCCTCGAGCGCACCCAGGCGATGGCCAGCATCGGCGGCTGGGAGTTCGACGTCGGCAGCCGCACGCTGCTGTGGACCTCGGAGACCTTCCGCATCTTCGAGCTCGACCCGCGCACCTTCACGCCCGACCTCGAGACCTCGCTCAGCTTCTTCGCCCCCGAGCACCGCGAGACGGTCCGCGCCGCGCACGACGCCGCGCTCGGCCGCGGGGGCGCGCCGTTCCGCCTCGAGGTGGAGCTGGTGGTGAAGTCGGGCCGCCGCCGCGTGCGCGTGCACGCCGTGCCGGAGCTGACCGAAGACGGCCACGTGCGCCGCCTGTCGGGGGCGATCCAGGACGTGACCGAGGAGCGCCTCACCGAAGAGAAGCTGCGCCACTCGAGCCGCATGGACGCCGTGGGCCAGCTCGCCGGCGGCGTGGCGCACGACTTCAACAACATGCTGGGCGCCATCACCGCCGCCGCGGAGCTGCTGCGCTTCGAGCCGCTCAGCCCCTCGGCCAACGACGCGCTCAACACCATCCTCACCGCGTCGACGCAGGCCGCGGGCCTCACCCGGCAGCTGCTGGCGTTCAGCCGCAAGGAGCGCTCGCGGCGCGTGCCGACCGACCTCCACGCGGTGCTCGCCGACGCGCTGATCATCCTCCAGCGCACGCTCGACCGCCGCATCACGGTGGTGGTGGAGCTCGGCGCGTCGCGCTCGCGCATGCTGGCCGACAGCGCGCAGCTCTCGAACGCCATCATCAACCTCGCGCTCAACGCGCGCGACGCGATGCCCGACGGCGGCACCCTCACCTTCCGCACCGTCGACGACGGGCCGAGCATCGTGCGCCTCGAGGTGCGCGACACCGGCGTGGGCATGGCGCCCGAGGTGCTCACCCACATCTTCGACCCCTTCTTCACCACCAAGGAGCGCGGCCGCGGCACGGGCCTCGGGCTGGCGACGGTCGACTCGGCGGTGCGCGCGCACGAGGGCGACATCGCGGTGCGCAGCGAGGTCGGCGAGGGCACCACCTTCGAGCTGCGCTTCCCGGTGCTCAAGGACGAGGAGCAGAAGGAGCAGGCCCGGGCGCGGCTGCCCGAAGCGAGGAGCCGCGAGCTGCTGCTGGTGGTCGACGACGAAGACCTCGCCCGGCGCTCGATGCAGCGGCTGCTCGAGAAGCTCGGCCACCGCGTGCTCGAGGCGGGCGACGGCGCCGCGGCGCTGGAGCTGCTGGCGAACGAGCAGGAGAAGCCCGCGCTGGTGGTGCTCGACCTGGTGATGCCCGGGCTGTCGGCGGCGCAGACCTTCCGCGCGGCGCGGGAGATCCTCCCCGGCCTGCCGTTCCTGTTCTGCTCCGGCTACGCGCCCGAGCCCATTCTGCAGAGCCTCCTCTCGGAGCCGCGCACCGCGAAGCTGGCCAAGCCCTTCAACGCCGAGGAGCTGCAGAGCGCGCTGCGGGTGCTGCTCCCGCCGCCGCCGTCGCCGAGCGCGCCGCCACCGCCGCGCCGCTCCCGGCCCTGAGGCTCGTGGGTTGTTCCGGGCGGACGAGGGCGTGAGATCAGTTTGAGGCCGCCCGTGCGGCCGAGGCGAGGTCGCGTTTGCCCTGCCGGGAGTAGCGGAAGCCGCGACGTGGGCGGCTCGTCGCGCCGCGCTCCTCGGTGGCGCGGCGAGCGC
>JBMORD010000075.1:0-22694 GCA_049322495.1 Myxococcota bacterium | reverse complement strand
CGTGCTGGTGGCTGCGCTCGGCGTGGTGTGCCTCGCGCGCTCGCTCCCTGCGGGACGAAGCGGCAGGACGCCCGCGGCGCTGGCGTTCCTCGCGCCGTGGCTCGCCGCCCTGACGCTCACGCAGCTCGGGGGCTCGATGGCCCTTCGCCGCGCGCACGTCGTCGAGCACGACGCCGAGCGTTGGCTGTGGGCGGCGCGCAAGCTCAGCCCGCTCGAGGCCAGCTTCGCCGCGCAGCACGGCGCGTGGCTCGAGGCGCGAGGACGCCTCGACGAAGCGCGCGCGGCCTACGAGCGGGCGCGGCAGCTGGTGCCCGACGCGGCGGTCTTCGCAGCGAACGTGGGGCGCGTGGCGGCGAAGCTGAAGGATGGCGACGGCTCGCGGCGGGCCTTCGACGCCGCCCGCCGGCACGCCCCGCTCGACGGGCGCATCGCGCTCGACGCCGCGGAAGCGAGCCTCGAGCTCGGCGACCTCGAGCTGGCCGAGGCGACGCTGCGGTCGCTCCTCGCGCTCTACCCCGCCGATGGGCCCGCGTGGTGGGCGCTCGCCCGGCTGCGCCTCAGCCAGGGCCGGCTCGTCGAGACGCGCGCGGCGCTCGAGGCGTCGCTCGACGCCGACTGGCGCGACTGGCCCGAGGGGCTGGGCCACGCGCGGGCCGCGCTGGTGCGGCTCGTCGGGGCGACGGGAGACCCGCAGCTCGCCGCCGCGCTCGCGCACGGCCCGATGGAGTTCGCGGCGCCCGCGGACATCTGCGGTGCGCCCGGGCTGCTCGCGCGCTGACTGCTCAGGTCACCGGGTAGGGAATGCAGCCGTTCATCTCGAAGCTCGGCGCGACGGTGGTGGTCGCGCCGACCACCACGCTCTCGCCGTCGACGCGCGCCACGAGCTGCACACCCGAGGGGAAGATCTTCACCAGCTCCTCCGGGAGGTGCAGCAGGTCGGGGTGCTCGAAGCTGATCGGCTCGCCGTCGTCGACGTCGGCGTCTTCAGCGTGAATGCGCAGCTGCGGCGGGCTGTCCTGCACCTCGACCAGCACCTCATCGCCCTCGATGCCCGCGTTCGAGAGGAGCCGGCGCGAGACGCGACCGCGGCCGTCCTGGCCCACGGGCACCGAGGCGCGCTCGGTGTCGTCGGTGATGCTCGCGTCGGTCACCTTCTTGTCGCCGCCCTTGTTGGGGGGCCTCGCGAGCTGCGAGCGCATCTTGTCGTCGTAGAGGTCCGGCGACTGCGCCGGCAGGTGGTACAGGTACGCCTGCACCTTCTTGTCGCCGGCGTTCACGTCGATGAGGGTCTGCGAGTAGGTGCCCATCGCGCCGCGGTCGAACGCGTCGCGCACCAGCGGGGAAATCTCCCGGTGGCGCACGTCGGGCAGCGCCTCCTTCACCGCGTTGCTGACGTCGAGCGCGGTGAAGAGCATCGCGGCGGCGGTGAAGCGGTCCAGCACGCGGGCGGTGACGGCTTCCATCTCCTCGGGGGTCGACTTCGCCATGGGGCACTCCTTGCGGTGGAGGCGTGAACTTAGCGGTTCGCGCCCGGGCCCGAGGGAGAACTTCACGCCACGCGCCAGCCGAGCCCGCGCGCCGCGCAGAGCGCCGCCCAGGCCGGCTGCGCTGCCGCCGAGGCGCCGCCCGGCACCGCCGCGTGCGCGCGGAAGTCTCCGCGCCCGGTCGAGCCGGCGACGACCACCACAGCCTCCGCGAACGCGTAGCGGATGCGCCCGCCGTCGGTCGCGTCGCGCGAGAAGAAGGCCTCGCCCGGCCGCCAGCCCAGCGCCTCGAGGCCCGCCAGCGCGCGCGCCGCCGCGCTCACCTCGAGCGGGAGGCTCACGAAGCCGGTGACGCGCACGGCGTCGGGGAGCCCCTCGAGGACCACCCGCAGACACGCCGCGGCTCGCCCCCAGTCGAGCGCCTGCTCGTTGACGCGCAGCCCGCCCAGCTCGACGCGGAAGAAGCTCAAGGCGTCGCCATCGGTCGACAGGCCGACCTCGACGGTGGGCACCTCGCCGAGCGCCGCCGCGTGCACCACGAAGTCGCTCGGCGAGAGGCGCGCGACGAGCGCCGCCTGCTCCGGGCGCGAGAGCCGCTTGAAGCGCGCCCGGTAGGCGTTGGGGTTCTTCTGCGCGAGCGCGGGGGTGAGGAGGGCGTCCATTCGCGCAGGGTACCCGCGCGCGCTCAGGCCCGCAGCAGGCTCACGCCGGTCAGCGCCTCGGAGACGCGCCACAGCCTGCCCGCCAGCTCGGGGTCGGCGCCGTGCCCTCGCACCGCCGCGCGCCCCGGCGGTCCCCGCGTCTCACCGAAGCCGCTCGGCCCGTAGAACCCGCCCCCTTCGACGGCTTCGGCGGTGGCGGCATAGAGCGTCACCGCCGCGCCCTCGCGCGCCGACTGGCCGAGCGTGGCGTTGGCCACGTCGATCAACCTGCCCACGAGGCGATCCATCAGCGAGAGCGCGCCGAGCCGCGCGCGGTTGGCGCCGATGCCCGTCTTCGCGACGCCGGGGTGCACCGCGACGCTCTTGAGGTGCAGCCGCGCGGCGTCGACGCGCCGCTGCAGCTCGCGCGCGAAGAGCAGGTTGGCGAGCTTGGTCTGGTTGTACGGCCGCTGAGACCAGTAGCCGCGCTCCATCTGCAGGTCGTCCCAGTCGAACGAGCCCACGCGGTGCATCACGCTCGAGACCGTCACCACCCGCGGCGCGCGCGCGGCCATCAGCAGCGGCCACAGCCTCGCCGTGAGCGCGAAGTGGCCGAGGTGCCCGATGCCGAAGGTGAGCTCGAAGCCGTCCACCGTGGTGCGGCGCTCGGCGAGCGGCTGGATGCCCGCGTTGTTGATGAGGAGGTCGAGCGGCGCGCCCTGCCCCACCAGCCGCGCGGAGAACGCGGCGATCGCCGCCTGGCTCGAGAGGTCGAGCGCGAGGAACTCGAGCCGCGCCGCGGGCGTGGCCTCGCGGATCCGCTCCAGCGCCGCCATCGCCGCCTGCTCGTCGCGGTCGACCAGCAGCACGTGCGCGCCCTGCGCGGCGAGGGCGCGGGCCGTCTCGAGCCCCAGCCCGCTCGCCGCGCCCGTCACCAGCGCGCGCACGCCCTCGAGCGAGGGCAGCTCCGCTTCGGTCCACGCCTTCATCACGGCGCGAGCCTCACACGCCGCGCGCCCGCCTTCAGCTGAAGACGTCGGCGACGAAGCGGCCGCTCTGCTCGAGCGCCGCCACCGCGCCGGGCATCGGGAGGATTCGCCCCAGCACCTCGCGCACCGCCGGCGCCAGCCGCGCGCCGTCGCCGCACAGGAGCACCTTCGCCCCGCCCTGGATGAGCGCCCGCACCTCGTCGCGCTCCTCCCACAGGCGGTGCTGCACGAAGACGCGCTCCCCCTCGGGCGCCTTGCAGAACGTCGGGCGCACCTCGACCACGCCCGCCGCTTCCCAGCGCGCGAGCTCGTCGCGGTACAGGAAGTCGACGTCGGGGTGGTCGCAGCCGAAGTAGAGCAGCGCGCGGCCCGTCTCTTCGCCCGCGGCCTTCTTCGCCGCGCGCTCCTCGAGGAAGCCGCGGAACGGCGCGAGCCCGGCGCCGGCGGCGATGAGCACCATCGCGCGCGACTGCTCCGGCAGGCGGAACGGCGTGTTCGGCTGCTTCACCGCCACGGGCAGCGGTTGCCCCGGGCGCGCGCGCGCGAGGAAGCCCGAGCCGACGCCGAGGTGGCGACCACGACCGCTCCACGCCGGCGCGTCGAGCACCGACACCAGCAGGGCGACGCGGCTCGGGTCGACCAGCGGCGACGAGGCGATGGAGTACAGGCGCGGCTTGAGCGGCGGCAGCTGCTCGAGGAGCGCGGCGAAGCTCAGCGTGCAGGCCGGCGCGTCTTCGAGCAGGTCGAGCAGCGAGAGCCGCTTGTCGAGCACCTGCGCGCGGTAGTCGGCGGCGAGCGCCTCGAGCTTCGCGCGCTCCGGCGGGCAGCGGGTGAGCGCCACCAGCAGCTCCACCTGCCGCTTCGTCGCGGGCTGCGAGAGCTCGACGTGCGACGAGAGCAGCTCGCGCACGGTGACGGGCCGCTCGAGCGGGAGCGAGGCCGCCGAGGGGCGCGCCGTCGAGAGCTGCACCACCGCGTCGCCCTCGAGGTGGAAGCGGCGCAGCGTGCGGGCGACGAGCTCCGGCGGGTTCTCCGGCCACACCGAGAGGTAGTCGCCGCACTGCCAGCGCACGCCCTCCGGGAGCTGCAGCACCACGTGCCGCTTGGAGCGCCCCAGCGGCGACGAGAGGTCCACCAGCTCGCGGTTCTCGAGCACCGTCGCGGTGACGAAGCCCTGCGCCTTCGCCGCCTGCGCCGCGCCCTCGGCGAGCGTCTTCACCTCGTACAGCGGCTCGCTGCCCACCGTCGCCTTGACGCCCAGCGCGTCGTCGACCGCCGGCCACACCGCGGGGTACCAGCCCTCGAAGTCGCCGAAGAAGTCGCCGCGCGCGTCAGCCTCTCCCCGGGGCATCAGCCGCTTGCCCCCAGCCCGCTCGAGCGCCGCGTCGACGCGCGTCGGCACCGCCTGGAACGTCGCGACCCAGTCGCGGTGGCCGCAGCCGAACACCACGTACGGCAGGCCCTTCAGCGCGCCCGGGGCGAGGCCGTCGAGCCACGCGCAGAACTTCGCGGCGTTGTCGGGCGGCAGGCCGTTGTACGAGGCGGTCACCACCACCAGCGCGCCCGCGGTCGGCAGCCGGTCGACCGCCTCGTCCATCGCCGCGAGCGTCACCGCATAGCCGCGCTGCTCGGCGTCGCCCGCGACGCGGCGCGCGAAGGCCTCGCTCGAGCCGGTGTTCGAGCCGAAGAGCACGGTGAGCGGAGTGCCGTGGCCGACGACGCGCGTGGGCGGCGGCGTCGCGGTGCGCGGAGCCACGACCGGCGCGCTCTTCGTCGCGAGCGGCGCGCGCTCCTTGACCCGCACCGTGAAGCCCTCGGGCTTCAGGGTGAGCGTCTCCTTCACCACCAGCTCGTAGTCGGGGCGCGCGAGGAGCTCGAAGCGCTGGAGGAGCATCGCCAGCACGAGCGTCGCCTCCTGGAGCGCGAAGGGGCGGCCGATGCACGCGCGCATGCCCGTGCCGAACGGCTTCCACGCGTTGACGGGGATGCTCTCGCGACGGCCGGGGGCGAAGCGGTCGGGCTTGAACTCGTCGGCGTCGCTGCCCCACACCGCGGCGTCGCGGTGCAGCGAGGGAATGAGCACCAGCAGGTCGTCGCCGGGGGCCACGTCGAGCACGTTGCCCAGCCGGGTGGGCGCCACCGGCGTCACCGCGAAGGCGGGCGCGGTGGGCCACAGGCGCAGCGTCTCGCGCAGCACCTGGTCGAGGTAGCCGAGCTTCGCGAGGTGCTCGAAGCGCGGGCGGTCACCGCCCAGCACCGCGTCGACCTCCGCGCGCGCCCGCGAGAGCACGTCGGGGTGACGGAGCAGCTCGTAGAGCGCGAACGACAACAGGCCGCTGGTCGTCTCGTGCCCCGCGATGAGGAAGGTCACCATCTGGTAGCGGATGTTGACGTCGTCGAGGCCCTCGCCGGTGACGGGGTCCTTCCCCTCGAGCATCAGCGCGAGGAGATCCTTCGCGCCCTTCGTGCGCCCACTCTTGCGCTCGCGGATCACCTCGTCGACCACCCCGTTCATGAACGCGATGTCGCTCTCGAACTGGCGCTGCGCGGCCACCTTGAGCTTCGTCTGCAGCGGCAGCTGCTGGGTGCGGTCTCCCGACTCGGCGAGCGCGCGCACCATCGCGTCGATGAAGGGCGGCATCTCGTTCTGGTAGAAGCTGTTGAAGCGGTAGCCGAAGCCGCACAGCGCGATGGTGTCGAGCGTCAGCTGCGTCATCTCGGCCGCGACGTCGTGGTCGCAGCGTTCCCCCTTGCGCACCCACTTGAGGACCAGCTGGTCGGCGATGTCGAGCATGCCGTCGAAGTAGTCGCGCATCGCGTTCGGCCCGAAGGCCGGCATCAGCACCCGGTGCGCCCGGCCCCACGCGGGGTCCGCCGTCTCGGCGGTGAACAGCCCGTTGCCCGCCATCGGCTTGAGGTGGATGAGCGGGCCGTGCACCAGCTTGCGGAAGCGCGTCTCGTCGCACAGCTCGTCGACCAGGTCGGCGCCGCTCACCACGAAGAAGTCCCGGCCCGGGAACTTCATGCGGAAGAAGGGGCCCAGCTCGTCGGCCAGCTTCATCAGCCCCTGAACGGGGTGCTCGGTGTCGATCGCGAGGATGTTGCCCAGCACCGGCAGCGTCGGCGGCATGGGGATGTTCTTCGGCAGGGGTCGTGCGGTCATGGCTTATGAGTTGATAAGCGCGAAGACGCGACGCGTCAACCCACCGCCCGGAGCGCGGTTCAGGGTGACGCACCCTTGAGCACGAAGTCGCACACGAAGTCGGCCGCGCGGCGGATGACCGCGGGGTCGGCGACGTCGAGGCGGAAGGCCCGCTGCGCGAGGTCGCGCTGCGAGAAGATCTCGGTGGCCGCGCCGACCACCACGAAGAAGAGGAAGTGCGGGTCGACCGGCGCCAGCACCCGGTGCGCGATGGCGCGCTCGAGCCGGCCCTCGAAGTAGGCGACGAAGCGGCGCTGCCACTTCTGGTGCACCTCACGCGCGAGCTCGCTGTCGGCCTCGATGCGCAGCATGCGCAGCAGGTGCGGGTGCTCGCCGCAGAAGGTGACGTAGGTGCGGATCAGCTCGCGCAGCTGCTCCCGCTCCGGCCGCGTGGCGGTGCGCGCCTCCGACGCCTGGAGCGCGTCCTCGAGCTGCCCGAACAGCTCGTGCACCACCGCCTGCCACAGGCCCTTCTTGGTGCCGAAGTGGTGGTTCACCAGCGGCTGGGTGACGCCGGCGTCCTTCGCGATGTCGCTGACGCTCGCGCCAGCGAAGCCCACGCGCGAGAAGCGCTCCGCCGCGGCCGCGACGAGGCTGTCCCGACCTGCGTGCTGGGGCTCCGCGCGGCGTGGCACGGGCGCCGGTATAGCCTTGTGCGGCTCGACTTCGGCTCCCAAGATGCCGCGCGTGAAAAAGCCCAACGTCGCGAAGCTGGTCGCCGACCTCCAGAAGTACAAGGACGCCTACTACAACGGCACGCCGCTCATCTCCGACGCCGCCTACGACGCGCTGGAAGACCAGCTCCGCGAGATCGACCCGAAGCACGCCTTCTTCGGCACGGTGGGCGCGCCGGTGCGCAGCGTCACCGAGTGGGAGAAGGCGCGGCACGCCATCCCCATGGGCTCGCTCAACAAGGCGGTCAACGAAGACGAGTTCCGCAAGTGGGCCGCGCGCTGTGACGAGCTGGCCACGCAGCAGAAGCTCTCGCCCATCTCGAAGAACCTCATCGTCACCGAGAAGCTCGACGGGCTCTCGCTCGCCGTCACCTACGAGAAGGGCAAGCTCAAGCACGCCATCACCCGCGGCGACGGCCAGGTGGGCGAGCGCATCACGCCCAACGCGGCGAAGATGAAGGGCGTCCCGGGCAAGCTCAAGAAGCCGCTCGACCTCACGGTGCGCGGCGAGATCATCCTCAAGCTGTCCGACATGAAGAAGGCCTTCCCCGGCGCGGCCAACCCGCGCAACCAGGCGGCGGGCACCAGCAAGCGCTTCGACGGCCAGGGCTGCGAGCACCTCTCGGTGCTGTTCTACGACCTCGACGGCGAGGACCACCCGACCGAGGAGCACAAGTTCAAGCGCATCGGCGAGCTCGGCTTCGACACGCCCTTCTTCGCGGTGACCGACCTCGAGGGCGCCATCGCCGAGCACCAGCGCTACGCGAAGAAGAAGCGCGCGGCGCTCGACTACGAGATCGACGGCCTGGTGATGAAGGCCAACGACGTGCACGTCAACACCATGCTGGGCGACCTCAACAACCGCCCGCGCGCCGCGGTGGCCTTCAAGTTCGCCTCGCAGGCGCAGGTGACGAAGGTGGTCGACATCATCTGGGACACCGGCTCGTCGGGCCGCGTGTCGCCGGTGGCGGTGGTGGCGCCGGTGGTGCTCGCGGGCGCGACGGTGCAGCGCGCCTCGCTGGCCAACGCCTCGCGCGTCGCGGAGCTCGACATCGGCGTCGGCGACGAGGTGCTCGTCTCGCGCCGCAACGACGTCATCCCTTACGTGGAAGAGGTGGTGAAGAAGGTCGGCCCCACCGCGAAGCCGCCGAAGAAGTGCGGGGTGTGCAAGGCGCCGCTCGAGAAGGCGGGCGAGTACCTGAGCTGCCGCAACGACGACTGCACCGCGCTCATCGAGGGGCGCATTCAAAACTGGGTCGACGCGCAGGGCGTGCTCGAGTGGGGCGAGACGCTCATCGCGCAGCTCGTCGAGGCCGACCTGGTGAAGGAGCCGGCCGACCTCTACCAGCTCGAGCCCGAGGACATCGCGAAGCTCGACCGCCGGGGGATGGTCATCGCGAAGAAGGTGCTCGACAACCTCAAGGCGCAGCTCCCGCTGTCGCTGCCGAAGTTCCTCGCGTCGCTGGGCATCGAGAACTTCGGCGCGCAGACCGCGAAGGCGGTGGTGGCCGGCGGCTTCGACTCGCTCGAGAAGGTGCGCAAGGCCACGCTCGAGGAGCTCTCGGCGCTGCCCGGCGTCGGGCCGGCGAAGGGCAAGGCGGCCTTCGAGGGGCTCAAGAAGCGCTCGAAGGAGATCGACCGCCTGCTCAAGGTGGGCGTGGTGCCGGTGTCGAAGAAGGCCTCGGGCCCGCTCGCCGGCCAGACGTTCTGCTTCACCGGCGCGCTGTCGAAGCCGCGCAAGTTCTTCGAGGACCTCGTGGAGCAGAAGGGCGGCACGCTGCTGTCGGGCGTGACGAAGGAGCTCCAGTACCTGGTGATGGCCGACCCGAACTCCGGCTCGAGCAAGGCGCAGAAGGCCGCGAAGCTGGGCACGAAGTGCATCGACGAGGCGGCCTTCCTGAAGCTGGTGAGCTGAGGCGATGGGCTTCCTGCCGTTCCGCAAGCGGAGCCTCGTCACCGGCGCCGAGTGGGAGACCTACGAGTACCCGCGCGACGACGGCTCTCGCGGCTGGGTGGCCTTCGACGGCTCGCTCCTCGACGAGGCCGAGCGCCCGCCCTTCCCACACGGCCGCCGGGTCGTGCTGAAGGCGAAGACCGGGGCCGACGGGCTCCGCCAGAGCGACGCCGACGCGGCCGAGCTCGACGCCCGCGCCGACGCCCTGGTGGACGCGCTGCTCGCCGCGAAGGTGAAGGGCCTGCTGGTCGGCACGCACCGCTTCGGCGGCGTGGTGGAGTACGGCTTTCAGCTCGACGCCCCGGAGCCCTTCGAGCGGGTCGTCGCGCAGTGGGGCGCGCCGTGGCCCGCCGCGTGGAGCCTCGCCCGCCACGAGGGCTGGACCTGGTTCGACGAGGTGCTGCGCCCTGACGAGCGCGACGAGACGTGGATGCTCGAGCGCGGCGTGATGGAGCGGCTGCGCGAGGCGGGCTCGGACTTCTCGAAGCCGCACGACCTCGAGCACGTCTTCATCGGCACGCCAGAGCAGCTCACCACCATCTGCGAGGCGCTCGTCGAGCGCGGCTTCCGGCTCGTGGAGCGCGACGCCGCGACGCTGGTGATGGCGCGCCCGGTGCTCATCGAGCACCTCGACGTCACCGGCACCACCATGCCGCTGCGCCGGCTCGCCGACGCGGTGGGCGCGACCTACGACGGCTGGTCGTGCGACGTGGTGCGGTGACACGCTCCGTTTGAGGCCGAGGGCCGCGCCATCGTACAAGCGCGCCGGCGTGAGCTTCTTCCTCCCTGCGGCGAGCCTCTCTGACTTCGACGGCCGGAGCCGCCGCTACGCCCTCGGGCGGTGCTTCTGCTACTGGCAGGACGGCGCGCGCGCGAACGGCACCTTCCTCTGGGGCAAGCCGCTCGAGAACGACATCGCCGACATGGAGCCCTACTGGAGCATCGGCGCCGGCGACCGCGCGTGGGACGGTCGCGCCGGCTTCATCGACGCGCGCGGCGTCGCCGGCATCGACGCGCTGGGCTTCCGTCGCCTGCTCTCATACCTGATGAGGACGCAGCACTCGCTGCGCGGCGTCGGCTCGGTCACCATGGTGCACGGCGGCGGGCTGGTGGGCGTGGTGACGGCCGGGCTGCTGAGCGTGGTCCGTCCCCCGTACCCGTTCTTCGCCGTCGGCGTCGAGCAGCTGCGCGAGGGCTTCGCGCGGGTCGGCGTGGCCGACCTCTACGAGCCGACCGAGGACCTCTACCGTCGCGTCGGCGAAGCGCCGGAGATCGTCAGCACGGTGCAGGCCGTGCTGCACCAGCACCCGCAGGCGACGACCGAGGAGCTCGCAGATCACCTCGGCCTCTCGGCCCGCACGCTGCAGCGTCGACTCGACGCGGCGGGCACGTCGCTGCGTGAGGTGCGGCAACAGCACCTGCTCCGTCAGGCCGAGGAGCTCCTCGCCGCCACGACGCTCGATCTCGACGCCATCGCGGCGCAGCTCGGCCTCTCGTCTGCCTCGCATCTCGTGCAGCACTTCCGTCGCGTGCACGCGATGACGCCGGGCGAGTGGCGCGCGCGCAACCGCCGCTGAAGAACGCGCCAAAGCGTTGCATCGACGCGCCACGCAGGCTCGCGCGCCACCTCGCGCAGGTACCTTGGTTCGTCATGAACCGAACCTGGATCGTGATTGCAGTGATGGTGCTCGGCGGCGCGTGTGGCTCGATGCCGAGCGAAGACGAGCTGTCGCAGGGCGATGGTGGCCGCGCCGGGGGGGGCGCGGGAGGTGGGGGCGGGCGCGCGACGGGAGGCGGCACCGCGACGGGCGGTGGTGGCGACACCGCGACGGGCGGAGGCAACGCGACGGGCGGCGGCGGCGGCACCGAATGCACCACCGGCACCACGCGCGCGTGCTGCGGCACCGGCTCGCAGACCTGCACCACGTTCGGCGTGTGGGGCGGCTGCTCGCTCACCGGAACGGCAGAGGTCTGCAACGGCGTCGACGACGACTGCGACGGCGAAGTCGATGAAGACGTCGCGTTCACCGCTGGAGAGCTGGCTGACGCCGGCGCGCAGCTCGACGGTGGGTGCGCGGTCGGGGTCGGCGCCTGCCAGCGCATCGGGGCCGTGGTGTGCGCCGCGGCCGGCCCGACGTGCGGGGCGAGCGCCGGCGCGCCGGGCACCGAGACGTGCAACCGCGTCGACGACGACTGCGATGGCGAAGTCGATGAGGGACTGCTCGTCAGCTGCCTGCCCGATCAAGACGGCGACGGCTACGCGACCGACCGCACCACCCTCACCATGGAGTGCCCCGACCTGTCGCGCAGCGCGTTCGGCAGCTGCCCCATGGGCTTCGTGGCCCCGAGCGCCTCGCGGGGCCTCGACTGCGACGGCAATGACGCGACGAAGTTCGCGCTGCGTACGGTGCGCACCGACGCCGACGCCGACGGCGCCTGCGTACGGCCGCCGCTCGAGGTGTGCGGGGGAACCACCCCCGGCGCCGGCCAGCGCGACCCCGCCCAGTGCGCCGCGACCGACGACTGCGACGACAACGACTCGATGGCGTTCCGGCTCGCGGCGGTGCGCACCGATCGCGACGGCGACCGGGCCTGCCTCGGCACCGGACGCACGCTCTGCATCGGCGCCGCCGCACCGGCTGGCTCGACCTTGAGCAACGAGTGCCGCGCGACCGACGACTGCAATGACGCCAGCACCGCGGCCTTCCAGCTGCTCACCGTGCGCGTCGACGCCGACGGCGATCGCGCGTGCGCCTCGACCGCGGCGGTGTCGCAGTGCACGGGCACGACGCCGCTGCCGGGCTATCGGCTGGCCAGCGAGTGCAACGCAGAGAACGACTGTGACGAGACGACGAACACGAAGTACCGCCTCGTGAACCTCTACGCCGACGCAGATGGAGATCAGCACTGCCTGAGCACTCCAACGCCCGCGTGCGTCGGACCGGTCGCCATCGCGCCGGGCTTCCTCTCGGTCGACCTGTGCCTCGACCTCACGGAGTGCAACGACAACGACAGCGGCACGTGGCGTGTCGTCGGCATGCGCCGCGACCAGGACAACGACGGCTACTGCGCAGACACTTCGACCACCAACCTCTGCGTCGGCACCAGCGCGCCGTCGGGCTACCGCTTCACCTGCCCGCCGACGCTCGACTGTCGCGACAGCAACCCCAACGCGACGACGGCCTGTTCGACGACCGTCACGAGCAACCAGCAGACGAAGTACTGCAGCACGAGCACCCCGGCGACGGAGACGTTCACCTTCAACTTCCAGTGCCCGGTCGGCTTCTACGCGACGAACGCCTCGGCGGTGCGTCGGTACTCGAACTGCGTCGACGGCTCGTGCACCATCGCCAACGCCTTCTCGTTCACCGGCATCACGTCGCAGGCGGCCTCGTTCACCTGCGAGTTCGCCGCCATCGGCCACGACGACTGGGTGTTGAACGTGAGCTGCTCCGCGTTCTGACTGACGGCGCGTCAGCGGCGCTCGAGCTCGCGCGCGAACGCCTCGAGCGCCTCGCCGAGCGCCGCGAAGTCGGCGTCGCCATACGCCCGCGTGAAGTCGCGGAGGAACGCGTCGAACGCGGGCCGCACGTCGCCCGGCACCGACAACCCGAGCACCGGGCGCGGCGCCCACGAGAGCTCGTACCAGAGGCGCGCGCGGTCGATGCGCCGGAGCTGCGCGGCCGCCTCCCGGTGGTGCCCGCGCGCGACCTTGGTGAGGGCCAGCGCCAGCGGCCCGGTGGTGTCGTTCTCGATGGGCTGCCACGAGTCGACGACGTCGAGCTGGCCGGCGAGCGCGGCGGCGAGCGGCCCCAGCTCGTCGGCCCAGGCCGGCGCGCGCGGGCGGAGCTCCACCGCCCGGCGGCTGGCGGTGGCGAAGTCGCCGCGCTCGAGGGCGAAGAGCATCGAGTCGTACAGCGCGGTCGTCGAGTCGGCGTTGCGCTCGAGGTACTGGGCCTCGATGGCCAGCGCCCGCGCGAGCAGCGCGTCGTACTCCGGCGCCGCGTCCCACGAGAGGAAGACGAGCCAGGCGGTGAGCGCCGACAGGCAGCTCCGCTGCGACGAGTTGTCCGCCCCCTCGCACGTCGGCCGCGCGGCCTCGTAGAAGCGCCGCGCGAGCTCGCGGGCGTCGGCGCGGCGCCCCTGGCTCCACCGCGCCGTCGTGCCGTTGAAGGAGTAGCCGAGCGCCGAGCGCCGCACCCAGGGGTCCGGGTCGTCGACCAGCGTGAGCGCCACGTCGCTCGCCAGCACGAAGCGCCGGGCCCCTTCCGCAGGCGCCCGCGTCCACAGCCACTCGCCCCACGAGTGGTTGAGCGCGGCGCGCGCCAGCGCCAGCGACGAGTCGGGTGCGCCCCGCCACGCGTCGAGCCGCGCCTCGGCGGCCGCGTAGTGCTGGAGGCCCGACTCGGCCCGCTCCTGCTCGAGGGCGATGTCGCCCAGCAGCGTGTGGGCGCTCGCCTCGCAGGCGACGAAGTTGGCCACCGCCGGGTGCTCGCGCGCGCCTGCGATGGCGACGTCGAGGGCCTGGCGCGCGAGCCGTTCCGCCTCGTCGAACTGCTGCGCGTCGGAGTTCAGCGTGCCGAGCTGGGTGAGCAGCGCGCAGGCATCGACGCGCTCCTCGTCGCTGAAGTCGCGCCGCGCCAGCCAGGCCCGCGCCCGCGACGACAACAGCCCCAGCAGCTCGAGGCTCGGCTTCTGCGTCGCCGCCTGGCGGGGGATGTCGCGGAGCAGCTCGCGGGCGAAGCTGCGCGCGTCGTTGCGCTCGCGGCGCACGCGCGCCTCCTCCACGGCGAGCCCGACGAGCCCGGTGAGCAGCGCCGCGGCGATGACGCCCGCGAGCGCGCGGTGCGTCTTGAGCGTGCGCCAGAGCAGCTCGGCCAGAGTGTAGGTGCGGGCGCTGACGGTGCGCCCCGCGACCCAGGCCTCGAGGTCCTTCGAGAGCTCGAGCGCGCTCGCGTACCGCTGCGACCGCTCGGGCGCGAGGGCCTTCTCGCAGATGGCCACCAGGTCCGCCGGCGCGGCGGGCTCGAGCGCGCGCACCGGGGCGACCTCGCCCGCGGCCGCGTGGCGCACCGCCGAGAGCACGTTCCGGCCCGCGAGCGGCGGCTGGCCGGTGAGCAGCTGGTAGAGGCACCCACCGAGCCCCCACACGTCGCTGCGCGCGTCGGCGGCGAGGCCGAGGGCCTGCTCCGGGCTCATGTACGCGGGCGAGCCGACGATGCCGCCGCGGCTCGACGGGCCGGTGATGTCGACCTCGCCCGGCGACGCGGCGTCCATCACCGCCACGCCCCAGTCGAGCACGTACGTCTCGCCGAAGGCGCCGAGCATGATGTTGTGCGGCTTGAGGTCGCGGTGCACGACGTGGCGCTCGTGCGCGAAGGCGACCGTCTGACAGGCGCGCAGCAGCGCCGGCACGAACGCCAGCCGCGCCTCGAGCGTGGGCGCCTCCGCGAGCCGCTCCGCGAGGCTGCGCCCCTCGATGCGCCGCATCACCAGCGCCGCCGCGCCGTCGGCGGCGCGCCCGAGGTCGTGCACCGGCACGATGCCCGGGTGCTCGAGCAGCGCGGTCAGCCGCGCCTCACGCATGAACGCGCTCTCGGCCGCCGCGTCACCACCGCGGTGGAGCCGCTTGAGCGCCACCTCGCGACGCAGCACCTCGTCGCGCGCGCGCCACACCGAGCCCTGGCCGCCCTGCCCGAGGAGCCCCTGCTCGGCGGCGGTCTCGACGCGGTAGCGCGCCTCGTCGAGCGGCGGCAGCGTCGAGGGCTTCGCCGGCGTCGAGGGAGAGCGCAGCGTGGGCTCGAGGTCCTTCGGGTCGTCGCTCACGCGCGCTCCTTTCCCGAGACGGCGGCCACCACGGCGAAGCCCGCGACGCTCAGCGCGAGCCAGGGCGCCGCCTCCCAGCGCGGCCCGAGCAGCAGCCGGCCCACGCCGAAGAGCGCGCCGTAGACCGCCGCGACACCCGCGCCCCAGCCGAGCCACGCCGCCGCGCCGCCGCCCGCAGGCTCGACCTCGCCCATCACCGGCTTCCACAGCCAGCCGCCCGGCCGGGTGCGGGCGTAGAACGCGCGCAGGTGCTCGAGCGGCTCGGGCGGCGTGAGGAAGGTCACCACCACCCAGCCCACGGTGGTGATGGCGGTGTTGGTCACCATCAGCCACGCGCCGTCGAGCGGGTCGGCCGGGTCGAACACGCCGCCCACCGTCAGCACCAGGAAGCTCACCAGCGAGAAGCCCATGGCGGCGATCTCCGACCACGCGTTGACGCGCCACCAGTACCAGCGCAGCAGGTACACCGGCCCGGTGCCCGCGCCGAGCGCGATGAGCACCCGCCACGCCGAGTCGACCGAGCCCAGCCGGTACAGCGCCCACGTCGAGCCGGTCGAGAGCAGGAACAGCGCGGCGGTGGTCCAGCGCGAGAGGCGCACCAGCCGCGGCTCGTCGAGGCGCGTGAAGCGCGCGGCGACGTCGTTGACCAGGTACGAGGCGCCCCAGTTGAGCTGCGTCGAGAGCGTCGACATGTACGCCGCGGCGAAGGCGGCCAGCATGAGGCCCTTGAAGCCCGACGGCAGGAGCCCGATGGCATGCACGAAGCCCACGCCGGGGTCCGCCAGGCCCGGGTAGAGGATGGCCGCCGCGAGGGCGGTGAGGATCCACGGCCACGGGCGCACCGCGTAGTGCGCCACGGTGAACCACAGCGTCGCCAGCATGCCGTCGCGCTCGGACCGCGTGGCGAAGATGCGCTGCGCGACGTAGCCGCCGCCGCCGGGCTCGGAGCCGGGGTACCAGCTCGCCCACCACTGCACCGCGAGGTACGAGAGCAGCGCGCCCACGGGCATCCACTCGCGGTCCGAGGGGAACAGCTCGAGCGAGCGCGCCGGCGTCTTCGCCACCAGCGCGTCGAGCCCACCGACCGCGTCGACCGCGTACACCGCCAGCACCACGCAGCCGAACATCGCGAGGATGAACTGGAAGAAGTCGGTCACCACCACGCCCCACAGCCCCGAGAGCGACGCGTACACCACGGTGAGCGCGAAGATGCCGAGCATCGCCGCGAAGGGGTCGAGGCCCAGCGTCACCTCGAGCACCTTCACCATCGCGAGGTTCACCCAGCCGATGATGATGAGGTTGATGGGCAGCGCGAGGTACAGCGCGCGGAACCCGCGCAGCAGCGCCGCCGAGCGGCCCGCGTAGCGCAGCTCCGTCAGCTCGGCGTCGGTCTTCACCTCCGCGCGGCGCCAGAGCCGGGCGTAGAAGAAGACGGTCAGCATCCCGCCGGCGACCATGTTCCACCACACCCAGTTGCCGGCGATGCCGTGCTGCGCGACGAGCGCGGTGACGGCGAGCGGCGTGTCGGCCGCGAAGGTGGTCGCGACCATCGACGTGCCCGAGAGCCACCACGGCAGCGAGCGCCCGGCCGCGAAGTACTCGAGCACCGAGCGGCCCGCGCGCCGGCTGAACACCAGGCCGACCAGCGAGGACGCAACGAAGGACGCGACGACGACGGCCCAGTCGAGCGGCGAGAGGGTCACGCCGCGCGTTGTTTCACGTCGGTGGCCGGGGAGCGAGCACTCGCCACCTCGAGACGCCAATCCCCGCCCCGAGTCCCGCAGGTCACGCGACCGTGTGCCTGACTCACTCGAGGAGGAAGCGGCTGATCAGCAGCGCCCAGCCCACCAGCGCCGCGAGCACCAGCCAGCGCGCTCCCTGCGCCCACGGACGCCCCGCCGACGGCGCCGTGCCCGCGGTGATGGACTCGAGCTCCCGCGCTGCGAGCCACCACGCCACGGGGAGCACCACCAACACGCCGTGAAGCCCCAGCAGCGCCAGGAGGAGCGCCTGCTTCGCGCGACGCGAAGGGGTGAGGCGCACCTCGTCACGCCCGAGACAGTCGGCGCACCAGCCTTCGGGCGCGCTGAGGCACGCCGCGCAGCCAAAGCGCCCGCAGCGCGCACACACGCCGGTCGCCGACACGTCGTGGAAGAAACACCGCGCCGCGGCCTCCGTCACGCCGCCGCTCGCGACGCGATGAGCGCTCGCGCCTCGTCTGCCTTCGCCCGGGGCACGAGGACACGCACCGGCATCCAGGGGCCGAAGAACTGCTGCGTCGCGCGGTTGAAGAAGCCCTGCGCGTGCGCCTCGATGCCCGCCCCGCGGAGCAGGAAGAGCACCGGCTCGACCTCCGCCGTGCGCTGGAGTTCCCACACGGGCAGCAGCTCACCGAGACGTTGGCGCGCACGCCACTCGCCGACGACGTCGAGCGCGACCGCGGTGAGCACCACCACCGCCGCACCGCGCAGGGACACCTGCACGTGGAAGAACTGGGCTCCCGCCGCCAGCGCGAGCGGAATGCCCACCGTCAGCACCACCGAGACGGCCAACGCAGGCACCAGCAGCGACCGCGCGGCGAGGACGACCCGCGTGCGCTCCGCGCTCGGGACCCACTTCGTCCAGAGCGTCCCCACGGCGGCCGGTCGGAAGAAGAGGAAACCCAGGAGCAGCGCGAGGTCGATCGCAAGGAAGCTCATCAGGCCCAGGTAGACGAACGTCGAGCGCGGTTGCCAGCGGAGGGCATCGAGCTGCAGGAGCATCGCGAGGCTCGCGGGCATGGAGAGGAGCGCAGCCGCCGACTGGAAGGACGAGGCCGTCGAGACCGGCTGGGGCACCATCGTCGGGAAGGGCGAGGCGCCGCCCGGCGCACGAAGCAGTCGCCTCGTCACCGCGACCGCGCCCCCGAGCAGCAGCACCACCGCCATCAGCACGGCCGGGCTCGTCGCGTCGAGTCTGCCGAGCGGCGCGAGCGCCACGACGAGCTCATCGAGCAGCGAGGTCGCGAAGACGAGGCCGAACCCGTTGCCCAGGCCGCGCCGGGTGACCAGCGTCGCGAGCCCCAGCATCGTGAGTTCCGCGATGGCGAGCTGCCCCCAGAGCAGCGGGGCCGGCGGCAGGTCGAACTGCTGGCTGGCAATCCGCAGCATGCTCGCCACCTGCATCACCCAGAACAGGCCGCCCAGGCCCCACGCGGCTCGATCCAGAGGCGCGCGCGCTTCGCGCCCTCCGACGCGCAGCTGACGCAGACCAGGAACGACGAGCGCGAAGAGCTCGACCAGCACGAAGGAGCCCACGAAGGGGCTCATTCCGACGGCGAGCATGCGGAGCGGCAACTCCGGTCCGGCCGAGCCGACGACGGACGCGGGCACCCCCAGCAGCGGCAGCCGCGCCAGCACGACGAGGGCCGCGGCTGCGGCGAGGGTCAGCCCCCAGCGGGCGGGCAGCGAAGGGTCCCCGGGGAGAGACGGCGCCGTCTCCGCGACCGGCGCCTCATCGCTCAGCGTCGCGCCGCAGTCAGAGCAGGTCGTCGCGTCATCGCGGTATTCCCCGGGACGACCGAACTTCAGGGCGTACGGACAGTCCTTCGCGGGGCAGTAGCGCACGTCGGCCGCGTACACGACATGCCGCGAAGAGGACATCCCGAATCAAGGACCATGGGCGCGCGTACGCCGCGCGAGGAGCACCGCCAGCCCCACGAGCAACACGCCCGGCGAGAGCGAGCACGCCGGCTTCGGGGCCGGCTCGCATGCTGACGGATTGCACGTCTGCGTCGTGGCGGGCGCCGGCCCGGTGCAGCTCGTCACCGGCTGCTCGGCGCCCGACGCGTCGAGGCAACGGACGGCCCGGGTCTGCGTACCGCCGCCGCAGCTCGCCGAGCACGCGCCCCACTCGCCGGCCTGCCACGCCGGAGTGGCACACGCGCCGGTCTGACAGGTCTCCTGCGTCGCGGGCTTCACGCCGGCGCACGCGCTCTCCGGCAGCTCCGCGCCCGCGGAGTCGAGGCAACGCACGGTGCGCTCGCGCACGCCGCCGCCACACGAGGCGCTGCACGCGCCGAACTCGCTCGCCACCCACGTGCCCGCGGGGCAGCTCTGCGCGTTGCAGGTCATCATCGTCGCCGGGGTCGGCTGGGGACACATCGTCGCCGGGAGCGTGGCCCCGCTCGGATCGACGCAGGCCACGATGCGCGTCTGCACGCCTCCGCCGCAGGCCACGTCACACGCCGACCACGCGCCGAGTGACCAGTCGCCCGTCACGCACGCCTGGGCGTTGCAGGTCTGCATCGTCGCCGGGGCCGCGCCGCTGCAGGCCGACGCAGGCAGCGGTGCGCCGCTCGCGTCGACGCAGGACACGGTGCGCGACTGCACGCCTCCTCCACAGGCCGCCGAGCAGGCGCCCCACGCGCTCGTGGTCCACGTGCCTGCGGGGCACGCCTGCCCGTTGCAGGTCTGCATCGTCGCGGGCGGCGTGCCAGTGCACTCGGTCGTCGGAAGGGCGGCGCCGCTCGCATCGACGCACGTCACGGTGCGCGACTGCGTGCCGCCGCCGCATGAGGCGGAACAGGCACCCCACGCGCCGGACATCCACGTCCCGGCGGGGCACGCTTGCGCGTTGCAGGTCTGCGTCGTCGCGGGCGGCGTGGCGGTACATGCAGAGGCCGGGAGCACCGCGCCGCTCGAGTCGACACAGACGACGGTCCGCGACTGCGTGCCGCCACCACACGACACCGAGCAGACGCCCCAGGCGCCGGCCATCCAGGTTCCGCTCGGGCACGCCTGCGTGTTGCAGCTCTGCATCGTCATCGGCGGTGTGCCAGTGCAGAGCGTGTTGCTCACGACCTGTCCCGTGGCGTCGACGCACAACGCGCTCCGCGTCTGCGTTCCGCCGCCGCACGTCATCGAGCACGCGCTCCATGCGCTCGTCTGCCACGTGTACGTCGGGCACGCCTGCGTGTTGCACGTCTGCGTCGTCGCTGGCGGCGTGCCAGTGCACAGCGTGCTGCTCACCACCTGCCCCGTCGCGTCGACGCAGGAGAGCGTGCGCGTCATCGTCCCTCCGCCGCACGTCATCGAGCACGCGCTCCATGCGCTCGTCTGCCACGTGTACGTCGGGCACGCCTGCGTGTTGCACGTCTGCATCGTCGCCGGCTTCGGCGCAGGGCACGACGAGTCAGGCAGGGTTCCGCCGCTGGTGCTGAGACAGAGGACGGTCCGCGTCTGCGTGCCACCGCCGCAGGTCGCGGAGCACGCGCTCCACGCGCTGGTGGACCAACTCTGCGCGAACGCAACCTGCGCACCGAGGAGCACGACGAGACTGAACAGACGCATCAGCCGAAGATACCCGGTCAGCCACACGACGGACGCGCGTCGTGAGCGCATGCTCTGAGTACCCCCGCCCCGGTGCTGCCCTCGCTTCGCGCACCGGAGTGCCCGGCCGACTCGGCCCAACACGCCTCGATATCGGTCCTAAGGTAGCTACTCCCGGGCGACCGGGTACGCGACGCGTCGTGAGTCTCTCCGAGACGAGCGAGGCGCTCCCGCTGCCACCGCGCTGCGGTGGTGAGAGAGGCCGAACACCACGTCGTGGCCTGGTCACTCGGGCGCCCCGGTGGGCGGAGCGAACTCCCCAGCAGTCACCACACCGCGTAGCCGACGGTCAGCATCGCCATCACGGAGACGCCAGGCAGCGTCGGGCGAAGCATGTACCCGCCACCTGCGTAGACGAGCCCCGGGGCGAGCTCCGCACCGAGCGTGAGGCCGCGGCGCGCGACGCCACCGAAGCACCAGGTGAGCCGCACCGGCACCTGGACCGTCGCCGCGCCCGCGATGTCACCGATTCCGAAGAGCCCACCCCACGAGAGACCTGCACCGAGCGTCGCGTGATCGCCGAGCCGCTCCGCGAAGCTCGCACCGAACTGCATCGCGAACAGCACGACGGCGGTCGCGAACGACGCACGCGCGCTCAGCACGTGGCTGCCGCCCAGGACGACGCCCGCCTCGGCGTGCAGCCCGGCCCCGGCGCCGAGCGCAGGGACGGAGGCGACCCCTCCAGCCGCCAGAAAGGAGAGCTCCCCGTGGAAGCGCACCGGCTCGACCGTCGGCGGGGCCTCGACCGTGACGTCCCCCGCCCCTGCCACCACCATCACCAGCGTCATCGTGAGCATCATGTCCGGCATACTGCCGACCTCTCCGCAGCCACGCCAGCCACCATGACGGCCCCGCTCTCTCCACTCCTCAGGCCAAAGGACCAGGCCGCCTGGCGCACCTGGCTCGCGAAGCACCACGCCACGCATCGCGGCGGCTTCCTCCTGCTCGCCAAGAAGCACCTGCTCGAGCAGCGGCCGACGCTCCTCACCTACGAGCAGGCGCTCGACGAGGCGCTGTGCTTCGGGTGGATCGACGGGCTGGTGAAGTACTTCGACGCGGACTGGCGCGCCGTGCGCTTCACACCGCGCCGCGACGACAGCATCTGGAGCGAGCGGAACAAGCAGCGCGTCGCGCGGCTGATCCGCGAGAAGAAGATGACGCCCGCGGGCCAGCGCCTCGTCGAGGTGGCGAAGAGGAGCGGCGAGTGGGCCGCGGCGCGCCGACGCGAGCTGGTGGTCGCCCCCACTGAGCTCGAGCACGCTCTGCGCGAAGACGGGGCCGCGCACGCGTTCTGGGCCTCCCTCGCGCCGAGCCATCGCAAGCAGTGGATCTTCTGGGTCACCGAGGCGAAGCGACCAGAGACGAAGGCTCGCCGCATCGCCGCCGTGGTGCGCGAGTGCGCGTCCAGCCGGAGGCCGGGCATGAAGACGCCCTCGACGCGCTGAAGGCCCGCGAGCTGCAACGCGAGCGGCCATGACGACGACGACGCGGCTGGCCGCCCTCACCCTCGGTGTGTTCGCCCACGCGTCCGTGGCGGCAGAGCCGCGGGAGCTCCACGTGCTCGCGTTCAACGTGCTCTTCAAGGGCGCCGACGACACGAAGTCGGTGAAGGTCATCGCCGACGAGTCGCCCGACGTGGTGTGTCTCACCGAGCTCACCAGCGCCTTCGCGAAGCGCTTCGAGGCGGACCTCGCGAAGGACTACCCGCACCGCGCCTTCGAGCCGAAGGTCGGCACGTGGGGCGTGGGCTTCGCGTCGAAGCGGCCGCTCTCCGACGTGCGCGTCGGTCCGGTGGCGCCCTCGAAGATTCCTGCGATGGAGGCGACGGTCTCGCTCGAGGGCAAGCCGGTGCGGCTGGTCTGCGTGCACCTCATCCCTCCTGCGGGCAAGCACCGGAAGAGCGATGGCTTCTTCGAGACCCTCGAGAAGAACGCCGCCGTGCGAAAGAAGCAGGCCGACACGCTCGTCGCCCGCTTCGCGTCGACGAAGCTGCCGGTGGTGCTGCTCGGAGACTTCAACGAAGAGCCGGGCGGCAAGGCCCTCACCGTGCTCGAGAAGAGCGGCTGGAGCCGTGGCTGCTCGCTCCCGAAGGCCTCGTGCACGCCCACGTTTCCCGGCCCGGCGGAGCCGTGGCCCGCGGTCTTCACCATCGACCACGTCTTCGCGCGCGGCCTCGACTTCACCGACGCGCGCACGGTGCGTGGAGGTGGGTCTGATCATTTCCCGGTGGGCGCGCGCCTCGTCCTCCCTGCGACGAAGTAGGCTCGAGGCCTTCCCGCCCAGGAGCCCGCAAAAATGCGCCTCTCGCAGCTGGCAGTGTGCCTCGCCGTCGTGTCGGTCTTCGCAGCCTGCCCGCCCGCGGTGGTCGCGAACGAAGACGGCGGCGCAGGCGGAGGCGCCACGACGGGCGGCGGCGACGCGACGGGAGGCGGCAGCGCGACGGGAGGCGGGAAATGAGGCCGCTAGGAATGAATCGCAAGAGGTGGGGGCGGTCCGTGCGGACGGCCCGGCGGGGCGGCGCGGTGGTCGAGATGGCCGTCGTGACGCCTTTGCTC
>JBMORD010000074.1:0-22714 GCA_049322495.1 Myxococcota bacterium | reverse complement strand
TCCGGCGGGAACAACGACAGCGACTCGACGACTACGACTGGTAGACCGACACATGCGAGACGACTCCATTCGCCCTCGACAGTAAATTCCACCGGGGTCGCTGTCTCACTCACGTTGTCAGAGAGGGCTACGTGCTTCGAGGGCTCGTGCGATGCGCGCGCTGTGGCGGGGCGATGTCTCCTGCTTCGACGAGGAAGGGGAAGACGGTCCATCGGTATTACCGGTGTTGCAAACGCGACAAGGGCGGCCGGCAGGTGTGCGGCGCACGTCAACTGCCGGCGGGAGCGCTCGAGGAGTTCGTGGTCGAGCGCATCGCGCAGGCGACTGAAGACGGCTCGCTGGTGGCGGAGATCGAGAAGCAGCTGCGCGAGCGCTCCGAGGCGCGGAGGAGCGCGAACGAGCAACTGCGAAAGGAACTCCCCAAGGAGCTCGCGCGGGCCTCTTCGATGTCGACCCGGTACGTCGAGGAACTTGGGCGGCTCCACGGGCGCTCGCGGGAGTTGGTCGAGGCGAAGCTGAAGGCCGAGACCGACCGCATGACCGCTCTCGAGCAGCGCCTCGCGCAGGCGGAGAATGACCGGCTCGACCTCGAGGTGGCCGAGGCGGAGCGGGAGTGGATTGTCGGTGCGCTCCGCGACTTCGGGCGGGTGTGGTCGTTGATGACGGCAGAGAACCGTGGGCGCCTGGCGAGGGCGCTGGTGGTGGCGATTCGGGTCGATGAGGTGAACAACCAGGTCGAGGTCGAGTTGGTGAACTTCGCCGCTGACGAGGCCTCGGAGGCTGCATGAGCGAGACAAGCGAAGGACCCGAGCAGCCACTGCAGGACCGCCTCGTCCTGAAGGGAGCGTTGTTTCGGCGACAGGGGCGCCGCGTGGAACTCCGCGACACACCGCCCTTGGTACACGATCCCCGACCCCCCTTGCGCCGCCCCGCGAAGGTCGCCCGCATGCTCGCCCTCGCACACCACCTTCAGCGAGCGATCGACCAGGGGCTCGTTGCCGATCGAGCCGAGGTGGCGCGGAAGCTGGGGCTCACGCGGGCGAGAGTCACCCAGCTCCTCGACCTCTTGCTCTTGGCGCCCGATCTCCAATCTGCCGTCCTCGCGGTGGAGGCGGTCGACGGCGCCGAGCGAATGTCCGAACGGACCCTCCGGGCGGTGGCCCACGCGGGGACGTGGGCCGAGCAGCGCGCGGCGTGGGGGACGGTGACGCTGGGCGCTACAAGTGAAGCGCTCGGGCTCCCGAGCACGTGAGGCAGGCCTTGTCGGTGCTAAGCTGTTCGATGCGCTTCTTCGACTGAACCTCCGCTGCGCTCGGCACCTTTGTACCCTTTGCGATGGCGGTGGCGAGTTCGAGGATCCGCTTCGAGTCGGCCACATACATGAGTCCGCGAGCGCCTTCGAAGCCACAGTTCAGTGCGGCCAATGCTTGCCCCTGCTGGGTCGCAAGCACCACGGCGTCGACGTCGGCAACGGCCTGGTCGGCCGACGCGTGTCTGCTCATCAGACCGTGGATGATGCCCGCCGTGGTCCAGTCGCCAGCACCAGCGGCATCGCGCAGCTCGGGCGCCGAGAAGGCTGCAAGTTCCTTCCACGCGCCCGTGCGTCCATTCGCGCGCGCCCGGAGCCGCAGTCCTTTGGCTCCGAGTGTCTCGATCTCGACCGGCACCTTCGCCTTGGCGACGATCTCATGGACCCCCTCGATGCGATCGTTCGCGTACTTCACAATGTGAGAGGCCTTCAGGCACTCCGCAAAGAGCCGCTCATCCTTGATGCCAGACGGTTCGAAGACGACCAATGCCCCGCGCTCGCGGCTCTTCTGCGCCAGCTCGAGCGTCCCCGGCGCCACGCGGTCGAAGTAGAAGACCGTGTGCGTGGACAGCTTCGCCGCGATCGTCGCCGCCTCGCTGGATAGCAGCGGTCGGTAGGCAGGGAGCGTTGCGCCGCACACCGGGCACGCGCGAGAGAACCGGTGGCGGGGGCGGCCCCGTGCATCAAGGTAGTTCTCTTGGACGACGATGGGCGTGCCACGACCAGCCTCCATTTGAAGGAGCTTCGTGTTGACGTGCCAGGTCGAGAGATCATGTACGAGCTCGTGGCCGACATGATCGTCGCCGATGCGACCAACGGCGTTCGCGTTCCAGCCGAAGTACGCGAGGATCGTTAGGACGTTGCCGCACGAGCCGCCCGCGAATCGCTTTTCGGTGGCGGTGGGCCCGACGGAGTTGCGGATGACGTCGAGGACGATGAACCCTGTTCCTACGCAACTGTGCTGATGAGCCTCACGCGGCATAGCACTCTCCGGAAAGCCACATCGTGAACAGCGTCGGCGCTGGCATCGCCTCCGCGGTCACCTGTTCGACGCGGTATCCTTGTGACTCGACGTGGGCAACGCCCACAATCACTCTTGGTTCGCGCCTGCCGAGCTCATAAGCCGCGAGCAAGACGCCAATCGAGGCGAGCTTCGAGGACATCGCCGACAGAGCGACCTTGCATCCGCCGAGCGGGCCGAGCGCCTGCTGGTAGTGCAGAATGGACCGCATGAGCTGGCGGTACACCTCGAAGGGGTTGGACTCGGCAGCGTAGATGATGTTGCGCGGCTCAACGCGAAGCTGATCGAAGAGCATGTCGCGGTACTCGATCACGAGCGCGTCCCCTTCGCGAGGGTTTTGCGCCGGCGACGGAAGCAACGGGCAGATCTCGTCGGGCGACACGAGCGAGTGGATCTTCGCAAGTTGGATCTTCTGGCGCTTCCCAAGTACCGGAATCCAGATCATTGGCTGACCGCTCGTCGCGTCACCCTCCAGTGCCGCAGCCGCGAAGCCAAAGAGGTAGCTCGCGCTGTCCTCCAGTCCTTCCTCGATGATCGAGCCGTCGGTAGCGGGGGAGTGCGACACAATCACGTGCAGGTTGCGGTGCTCGCCATCCTTCTGTTCGACGTCGAAGAGCGCCAGGAGCTTCGCGAGCAGCGGCATGTACAGGCTGCGCGGCAGTGCGCTGATGTCCACGATGACGTCCGTGTACGAGCGAAACTCGGCCGAGGAGCGGAACTCCTCAACGATCTTGCGCGGGCCTATCCGTCGGCCTTCCTCAGAGAACATCGTGATCGTTCTGTGCCCGATCTTCCCGCGCTCGTGGACGAGCTTCTCGAGGCGTTCGCCGTTCAACTTGCGCTGGTCGGCGTAGGAATTGGAGTGCGACTCGGAGCCCTCGTGGAACGCGAGCAGCGCGACGTCACGGGCGCCTTCGCCGCCAAGCGACAGCACCTTCTCGATGCCGTCGCACATGCGCGCGTCGAAGCCGTGGCCGAGCACGAAAAGAACGTCGCGCTTCCTCTCGTTCAGGAACGGCTGCCAAAACTTCTCGAAGTGCTCACCCTCGCGAAGGAAGTAGTCCCGCCAGCGGAGAAGGTCCTGACTCATAGAAGCGTCTCCGACTTTGACGGGCGGAAGCCCTTGTCAGCCCACGTCATCAGCTCGCGCAGAGGGCGTTCGCGGAAACTGCCGAACCCGAGCGGGAGTTGGTACTTCGGGCACAAGAGGCGATTCAGATAGAGCAACATGAAGGTGTTGCCCTTGACCTTGTAGTCGAGCTCCGCGTGCAAGAAGTTGTGTGCGAGCGCGGTCCCGAGGAGTTCGGCGAACGCCTTGGTGGCAGGGTTCTGTTCATGTTGCTTCGGGTCAATGAGCGTCTTGCGCTCCTGCATTGAGATCGCGATCCCGTTGATGCCCGGCGAGTACGGGGCGTTCGGCTGGTGGGTCACGTGCTGGCAGAACTGCCCAACAGCGTCGATGAACTTGAGGACCTCGCGACCATTCTTTGCTCGGCGCGGCAGATCGAGGACACGGGCGTCATACGCCCCACCGAGGATCTTCTCCTGCCGTTCCGGCGAGAGATGTGGCGGCCGCCTCATCACGGCCGCCGCCAGCGACTCCTCGAAGAGATCACCCGCTAGCCGGATGAACTGCTCCACGTTGTAAGATGCTAGGCTCGCGAGCCTGCCGAAGCCGAAGTAGTAGGGGAAGCCGAACTCCTTGCTCAGGAACAGCTCCGCTGCTCCTCGCACATCGGAGCCATCCTTGTCTTCGAGTTGGTCGCGGCTTAGCGGCTCGAGGACCAGCGCGAGTTGCTTTTTGCGGCTGTGGCGCTCGATGAGGATCTCCAGCGAGCGCCAGCCGATGAGTTGCTCCCTCGGAGTACCTTCAGCCGCAGCGCGCGAGGTGACCCAGTCGGTGTACTGGGGCTTGCCCTTAGCCAGGCCCTCCACCCGCGCGCGAACAATGGTCAGCGCGTTCTGGGTCTTCTCCTGCCACGCCTCAGCGTCGAGATCAGCTTCCGCATCAATCGTCGGTACGAACGAGTCCGGGGCGTTTGCTCCGGCGACATCGGCCGCCATCCGAGCGCGCCGATCCGCAATGAGGCGTACCGCAGGCTCGAAGCGCCGCTTCTCTTTCCACTCGTGCTCGAGCGCGATCACTTCCCCATCGCGTCCGCTCAGCGCGCCACTTCCCAGCAGTTCGTCCGTGGTGAGCGCTTCGAAGCGCTCGGCCATCCAGACAGTGGAGCGCGAACGTTGCTCGACGACCACTTCAAGAAGTGCCGCTCGCTGTGTGGCCGCGAGCTTCTGCATGTCATCGAAGGTCACCAGCCACCGCGTGTCGACCGGCTTGCCGTCGAGGTGGACAGAGTTGGCGTCAAGCAGGCGAAGCGAGAGGAGCGCGTCGTGCCCCGAAGGGCCCATCCCGTCGGCTGGCGTCAAGGTGTCGATGATGTCGCAGACGCCTTGCTCGACCGTCTCGGCCCAGCGTTGCACCGCGCGCCCATCGCACGGAATCGAGAGGCCGGGAATCTGGTCGTCGAGCGGCGTCTGCACCGTGAGCCGATGCAGGTCGTCGGGAAATCGCAGTCGTTTCGCGATCAGCGTCGCGCGCAGCGCGCCCAAGATGATTCGGGCGTCGATGAGCGCGAGCAGCAGTCGCTTCGCGCGCGGCCCCTTCAACCCGACATCAGCGAGCGCAGGGAACGTGCGGGCGCAGGGGAGCATGATCGAGAGGACGTTGACGTCGTGGTCCGAGACCGCACCTAGCCCCTTCAGCTTGGTGAGGAGATCCTTGACGTCGACGCTGCCCTTCATCGCGACCAGGTGCTGAAGGACAGATGGGGTGAAGAGCTTCAGAAGCGACGTCTTGCCGCCACCCGGCGCGCTGCGAATGAAGAGGGGCCGTCCGGTGAGTGCGTCGTTTGGGAGGAGGTCGAGAACTCCGTGACCGAAAAGGCGCAGGAAGTCGCCGTCGGAGTCGATGCTCTCGGCGGTCTGCAGTCGGAAGGGATTGCGGACGTCTTTCATGCCTCCCTCCGATGACGGCTCACGCGGGGAAACAGAGGTCTCACCGTCTCGCTGCCCTCCACCCACAGCAGGAAGATCGAGTTGTTCGGCGTGTTGTGATGGAGGACGAGCGGGAGCCCGCCGCATGCAAACCCGAACTTCAGGTCTGAGTTGCCCTTTTTGGTGTGCTCGTCCTCGACGGACGCGTCGTAGTACTTCTCGTTGTTGATCACCGCGACCATCGGGTCGGTGTCGGAGGGCTTGAGCGAGATGTTGCTCGCGATGCGTTGCACTGCGAGCACGGTGGTCTCGATGCCGTGTACCTTCTTGAGCGCCTCCGCACCGGCGTTGATGTTCGCGAGTGCCTGCTCCGTCGCCACGTAGAGCACGACGACCAGCCGTGTCTTGGGGAACGACACGACCGCCTTCCACGCCTCGCGCGATTGAATCTGCTCGACGAACTTGGCGACCTTGCCCTTCGGCCTATTGCCGTCGGCCGTAAGGCAGCTCGTGCCGCTCGCGGAGAAGTCGTCCAAGAGAACCAAGGAGGGCGCGGGCTCCTTGTGGTTGCGCTTCTCGTGGAGCCATTTTCGAATCTCGCCGACCTTGCCGTCCGAGAGCTCGTAGCCGGTAAAGATCTGTTCATGGCTCAGTTCCTTGTTGCTGCGCCGAAACAGATCGACCCGCGCGCCGTCGCTCAGTCCGAAGAAGAGACTCGAGCCTTCGAGCTGCTTGAACGTCTCCGCGCCAAGAACCTGGCTGACGCGGAACGGAGGCAGCGTCGCGTTCTTCGCAGCTTGCTCGATGAAGACTGGCCGAATCACGTCCGGGTAGGCGATGGCGGCGAAGTGAGCCATCTCGGCGTGTGAGAGGAACACGAGGCGACTCAGGACGAAGGCGTATGCGGCCTTGCGTTCGGCGAGCGTCGCGAACTGCCCGAGCCACAACGCCAAGCTCTCCACGAAGCGCATGCCGGGGCTGAACTGCTGGTACTCGTCGTATTTGAGGGCGGCGAGCGCTTGGAGCACGGGCCGCTCGCGCGCGACATCCTCGGGCGTCCAGTTCATGACACGGGCGAGCAGGCGTTCGGCAAGTCCATCCCTCATCGCGCCGCGTCCTCACTCCAGGCGAACGTCCCGACTCCTCCGCGAGCCCTGATGGCGCGGAGGTAGAGGAGCGTTGCGTCAGGTCCAGAGACGCCGCGCGGTGCAAGATTCCAACAGGCTGTGCTCATGCTCGACACCTCGTCGACGCTCAGCGACAGCCGTTCGGCGAGAAGCGCGTAGTCGTTGCCCGGCCAGGCACCTCGGTCACCGATGCATAGCACTTCGCGACCATCACCAATCTGTTGGCGAAGCCACGACACAAGCGAGCCCTTACCGCGCGTGGGTCCGAGCACGTCGAGCGAGTGAGACGAGACGACTATGCGCACGCCCGCGCCATCGATAGGCGCGAGGAGCGCCATCACGTGCGCCGCGAGTGCGTCGGTGCGCACGGCCCCCTTGGGCTCGACGGCTATCTGGTGCCGACGTGGCGTGAGCTTTGCGGTCGCCGTCAGCCAAGTATCCCCTGCGAGGAGAGCGTGCGCGCGTGTCAGTATCTCTTCTTCCGGGCCGCCCTTGCTTGGTGATCTCTCGTCCCCGAGCACTCCGATGTCGGTCCCGTTGTAGTAGCCGAGCTGCACAAGCGGCCACAGCTTCTTGTCGAGCGCCTTCTGCAGTTCATCGCGTACCGACTTGCCTCGGCCCGTCGCGATGCCGATGCGCACGCCCGCCCTCAAGAGCCTCGCGCACTCGGCAACGATGTCATCGCGAAGCCCGTCGAAGCGATCTTCTCTCGCGCAGAGCGTGCCATCGTAGTCGAGTGCCAGCGCGCCGATTTTTGCGGCGCGCGCGGCCTTGAGGAACCTCTCGACCCCCACATTGAAGGCCTCGTCGTTCTCGCTGACTTCCGGAAGGGCCCAGAGCTTGCGCTGGATGGGGGCGGGCACGGTCGAGCGAACACGCGGCGGTGTGAGCCGGTACAGCTTGCGGCCAAACTCGGGAACGTGAGGACGCCCTGGGTCTTGGCCGCGTGCCTCCCCAAGCCGCGCGACCAGACCGAAGGCTTGGATGAGCAAGTCGATGGTGCCCGCAGGACCGTCGAGAGTGGTTTCAAGCCGGACAACAGGGATGCTCTTCGGGAAGAGCTTCAACGTCGACTCCGCGATTGCGAAGGTACCCGGCGTCACGAGGGCGACGACAACGGTCTCCGCGGCGCGCTTCGCGAGCCACAGGTGCCTCCCGTGACCGAAGTTGCGGTAGTCGGCGAGCTGTGCGGAAGCCAGCGCCGATTCGTTCACCTTTGACTCAAGATCGGTCGCGACGGGCCCGCCCCAACCACCGTGGAGCACCTGCACCATGTGTCGCCCTTCGAAGATCGAGCTGCCAGAGCGGTCGTCCCTGAGGCGCGTCTTCAGGTCGGGGAGTTCAAAACCGTAGGCTCGGGCGATGAGGACGCAGGTCGCGATGAGGCTATTGGTGGCGAGGAAGCCGTCCTTGCCTGCGGGGGCCTCGGCAGTGAACACCCGTGCGCGAGAGAAGGCCGCTGCCGCAAGGCCAAGCGGGTTTTCGCCTCGGAGGGTGATCGCAGCGATTGCGGGAGCCTCTTCGGCAATGGCCGCGTCGAATGCCGCCAGCACGTCCTTGTTCTTGCCCGACGCAGACGCGAGGAACACTCCTGCGCGGTGCAGCCCGGCAGGCAGCGACAGCACGTCGAGCGGCGTCATGAACTGCGCCGGCCGGCGGCAGCGCGTGCGGTGGAGCAGCGCCGTGAAGTGGCACGCGGTAGACGAGCCCCCTGACCCGATCGCCACGAGCGGAAGCTCTGCAGCGTCGGCGACGAAGCGTTCGAGTAGCTTCACTTCCTGCGCCTGAGCCCAGGCGAGTGTTACAGGCAACGCCGCTAGTTCGCTCGCAAACGCCTTACCCATGAAGGCCCTCATCCACGCAGAGCCGCGTCTCCGTGGACGGGACCTCGGGCGGCGGCTGTGCCTCGAGCTTGTGGTGAGCGAGACGCTCGTCGAGTGCTTCGTCGACTTCGAACCCGCGGTGGAAGAGCGTGAACATGCCGCCGGCCTTCTGGCGGCACCGCCCGCGGCGTGTGTGGGCGTCGGAAAGGCACGCGGCGCGTCGTGCGGCGTCGAGGCTCGCCCAGCGCTTCGTCCGAGGGAGGAGGCGCTTCCAGAGGTCGCCGCCCGCGTTGTCGTCGAGCACGTCCGTTTTCCACCAGCCGAGAGGTCGGTGGTCGCCGCCCGGCGTTTCTCCAGCCCACACGGTGACGAGCTGGAGCGCCAGACTGTCGTCGAGCTCCTCGGATGACGGGCGACACATGGGGCGAAGTTCTACCAGAGGCGGAAGTGGACGATCTTGCTGAATAATCAGCTGCCGTTGGAGAGGCGGCCTTATCGTCCAGTCAGCTGTTGTTGCCAACGTGCATCAGGTTCCGCCCCATGCCCCTCAGAATTCCTGGACCGTCCCCTGTCGTGCCCAAGTCGCCGGAGGCGCTGTTCGAGACGCTGAGGTCGAGGGACCCGAAGATCCGGGCTCTTTGGGCCCACCAGGCGGACCTGCTCCGAGCGTACGAGAAGCATCTGGAGTCGCGCGATGTCGCCGTGGAGCTCCCCACCGGCGACGGCAAAACGCTCGTGATGCTTCTCATCGCGGAGTACCGGCGCCAATCGAGGGGCGAGCGGATCGCCTATCTGTGTCCGACGCGGCAACTCGCCCACCAAGTGGGCGAACGCGCCCGCGAGTACGGGATTCCCGCCACAGTGCTGGTTGGCAGCAGGAAGCACTACGAGCCGAAGGATCTCGCCGCGTTCAGTACAGGCTCGAAGATCGCGATCACGACGTACAACGGGGTCTTCAACACGAACCCCGCGCTTTCAAACGCCCAGTGTCTCGTGCTCGATGACGCTCACGCGGCGGAGAACTACGTCGGGAGTTTCTGGTCTCTTGAGATCTCACGGAGCGATCACTCGGACCTCTACGCGGCGCTTCTTGAGCTTCTCGCCGATGATTTGCCCGACTCTCTCGTTCAAGGTCTTCGTCGCGACGACCCGTCCTCTGAAGAACGTCGGTCAGTGGGCATGCTGCTCCAGCCCGCGCTGTGGAAGCACGCTGTGGCGATGCGTGATCTCATCGCAGCGCATGTCGCGGGTGAGAAGCTGCAGTACCCGTGGTCGGTGCTTCGCGAGCATCTGGACGCCTGCAACGTCTTCCTGTCCTGGAACGAGATCCTGATCAGACCACTTTCACCGCCCGTTGAGACTCACGCACCATTCTGGTCCGCGAACCAGCGGCTCTACGCTTCAGCGACTCTTGGGGTGGGTGGCGAGCTCGAGCGCGCGACTGGTGTGCGGAAGATCGTTCGACTTCCGCTTCCGGCAGGGCGCGAGCGCCGCACATCGGGTCGCCGCCTCATTCTGCTCCCGCAGCTCAGCATCGATGAGGGAGAGGTGAGGAGGTCCGTCGCGGAGCTTGTTGCCTCGGAACCTCGCGCACTCGTGCTCTGCCCGAATCAATGGCAGGCCCAAGTGACCCAGACCGAGCTGATCAACCAGGGAGTCACCAAGCCGATCCTGAACGAAACGCACGTTGAGGACACTCTTGATGAGTTCACTGGTCAGGAGGCCGTCCTGCTCCTCAAGAATCGATACGACGGATTGGACCTGCCTGACGACGCCTGTCGGATCCTCGTCATCGACGGTCTGCCCGACGCGACCAACCTCCAAGAGAAGTTCCTCTCGGAGAGGTTGCGCGCGAACGCTCTTCTCGTTGAACGAGTACGGACGCGCATTACGCAGGCTCTAGGGCGGTGCACGCGCAATTCGACGGACTACGCCGTCGTGTTGTTGGTTGGCGGCGCGCTGACCCGCAGAATTGTGGAGAACGAGTTCCAAGAGGGCATGGCTCCAGAGCTTCAGGTCGAACTGACTCTGGGGATCCAGAACTCCCAAGACACGACGGAGGCCGAGGTCGTCGCGACTGCGAGGGACTTTCTGAGCGAGAGCGACGTCCGCGGCGCGGTAGAGCAGTTCGTGGCAGCCGAGCGTGGGAAGCGTGAGGTTCGCGCGACCCCAGCAGCTGAAGCCTTGGCCGATTCCGCTCAACAGGAACTCAACTACCTGTACGCAGCCTGGAGCGGGAACTGGGAAGCCGCGCTCCATGCAGCCAAGGGGGCCGTCGACAAGCTCTCCGGAGGGAAAGAGGTCCGGCCGTTTCAGGCCTTTTGGCTCTACCTGGCGGCGTCAGCAGCCATCCGAGTCGCGCAAGATCACAAGCGCCCCGAACTCTTGTCCGAGGCCAAGGTGCTTCGAGACAAGGCTCTCGGCTTCTCGACCGCAATCAGCTGGTTCGCGGGTCTGCAGCTCCCTGAGATTGCGGCGCCGGCAACGAGACGCGACCCCGTCGAGGAGGTCGCCGTCGAGAATGCGTTGCGCGAGCTACGTGAATTGGGCGCGCAAGGACCCCGGTTCGATGGGTCCATGAAGGCCCTTCTCGAAGACTTGAAGAGCGAGAAGGCACCGATCTTCGAAGGCGGTCTCGCCCGGCTTGGCCGGCTCCTGGGCTTCGAATCCGACCGGACGGGCACTGAGAAGGGCGCCCCCGACTCCGTTTGGCGCGTGGGCAACGCGGTCTTCATCGGCTTCGAAGCCAAGAGCGACGTGGAGGCGGACAAGGAGATCTCGATCACTGACACGCGGCAAGTGAGCGGACACGCCGATTGGATCCGCGAGAAATACCCGGCCGCCAAGTCGGCCGATGTGGTCGCGGTGCTTGCCACCTACCAGCATCGACTCGACGGAGACGCTGTGCCTCATGCGCGCGATACCAAGTACCTGATGATTCCCGCAGTTCAGGTAATCGCTCAGGACCTCGCTGCAGCCATGCGAGCGGTACGAGCAGAAGCTGGGAGTGCTTCTGAGGACGAAATGCTCGTCCTGCTCGCCAAGAAGCTACGCGACGCGAAGCTCCTGCCCCGTCAGCTCCTCGAGCGAATGTCGCCGCTGGAGTCGAAGGTGGGTGGCTCTGCCAAGGCGAAGTGACCTCCGACGCCGAGGGTGTACGGCTCGCGAGGTGGCCGGTTAAACGCACCGCGAGCCGTCCAGCAAAACGGGGCGAGGCGTTAAACGCTCTCTGTCTCTCTGACGTGGCTGGCCGGAACTCGACGCCGATTCTCCGTCCTTCTCTCGGGAGAACGCCGCCGACGCGCGCCTCGTTCGCTCTCTGCACGAGCTCCGTCCAGCTGCGCGAGACGAGCGAAGCAGCGTCGAACTCGGCGGGAACGTGGGCAGAAAATCAAACGGCCCCGAGGATCTCTCCGCGGGGCCGTCGGTTAACTTTCATGCGGCGACCGTTGGTGAACGGCGACCTTCAGCTCCGTGAGCGGCGCACCCTGCGAACGCTCTCGGTAAACGGAATCGGGACAGATTCATACCTTCGCACTGACCCACGCAGGCGCTCGCGCTGCGACTCCGAGAACTTGCGCCGAGAGCGCTGGGACAGATTCGCCGCTTCGCACTGTCCCATCGTGAGTCCGCCGCCTCGGGATCGAGTGCCCGCGGGACACGTTGAGCGAAAGCGAGCCGTCCCGGCTCCCGCTGGACTGTAGCGGCGAAGCGAGCCTGTGTGGTCCGCATGGACCAGGCCCCGCAGCCCGAAGACGCCGCCGAGATCGCGCGCGAGGAACGACGCGCCGACGTGCAGCGTCGCATCGACGAGGTGGCCGGCGTGCTCGCCGAGACCCTGCTCGGCATGTGGCGCGCGAAGCACCGCGCCGAACGCCGTGGGGAGCCCTGGCCACCGCCGGAGCCGCCGAAGCCGGAGCCGCCGCGCAGGTCGGGGCTGATCGAGAAGCCGAAGGGGCCGCCGCGCCGAGTCTTCCGCGAGCTCGAGGCCCGGGATGAGCCGGTCGCGAACATGCTGCTGGAGATGACCTGGTTCCCCACGTCGGAGCTCTGGCTCGAGCCCGGGGGCGGAAAGCGGACGCGGGTCGTCCTCGAGTACGGCCGCGTCGTCATCGGCGTCGCGGTACTCGACGAGTACGGCGACGCCGCGGTGCTGCGGGCGCTCGCGGTCCGCGCGACCTGTCGGCGGCAGAAGCACGGCCGCGCGCTTGTCGAGTACATCGTGCGCCACGCGTACGAGGTCGGCGTCGGCCGCATGTACGCCGTCAGCGCGATGCAGTGGTTCGTCGAGGAGGTCGGCTTCGAGCTTCGCAAGCGTACGATGTTGCCCGAGGACGCGCGTCGCCTCCCGGGCATCATCGACGCACCCCCCAACGCCTTCGTCTTCGAGCTGACGCCGACCCAGACCGGGCGTCGCGTGCCGCGAAGGAGCGTGCCGCGCTCGGCGGTCGAGGTCCTGTTGACCCGGACCGAACCGAAGACGGCGCGCTGAAGCCGAGCGAGCGCGGACTCGCCGACGAGCGCCACCAGGGCGCCCACGTTGGGCCAGGGCGCGCCCCGACGCGGGCCCCGAGCGTGGGGCGCGCCGAAGCGAGCGGGCGCGCCCTTGGCGAGGCTGGGCGTCCTACCGACTCCGGGGGCGACTCCAGGGGTGACTCCAGGGGTGACTTCGGGGGTGACGGCCGCGACTTCAGGGGCCGCGAGCGCCCAGGACTTCGGCAGGGACGGCGACTTCCCCGGTGACTCCCTCGGCGACTTCCCCGGCGACTTCCCCGGCGACTTCCCCGGTGGGCCGAGGACCCGCCCCGCCAAGCGGCTCCGGCACGAGGCAATCGTGATGGTGGGGTTGCGCACGTCCTTCTCGCCGAAGTTCTTGAGGTCACGCACGATCGAGGACCCTCACGTCGATGAGCGCCTGCAGGTGGTCGCTCAGAGTCTTCGGGACCGGACCGCCGTGGATGAGCACCCCGGCCTCCATGTTCTTCTCGAGGGCGTGGCCGGTGAGATTCGCGCTCGTGATGAAGGCGCGTGCGCCGTCGACCACCGCGACCTTCGCGTGGACCTTGCCGTCGACGAAGGGCTCGGGCTTCTCCTTCCACGTGAAGAGTTCTGCCGTCGGCACGCGCGAGCGCATCGTCGCGGCCGGGTCGTAGTTCAACGTCCCACCGTGGCTCGTCGAGGCCTCCAGCAGGATGCGGATGCGAACGCCTCGGCTCGCGGCGTCGTTGAGCGCCGCGACGACGCTGGGGACGTCGTAGGCCACGAAGCTCACGAGGAAGAAATCCTTGGTCGCGCTGGCGATGAGGTCGAGCAGTACCTGCTCGGTCCTGCGCGTCGGCACGAAGCGCGTCGTCGGGCCGGTCCACACCAGCTCGACGCTCAGCTCACGCTCGACGCGCAGGCGCGCCTCGGATGCGCCGAGGAGCATGCCCGCCACTTCGTCGCCGCTCGCCTGCACCTGGCCCCACGCCGCGACGACACGCCCGACGGCGGCGCGCGCAGCGGGCGTGTCGGCCAGCGTGTTCGGGGTCGGCGCCGAGCCGGGGCTCGCGAGCCCGCGCAGCGCCGACGCGACGGTGCTCGCCTTCGCTGGAGAGACGAGAGCTACGAGGTCAACGACCGCATCGAGGAGCGGCTGCATCAGATCCCCGCGAAGAAGGCCGCGTCGTTGGTTTGCAGCGTCGGGATGACGAGCGCGCGATCGAGGTAGCGGTTGCCGCACTCGCACGATGTCTCGGAGACGAACGAGCAAGCGTGGCACGAGGCAGCGTGCAGCGACGAGTCGGTCCTCGGGTTGTGCTCGGCGCAGAGCGGATCCGACGCGCAGATCTTCGCGCGGTCGAGTGCCTGCCGCAGCAAGCGTCCGAGGTTCTCGGGCTTGCCGAGGTCGACGAGCCCGCCGAGCGTGCCGTCGGAGTCGGCCGCTGCCGTGTAGATCAAGATGCCTGCCTGCGACTTGCCGTCGTCGGTGTCGGCGTAGACGCGCTCGCGGATGCTCGCCGCGTTGTAGCCGCAGTCGAGCGCGAGCTCGCGGATGAGCAAGTGCGCGATGGTGTGAAGCAACGCGAAGCGCATGCCGGGGAAGCCGGGATCGGGCTCGAGCCCACGACGCGCGCGCCAGCCACGGTGGCCTCGACGAAGCTCGGCCTCCTGCCTCCACACGCCCGGCCACTTCGCCCAGTCGGCGAGCGCGTCCTCCGAGAACTGGAGGAAGATGCCCTCGCCGTGGACCTGTGTGGCGGGCACCCAGTGGGGCGCCGTGCGTCCGATGGGAGCGCGCGGCGCACGCTCGGCACCAGCGCCCTCGTTGGGCGACTCGACGCGCGTGAAGCCGAGGAGCGCGTTCACCTCGCGCAGCCGCTCGAGGAGCAGCACGCGCGAGAGGTGCTTCTCGAACCCCTTGGGCACATCCGCCTTCTTGCTCATGAAGTGCGGGTAGTCCGTTGGGGGCGTCGGCGACGTGAGCACGTCCCACTCGGGCCCCTTCAGATCGAGGTCTTCGTCGCCCACCGCGCCGCCGCGATGGGCTTGGATGGCCTCCCACACCTGGTCGCCCGTGAAGGCGTCGATGCCCGGGAGCTGCGCCGACTTCTTCAACGTCTTCACCACGGCCGCCGCTTCGACGGCGCTCTCGACGTCTTCGAAGAACGTCCAGCCGTCGGCGACGAGCTGCGCGAGCGGGCTGCCCGTCTGCGGGATGGCGAGCACCGAGAGCGTCACCGGGAACCAGCCGTTCGTCGCGCCGAGCAGGATGGCGCGCGGGACTTCGGCGCAGCCGTCCTCGAACTTGTTGAGGTGCGGATGACGCCCACGGCAGCCCGGCAGGTTGTCCTTACCGACCTGCCCGAAGGCCTGCGCCATGCTCTTGGCAGCGCTGCACGAATCGCAGCGCACCCAGAGGTTCTCGGTCTGGAGCGAGGCGCCGCTTTCGAAGAAGCGCAGCGTTCCCTTGCAGGCGCTCGGTCCTCCGTGAACGAACCAGTGCCACGGGAAGTCGTCGAGGTGCCCCTCGCGGCACGCGAGGAGGAAACGCGCGGGCACCGCGTCGGCGTCGCGGGCCTTCTGGTCACCGCGCGAGCCGGTGCAGCCCTTGTGGACGAAGCACGTCCGCTCGGGACGGTAGCGGTTCGCCTTCAGCTCGAAGAGCCCCGCGTCGAACGGCGAGAGCAGCCCGCACTTCACGCAGCGCATCCACCGCGGGAACGGCTTCACCGGAACACCGATGAGCGCCTCGGCCGAGAACGGATCGACGACGTCGCTGTCGGTCAGCGGCGGCATACGTAGCGACTCGACCTGGTCGCCGAGGACGCGGCGCACGTTCGTCAGCAGCCGCGCCTCCTGGATCGGCTGGCAGCGGCCGATCTCCCAACGGTCGATGCCCATCGTGACGACAGAGAGGTTCGGGAGATCGATCAGCGCGCCGGGTCCGTAGGTCCAGAGGAGCTGACTCGGGCGGACTTCGCCCACCGGGGTCTTACTCATGGCGTCTCCTCCACGTCCGCTGCTTCATCCTCGGGCGTGGGCCTTGGGCGCCAGACCGGATCTTGGTTCGAGCGATCGTCCTCCATCACGAGGTTCACACCGGGCTCGACCTCGCGCATCGACATGGGGACCGTCCACGTCGACCACGGCTTGATGCCGGGTGCTTCGAGGAGCGCGTAAGCCGTCGGGCCCGCGCCGTACTTCTGGTACACGAGCATGCGCCCAGGCACCGCAGCCTCCTTCGCCCACTCGTCGGCGCGGCTCGTCATCTCGGCCATCGCGAGGTTCTTCTTCGCGGAGTCCTCGGTGACCTCCCAAGTGCGCTCGGTGACCGAGTCGACCGTCGAGACCACCTCCGGCCGGCTCGGGCTCGTGAGCGCACCCGCGCCCGGGTTCGGCGCGAACGGCTCGAAGCGGTTCCGCATGACGGCGAGCATCGCGCCGGTAAGCCCACGGTCCATCGCGCGCGGCGAGAACGGCGTGACCGACTGCGCCTCGACGTGTTGGTAGAACGTCGCGTGATAGTGCTCGAAGGTCTCGTAGTGCGAGAGGTCGCGCGGCCGAGCCCAGGTCAGCACCGCCGCGACCAGACCAGGGAACGCGCGGCCCACGCGGCTCGTCGCCTGGATGTACTCGGCGGTGCCCTTGGGCTGGCCATTCACCACCATGACGCCGAGGCGGTTCACGTCGACGCCGACGGAGAGCATGTTGGTCGCGAGCACCACATCGATGGGCCGAGGCACCTCGGGCGCACGATGGTTCTTTGCGAGCCGCGCGGCGTTCGTGTCGTAGGCGGCGTCGAACGGGATCTCGAGCTGGTCGAGGTACTTCGGGATGTCGGCGTTGCTCACGCGCGAGGTCAGCTCGGCGATGGTCGAGACGGTGCGCTGCTCAAGCCCGGGCCGCTGCACGAGGCTCATCTTCACGCGGTAGGAACGGGTCTGGACGTCGTCTTCCGCGAGGCGCTTCATTCCGCCGAGCTCGCGCAGTGAGTTGAAGTAGCCGACCATCGTCATGTACGGGTCGGCGACCTTCCCGAAGGCATCGAAGAGCCCCTGCGCCGCCGTGAGGAACGCGGTGTAGGTGCGGATGAGCACGGCGGGCCGTGAGCTGCCCGGCGAGCAGATGCCCATATACCGGCGCCCCGGCTTGCTCTCGACCGAGCGCTGCACCGAGAAGAAGTCGTCTTCGACGTCGAGCGCCTTGGGCGGGAAGATGGCGAGGCGGCGCATGAAGACGTTGCGCACCTGATCGCTCGCGCGTCGCACCGTCGCCGTCGACGCGACGACCTTCGGGCGCACCCTGGTCTTGCCGATCTTCCACGAGCAGAGGTCATCGACGGCCGTCTCGTAGAGGCCGACCATCGTGCCGAGCGGACCGCTGATGAGGTGGAACTCGTCTTGGATGATGAGGTCCGGCGGGCGCACGCCGCGCACCGCTTTCACCTTCGCGGCCGGGTGAGGCTTCTTCGCCTTGTGGCCACCGCCGCAGTCGTGGCCCGGCCACAGCAGTCCGTGGCGCTCGCACTCCTCACGCACGTTCCCGAAGAGCGTCCGCACCTCGGCTCGCCACGCCATCATCGCGAACTTGTCGACGGTGGCGATCATCATCGTCGGAGGCCGGTGGTAGATCTCCTCGTCGACGAGCTTTACCGGCAGCCCGGGATGCGCGTTGCTGCTCGACTTCGCCTTGCTGAACTCGCACTGCGAGAGCTTGTCGCCGCAGTAGATGGCGGTGCGCCCGGCAGTCTTGTCGACCTCGATGTCGCGCCCCGGCTGAATCTCGGTGCCGCACCAGGGGCAGCTCGTGAGCTGCGCGGGCGACGCGATGCCGGCGCGGTTCCGGTCCTTGTCGCGGATGGCTTCGATGGCTTGGTGTGACTGCTCGGTGCTGCCCGGCGTCACTTTGTTGCCGACCCACAGGCCGAGTGTGAATGGCTCCGCGCCCCACTTGGCGACGTCGGCGGTGCGGATGATCTCCATCGCGCAGAGCAGCGTCGCAGCGCGCTGGAACTGCTGCAGCGTCAAGAGGCGCAGCGTGTAGCGCATGATGACCGTAAGCCCGCGCCCGCCATCGAGGTTCTCGACGACGCCCTGCAGGCGACGGATGCCCATCGCGAAGGCGGCGACGCCTAGGTACGCCTCGGTCTTGCCACCGCCCGTGGGGAACCAGAGCAGGTCGGCGAAGGCCTCGGCGGGGCTCGTGCGGTCCGGGTGCTTCGGATCGGCAAGCGACGGGATCGACAGCAGCAGGAACGCGAGCTGGAACGGGCGCCACGAGCGGTTCTTCCGCGCGTCGACCGAGTCGAACGTCAGCTCCTCACCGCGACGGCGCTTGAGCGCGTAGATTCCTCGGACGCGCTGGCGGGCCATCGAACGGTTCGCGAAGCGAAAGGCCTCCAGCGCATTAGGATTGGCGAGCAGCACCTTCAGGCCCGCGCGCAGGCGCTCGAGCGTGGTCGCGCACCGATCGAGGGCTTCCTTGGCCGGAGCGTCGTAGCCCTTGATCTCCTTGCCGACGCGGGCGCGCTGGTCGCCGATCCACGCGGCGTAGTCGTCGACGAGCGTCTTCAGCGCCTCTTCAAGCTCGCCCTTGTCGAGGTCGGCGAGCGACAACATGTCGAGCCAGCCCCGCTCGACCATCTTCTTCATCGCGGGGCGGTCCTCGGGTTCGAGGCCCGGCGTCTCGGTGACCGGCACCTCGAAGCTCGGGATGACCTCGGTGCGCACCTCGACGGCGCGTGTCGGGTCGTCGTCGGGCGTCTCGGCGTGAGCGGCTACACCGTGGCCTACGGCGAACTCCACGCGGCGCCGGTAGATGAGCCCGAGGTGGTCGCGCTCGGCGTCGTCGACCACGACGTCGTTGCTCGGGCGGCGCAGGAACACGGGCGTCCCGTTCGCTTCGCCCGAGCCCTTCACGCTCAGCTCGGGTTGAAAGAGCCAGGCGCTGTCGCGGTTCGTCTCGGGCTCGCGCTGGTCGTTGACCAGGAACAGCGTGACGAGGCGCTCGCCCTTGGCGTTGGTGCGCACGGCACCCTGGATGCGGACCTCGTCTTGCTCCGCGTCGGGCGCGATCGGCTTGATGACGCCGTCCTCGAGCGTGAGCGTCACGAGCCCGCCGCGTGGCGTGCGGCGCCAGACCTTCACCTTCGTGTCCTGGACCTCGCCGGTCTCGCGGTTCTTCCTCGGCCGCGTGTAGTCGTGCTCCTCCTTCGGAACGCGGGCGTAGCTCCCCCAGCGTGCAGTGACGTCGAGCGTCTTCACGTCGGGCCCGACGCAGAACGTGAGGCCGAGGCTCGACGGCACGAGGGACTGGTTGTTGGTCGTGTCGATCTCGTCGAGCGCGTCGTCTTCGGGCTCGACGCGCCCGCTCGCGCGATTGAACTCGGCGCCAGGCTCGTGGAGCGGAGCCTTCTCCTCGTGCTCGGAGTCGTCCTCTTCGTCGGCCGCCGCCGAGGGCTCGACCTCGTTCGTCGTCGTCACGTCACCGGGCGCGCGCGGAGCAAGCTTGCCGACGAGGTAGCGGTCGCGAACGCTCATGTCGATGACCAGCTCCTCGGGGCCGTTGGCCGGGCCGAGCAGGTCGTCGCGCGTCGCCAGCTCGAGCAGCTCGCGCACGTAGGCGGCGTCTTGGATGAGCGGGACGTCGTCGGGCGACGACACGCCGTCGCGCGCGAGGACCGCCGAGAGGTCTTCGGGGCGCAGCCGCGTAACGAGCCCCTGCGGCAACGTGAGCCCGACGTCGGTGAGCGAGCCCGCCTTTTTCACCACATGCAGTTTGTCGAAGTAGAGCGTCGTGGCTTCAAGGTCGGTGCGGATGCGGAGGATGCGTCCGACGCGTTTCAGGCCGCCGCTCGCATCCACGACGACGACCGAGTGGCCAGGCGCGACAGCAGTGCCGATGCGATCACCGTCGAGCCGAACGACGAACGGGCCGAGCGACGTCGCCTCCTTGACGAGCCATGCCTGTGCGTTCGGTGCGGTGGTCGTCGTCATGCGGTTGCTCCTCTCGCTACAGCTCCACCCGCGAGAAGTGCGGGTAGATCCGGTAGAACTTCTTGAAAACTTCGAAGGGGTCCTCCCCCATGTCGGACTTCGGCAGCTTGAACCCCATCACTTTCTCCGCGTTGCCGTTCGACTCCATCGTGAGCCGCTCGAGCGTCGAGAGCGCCGGCAGGTCGACCCGGTGCGGGGCGTCGGTGGTGGCGTAGAACTCCCAGCTCTTCACGAGTTCCTCGATCGCCGTATCGTCCTTGGGAGCGACCACCAGCGCGGCGGTGACCATCGCCTGGCCGTCGGCGTAGTGCGTGGCGAGCGCCCACACGATGCGCCGGTCTCGGAAGCTCAGCACTTCGCTGTCGACGGCGAGCTTCAGGGCGCGCAGGAGGCTCGGCCCGTACTTCTTGAAGCTCATGTCGTCGGGGGTAACGTCGCTGGGGCACAGGCTGGCCAGTCGCTCCTTGAAGCGCGCAAGACGCCATTCCTGGATCGTCGGCTTCACTCCGCGATCCTCAGATGCCTCGCCCTCGACCTCGACGGAGAGGTCCTTGGGGTCGGGCTTCCCGAGTGACGTCGGGTTCGCGTTCAGCGTCACACGGAGCACACTGCCCACCGGCACCGTGCCGATGGTTCGAGCGAAGCGCTCGATCTGCGTCGTGATGCCCTTGGGCTCGGTGTAGTCGAACCAGATGATCGCGGGCGTCTCGAAGTCGGTCTCGTCGAGGTAATCCTCCAGCGTCTTGTGAACGCAGTCGATAGATGCGATCGGGCGGTTGAAGACCTGGCGCTTGTGGACCTGCTCCTCGGTTTCGATGCAGGTCATCTTGGCGATGCCGAGCCGCCCGTGGACCAAGCGGAAGTCCTCGAGGAACGGGCCTCCGAGCCCAACGTAATGGTACTTCTCGAGCGCGAGCTTCGGCGCCAGTCGCATCAAGAGCGACAGGAACAGCTCGCGGTCCACGGCCTTGTTCGGCCGCAACCTGTACGGCAACGAAGAACCGGCGCTCATAGAGTCACCCGCCCTTCTTCTTGGCCTTGGCGAGTGCCAGGTCGAAGCACTTTGCGCCGACTGCGCTGGGCGCCGCGTCCTCGTCTTCCAGAAGCACCTTGCCGATGAGGCGGATCTCCTCGACGGGCTTCATGAAGCTGACCCTGCGATCCGATGGCGTCTTGTTCGGGGGCTCGGGCAGGACCTTGTTCTTCTTCGGGTTGAACTCGACGCCCTCGTCGTCCGACTTCTTCGTGGCTTTGCGCTGAGCCACCGCTTCGATCGCCTTGCTGAGCGGCATCGGGCGAGCGTCCTCCCAATGGCGCGCCTGCTGCTGCTCGGCCTCGGCCTGGTTCTTCCACTGGTTCGTGTAGTCGATCCAGACCCGCATGCCCTCCTTCATCTTGACGAGGGACTCGAGCCAGACGTTCGACGATGTGTCGAGCGCGCGCTTCGTCGTCGTGACCGGCAGCTTCTCGGCGCGCTTCGAGCGGAACTCGATGATGCCCGTGATGATGGCGAACTGCGGGTGGTAGAGAGGGATGCCATCTCCCCAGCCCGTGAGGCGCGTCTTGTCACCGACGATCACCGCGCGGTCGTTGCACAGCACCGTCCAACCGGCGGTCGGCGACGAACGATCGCGCTCGAAGCCGGCATCATCGTCGTCATCGTTCCCGAGTCCTCGGTTGAGATTCCTGCCGACTGTAATCGAGACGACGACACCGTCGATCGTCTTGCGGAATACGTAGGGCGCCGGTCCGTCCTCGCGCTGCGAGACGAGCACCTCGACACGAACAGGCTCCACCTTCTTGCCGTTGAGCTCGACCTTCAGCCCCCACTGCAGGAACATCGTGAAGTGCTCTGAGATGGCCTTGCGCACCTTCTCCACGAACGCGTCGTTCTCGAAGTGCCGCGCGACGCCCTCGTAGAGTTCATTGACGATGATCGTGGTGCCCGGCTCAGAGAGCTTCTCGCTCGCCTTCGTCGGTTCGTTGATCGGCAGCGGGTCCCAGTTCTTCGCCTCGAGCCACTGCGAGGTGATGGGAACCTCGAACGTGTCGTCACCATGCCGAGTGCGGACGATGGACTCCTTCCCCATCTTGAAGATCGCCCGCTTCATTCCGACGCCGTACATGCCGATCGTCTCGGTGTCGGAGTCGCGGTCGTCGTCGGGCTCGCGGCCCATCTTGAAGGCGTAGTTGATGGCAACGTCGCGCGGGATGCCGCCGCAGTTGTCCTCGATAGAGAACTGGTCCTTGGCCAGCTTGATCCTGACGAAGTGCTGGCCGTAGTCGACAGGGTCGCCATCAGCGATGCGCATCGCGCCGTCGAGGCAGTTGTCGAGGAGGTCGAGGATGGCGTCGTCGAGGCTGATGTCGCGCGTCAGCATCGACACGAAGAACTGCTTGGTCGGAGTCGCCTGCGCTTTGTCTGTGCTCTGTTTCATCGGCGGGTTCTCCGTGTACTGGCCTTCTTCGCAGGGGCGGCCGTCTTGGTCTTGGAAGTCTTCGGCTCGGCCTCGGGCGCATCAACGAGGGCGAGCGCGCCCTGGCTGGCGGGCACCACTTTCGCTCGGCCTTTCGACGACCGGGGCTTCGCGGCGGGTGCTGATGCCTGCTCTTCCTCGTAGCGCTCGCGATTCAGGTCACCCAGGCGCGCCAGCACATCGACCCTCGCGGCTTCCGAGATCGTGAACCGATGTCGGTCGTTCTCCGGCAGGTAGGGGACGTCGTGGAACCCATGCGACAAAGGCAAGTCATGCCACCCGTAGGCCGCTGCGAGGGCCTCGTCGATACGGCGATGCAGCCCTCGGAGCCGAAGGATGCGTCCGTCGGATTCTCCGGTCGCGGAACCTGTCAACGTGGATGAGACACCGGCGCGCTGCATTTAGGCTTGGACGATCACGCTCCCGTCCGCCGACTTGGGCTTGTTGATCCACGCCGCCGCCGGCAAGGCGGGCGGGGTCGGGGTT
>JBMORD010000073.1:0-22853 GCA_049322495.1 Myxococcota bacterium | reverse complement strand
AGTACCGTGACTTCATGCACGGCCGCGGCATCGACACCCGCGGGATCAAGGTGGTGAACAACGAGTTCACCGCGTCGTGCTTCATCAACACCGATCACGCCAACAACCAGATCGTCGCCTTCTACCCGGGCGCGGTGGTGCACGCGCGCGAGGTGACGCTCGCCTCGCTCGGCCTCGAGAAGGGCGACTGGGTGATCATCTCGCCCACCGACCCGGAGTCGATGGCCCGCCACACCGCCGAGTGCAAGAAGGCCGGCGTCAACTACATCTTCGATCCCGGCAAGCAGGTGCCGCGCCTGTCGAAGGAGCAGATCCTCGCGGGGCTCGACGGCTGCGCGGCCTTCGTGGGCAACGACTACGAGTTCGGCATGATGGCCCGCGCCACCGGCAAGACCGAGCAGGAGCTGTTCGACATGGCGCCGGTGACGGTGATGACGCGCGGCGAGGAGGGCTCGCGGATCCTCGAGCGCGGCAAGGCGGCCATCGAGATCCCCATCGCGAAGCCGAGCGCGGTCGTCGACCCCACGGGCGCCGGTGACGCCTACCTCGGCGCGCTGGCCTTCGGCCTGGCGAAGAAGCTCCCCCACGCGGTGACGGGCCGCATCGCCGCGCTCGCCGCCACCTACGCCATCGAGCTCAAGGGCTGCCAGGAGCACTACTACTCGATCGACGACTTCGCGCGCCGGTACCACGAGGCGTTCGGCGAGAAGCTGGCGCTCTGAGCGCGAGCCGGCGCGACGTCACGGCGTCGGCAGCACCGGCATCAGCGACTTGAGATCGGCGTCGGTGAAGTACACGCCGGCGCCGATGAAGAAGTCACGCCCGCTGATGAGGCGGTTGGTGAGCGCGTCGCGGTTGGGCGAGTTGAGAATGTCGTCCATGCCGGCGTTCACGTAGACGTGCTCGAAGGGCGTGAAGCGGAGCGTCGCGCGCAGCCGCGGCAGCCGCAGCGCCTCGATCGAGAAGTTGAAGGCGTCGACCTTGAGCACCAGCGCGTCTTCGAGCCAGCGCGAGTACCAGGGGAAGCGGATCGGCACGTTGAGATCGGCGCCGATGCCGCCCGTCGACTCGATCACGCCGAAGCGCAGCGTGAGGAACGAGTAGCGCTTGGCGAACTGCGCGCTGAACTTGAGCGACTCGGTGGTGATGGTCTGCTTCTGCACCACCGGCTCGCCCGCGCCCGGCGGGTTCTGCTGCAGGTAGATGGTCTCGACGCGCCCGCGCGGGTCGTCGATCGCCTCGATGAGGTAGTACTTGTCGGGCTTGGGCACGAGGCGCACGGTGAGGAACGTCTTCGCCCCGGCCTGGTTGAAGAGGTAGTCGGCCTTCACGCCCACCTCGAGCTCGAGGCTGGTGAGGCGGCCCGCGAAGTCGGCGACGTCTTCCACGGTGTCCTGCAGCTTCTGGCCGAGGCGCTCGTTGGCGACCAGCGCGCCGACCGCGCCCTTCCCGTCCTTGATGTCGGTGGTGATCTTCTCGACGTTCTCCAGCGAGCGATCGAGCCTGGCGAGCGTCTCCTTGAGGCTCGAGACGCCCTTGCCGACCTCGCCTTCGTTCTCGCCGACGATCTTCTTGATCGACGCCACCACGTCGCGCACGTCGGCCGAGACGGTCTCGACGTTCTTCACGATGGCCGAGATGTTGTCGGCCTCACGCCCGGTGAGCCGGCGCACGTCGCCCGAGACGCCCTCGACGTTGGCGAGGATCGCGTCGAGCTTGGTCGCGCTCTCGGTGAGCGTCTTCTGCATGGTCTCGGTGAGCACCACGAGGTTCTTCACGATCGCCTCGAGGCTCCCCTGCCCCTGCGGCCCGCCGAGCACGTTCTTGAGCGAGCCGGTCACGGCCTGCACGTCGGCGGTGATCGCGCCGAGCGTGGTCATGAGCTGCTCCATGCCCTGCGCGTCGAGCACGCGCTTGATCTCCTCGCCGTCCTTCAGCTCGCGGAAGTTCTCGGTGCCGGGCGTCAGATCGAGCATGTAGTCGCCGAGCAGCGACTCCGAGCGCTTGGTGAGCGTCGCGTCTTCGCGCACGTGGATGTCGCGGCGAATGCGGAGCGTGGCCTTCGCCTTCACGCCCTCGAGGCGGATGTCGATGATCTCGCCGACGCCGATGCCGGCGATCTGCACGCGGCTGCGCTGGTTCAAACCCGACGCGTCGCGGAAGTAGGCGAAGAGCGTGACCGCCTCGTCTTCCTTCATCCCGCCCTTCTTCACGAAGGTGAGGAAGATGAAGAGGATCACGCCCGCCGCGATGACGAGCAGGCCGACCCGGAATGGCGTGATGAGCTTCTTCAAGGCCGAATCACCTTAATTCTTCCCGAACCACGTCTGGAGGAACAACTTGACGCCCGGGTGCTCCGAATGGCGCAGCGTCGAGGGGTGGCCCTGATCGACGATCACCCCCTGGTAGAGGAAGGCGATGTTGTCGGCCACCTTGAAGGCCGAGGCGATGTCGTGGCTGATGACCACCGAGGTGACGCCGAGCTGCTTCTTGGCGTCGAGGATCATCTCGTCGACGTAGTCGGTGGTGATCGGGTCGAGGCCGGTGGTGGGCTCGTCGTAGAGCACGATCTTCGGGTCGAGCACGATGGCCCGCGCGAGGCCGACGCGCTTGCGCATGCCGCCCGAGAGATCCGCGGGGAACTTCTCTTCGACGTTCTTCAGGCCGACGATCGCCAGCTTGTCGCGCACGATGGCGCGCATCTGCTCCTCGCTGAGCTCCTTGCGGTGCTCGCGCAGGGGGAACGAGACGTTCTCGAAGACCGTCATCGAGTCGAAGAGCGCCGCAGCCTGGAAGACCATGCCGAACTTGCGGCGCACCCGCTCGAGCTCCTCGGCGCCCATGGGCACGATGTCCTCGCCGTCGACGATCACCCGCCCGCTGTCGGGCTTGAGCAGGCCGATCATGTGCTTCATCAGCACCGTCTTGCCGCTGCCCGAGCCGCCGAGGATCACCAGCGTGCTCCCGGGAGGCACCGAGAGCGTGATGCCGGTCAGCACCTGGTGGGCGCCGAACGACTTGTGGAGATCCTGGATCTCGATCATCGGCGGCACGGGCGCGCCGGGCTTCGTCTTCTCGTCGGCCATGTCAGTGGAGGAGCACGCCCACGAAGTAGTCGAGGATGAAGATGCCCAGCGCGCTGGCGACCATCGCCTCGGTGGTGGCCTGGCCGACGCCCTTGGCGCCGCCGCTCGCGTTGTAGCCCTTGTAGCAGGCGACCAGCGACACGAAGAGCCCGAAGACCGCGCCCTTGATGAGGCCCTCGGCGATGTCTTCGGGGTCGAGCCACTGCTGGGTGCGCGTGAGGAACGTGCCCGCCGACAGGCCCTTCACCCCGACCGCGATGAAGTACGCGCCGAGCATGCCGAGCAGGTCGAAGATCATCACCAGCATCGGCACCATGATCAGCCCGGCCAGCACGCGCGGCACGAGGAGGTACTGCACCGGGTTGACGGCCATCGTCTCGAGCGCGTCGACCTGCTCGGTGACGCGCATCGTGCCCAGCTCGGTGCACATTGCCGAGCCGGCGCGCATGGTGACCATCAGCGCGGCGAAGACCGGCGCCAGCTCGCGGGTGATGGTGAGCGACACCGTCGGGCCCACGAGGCTCTCGGCGTTGAACATGTCGAAGGCGCGCCAGGTCTGGTGGGCGAAGACCATGCCCGAGAAGATCCCCGTGAGGCCGACGATGAAGATCGAGCCCACGCCGACGAAGTCGAACTGCGCGAAGAGGTTCTGCACGCGGAACGGCGGGCGCAGCGTCCACTTGAGGATCTCGAAGAAGAGCGAGGCGAGGCCGCCGATCTCCTCCACGAGGTGGAAGACCCCGTGACCGAGGCCCTCGATGGTCGTGTACAGCATCGAGGGCGGGCGCGGCTGAGCGGGGGTCTCCGACGACATGAGCCGGGGCACTCTAGCTGCTCTTCCAGCCCCCGGCGCGGTGCGTTTCTGCTAATCGCCGCGCGCCATGACGCTCCCCAACTCCATCAGGACCGGCGGTGAGATCGACGCCTGGTGCGGCAAGTGCAACCTCAACCTCGCGCACACCATCATCGCGATGGTCGGCCCGAAGGTGGTGAAGGTGCGCTGCAACACCTGCGGCGGCGAGCACCAGTACCGCGGTGAGCAGCCGCTGGTGAAGGCCACGTCGTTCGCCGCGCCGAAGAAGGCCTCCTCGGGGAGCGCCGCGCCGAAGACGAAGGCCCCGACGGTCACCATCTCGTGGGAAGACCAGTTCAGGGGCAAGGATCTCACGAAGGCGAAGAAGTACTCGCCGCGCGAGACGTTCGCGGTCGACGACGTGGTCGACCACCCGACCTTCGGCCTCGGGCTGGTGCGCGCGGTGCGCGGTGACAAGATCGAGGTTGGCTTCAAGCAGCAGGACAAGGTGCTGGTGCACGGGAAGACCCCGCCGCCGGGCGCCGCCACCGAGAGCTGATACAGTCGCGTCGTGACCGCGCCGCCTCGAAGAGTCGTGATGACCCGCCTGCTCCAGCGCGGTGAGCATGACGACGGGAGCTTTGACCGAGAATTCTGGAAGCGCGCTGGCACCAACGCAGTGCTGGACGCGATGTGGTCGATGGTAAACGACTACCGGCGCATCAAAGGGCTCCCCGGGAATGAACCCCGACTTCGTCGATCTGTTGCGCGTCTTGTCCGACGAGCGCGCTGAGTTTCTCGTCGTCGGAGGCTACGCGGTCGCGTTTCATACTGAGCCTCGATACACGAAGGACCTCGACGTCTGGGTTCGGCCTTCGCGAACCAACGCTCGTCGCGTGCTCAAAGCTCTGAAGCGATTCGGAGCACCGCTCGCCAACCTCCGCGAGCGAGATCTGACGACGCCCGGGATCATCTTCCAGATCGGGGTTGAGCCCAACCGTATCGACCTGCTCACCGAGATGGATGGAGTGGAATTCGACGAGGCCTGGGCCCGACGCGTCTCCGGCCCTTTTGGCGACCTGAAGGTCCCCTGGCTTTCGGCGAAGGACCTCGCTGCGAACAAGCGCAAGGTTGGACGCCCTCAGGATCTGCTCGACCTCGAGAAGCTCAAGCCCCTCCTGAAGACCCGGAAAGCGCGCTGATGAGCTCGCGCAGATCGCGCGCCAGCGGCGACGACACCTCGAGCTCGAGCGAGGGGATCGACAGCCACGCCGCGTGCAGGGGCGTCCGCGCGAGCGTCACTCCGCCGATCACCAGCGGCTCCTTCCGCCCGTACTGGTGATCGACCAGCAGCGGGTGGCCCTTCACCTTGAGGTGCACGCGAATCTGGTGCTGCCGCCCGGTGAGCGGCTCGCATTCCACGAGTGAGGCGTTGGCCTTCGGGAAGACCTCCACCGGCCGCACCAGCGTGCGCGCGGGCTTGCCCTCCTCGCCGGGGAAGCACGGCCGCATCTTCCCCTTCCGCGCCTCGGTGAGCGGCACGTCGATGTCGAGCGGCGTGGACACCACGCCCTCCACCAGCGCGAGGTACTTCTTCTTCGCGTCGCCGCGCTCGAAGGCCATCGAGGCCGCGCGGTGCGCCTCGGCGTCGGTCGCGAAGAGCACGACGCCCGAGGTGTCGCGATCGATGCGATGACAGACCCAGATGCGCGTGCCGAGCTGCGCCTCGAGCATGCTCTTCGCGCAGACCTGATCGTCCGGGGCGCGCCCGGGGATCACCAGGAGGCCCGGTGGCTTGTCGATCGCCACCAGCCCGCCGCGCTGCTGCAGGACGACGAGGTGCACGCGGCTACTCGAGCTCCGAGGGCTTCCACACGCTGATCGGCCCGTACCGCTCGACCATCGGGCGGAGCTGCTCCGCGTTGCCGACCAGCACGATGGTGCGATCGCCGAAGAGGTGCTTCTGCGCGGCCTCGGCGGCCTCCTTCACCGTCACCGCCGACACGCGCTCGCGGTAGCCGGAGATCCAGTCGTCGGGCAGCCCGTAGTGGATGACGTCGGCGATCGCGCCAGACACGTTCTCGTTGGTCTCGAGGCGGCCCGGGTAGAGGCCCGAGATGAACCGCTGCACGGTGGCCAGCTCCGCCTTCGTCGGCCCCTTCTCGCGCATCTTCTCGACCTCACCGAGCGCGACGTCGATCAGCGAGTTGATGGTCTCGGTGCGCGTGAAGCTCGAGATGGTGAAGGTGCCGGCGACGCTCATCATGTCGAACGCGCAGCCCGCGCCGTACGAGAGGCCGCGCTTCACGCGGATCTCCGTCACCAGGCGCGAGGTGAAGCCGCCGCCGAGCACGGTGTTCATCGTCACCAGCGGGAAGTGATCCTCATGGCCGCGCTTCACGCCGCGCGCGCCGATGCGCAGCTGCACCTGGGTCTGCTCGGGCTTGTCGACGATCACCACCTCGCCCGGGCGGGCGAGGCCGCTCCACGCGGGGATCACCGGCGTCGCCGGCGGGCCGCCCGACCACCGCCCGAGCGCGCGCTCGACGGTGCCCATGATCGCGTCCATGTCGAAGGCGCCCACGACGTACAGGTGGGCGATCTGCGGCCCGAGGCGCTCGCGGTGGAAGGCGCGGAGATCCTCGCGCGTGTAGGCGTTGACGTCCTTCTTCCCGCCGACGTGCTCGTGCGCGTACGGGTGGTCGCCCCAGGTGACGCGGGTGAGCGCGCGATCGGCGAGCGTGCCGGGATCATCGAGATCGTTGGTGAGCGCGGCCAGCGTGCGGCGGCGCGCGAGCTCGACCTCGCTCTCGGGGAAGTCGGGCTCGAGGAGGATCGTCGCCAGCACGTCGAACATCGCGTCGAGGTGCTTCGACGGCGTCGACAGCGAGAGGATGACGTTCTCCTCGTTCGCGAAGCCGCCGATGTTGGCGCCCACGAACTCGACGGCGTCGCTGATCTGATCGGCGGTCTTGCCCCCGGCCCCACGGCGGAAGAGCCGCGCCGCGAAGTCGCCCACGCCCAGCTTGCCGGGCGGGTCGAACGCGCTGCCGTTGCGGATCACCAGGCGCACCGCGACGAGCGGGAGCGGCCCGCGCGGCACGAGGTGCACCGTCAGCCCGTTCGGCAGCCGGCGGGTCTCGTGGTGCGGGAGCTTGAGCGGCCGGAGCTTCGGGGCCTCACTGCGAGCAGTCTTCTTCTTCACGCCTGAACCTCGGGAGCCTCGGGGGTCGGCACGAGCGTCACCACCGAGCGCCGCGCCGGCGCGAGGTACTTCGCGGCCGCCGCCTTCACCTGCTCTGCCGTCACCGCCTCGTACCGCGACGGGAGCGCGAGCCCCTGCCGCCAGTCGCCGAGCATCAGCTCGTAGGTGCCGAGCGCGTTCGCCCGGCCGTTGTTCGTCGCCAGCTCGCGGAGCAGATGCGCCGCGAGGTTGTTCTTCGCCTTCTCGAGCTCGCGCGGCTCGAGGCCGTGCTCGGCGACCTTCGCCAGCTCGCGGTAGAGGGCGTCCTCGGCCTTCTTCGGATCGGCGTCGGGCTTGAGCTCGAGCATCACCGTGAAGGCGCCCGGGTCGAAGCGCCACGTCCAGTCGACCGAGACGCCGACGGCGAGCTCCTGCTCGAAGACCAGCGAGCGCGTGAGGCGGCTCGACTGGCCCACCGACAGCGCGTACTGCAGCACGTCGAGCACCAGGGTGTCGGTGTCGCTCGCGGCCGGCCCGCGCCAGGCGATCATCAGCGACGGCGCCTGCGCCGGGTAACGCACCTCCGCGCGACGCTCGCCCTTCTGCTCAGGCTCGGCGTCGAGCACGGCCGGCGCCCCCGGCCCGGCCTTGATGCCGCCGTAGTACTTCTTGATCAGCGCCAGCGCCTGCTTCGGCTCGAAGTCGCCGGACACGTAGAGGGTCGCGTTGTTCGGCGCGTAGTAGGTGCGGAAGTAGTCGAGGCAGTCTTCCCGGGTGATGTGCTCGATGTCGCGCATCCAGCCGATCACCGGCCAGCGGTAGGGGTGCGCCTTCCACACCAGCGTCGAGAGCTCCTCGTCCATCATGCCGCCGATGTCGTTGTCGACGCGCACCTGGCGCTCCTCGATCACCACCTTGCGCTCGCTCTCGAGCATCTTCGGCGTCACCTGCAGCGAGCGCATGCGATCGCTCTCGAGATCGATCACCTTCTCGAGCGCCTCGGACATGAAGTCCTCGTAGTACACGGTGAGATCGTTCGAGGTGTACGCGTTGGACGTGCCGCCGTTCGACTCGAGCACGCGATCAAACTGGCCCGGGCCGTACTTCTTCGCGCCGTTGAACATCATGTGCTCGAAGAGGTGGCTGATGCCGGTGATGCCGGGGCGCTCGTTGCGCGCTCCGACGCGGAAGAACGTGTAGAAGCTGCACGTCGGCACGGCGTCCGAGGGCAGCAGGCGGATCTGCAGACCGTTGGGCAACTTCGCTTCGATCACCGAGTCGGCGATCGCCTGCAGCGCGGGCGGCAACTGCGGCGGCGCCGCGCGCCGGGCACGGGGGAGAGACTTGGGCATGGGTCGCTCGAAACTACTCAGCGCGAGCGGCGTTCGCCTGCGGAATCGCTTCGAAAAAGGCGAGGATCTTCGCCCAGACCTCGTCACCTGCCCGTTCGCCGATGACCAGGTCCATGTGGCCGTACTCGCCGACCGACCCGTTCGCGCGGGTCACCAGGAGCCACTGCTTCGGCCCGCCGAGCGCGCGGTACCCGTCCATCACCGCCGGCGCGACCGCGATGCGATCGAGGCGCCCGGCCACCACGAGGATCGGCGTGGTGATCTTCTTCATGTCAGCCCGCAGATCGCGCCCGTCGCTGGTGCGGAAGTCGCCGGTGCGCATCAGCGCGAGGAGCTGCTTCGCGGTGCCGCCCGCGGTGTCGGCGGTGCCGTAGGTGAGCAGCCGGCGCCAGGTGACGAGCGAGGTGCTCTCGGGGGTGTGGAAGAGCCGCTGCACCAGATCGTCCCCGCCCTGGAACGGCGCGATGAGCCGCGAGCCGAGCGCGCTGGGCAGCTGGGCGCCGTCGCTGGCGAGCACCGGCCCGAAGGTGAGCGCGAGCGTCTCCACGCTGGTGCCCCAGTCGAGGCGCGTCGGGCTGCCGAGCGTCGCCGCGGCGCGGACGCCCTTCCCGCCCTGCGCGAGGTAGGCGTAGAGCACCATGCCGCCCATGGAGTGGCCGGCGTAGTCGAGCTCCGCCGCGCCGCTCGTGCGCCGCACGAAGTCGATCGCCGCGGGCAGATCGTGCCGCCAGTAGTCGTCGAAGGAGATCGCGCCGCGGCCCTTCGCGGCGTCGGGCCCGTCGCTCAGGCCGGTGGCGCGCAGCGACATCGTCCACGCCTCGCGCCCGTGCGCGGCGAACCACCGCGCCATGGAGTGCTCGTCGTCGAGATCCATGTTCCGCTCGTTGGCCGAGATGCCGTGACACAGCAGCACCGGGGGCCCCTTCGGCGCGCCGACCGCGCGGTAGCGCACCAGCGAGAGCTCCCAGCCGTCGTCGGTGCGCGCGCGGTGGAGCTCGGCCTCCTTCGGCAGCGGCACCACCTGCACGCCCGCGCACCCGGCCAGGAGCAGGACCAGCGAGAGCGCTCTCATCGGAGGTACTCCTCGATCGCCCGGAACACGAAGCGCGGCGCGCGCTCGCTCAGCAGCAGCGAGACGTGGGCGAAGTCGTCTCCTTCGAGCACGCGGCTGAAGAGGCGCACCTCGACCTTCGCCCTCGACTGCTCGCGCAGCGTGACGCACGCCTCCGGCGGAGCCCAGCCGTCGGCCAGCCCCAGCAGCAACAGCGTCGGGCGATCGAACGCACGCAAACGCTCCAGCACCGTCGTCCCGTCGTCGAGCGGGAGATCGCCGAGCGTCATCCACGCGGCGAGCTCCGCCGCCATCGGGCGCCCCAGGTCGCGCGCGCCGAGGGCCGCGAAGCCCGCGAAGGCCCGGCGATCGCCTTCAGCGCGCATCGCGAACAGCTGCTCGAAGACGTCGAACCCTTCGGGAGACGACGCGAGCGTCGAGAAGCGCCCGCCGTCCTCGAGGAAGCGCAGCGCGAGCTGGGTCGGCGCGCCGGGAGTCATCGGCGTGTTGAGCGCCACCACCCGCCGCACCCGGAGCTCGCGAGTGCTGGCCGCGAGCGCGAGCGCGCCGAGGTACCCGTGCGCGACGAGATCGATCTCCGTCGCGCCGATGGCGCGGAACACCGCGGGGAGATCGAGCGGGATCGCCGCGCGCAGCGAGAAGCCCCGATCGGCGGCGCCCTGGCCCCGCAGCTCGGCCACGTAGATCTCGCGCCCACCCGAGGCGAGGCGGCGCGCGAGCGGATCGAAGAGCGCGCGCCCGAAGCCCGCGTCGGCGATCACCAGCACCGGCGGCGCCCCGGGACGCTGCCCGGCGCCGGAGTAGCGGTAGAGCGCGAGCGCGGCACCGTCATCGGTCATGACGCGGCGATGGGCCACCTGCACGGGCGCAGCAGCGAGCGCGAAGACGAGAAGGGAGATCACAGCTCGACGATTCCCGCCTTGAGGGCCAGCACCACCGCGTCGACGTGCGAGTTGACGCCCATCTTCCGGTAGATGTGCGAGAGGTGCGTGCGCACGGTGCGGCGCTCGAGCTCCATCACCCGCCCCACCTCCGCGTTCGACAGGCCCTTGGCCACGTACTTGAGGACGTCGAACTCCGTCGGCGTGAGGCCCCACGGGTTGTCGGGCTGATCCTTCTTCACCTGCAGCGAGTGGAAGTAGTTCCAGAAGCGCCGGGCGATGAGCGGCTCGAGCACCGTACCTCCGGCCATCACCTCGTGGATCCCGGAGCGGATCTTGTCGGGCCCTACGCGCTTGACGAGGTAACCCGACGCGCCGGCCTGCATCGCCTCGTAGACCTTCTGCTCGTCGTCGAACGAGGTGAGGATCAGCACCTCGATCGACGGCGCGCGCCGCTTGAGCCGACGCGTCACCTCGATGCCGTCGATGCCCGGCAGCTCGAGATCGAGCAGCACGAGCTCGGGCAGCAGCTTCGTCATCTGCTCGACGCCGTCTTCGCCCTCCTGCGCGGTGCCCACCACCTCGAGCTCGGGGAACAGCGCCAGCACCTTGAGGAGGTTCTTCAAGAGCTGCGGCTGATCCTCGACCACGAAGAGCCGCGTCTTCGGCTTCGGTTGCTCGCTCATCGTCTCTGGAAACCCGGCAGGAGTTTCATCACCTTGCCTGCCTCGAAGCGCGCGTTCGTCGAGAACTCCTGCTTCGTCTTCGGCTCGGTGATGGTGATCTTGTGCATGCCGACCGCCACCGGGATCTTCGTGGCCGTGACGCACACGCGCTTCCCGTCGATCTCCACGCGCACCCCGACCGGCGACTCGACGGTGAGGAACCCCGTCTTCGCGCCCTTCCCCGCGTCGTAGCAGTTGGCGTTGGCGGCGGGCTTCTTCGGCGCGGGCGTGACCTCCGGCGGCTCGGGCTCCTTCGGCTTCGCGGGCGTCGTCGCGGTCTCGGGCTGCGGGTTCGGGTTGAACGCCTTGTCGGGGTGCAGCTTGTCGAAGTCGGCGAGCTTGAGCGGCTTGCCACCCGTCGGCGGAGGCGGCGGTCGGAACTCCTGCTGAGGGAAGAGCTCCTGGATCGGTCGCGGGAGGTAGCCGATCAGCGTCGCCTTCGGGTCGGGCGTCGAGCGGAGGAACGCGTAGACCGCGCCGCTGATGGTGCCGAAGAGCACGAAGGTGGCGATGAAGCTGACCCAGCGCACCTGGCGCGCGCCGCGCTTCTCGAGCTCGTCGTACGACGGCACCGACGGATCGCCCGGCCGCTTGAACGGCACGGCGAAGGTCATGATCGTCTTCGCGACCCGCTGACGGGCCGACTGCTTCGGTGGCTGCGGCTTCGGCTGCCCTTCGACTGACGCGAAGTCCTCCACCACGCGCACGCGCCCCTTGAGCGGATCCTGCGGCGTGGGTCCCGCCTGGGCCGCGGTCGGCGCGGGCACGGCGGCCGGCGGCGCTTCCCAGTCGGGCACCGCGCGCCGGGCGACGGCCTGCACCTCGGGCTGCGTCTCGAGGGCCTCCCGCGGCGGGGGCAGCGGCTGGGTCATCGCCTCCGCCGCCGGCGCCACGTCGGCGAACACCGGGAGGCCGTCGCTCGTCGGCGTGCGCTCGTCGACCCGCCCGCCCGAGAAGGACGGTCGCTCGGCGTTGGTCGGCTCGACCTCATCGGCCTCCATCGCGCCGACGCCCGCGAGATCGGTGAGCTCGAACGCGCGCTCGATCGGCACCGGCCCCGAGGCCAGCACCTGCACCTCGTTGGGGAACAGCTCGGCGACGAACTTCCGCAGATCGTCCTTCGGCGGAATGCCTCCGCTCGCCGAGAGGAAGTCACGAATGCCGTCCGCGAAGTCGGCGCAGGTGCGGTGGCGCCGCGCGGGCGACGACTCGAGCGCGCGCATGATCACCGGGTCGATGCGCGCCTGGAGCCGGCGCACGAGCCGCGACGGCGGCGGCAACCGCTCCTGCCGGGTGCTGACCGCCGCGCTCCCCGTCGAGGCCTCTCGCAGCGTGAGGAGCTCGTAGATGATCGCCCCCAGCGCGTAGAGATCGGCGGCGATGGTCGGCGGATCACCTGCCCCGAGCTCGGGCGCGCGGTAGCTGCCGCGGCCGCGCCCGCCGAACGTCTTGCGCAGCGCGGGCGAAGCCTGGAGCGCGACCAGCGCGCCGAAGTCGGCCACCGAGACGCGCCCGTCGTCGCCGAGGACGATGTTGCCGGGCGTCAGCGCGCCGTGCACCACGCCCGCCCCGTGCGCCGCGCCGACCGCGTCGAGCAGCTCGAGAGCGATCGCCAGCGCGAGCGCCGGCGGGAGGATCACCTCGCGCGTGTTGAGTCGCTGGAGCGCGAGCCCGAGCGTCACCCGGCCCGTGTCCTGCCGGACGATCGCGAGCTGACCGTCGACGAGGCCGACGTCGAGCACGTGCGCGACACCCGCGTGGGCGATCGCCTGGAGCTGACGCGCAGTGTCCGCCATCACCTGCGCGTACGCCGCGTCGGTCGTCTTGAGGTGAAAGAGCTTGATGATCACCGGCTCGCGCGTCGCGCCGTCGATCCGCTCACCCCGGAACAGGTCGGCCAGCTGGCTTTGCTCGAGACGCCCGGTCAGCCGGTACACGCGAGCGGTTATAGCCGCACGGCGCGGTCTTGATCGCTTCTTGATGCGGGCGGGCCCCGCCTTGGCGTCACGCCGATCCGCCAGCGCGTACCTCTTCGCCGTGATGAAACGCGATCGACAGTTCTGGGTGCGCGGGCTGCTCTCGCTCGCGCTGTTCGTCGCGGCGCTCGGCGTGATCGGCTGGTTCCGCGGCCGACTCGATCGGGCGCTCGCCGACCTGCCCGTCGAGGAGCGGCGCGCGCTGTACCAGCGCACGCTCGAGAACCTCCGCACCTGCAGCCGCAACGGCGGCGAGGCGCTGTCCCCGTACTGCGAGGACCAGGCGGCCTTCATCCGCCACTTCCCGGAGTGCGACCAGCCCTGCCGCGCCCTCGCCCGCGACCTCGCGCCCCGCGCCACCCGCTGAGCCCACCATGGATCCGCTCTTCCTCCTCCTGCTCACCGCCTTCTTCGGCCTCACCTGGGGCTTCGTCCGCCTCTGCGATCGGCTCTCGCCATGACTTCGCTCACCATCCTCGGAGGCCTGCTCGCGCTCGCGCTCCTCGCCTACCTCGGCTTCGCGCTGCTCTTCCCGGAGCGCCTGTCATGACCGCCAACGCCCTCGCGCAGCTGGCGGTCTTCGTCGCGGTGCTGCTCCTCGCCGCGCCACCGCTCGGCGCCTACCTCGCGCGCGTCGCCTCGGGTGAAGCGGTGCGCGCGCAGCGATGGTTCGGGCCGCTGGAACGGCTCTGCTACCGGCTCGCCGGCGTCGACCCCGCTGAGGAGATGAGCTGGCGTCGGTACGCCGGCGCGGTGCTGCTCTTCAACTTCGCAGGGGCCCTCGCCGTGTACGGCCTCCAGCGGGCGCAGGCCTGGCTCCCGCTGAACCCCACGCAGCGCGGCGCCGTGTCGCCCGAGCTCGCGTTCAACACCGCCGTGAGCTTCGTCACCAACACCAACTGGCAGGCCTACGCGGGTGAGACCACGATGAGCCACCTCACGCAGCTGCTCGCGCTGACGGTGCAGAACTTCGTCTCTGCGGCGACGGGCATGGCGGTGCTCGTGGCGCTGATCCGCGGCCTGACGCGGCGCACGACCGAAGGGCTGGGCAGCTTCTGGGTCGATCTCACGCGCTCGACGCTCTACGTGCTCCTCCCGCTGTCGCTCGCGCTCGCCCTGGCGCTCGTCTCGCAGGGCGTCGTGCAGACCTTCGACGGCTCGGTCTCGGCAGGCGGCCAGCTCATCGCGCTCGGCCCCGTCGCTTCGCAGGTCGCGATCAAGCAGCTCGGCACCAACGGCGGCGGCTTCTTCAACGTCAACTCGGCCCACCCCTTCGAGAACCCCACCCCGCTGTCGAACTTCCTCGAGCTGCTCGCGATCCTCCTCGTGCCCGCGGCGCTCTGCTTCACCTTCGGCGCGCTGGTGAAGGACCGCCGGCAGGGCTGGGCGCTGCTCGCGGCGATGCTGGCGATCTTCCTCCCCCTCGCCGTGCTCACCATCGCCAGCGAACAGGCCGGCAACCCACGCCTCACCGCGCTGGGCGTCGACCAGTCGGCGCTCGGCAACCTGGAAGGCAAGGAAGTGCGCTTCGGCTCGACCGGCTCCGCGCTGTGGGCCGTCGCGACCACCGCCGCCTCGAACGGCTCGGTGAACGCGATGCACGACAGCTTCACGCCGCTCGGCGGGCTGGGGCCGATGTGGCTGATGCAGCTCGGGGAGATCGTCTTCGGCGGTGTCGGCTCCGGCCTCTACGGGTTGCTGATGTACGCGCTGATCGCCGTGTTCATCGCCGGCCTGATGGTGGGCCGCACGCCGGAGTACCTCGGCAAGAAGATCGAGGCCTTCGAGATGAAGATGGCCTCGCTGGTGATCCTCCTGCCGTCCGCCGCGGTGTTGCTCGGCGCGGCGCTCGCCACGAGCACCGCCGCGGGGACCACGGCGATCGGCAACCCCGGGGCCCACGGCTTCAGCGAGATCCTCTACGCGTTCTCGTCGGGCGCGAACAACAACGGCTCGGCCTTCGCCGGGCTCACGGCCAGCGGCACGTTCTACGCGTCGGCGATCGGCGTGTGCATGCTCGTTGGGCGCTACTGGGTGATCGTCCCCGTGCTGGCCATCGCCGGCTCGCTGGCGAAGAAGAAGCTCGTCCCGCCCTCGGTGGGGACGCTGCCCACGCACACGCCCCTCTTCGTCGGCCTGCTGGTCGCGACGATCGTGCTCGTGGGGGCGCTCACCTTCGTGCCCGCGCTCGCGCTCGGCCCGCTCGCCGAACACCTCCAGCCCTGAGAGCCACCATGAGCACCCACTCCGTCAGGCCGCTCTTCGAGCGCGCGATCGTGAAGCAGGCGATCGTCGCCGCGTTCAGGAAGCTCGATCCGCGGATCACGATCCGCAACCCGGTGATGTTCGTCGTCGAGGTCGGCAGCGCCTTCACCACCGCCCTCTGGCTCCACGCGACGCTCACCGGCGGCGGCGACGCCAGGCCCGGCTTCATCCTCGCGGTGGCGGCGTGGCTCTGGTTCACCGTGCTCTTCGCGCACTTCGCGGAGGCGATGGCCGAGGGTCGCGGCAAGGCGCAGGCCGACACGCTGCGGAAGGCGCGGCAGGAGGTGGCAGCGCGGAAGCTGCGCCGCGGTGACGACGCGCGACGGCTCGCGAGCGCTGCGACGCGCGATGAAGCGCTCGAGCCGGTGGCGTCGTCTGCGCTGCGGGTCGGCGACGTGGTGTTCGTCGCGGCGGGCGAGCTGATCCCCGCAGATGGCGAGGTGCTCGAGGGCGTGGCCTCGGTCGACGAGAGCGCGATCACCGGCGAGAGCGCCCCGGTGATCCGCGAGAGCGGGGGCGATCGCACCGCGGTGACCGGCGGCACCCGCGTGCTCTCGGACTGGCTCGTGGTGCGTGTCTCGGCCAACCCCGGCGAGGCGTTCCTCGATCGGATGATCGCCATGGTCGAAGGGGCGAAGCGCAAGAAGACGCCCAACGAGCTCGCGCTCGACATCCTCCTCGCCGCGCTGAGCATCATCTTCCTCCTCGCGACCGTCACCCTGCTGCCGTTCTCGCGGTTCGCCGTCGACAGCTCCGGGCAGGGCGCGCCGGTGCCGCTCACCGTGCTCGTCGCCCTGCTGGTGTGCCTCATCCCCACCACCATCGGCGGGCTGCTCTCGGCGATCGGCATCGCGGGGATGGATCGGATGATCCAGGCGAACGTCATCGCCACCTCGGGCCGGGCGGTCGAAGCGGCGGGCGATGTCGACGTGCTGCTGCTCGACAAGACCGGCACCATCACCCTCGGCAACCGCCAGGCGACGGACTTCCTCCCCGCGCCGGGCGTCACCGCCGCGGAGCTCGCGGAGGCGGCTCAGCTCTCCTCGCTCGCCGACGAGACGCCCGAGGGCCGCAGCATCGTGGCGCTGGCGAGCGAGCGGCACGCGCTCCGGGCGCGAGAACGAGCGGGGCTCCAGGCGGTCTTCGTGCCCTTCACCGCGCAGACGCGCATGAGCGGCGTCGATCTCCCGGGCCGGCAGATCCGCAAGGGGGCGGCCGACGCGGTGACCCGCTTCGTCGAGACGCACGGCGCGCGCCTGCCCGCCGAGGTCAAGGCGACCGTGGAAGACGTCGCGCGCCGGGGCGCCACGCCGCTGGTCGTCGCCGACCGTGGCCGCGTGCTGGGCGTCGTGCAGCTCAAGGACATCATCAAGGGCGGCATCCGCGAGCGCTTCGGCGAGCTGCGACGGCTCGGCATCAAGACGGTGATGATCACCGGTGACAACCCGCTCACCGCGGCCGCGATCGCCGCCGAGGCGGGCGTCGACGACTTCCTCGCCGAAGCCACGCCGGAGGCGAAGCTCGCGATGATCCGCGACTACCAGCAGCGCGGCCACCTCGTCGCGATGACCGGCGACGGCACCAACGACGCCCCCGCGCTCGCCCAGGCCGACGTCGCGGTGGCGATGAACTCCGGCACCCAGGCGGCGAAGGAGGCCGGCAACATGGTCGACCTCGACTCGAACCCCACCAAGCTGCTGGCGATCGTCGAGATCGGCAAGCAGATGCTGATGACGCGCGGCGCCCTCACCACCTTCAGCATCGCCAACGACGTCGCCAAGTACTTCGCGATCATCCCCGCCGCCTTCGTCGTCACCTGGCCACAGCTCGGGGCGCTCGACGTCATGGCGCTGCACTCGCCGACCACCGCGGTGCTGAGCGCCGTGATCTTCAACGCGCTGATCCTCGTCGCGCTCATCCCCGTCGCGCTGCGCGGCATCCCCGCTCGCCCCGCGCCGACGGCGGTGCTCCTGCGGCGCAACCTGCTCGTCTTCGGGCTGGGAGGCGTGCTGCTGCCCTTCCCCTGCATCAAGGGCATCGACCTCATCCTCGCCACCATCGGCGTCAGCTGACCCGGGAGGAGTCCCCATGCTTCGACCTGCCCTCACCCTGCTCGCACTCTTCACCGCCCTCACCGGGCTCCTCTACCCGGCGCTCGTGACCGCGCTCGCCCACGGCCTCTTCCCCGATCAGGCGGCGGGGAGCCTCGTGCGCCGCGACGGCCAGGTGCTCGGCTCCCGGCTGATCGGCCAGACCTTCAGCCAGCCCGGGCAGTTCTGGTCACGACCGTCGGCGACCGTCCCTCCCCATGACGCGAGCGCCTCCAGCGGCTCGAACCTCGGCCCCAACAACCCGCGCCTCCTCGACGCCGTGGCGGCGCGCCTCGCCGCGCTGCGCGACGCGGGTGTGGAGGCGCCGGTGCCAGTCGATCTCGTCACCACCTCCGCGAGCGGGCTCGACCCCGACCTGAGCCCCGACGCGGCGCGCGCGCAGATCGCGCGCGTGGCGCAGGCGCGGAACCTCCCCCGGGCCGAGGTCGCCGCGCTCGTCGAGCGTCTCATCGAGCCGCGGACCCTCGCGCTCTGGGGTGAGCCGCGCGTCAACGTGCTGGAGCTCAACCTCGCGCTCGAAGCGCTCGCCACCGAACGCGGTAAGTAGAGGGTGACGATGGAAGCCGACGGCAGGCCAGATCCTGACGCGCTGCTCGAACGCGTGCAGCAGCAGGAGGCGCGCGCCCGGCGCGGCAAGCTGAAGGTCTTCTTCGGCTTCGCGCCCGGGGTCGGCAAGACGTACCGGATGCTCCAGGCGGCCCGCGAGCTGGTGTCCGATCGGCACTTCGCTCCGGGCGACGTGGTGGTGGGCATCGTCGAGACGCACGGCCGCTACGACACCGAGGGCCAGGTGCTCGGCCTCGAGCTGCTGCCCCGCAAGAAGGTCGAGTACCGCGGCCGCGTGCTCGAGGAGTTCGATCTCGAGCTGGCGCTGGCCCGCAAGCCGCGCGTGCTCCTCGTCGACGAGCTCGCGCACACCAACGCGCCGGGCTCTCGCCACGCCCGCCGCTGGCAGGACGTCGAGGAGCTGCTCGAGGCCGGCATCGACGTCTTCACCACCGTCAACGTCCAGCACGTCGAGAGCCTCAACGACGTCATCGCGCAGATCACCCACGTGCAGGTGCGTGAGACGGTGCCTGACGCGGTGCTCGATCGCGCCGACACCATCGAGCTCGTCGACATCTCGCCCGAGGAGCTGCTGCAGCGCCTCGCCGAAGGCAAGGTCTACCTCCCGGAGCAGGCGCGCCGCGCCGCCGACCACTTCTTCCGCCGCGGGAACCTGCTCGCCCTGCGGGAGCTCGCGCTCCGACGCACCGCCCAGCACGTCGACGAGGACGTGCGCGAGTACCGCGAGGAGCACGGCGTCTCGACGACCTGGCCGGCGAGCGAGCGGATCCTGGTGTGCGTGGGGCCGGCGCCCTCCTCCGCGCGGCTGATCCGTGCCGCGGCGCGCATGGCCGCCGGGCTGCGCTGCCCGTGGGTCGCGGCGTGGGTCGACACGCCCGCCACGCCGCCGCTCAACGACGCCGATCGCACGCGGCTCGAAGAGCACCTCCGCGCCGCCGAGGCGTCGGGCGCGACGGTGGCGAGGCTCGCGGGCCCCCGCCCGGCCGACGCGCTCCTCGCCTACGCGCGCAAGCACAACGTCACGCGCATCGTCGTCGGCAAGCCGACCCACAGCCGCCTGCGAGACCGGCTGCGCGGCTCCTTCCTCGACGAGATCGTCCGCGGGAGCGGGGAGATCGACGTTCACGTCATCAGCGGTGACGAGCGCCCGCCGGATCAGCCACGCCCGACGATCACGCCGGTTCGCGCCCCGCCGCGCGCCTACGGCCTGGCCGTGCTCACCATCGCCGCGACGCTCGGCCTCTCGCTCCTGCTGCGCGCGACCTTCGCGCTGCCCGATCTCGAGATGCTCTTCCTCCTCGCGGTGATGGCGATCGCCGCCCGCTTCGGCCGGGGACCCGCGCTCGTCGGCGCGGCGCTCGCGGTCGGCTGCTACGACTTCTTCTTCGTGCCGCCGTACTTCACCTTCTCGGTGGACGACCGGCGCTACTTCCTCACCTTCGCGATGATGTTCGGGGTGGGCCTCGTCATGAGCGAGCTCGTCGGCCGGCTGCGCCGCCAGGAGCAGGACGCCCTCGCGCGCGCGGAGCGGACCGCCGGGCTCTACGCGCTGACGCGCGACCTCGCGAGCGTGGACACCACCGCCGCGATCGCCAGCGTCGCCGCGGGCCACGCCAGCGACTTCTTCCACTGCCCGGCGAGCGTCCTCGGCTGGGCGGGCGAAGCGGAGCTCACGCGCCTCGACGCTGCGCAGGCGCCCGCGCTCGAGCCCCGCGCTCTGGGAGTGGCGCGCTGGGCGGCCGAACACGGCGCGCTCGCGGGTGTCGGCACCGACACGCTCCCGGGCGCGCCGGTGCTGTGCGCCCCGCTCCGCACCGCCCAGTCGACGCTCGGCGTGCTCGTGCTCGAGCCTCCGGGGCCGCTGACCGCCGAGCAGCTCTCGTTCCTCGATCTCTTCGCGCGGCAGCTCGCCACCGCGCTGGAGCGCGTCCGCCTCTCGTCGGAGGCGCGCGCCGCCGCGCTCCGCGCCCGCACCGAGGAGATGCGAGCCTCGCTGCTCTCGACCGTGTCGCACGACCTGCGCACGCCGCTCGCGTCGATCACCGGCGCCGCCACCGCGCTCCGCGACGAGCCGAAGCTCAGCGAGCAGACCCGCGCGGAGCTCGTCGACTCGGTGATCGCCGAAGCGGAGCGCCTCGAGCGCCTCGTCGCCAACCTCCTCGACATGACGCGCCTCGACGCCGGCGCGGTCTCGCTCAAGCGCGAGTGGGTGCCCCTCGACGAGCTGATCGGCTCCGCCCTCACCCGGCTCGAGCCCCGCCTCGAGGCCCGGAAGATCGCCATCACCGTCGCGCCGGAGATCCCGCTCCTCTCGGTCGACCCGGTGCTCATCGAGCAGCTCCTCGTCAACCTGCTCGAGAACGCCGACAAGTACACCCCGCCCGGCTCGCCCCTCGACCTCGAGGCGCGCGTCGACGACGGGCAGGTGTCGCTCACGCTCGCCGACCGCGGGCCCGGGCTGCCCCCCGACGCCGAGCGCCGCATCTTCGAGAAGTTCTTCCGGGGCACCCACCCCGGCACGAGCGGCGCAGGCCTCGGGCTGGCGATCTGCAAGGCGATCGTCGACGCCCACGGCGGGACGATCTCCGCCAGCAACCGGCCCGGCGGCGGCGCCGTGTTCCGGATCACCCTCCCCGTGGGTGGCTCCCCGCCCGCCGTGCTGCCAGTCTCAGAGGCGTCGTCATGAGCGATCTCCGTCCGCTGGTGCTGGTCGTCGAAGACGAGCCGCAGATGCGCCGGTTCATCCGCGCGTCGCTCGACTCCCACGACTTCCGCGTGCTCGAGGCCGAGCGCGCCGCCGAGGTCACGGGGCTCATCACCAGCCACAACCCCGAGCTGGTGCTCCTCGATCTCGGCCTGCCCGACGGGGACGGCATCGCGCTGACACGCCAGCTCCGCGAGTGGACCCGCGTGCCGGTGATCGTGATCTCGGCGCGCGGTCGCGAAGACGACAAGGTGTCCGCGCTCGACGCCGGCGCTGACGACTACCTCACCAAGCCCTTCAGCGTGAAGGAGCTCCTCGCGCGCATGCGGGTCGCGCTCCGCCACGCGCACGCCGGGTCGACGCCGGCCGAGCAGGTGCTGCAGTTCGGCGAGCTCAAGCTCGACCTCGCGCGCCGGGAAGTCTTCCGCGGCGCCGAGGAGCTCCACCTCACGCCCATCGAGTACAAGCTCCTCGCGCTCTTCGCGAAGCACGCGGGCAAGGTGCTGACGCACCGGCAGATCCTCACCGAGGTGTGGGGCCCGGCGTACGCCAACCAGAACCACTACGTGCGGGTGCACATGGCCGAGCTCCGCAAGAAGATCGAGCCCGAGCCTTCGCGCCCGCGGCTGCTGGTGACCGAGCCCGGCGTCGGCTACCGGTTGCGCGATCGCAGCTGAGCGCCCCGGAGCGGCGGCACCACGTCGAACTCGAAGCCGCAGTACACGCAGGTGCGATCGCGCCGGCCCTTCGGCACCTCCGCGAAGCAGCCGGGGCAGCGCGGGCGCTGCGGCCCCTTCTTCGGCGGCTCGGGCTTCACCTTCGCCGCGACGGCCACCTTCTTCAACCGCCGCTCGAGCCAGCCCACGCGCGCCTCGAGCTCGGTCACGCGCACCCGCAGCTCGCGCACTTCGTCGTTGCTGCGACGCGCACCCATCGTAGCTAGAAATGTCGCACGCGCTCCCCGCGAAAGGAAAAACTTGGAATCGATTCACGGCAGCATCGTCGGCCCCACCGATCGCCTCCGCGCCCAGGAGGCGGAAGCCAGAGCCCAGCTCGTCCTGTCCGACGCGGAGCTCCAGCGCATCCTCTCCGCGCCCACGCAGAACGAGACGCCCACGCCGCGCCAGGTCTTCGTCAACCGCAACCTTCACCTCGGCAAGGTGGAGCTCATCGGCTTCGACATGGACTACACGCTGGCCATCTACCACCTGCGCCGCCTCGAGCAGCTCTCGTACGATCTCACCGTCGAGCGCCTCGTCGAGAAGTACGGGTACCCGGCAGAGATCCGCACCATCCCCTACGATCACGCCTTCGTGCTCCGCGGCGTCTTCGTCGACAAGCCGCGCGGCAACCTGCTGAAGATCGATCGCTTCGGCTACGTGGGGCGCGCGTACCACGGCCGCCGGCTGCTCCCCGACGCCGAGATCCAGCGGCTGTACCGCAACGAGCGCATCCGCATGAAGAGCACCGACTACGCGTGGATCGACACGCTCTTCGCGCTCCCCGAGGCGTGCCTCCTGGCCGGCATCATCGAGCTCTACGAGACGAAGCTGAACCGGCCGATGGACAACTACACGAAGCTCTACGACGACATTCGCGAGGCGATCGACTCGGTCCACCGCGACAACTCGCTCAAGAAGCTGATCCGCGCCGACATCGGCCGCTACATCTTCAAGGATCCCGAGCTCGGCCCGGCGCTCCACAAGCTGCGCTCCGGCGGCAAGAAGCTCTTCGTGCTCACCAACTCGCTGTGGGACTACACCAACGCGGTGATGTCCTTCCTGCTCGACGGCGTGCTGCCCGAGTACCCGAGCTGGAAGAACTACTTCGACTACATCATCACCGGCGGCGCCAAGCCGGCGTTCTTCAGCGAGCAGCGCCCCTTCCTGGTGATCGATCCCGCCACCGAAGAGAACAAGGTCCTCGGGGAAGCCACCGAGCTCGAGCGCGGGAAGATCTACCAGGGCGGCAACCTCGCCGACTTCGAGCGCCTCACCGGCCACCAGGGCGAGTCGGTGCTCTACGTCGGCGATCACATCTACGGCGACATCCTCAAGTCGAAGAAGACCTCGATGTGGCGCACGTGCATGATCGTCCAGGAGATCGAGGACGAGCTCAGCTACCTCGAGGCGCGCCG
>JBMORD010000072.1:0-23084 GCA_049322495.1 Myxococcota bacterium | reverse complement strand
CGCCTTCTCGGCCGCCACGCGCGCCGCGTCGTCGTCGGTGCGTGCGGGCTCGGTCACCGTCGTCGTCGTGGGGTCGGGCTGCTGCTGGAGCTGCTTCTGGCGCTGAATGAGGAAGAAGCCACCGCCCGCGCCGACGCCCACCCCGAGGACGACGAGCAGCGCCACCAGCGCCCAGGTGCGGTTCGCCGGCTTGCGCTGCTGCGACTGGAAGAGCGAAGGCGGCGGCGCGACGGGCGGCGAGACCGTCTCGACCATCGCCTTGGTGGCGACGTGATCGTCCGAGTCGAGGTGGGCGATGAACATGCCCGAGTCGATCACCTCGGTCTCTTCACGGTCCTTCTTGAAGTCGACGTCGTTGGCGTTCTTGAGCGCGCGCTCGAGCTGGCTCGGGTCGACCGGCTGCGTCGAGTCGGGCAGCAGGTTCTCGCCCGACTCGAGCGGCGGCGGAGGCGGCGGCAGATCGGGCACCGGCGGCGGCGGGCGCGGATCGCGGCGCGGCGACAGCTGCAGCATGCCGGTGTTGGTGCGCGGGCGCGGCGCGGGCGCGGTGCCGCTGGCCGGCTCCGGGCGCGGAGCCTTGGGGGGCGCCGGCGGCGCGAGCTTCTTCGAGACCTCGGCGATCTCCGCCATCAGCTCGCCCGCGGTCTTGAAGCGCGCGTTGGGGTTCGAGTTGATGGCCTTGCGGTAGATGCCCTCGAGCTGCTGCGGCACCTCCGGGTTGCGGCGGTGGAGCTCGGGCACCGCGCCGTCAGGCGTCAGCCCCGAGAGCATCTCGCCGAGGATCACGCCCACCGAGTAGATGTCGGCGCGGTGATCGATCTCGCTGCCCTCGACCAGCTCCGGCGAGAGGTAGCGGTCGGCCTTGCGCGCCTTCATCGCCTGCACGAAGGGCAGCCGCGGCATCGCCAGGCCCAGGCCGAAGTCGGTGACCTTGAGCAGGTCGGGCAGCACCAGCACGTTGTCGGGCTTGAGATCGCTGTGCGGCCCGACCTTGTGGGCGCCGTCGAGCGCGTTGCAGATCTGCGTGAGGATCGGCTCGATCTCCGCCAGCGCGAAGAACTGCCCCTTCTGGAGGCGCAGATCGATGATCTTCCGCAGCGTCAGCCCGTCGAGGAACTGCGAGGTGAAGTACGGGCGATCGGCGTCTTCACCTTCCTCGTACACGCGCACGAGGTTCGGGTGCGAGAGCTTGCGCGCGAGGCGGATCTGCCGGGCGAACTGCTTCCGCTCGTCGGCCGACTGCACCAGCTTCGGGTTGATGACCTTCAGCGCGACCTCGACGTCGATCTCCTTGTCGTGCGCGCGGAACACGAAGCCGAGCGGCCCCGCGCCGACGATGTCCTTGACGAGGTAGCGGTTGGCGACGAGGTCCTGCGGCTTGTACGGCGCGCCTTCGATCTGGCTCGTCGCCGCGCGACGACGACTGAAGGTGCCCGTCGCTTGACGGAGCCCGCCGTTGGACAGGTTCTGCCCGCAGGTCGGACACTTCTCGGCGGTGTCCGGAACGTGGGTGCCGCAGCGGTAGCAGAGCAACGGTGAGGACCTCGTGGGTCAGCCGACTGCGTGACGTCGTAAGGCGTGAATCAAACTCAGGTTTTTAGCCGAGTGTCAGCGCACCTTCAACGCCCTACCCCGGTCGACCCGAACCCGCCCGCGCCGCGACCCGAGTCACCGAGCACCTCGACCTCCACCAGCGTCGCCTGCACGACGGGGGCGATCACCAGCTGCGCGATGCGATCGCCACGCTTCAGAATCACCCGTTCTTTCGAGAGGTTGATGAGGATCACCCCGACCTCGCCGCGGTAGTCGGCGTCGACGGTGCCGGGCGAGTTGAGGCAGGTGAGGCCCTGCTTGAGCGCGAGGCCGCTGCGCGGGCGCACCTGGCCTTCGAAGCCGGGCGGCAGCTCGAGGGCCAGCCCGGTGGGAATGAGGCGTCGCTCCAGGGGCTCGAGCGCCACGTCTTCGGGGAGGTCGGCCAGCAGGTCCATGCCGGCGGAGTGCTCGGTCTGGTAGCTCGGCAGCGGCAGCTCCGAGGGACGCACGCGACGGACCTTGACGGTGACGGTCATGATGGGCGCGGGCGTCATAGCAGAGCCGGCTACTCCTCGGAGGCGGGCGGCGCTCCGAACTGATCGAACGCCTTCTTGAGCTGCGCCGTTCCGTCGCGCGGGGCGGGCGTCCGCGAGGGCGGTGTTTCGAGCACCACCGGCTTCGAGCCGCGGAAGGCGAACGGATCCATCGGCTGGTGGCCGAGCTCGAGCTGGTAGTGCACGTGAGGGCCGGTGCTGCGGCCGGTGCTGCCCGAGTCGGCGATGACGTCGCCGGCCTTCACGCGCTGCCCCGTCGTGACGCGCAGCGCGGAGTTGTGACAGTAGGCGGTGCTCACGCCGCGGCCGTGATCGACGATCACCACCCGGCCGTTCACCGCGTCTTCGCTCGCGCGCCGCACCACGCCGTCGGCGACCACCTTCACCGGCGTGCCCTCGGGCACCGAGAGATCGACGCCGGTGTGGAACTGGCCCCGCCCGAGGATGGGGTGGTTGCGCCAGCCGAAGGGCGAGGTGACGCGCGTGCCGGGCGCCACCGGCCACGACAGCCCATACGCCGTGCCGAGCATCAGCGCCGTCGACGCAGCGGCGAGCGCGCCAGCGCTCGACGGCGGCAGGCGGCGCGCGAGATCCTCGAGGCTCGCCTCCCGGCCCTCGGCGGTGGCGCGGCGCGCCGCGTAGCTCGCGACGTCGTAGCCCGCGAACACCGCCAGCACCGCGGCCTCCTCGCTGCCGAGCTCCTGTCGGGCGCGCTCGACGAGCAGGGCCGCGTCGTCCGGCGTCGCGAAGGGCAGGCCGTACCTCCGCGCGAGCGCGTCGACCGGCGCGCGCGGGGCGCCGGTGAGCGTCGCGGCCGAGGCGAACACCCCGCGCCCCAGCGCCCGCCCCGGAGGAACGGTGGTCAACACCTCGAGGTCCGGCACCGGCGGGGTGAGCGGCGTCGGCGTCGCGACCTCGTGCGCGTCGTAGACGCCGCCGGTGTAGTAGGCGAGCAGCGGCCGCGAGGTGCTCCGGGTCGACGTCACGCGCGCCACGAGATCGCGCACCAGCGCGCCGACCGGCGTGTGGTACGCGGCGGCCCACAGGCAGAGCGCCGCCCCGAGGAAGTCGAGCAGGCCGCGCCGGGGTCGGGGGATCGCGCTCACCGTCGCCTCACCGGAAGAAGCTCAGGAGCGCCTCAGACTCGAGCAGCAGCGCGAGCACGAGGGGCACCGCGAGCCCCGAGCCCCACAGCCCGGCGAGCCAGGGGCGCGCGGCCCGCACGCACGTCTCGTCGGCGTGCTGCAGCGCGCGCAGCGTCGCGCGCCAGCAGTGCGAGAAGAGGAGGATGGTCATCGCCGTGCCGGCGAAGATGCGGGACACGGTGGCGGCGGTGTCGGCCGCGGCCACGTCGCCGACCAGCCCCACGAAGAGCGTCGACTCGACCAGCCGCGACACCGCGTACGCGCCTGAGAACGCGAAGGCGAAGGTGAGCACCGGGCGCGTCAGCCGCATCGGCGTCGGCTGCCGGTTGAGGCGGTGGAGCAGCGTGCGCCACGTCTCACGGTTGAAGGAGAAGCGCTTCTCCTGCGCCTCGACCTCCTCGTAGCCGAGCATCGGCAGCGCCACGAAGACGTCGACGGCGAGCTCCCAGGCGAGCGCCAGCCCCCGCGCGATGAGGGTGCGCTCGCGCGAGTCGATGCGGTTGACCCACGCGGCGGTGACGTCCCACCGCGCCAGGAGCCCGTCGAACACCGCGTCGAGCCACTCCACGCCGCGCAGCAGCCGGTCGTCGACCACGTCGGCCGCCGCGTGCACGCCGACCGCGACCAGCGCGAAGAGCCCCAGCGGCATGAAGGCCCACCGGAAGTCTCCGAAGAACCGGCTCACCCTGTTCAGCGCGCTCGTCGTGGCCACGGGACCTGGAGTTGAACGACCGACGGGCGAGGACGATCTTGCCAGCCGAAGCCGGAGGTTACGTCGGCCCGGGCGCCAGGGGCCCACAAAGACGACGACCGCCGCCCTCGGGTGAGAGCGACGGTCGCGGTCAGCCGGTCGGGCGCGGACTCAGGCCTGCGTGGTGGGCTTCGACTCCGCGGCCGCGTCGGCCGGAGGAGGCGTGCCGCCCGAGCGCTCGGCGAGGGCCTGCTTGCGCGAGAGGCGGATCTTCCCGCCGCCGTCGATGGAGATGACCTTCACCATCACCTCGTCGCCCTCCTTGACGATCTCGCTGACCGTCTTCACCCGCTTGTCGGCGAGCTCGGAGATGTGGATGAGGCCGTCGGTGCCGGGGAACAGCTCGACGAAGGCGCCGAACTCGACGACCTTGCGCACGGTGCCCAGGTAGATCTTGCCGACCTCGGCCTCGCGGGTGAGCGCCTGGATCATCGAGATCGCCGCCTTCACCGCCTCACCGTCAGCCGACGCGATGTCGACCTTGCCGGAGTCGTCGATGTTCACCGAGCAGCCGGTGCGGGCGATGATGTCCTTGATCACCTTGCCGCCGGGGCCGATGACGTTCTTGATGTACTCCGGGCGGATCATGATGCTCGTGATGCGCGGCGCGTGCTGGCTGATCTCCTTGCGCGGCGCGGGGAGCGCCTTGAGCATCGTCTCGAGGATCTGCAGCCGGCCGACGCGCGCCTGCTCCATCGCCTTGAGCATGATCGCCGTGGTGATGCCGGTGATCTTGATGTCCATCTGCACGGCGGTGATGCCCTTCGCGGTGCCGCACACCTTGAAGTCCATGTCGCCGAGGTGATCCTCGTCACCGAGGATGTCGGTGAGGATGGCGACCTTCTCGCCTTCCTTCACCAGGCCCATCGCGATGCCCGCGACCGGCGCCTTGATCGGCACGCCCGCGTCCATCATCGCCAGGGTGCCGCCACAGACCGACGCCATCGACGACGAGCCGTTCGACTCGAGGATGTCCGAGACGATGCGCACCACGTAGGGGAACGAGTCCTTCCCCGGGAGCATGTTGCGCAGCGCGCGCTCGGCGAGCGCACCGTGACCGACCTCGCGACGACCCGGGCCGCGCAGCGGCTTGGTCTCGTTCACCGAGAACGGCGGGAAGTTGTAGTGCAGCATGAACGTGCGGCTGATCTCGCCCGCGAGCGTCTCGATGCGCTGATCGTCTTCCGCGGTGCCGAGCGTCGCCGACACCAGCGCCTGGGTCTCACCGCGCTGGAAGATCGCCGACCCGTGCGTGCGCGGCAGCGGCGCGATCTCCACGCTCACGTCGCGCACCGTGGTGTGCGGGCGCCCGCCGATGCGGCCACCGTTGCAGGTGAGCTCGCGCATGTACTCGTACTTGAGGTCCTCGTAGATGCCCTTGATCTGCTTCTCGATGGCCGGGGTGTAGCCCTCGCCGAGCTTCGCCTTGAGCGCCGCCTCGAGCTCCTTGCGGGTCGCCTTCAGCGAGCCGTAGCGCTCGTGCTTGTCGCTGATGGCGTAGCCCTTCTTGATGCCGTCCCACGAGAGCGCCTTGCACTGCTCCTTGAGGGCGGCGTCGTACTTCACCATCTTCTCGTACTCGCGCGTGGTGACGCCGAGCTCCGCGCGGAGCTCCTCCATCGCCTTGATGATCGGCAGGCACGAGGCGTGGCCGAACTCGAGCGCGGCCACCATGTCGGCCTCGGAGATCTCCTCCGCGCCGCCCTCGACCATCACGATGGCCTCCTTCGAGGCCGAGACCACGAGGTCGATGTCGCTCTTGGCGCGCTGCTCGACGTTCGGGTTGGCGATGAACTTGCCGTCGACGCGACCGACGCGCACGCAGGCGATGGGGCCGTTGAACGGGATGTCGGACACCGCCAGCGACGCCGACGCGGCGACCAGCGAGAGCACGTCGGGCTCGGCGTTCTTGTCGAAGCTGATCACGTTGACGATGATCTGCGTCTCGTACGCGTAGCCGTCGGGGAACAGCGGGCGGCACGAGCGGTCGACGATGCGGCTGGTGAGCGTCTCCTTCTCGGTCAGCTTGCCCTCGCGGCGGAAGTATCCGCCGGGGATGCGGCCGGCCGCGTAGAAGTTCTCCTTGTACTCGACGGTCAGCGGGAGGAAGTCGACGTCCTTCTTCTCCTTCGCGCTCACCGACGTGGCGAGCACCATGGTGTCGCCGTAGCGCACCACCGCCGAGCCATCGGCCTGCTTCGCCATGCGACCGGTCTCGATGATGAGATCCCGCTCGCCCACCTTCACGGTCTTCTGAATCATTGCCATTTGGGTCTTCTCTCTTCGCGTTGTTGCGGCGCGCCGAGCTGGGCTGCGTTTTGACCCCCTGATCACCGAACCCGACGGCCTGCGTCGGACCCGATGAACAGAGTTCAAAACGCGAGAGGTGCTCATCCCGTCGCGCCAGTTGTGGAACCGCCGCGTCAGGTCGCGACGGCTTGAAACACCGCGGGGCGCTGGAAACCTCCCAGCGCCCCACGTTCACCTCTTCGTCCGTTACTTGCGGATACCGAGGGTGTCGATCAGCTTCTTGTACCGATTGAGGTCCTTCGACTTGAGGTAGTCGAGGAGGCGGCGGCGCTGGCTGACCAGCTTCAGCAGACCGCGGCGGCTGTGGAAGTCCTTCTTGTGCGTCTTGAAGTGCTCCGTCAGCTCGTTGATGCGCTCGGACAGCAGCGCAACCTGCACCTCGGGCGAACCCGTGTCCTTCTCGTGGGTGCGGAACTTCTGGACCAGCTCCTGCTTCTTCTCGACCTGCATCATGGGCGTTGCTCTCCCGCTCCGGAGAAAACGGCGTCCACCACGGCCCGCGGAGGGGTACAGGATCGGGTGGGTCCCGAGACCTCTCGGGACGGCGGGCGCTTAGCGGATCAACGGAGCGGCGGCAAGAGGACGAACGAGCCGTCGTCACCGCGCCGGTAGAAATACGGATCGCGCCAGGGGAAGCGGAGGTCGTCGGCCGAGAGGAGCCCCGCCTCGACCAGCTCGGTCAGCGCCATGGGCAACGCCCCCTTCTCGAGGCGGTAGAGCTCGATGGCCGCCGAGAGCCGCGACATCTGCTGCCGGCTGGCGAAGCGCTGGGCCGCCGGGTCGGTGTAGGTGGTGGCGTTCGAGCGCCCGAGGTTGATCGCCCCGAAGTCGATGCGGGTGCCGATGAAGAGCAGCACGCCCACCACCACCATGGTGACCGCGATGCGGCCCACCACGCCCAGCACCGCCGAGGCGCGCGAGTCGGTCTCGAAGTCGTCGCCGCCGCGCCCCGCGGGGGGAACGCCCCGGGCGTACTCGAGGTTGATCAGGTTGCAGAGCGCCTTGGCCGTCTCGAACTCGCCGAGGCACGACAGCTCGATGATGCGCTGCACGGTGTGGCCGGGCTTGATGAGGCCGTACACCTTGCGCTCGTTCTCGCCGACCGACTGGAACTCGCCCTTGTTGACGACCTTCTTCTCTTCGGCGAACGCGTCGTCGAGCGCGGCGTCGAAGTCGTCCTTCTCGAGCTCGGGAGGCGGCAGCTCCCTGGTCCTCTCGAAGGTCATCTGGAGGCTGGTGATGCGCTTGCGCACCACCGGCCACTCGTCGACGCGGCGGAAGCCCTCCATCAGCACCGACTCCGCGCGCAGCGGGGTCAGCGTGTTCTCGGTCTCGACGTCCTTCTGCTCGAACTCGTAGGTGCCGGCCTTCCACGAGAAGAGCTTGAAGAGCGTCTCGCTCGTCTGGAGCTGCACCATCGACTTGAACTTCTCGGCGGTGAGCACGCCCTGGCTGACGAGCACGTCGCCCAGCCGCTGCAGCGTGCGCTTCTGCGTCTCGAGCGCGAACTCGAGCTGCGCCTCGGTGACGAGCTCGGCGGCCACCAGCATCGAGCCGATGAGATCCTTCCGGTTGCGGCTGGTGGTCTCGGCGCGGACGATGTTGCCGTCCTTGAAGCTGACCGCCACCGAGTCGCCGCGCTGGGTGAGCGTGAGCACACCGGTCTTCTGCTGCTGGCCGATGAGCTGGAGGATGTCGGCGATGCCGAAGTCCTTGAGTGTGCCCTTGAGCGCCATGGCTCAGCCCTGCCTCCGGCGCAACCGCAGCAGCGCCAGCGGATAGATGGTGAGGAAGAGGAGCGCCATCGGCACCACGCGCACCAGCACCGGCATCGCCTCGAAGGGCGGCCGCACCACGCCCCCGCGCAGCAGCACCCCGACGATCGCGAGGATGAAGAGGTAGCCGTAGAGCACCCCGCGCAGGGGCTCGCCCACGAAGACGTGGCCCATGCCCGACCAGAGCACCCCGAGCACCGTCGACACGCGCTCCAGGCGGCTCTCGTAGCGCGCCACCTCGAGCTGCTTGCGCACCTTCACCGAGGGCGCGACGACGTTCTTCCGGGCGAAGACGTTGACGCACTGGGTGCACATCGGGCTGCCGGGCGAGACGTCGGGGTCGCCGCGCCGGCTCACCGGGCGGCCGCAGCGGTTGCACACCCGCGCCGCCTCGAGCGACTTGCCGAGGAAGCCGAAGCCCACCAGCAGCGCGGCGATGAGCGCCGGGTAGAACAGCGCCACGCTCGACGGCACGTCGCCGACGAGGATCTGCGTCAGCTGGCTGCGCACCCGGCGCGACGACTCCTCGTCCTTCGCCAGCTCGAGCAGGTCGGCGCGCACGAGCCCGAGCGTCTCGAGGTGCGCGTTGCCGATGATCTCCTTCGGCAGCGCGTCTTCCGCCGAGAGGTCGGGGATCGACGGGTCGAGCTGGCGCGCCTCGAGGAGGTACTGGCTCGCCCGGCCCACCTCGCCCGCGTTCGACTCGCCGTAGACCTGCACGCGCCGCTGGTAGACGCGGCTCAGGTCGAGCAGCGCCACCGCCGAGGGCGACGTCTCGCGCACCTTCTCGAGGAGCGCCCGCGAGTTCTCGAGATCGCCCTGCAGGAAGAACGCCTTGGCCAGCGCGATGCGGGCGGGCGCGTCGTCGGGGCGGAGCGTGAGCGCCTGCTTGAGGTGGGCCACCGCCTGCTCGAGGTGCCCGCGGTTGAGATGGAAGTGGCCCAGCACGAAGCGCTCGGCGAAGCCGACCTTGTCCTCCGCGGCGAGCTTCTCGTACCGCTGCACCAGCGGCTCGCTGCCCGGGCCGCCGCGCTCGATGGTGTACAGGTCCTCCGCGGGCGTCTCGGCGAAGGCGATGCGCGCCACGACCAGCTCGCCGACCAGCGGCACGAAGCCGAGCAGGCCGATGAGCACCGCGGCGACGACGCGCTCCTTGACCGTGAGGTACATCGTCACCGCGGCGAAGAAGGTGAGCAGCGTCGGCACCACGCCCATGCGGAAGACGATCGGCGACGCGAGGAGGATCACCGCCAGCGCCGCGGTCTGCCAGCGCGCCGCCGCGCGCGGGAAGAAGAAGTGGAAGTCGTAGAGGAAGTAGTACCCCCGCCGCAGCAGCAGCACGAAGAGCACCACCATCGCCATCGCGATGAAGGCGAGCACCACCACCGCCACGAGATCTCCGACGAGCGGGCGCAGGTAGCGGGGGTCGGACAGCTCTGCCTTGACGCCCTTCTGCAGCGACTCGAGGTAGCGCCCCACGTTCGAAGGATCCGACGTGAAGTACAGGCGCGTGAGCAGGAACCACGTCGCGGGGAGATCCGGCGCGAGCTGCGAGGCCGAGAGGGCGATCTCCACCGCCGCGCCGCTGTCGCCCGCCGCCTCCCAGGCCTGCGCGGCGCGGAGCATCCCCACCGCCCACAGCTCGACGTCCGGCGAGCCGATCCAGTCCTTGAGGGTGAGCAGCTCCTTGCGCGCGGCGAGCTCGGCCTGCTGGTTCTTCGAGGCGTTCGCGTCTCGCCAGCGGTTCCACGCCGCCTGGAGATCCGCGTCGGAGATGGTCTTCACCACCACCGGCGGCGGCTCCTTCTTCGGCGGCGGTTCCTTCTTCGGGGGCTCCTTCGCGACGGCCGCGTCCTTCGGCGAGGGCCGCGCCGGCTCCTTCTTCGGCGTGGGCGGCGCGACCAGCGTGCCGTCGGCCTCTTCATCGGTGGCGTCGGCGGCGTTGAGATCGGTGAGATCGTCGGGGTCGATCGCCTTCGGCTTCTTCTTCGCCGGCGCCGGCTTCGCGTCGGGGTCGACGAGATCGACCTGGGCCAGGGCTGCGGCTGGGGCCAGCCACGCGAGGGCGAGGAAGCACGCGAGAAGTCGCATCGGGCCGGCTGAGCCTAGCCCGCAGGTGCGGACCCCGCGAGCACTTCGACGAGGGGTGAGATACACGGCGCCGCATGAGTGACATCGGCGCCGCCGTCGAGCGGCTGGTGGAGGTCATGCGTCGGCTGCGCGCCGGCTGCCCGTGGGACCGCGAGCAGGACATCCGGAGCCTCCGGCCGTACCTCATCGAAGAGGCCTACGAGGTGCTCGAAGAGATGGACCGCGTCGCCGACGGCGGCCCCTGGGCCCCGCTCGCCGAGGAGCTGGGCGATCTCCTCTTCCAGATCGTCTTCCACTCGCAGCTCGCGTCCGAGAAGGGCCAGTTCGATCTCGCCGACGTCGCCACCGCCATCGCCACCAAGCTCGAGCGCCGCCACCCGCACGTGTTCGGCGAGCAGGCCGTGTCGGGCGCGACCCAGGTGCTCGAGAACTGGGCGAAGCTGAAGGCGAAGGAGCGCAAGGAGAAGCACGGCCACCACGGGAGCGTGCTGGACGGCGTGCCGAAGGACGCGCCGGCCCTGCAGCGCGCCGAGCGGCTCACCGAGAAGGCCTCGCGCATCGGCTTCGACTGGCCCGATCTCTCGGGCGTGAAGGACAAGCTGCAGGAGGAGCTGCGGGAGCTCGACGAGGCCGTCGCGGCGAAGGACCGCGCGGCCATGGAGCACGAGCTGGGCGACGTGCTGTTCGCGATGGCCAACCTCGCGCGGCACCTCAACATCGCGCCGGAGGACGCGCTCCGGGGCGCCAACCGGCGCTTCACCAGCCGCTTCCACGTCGTCGAGCGAGGGCTCGAGGCGCGGGGCGTGCCCTTCGGCGAGGCCACGCTGGATCAGATGGACGCCCTGTGGAACGAGGCGAAGGCGGCCGAGAAGAAGGGCCGGCAATGATCCGTGATCCTCTTGACCGGGTGGGTGCGTGCCGCTAGAGCGGCGCCCCTCTCACCGATTTTCCGATTCAAGGAGCTGTTCCGTGGCCAACACCAAGTCCGCCGAGAAGCGCAACCGCCAGTCGATCAAGCGCAATGCGCGCAACTCGGCCGTGAAGACGTCCGTCAAGACGGCCCTCAAGGCCGCCCGCGAGGCCATCGCCTCGGGTGATCAGGCGAAGGCGAAGACCGCGCTCGCCGCCGCCACCTCGGAGCTCGCGAAGGCCGCCACCAAGGGCGTGCTCCACGCGCGCAACGCGAGCCGCCGCATCGGCCGCCTCTCGCACGAGGCGTCGAAGAAGTTCGCTGCGCCCGCCGCGAAGTAAGTCTGCTCCGCGAGAGCGCGTGACACGCGAGCCGACGTGCCCTCCCGGGCCGTCGGCTTTCGACGTTTCCCCTTCAGCGGGTCGGCGCCTCGAGGCGCTCGAGCCCTTCGCGCACCGCGACCTCGGCGGCGCGCTGGAGCGCCGTGCCGCGGTTCGACTCGGTGAGCAGCGGGTCGGCGCCCGACGGGAACTCCTCGCTGGAGGTGACGGTGGTGCTGGCCAGCGTCACCCCGCCCTTCACCACCGAGAGGCTCACCGTCACGTTGAGACGAAACACGGGCTGGCGACCAAACGCCGCGCTCGAGAGGAACGGGCCGCCGCTGACAGCGACGATCGACCCGACCAGCGTGCCCTCGGCGTTCGCGTCACCGAGGCGCCCCGCGCGCTCGAGCTGGGCCCGGGCCGCGCGGGTGAAGACGAGCTCCGCGCCCGGCTCGGCGGTGCGGTTGTCGAACATCGGCACGTGCACCGAGCGGAGCCCCCCGACGAGCTCGCTGCCCGGCGCGGTGAAGCGGTAGCCGCACCCCGCGGCGAGGGCCACCGAGACCACCAGCAGCCCCCGGCCGAAGGCGCGCATCAGCCCACCACGAAGTTCACGAGACGCTTCGGCACGAAGACGAACTTCTTCACCGTCTTGCCGGCGAGCGCGGCCTTCACCTTCTCGTCGGCCTCGGCGATGGCGCGCACCTCGGCCTCGGTCGCCGCGGCGGGCGCCTGGATCTCCGCGCGGAGCTTGCCGAGGATCTGCACCGCGTAGGGGATGACGTCGTCGACCACCAGCCTCGGGTCGAACGCCGGCCACTCGCTCTCCTCGAGCGGCTTCGTGCTGCCGTAGCTCTCGGCGAGCTCGTTGGCGAAGTGCGGCACGAAGGGCACGAGCATCGTCGCCAGCAGCGTGATGGCCTCGTTCATCGCCGCCTTCTCGGCCTGCGAGCTGACCTCCTTCGCGAGGTAGAGCGCGTTGACGAACTCCATGGTGCCGGCGATGGCGGTGTTGAACGAGAGCCGCTCGATGGCCTCGGTCACGCGCTTGAGCGCCTTGTGCGCCGCCTTGCGGATCTCGAGGGCCTTGCCGTCCCACGCGCCGTCCCAGGTCACGCCCTTCACCGCGGCCTCATGGGTCGTGGCGAGCGTCCACACGCGCCGGAGGAAGCGGTGCGCCCCCTCGACCTGCTCGTCGCTCCAGTCGAAGTCGCGCTCCGGCGGGCCGGCGAAGAGCACGTAGGCGCGCGCGGTGTCGGCGCCGTAGTCGGCGACGATCTTCGAGGGCGCCACCACGTTGCCCCAGCGCTTGCTCATCTTGCGGCCGTCGGGGCCGTTGACGATGCCCTGGGTGATCAGCCGCGTGACGGGCTCGTCGACCGGCGAGAGGCCGAGCTCCTTCATCACCCGCGTCCAGAAGCGGAAGTAGAGCAGGTGCATCGTCGCGTGCTCAGGGCCGCCGACGTAGATGTCGACCGGCAGGTACTTCTTCGTGAGCTCCGCGTCGACGGGCGCCTGATCGAAGGCCGGCGAGAGGTAGCGCGCGAAGTACCAGCAGCTGTCGACGAAGGTGTCCATCGTCTCGGCCTCACGGCGCGCCGCGCCGCCGCACTTCGGGCAGGTGGTGTTCACCCACGCCGGCACCTTCGCCAGCGGCGGCTCGCCCTTGCCGGTGAGCACCTTGTCGGTCTCGATCTCGGGCAGCCGCACGGGGAGCTGCTCGTAGGGCACCGGGATGCCGTGGCGCTCCGGGTCGCACTTCTCGCAGTACACGATGGGGATCGGCGTGCCCCAGTAGCGCTGGCGGCTGAAGCCCCAGTCCTTCTGGCGCCAGGTCACGGTGGGCTGGCCCTTCTTCTGCTCGAGCAGCCACGCCCCCATCGCCTTGCGCGCCTCGGCCGACGTCTTGCCCGAGTACACGCCGGAGTCGACCAGCACGCCGTCCTCGGTGAACGCCTCGGTGAGGGGCAGCTCGTGCGTCGCGCCCGCGCTCGGCACGATGACGGGCTTGACGGGCAGCGCGTACTTCTTCGCGAAGTCGAAGTCGCGCGCGTCGTGCGCCGGCACGCTCATCACTGCGCCGGTGCCGTAGTCGCTGAGCACGAAGTTCGCGACCCACACCTGCACCTTCTCGCCGGTGAACGGGTTGAGCGCGTACGCGCCGGTGAAGACCCCTTCCTTCTCAGCGCCCTCTTCGGTGCGCTCGGTCTTCGACTTGGCCGCCATCCTGGCGACGAAGGCGTCGACCTGGGCCTTCTGCGCGGGCGTGGTGATGCCCGCCACCACGCGGTGATCCGGCGCGAGCACCACGTAGGTGCAGCCGAAGATGGTGTCGACGCGCGTGGTGAACACGCGGATCTTCTCGGCGCTCCCGTCGATCGCGAAGTCGGCCTCCACGCCCTCGCTGCGGCCGATCCAGTTGCGCTGGGCGGCGGTGATGCGATCCGGCCACTCCTTGAGGCCGTCGAGCGCGTCGAGCAGCGCCTGCGAGTAGCGCGTGATGCGGAACGCCCACTCGGGCTGCTCGCGGTCGACGACCTTCGACTCACAGCGCTCGCAGACGCCGTCCTTCACCTGCTCGTTGGCGATGACGGTGAAGCAGCCGGTGCACCAGTTCACCTTCGAGAAGCGCCGGTAGACGAGGCCCTTCTCGAGCATCTTGAGGAAGAACCACTGGTTCCACCGGTAGTACTCGGGCTTGCTGGTGTCGACCTCGAGCGCCCAGTCGTACGAGTACCCGAGCGTCTTGATCTCCTTCTTGAAGCTGTCGATGTTCTCCTGCGTGCGCACCGCGGGGTGCACGCCGTCCTTGATCGCGGCGTTCTCGGCGGGGAGCCCGAACGCGTCCCACCCCATGGGGTGCACCACGTCGAAGCCCTGCATGCGGAAGAAGCGCGCGTAGACGTCGCCGAGCAGGTAGTTGCGCACGTGCCCCATGTGCATCTTGCCGCTGGGGTACGGCAGCATCTCGAGGACGTACTTCTTGCCCTTCGGCCCGGAGCGCCCGAGGCGGAACGTGCCGCGGGACTCCCAGATCTTCTGCCACTTCGACTCGATGACGCTCGGCTCGTATCTCTCGGACATCGCCATGGTGGGGCGCCTTGTAGGGGACGCCTCCGGGTGACGCAACGAGTCGCAGCGCGCTGACGGTGACTGCGGTAACTCTTGGGCCGTGGAGCCGTCCCCTCCCGAGGTCGAGTTCGAGCACCGGCGCCTGCGCCAGGGTGCGCTGCCCCCTTCGCTCCGGCTCGCGCGCGAGGAGGTGAGCTCGCTGCAGGCGAAGCTGCTCCGGCGCGCGCGCGCGTGGCGGTTCGTCTTCCTCGTCGCCGGCGCGGCGAGCATCGCGTGGGCCACCCAGCGCCTCGGCATCCCGCTCCCCGGCGCGCTGTGCGCCTTCTTCGGCGCCATTCCCCTGCTGTGGGTCGGCGGGTGGCTCTTCGGCTTCTTCGTGCACGCGCGGCGCTCCGCGCGCACCGTCGCGCAGCGCATGGGCTCGGCCCGCTGGCAGGGCGAGCTCGAGGCGGCGACCGTCATCGAGAAGGTGCGGCTCTCGATGTCGTCGCTCGGCCTCCACCTCACCCGCGACGGCGTGTCTCAGGTCGTCGGCTGGGCCCGCGTGCGCATGGAGCGCGTCGATCCGTCGACGCTGGCGCTCTTCGTGAGCGAAGACACCGGCCTCGCGATGAACGAGGGGCTCCTCGTGCCGCGGAGCGCGTTCGGCTCGGACGGCGCCTTCGACGACTTCTGCCTCGCCATGCAGCGCTTCATCTGGGAGGCGCAGCGCCGGGCGTGAACGTGAAAACGCCCCGGAGCTCCGAGGAGCACCGGGGCGCGATCTGCGACGAGGCGCAAGCGGCTCACCAGCCCGCGCGGCGGATCGCCTTGTACTCGCTGGTCGCGGTGCGGAGGTTGTGCACGATGCCGTACGAGCAGCCGCGCGCCTCGTAGGCCCACATCGAGCCCCACGCGTCGCCCGACTCGTAGATGAAGATGTGGCCGGCGCCGTTGGTGTTGTACACGAGCGCGTCGCCCTTCAGCACGTTGGAGCGGCTCACCGTCGACCAGTTCGCGTTGCTGCCCACGAAGTGGATCGTGCCGTACGGGTGCGAGTCGACCGTGACGTCGGTGTTGTTCGACGGCACCTGCCACACCTTCGCCGCGAAGCCCGAGCAGTCGGCGCCGTAGCCGCCGGAGTGCGTGCAGTTCGGGCAGTCGCCGGTGCACACGCCCTTCGTCGACGAGGTCGCGCCGTTGGCGATCCACCGGCCGTGGCCCCACCAGTACGAGAAGCCGACGCCGCCCTGCGCGCGGGCGATCGCCGCGTCACGGACCGAGGTGCTCGGGGGCGGCGTCGAGGGCGAAGAGACCAGCGTGAGGTACGAGCCGTAGGCCCACCCCGTCACGCCGTTGTACTTCACGTTGTACCAACCGCCGCTCGGCTGGGTGACGTTCACCGTCGTCACCGTCGCGCCGCTGGGGATCACCAGGCGCACCTGCGCGCTCGTCGACGCGCTCGTGCGGAGGTTGAGGTTCGCCGTCGTCTTCAGCGTCGAGCCCAGCGGCACGCCCGCGCTCAGCTCCGACGAGAGGGTGCCGTACTCGTCCGTACCGCCGAGCAGCTCGCCGTCCGTCGCCGTCTCGCCCACCGTGCCCGCACAGCCCACCAGCGCGAAGCTCACGGCGAAGATCGACACTCGAAGTCCATTCCGCATGGCCGCGCCCCTGTGCGAGCTGTGTGCCGGATCACCGCCTCCCTCGGAGGCGGTGCGTTTTCGTAAAGCACGATGACATTTGCCCCAGCTGGTTTCTGGCCGCGAACCGAACAGATCGAATGGGACTGTCCGAAATCAGAGCAATGCTGTGGGGTTGTCACCTCAGAGTGACACCTTGGCGTCGTGTGGTTCCGTGTGCTTTCAAGCGCGCCCCATGAAGCGTCAGCACGTGTGGCTCGGAGCCGCGGTCGTCCTCGTCGCGGCGCTCGTCGCCTGGTGGCTGCTTCGCCCGAAGCCCGGCGGCATCGAGCTGCTGGAGGACGAGCCGGCGGCCCGCTCGAGTGACGCAGCGAGGACGAGCACACGGCCGACCGCTGGAAGAACCCCGCGCGACGCCGTCACGAGCGACGCGGGCCTGCCGGCGGTGCACAGCGGCCCGGGAGTCGAGCTGGCGCGGTTCGGCTGGGGCAGTGGCGATGGCAACCTCGGGCGATCGCGACCGGAGGAGGCCAACCCCGAGGCCCCGATGAGCCTCACCGTCGACGCGCTCGGGCAGGTGTGGATCCTCGATCAGGTCAACGGCCGGCTGGTGAAGCTCGATCGCACAGGGAAGCCGGTGGGCGCGATGCCCCTGCCGCTCCAGGCCGCGCAGGACGTGGTGGTGACGCCCGATGGCAAGGCGCTGGTGCTCGATCGGCTGGTCGACAAGTCGGTGGCCATCCTCAGCCCGGACGGCAAGCCGCTCGGTGAGCTGCCGCTGGTCGGCAAGGGCCTCGAGGAGGGCGGCGCGTCGACGGGCCTCTTCAGCGATGGAAAGGACGTGTACGTCGAGCGGGAGCACGGCGACTCGGTGCGCATCGGCTCGACGTCGGGCGAGGCCAACCGCGAACGCCCCGAGGTCCCCGGCCGCCCCGCGCAGGACGGCCGCAGCCTGCTCACCGCGAGCATCGTCGATGGCCCGTCGGGGACCGTGATGATCACCGCCATCGATCGCGAGTCGAGCGCGCACCGCTTCACCCGGCAGCTCCAGCTCGGCGCGAGGGTGATCGCCCTCAACGGGCTCGACACCGATCGCTCCGGCGTCATCTACCTCGGCACGGTGCTCGAGCAGCCAGACTCCACGCCCGAAGCGCCCCAGTTCGCCAACACCCTGCTCTGCCTCGATCCACTCGATGGGCGGCCGCTCGGCCAGACGCGCTTCCCTGCGAACACGCTGCCCGAGGAGACGTTCCGCGAGCTGACGGTGTTGCCCGAGGGCGGCGTGCTCTTCCTCGAGCGCACCGAGGCCGGGCCGAGGCTCGTCCGCTACCCGTGCCCTTGATCAGAGGCTGCGGAGGGCCGCGAGCGACTCGGCGGTGATGCCCAGGGGCGCGAGGAAGGCATCGATGCCACCCGCGCGTTCGACCTCGTCGAGCACCGCCTCGAGGCTCGCAGGGAAAGCCGACAGCCCGTTCTCGGCGGTGCGCTGGTAGTCGCGGAGGATCACCTCTCGCGTCGCGCCGCGGGCGAGCAACACCAGCGCGACGGCGACGCCGCTCCGATCGCGCCCGTACGTGCAGTGGATCAGCACCGGGTACCGCGAGCGATCGGCCAGCGCGTCGAAGACGGCCCGCACCGCGGCGTCGCTGTGCAGATCCGCGAGGTAGTCGGCGGGGCTCACCGAATACGGAATGGGCATCGGCGCGAACACCGTGCGGCTCGCGGGCGCGACGCAGTCCGCGGTCGGGACGCTCTGCCGCTCTGCTGGCGTGCGGAGGTCGATCACCGTCTCGATGCCGAGCTCCGCGAAGCGCGCACACCCCTCGCCGGTCAGCGCGCCTGGAGCCGCCGCCCGAAACACGTGCCCGCACGCGAGCGGACCGCTCGATGTCGGCAGCCCGCCCAGATCGCGCGCGTTGACCAGGATCCCCGGGAGCACCGCCTGACCCTCGACACAGCCGCCGTCGGCGGCACCGGTTCGAGCGACAGGCGGAGCCGCACAACCGACCAGCAGGGCAACGGTGGCGATCGCGCGCACGCCTCCCCGGCTGTCGCTGGGACGACGTCCGATCACTTCAGCGCCTCGGCGAAGGCCCCCTCCGCCTGGAGCGCGTCGCGCTGGACGCGGTCGACCAGCGCCTTGAGCGCCGAACGATCGAGCGGACGCTTCTCCGGTGACGCCAGCGCGCCGACCGAGACGAGCACCGGGACGATGTAGCGCTGCTCCGCCGGGAGGAGGACGAAGGGAGAGGCGTCGCCGACCGCCTCGAAGCGCGGAGGCTTCGCCCACGTCACCGCCAGCTCGCGCCGCGAGACGCCGACGATGGCCGCGTGCTGGCGCTCGCCTGGCATCGAGATCGGCGCCGCCGAGGCTTCGCGCACGTCACGCGAGAACCCCGGCTCCGTCCGCCAGGCCTGCGCCAGCCGACGCGCCTCGGCGAGCTCCTTCGCGTCGGCGCTCTCGGGGTTGGCCAGCGCCGCGAGGCCCTTGAGCCGGGGGATCCACAGACGGGCAGTGCCGAGCACCGGGCCGCCCCGCTGACCATCCGGCCCGAGCGCGAGGAGCCCGCCGAGCTTCTCGGCCTGTAGGGCCTCGACGAGCCGCTCCAGAGACTCGGCGCCGCGGCTGAACAGCTCGGGGAGCGGCTCGACCTCGAGGTGCGGCGGCACGAGCAGGTTCACCTTGAGCTCGCTGCGCTCCAGCTCCTCGCGCTGCGGAGCTGCGCCACCTCCGCGGAGCTCGGCGTGCCCTCCGAGCAGGGCGGTGAAGGCGAGCTGGAGCCGATCGCGCCACTCGCCGTCAAAGCGGATCGCCTTCTGGCCCTCGGGCGCGCAGAAGGGAACGAGCGCCGCGTCACGCGCCGGAGCCCATGCGTCGGTGCGCGCGAGGACCCGGCCGTCCTGCACCGCAGTCGCGAGCTCCGCGAAGGCCTGGCGCCGCTCGGGCCCCGCGAGCTCCTCGAGGAAGCGGCCGAACGGCGTGCTCGCCTGCGCGAGGAGCCCGGGAGGTTCGCGCGCGTCCATCGGCAGCCGCTCGAGGTAGGCGTTGAGCGTCTCCAACGCCTCGCCCGCTTTCCCGCCGGTCCTCTCCTTCCACAAGAGGATCGGCTCAGCGCCCGGGGCACCGGCGAAGCGATCGCGGCGCGCGCGGAGGCGCTCCCAGAGCTGGCCGAGCCTCGCGTCCTTCTCGAGGAGATCGAGGAACACGAGCACCGCGGCCGTGCCCGCGCGGCTCCGCTCGAACGGCTGGGCGAGCGCGCGCGCACGCACCCACGCGCACGTCAGCTCGGGCCGCCAGCTCCACGGAGCGGGCGCGGCGAGCGCGTCCAAAGAGGCCCCCAGACGCACCAGCTCGGCATCGATGAGCTGCGAGAGATCGACGCTGGCCCGCGCCGCCGCCGGGACCTTCGCCGGATCGAGGCAGGCGCTCGCCGCGGCGACCCGCGCCGAGAGCGCGAACGCGCCCTCTCGCGCGTCTCCCTGACTCCCGGTGCTCCGCTTGATCGCCCGGTCGAGCACCGCAGCCCACAGCTCGCGCTGCAGCGGCTCCGCGTCGACCGCCTCGGCGGCGAGCGTCGAGAGCTCGAGCTGGCGAACCTCCCAGGCGATCGCCTCGGCTGACAGCAGCAGGTGCGGCTCGTCTGGGTCGAGCGCCGGCCGGAGCCGCGCCCCGCCGCGCGTGGCGAGCGGGTTGTCCGACGACATCGGCCCATCGCCGACGCCCGCGAAGCTCGTCGCCAGCCGCCCCTGCTCGACCCCGCGCGCGGCCGAGACCTCGATCGGGCCTCCGGACGCGACGCGCACCTTCATGCTGCGCGGGAGCCCCTTGAGGAAGGCCTTCACCTTCTCGTCGCCATGCGCCGCGATCGCGTCGGGCGTGCCGCCGGCCACCTTCACTGCGGACAGATCGTACGAGTACTCGAGCGAGCCATCGGCCAGCCGCTTCACCGCGAAGGGCGAGACGTCGGCGACCGGCGCCGCGGCGAGCACGGCGGTCAGCGCGAGGATCATGACGTGAGCTTCAGCAGCTGCTGGACCGTGTCGAGCACGTCCTGCGCCTTGACCGGCTTGACGAGGTACGCGTTGGCGCCGAGCTGCAGCGCGCGCTCGCGATCCTCCTCGGCGGCCTCGGTGGTGATGATCACGATCGGCAGCGCGGCGTTGGCCGGGTCGGCGCGGAGGTGCGCGGTGAGCTTGAGGCCATCGAGCACCGGCATGTTGATGTCGGTGAGGACGATGTCGAACTTGCCGTTCTGGAACTTCTTGATCGCTTCTGCGCCGTCCTGGGCCTCGACGCAGACGATGTCGCCGATGCGCTGCAGCGCATACATCACGCTCCGCCGCAGCTGCATCGAGTCGTCGACTACCAACGCACGAATCGTCATGACACCGGTGAAGGTATTCGGTTTTTCGCGCGATGGGCTACCGTCTTCCCACCGCGTCAGCCCGAGCCGAGCGCGCGCGCGAGCTCCGGCCCGAGCTCGTCGAGCGCGAGCGTGCGACTGACGGCGCCCGCCTTGATGGCCGCGCTGGGCATGCCGAAGACGACCGCGGTCGACTCCGCCTCGGCCCACACCTCGACGCCCGCCCGCTTGAGCGCCGCCGCGCCCTTCGCGCCATCGGCCCCCATGCCCGTGAGCACCAGCGCGCGGGTGCCCGGCGGCGCGATCTTCGCCGCGCTGAGGAAGAGCCGATCGACCGACGGCGCGTGGGCGTCGGTGCCGGTCATCTTCACCGCGAGCACCAGCCCGTCGGGGCGCGCCTCGAGCTCGAGCTGCTCGCCGCCCGGCGCGAGGTAGACCCGCCCCGCCTCGATGCGGTCGCCCGAGCGCGCCTCGGTCACGCGGAACGCGAGGAGCTGGTCGAGCCGCTCCGCGAAGGCCTGGGTGAAGCGCGCCGGCATGTGCTGGGCGATCACCACGCACACCGGCAACCCCACCAGCGACTCGAGCACCTTCTGCACCGCGGGCGGCCCGCCGGTCGACGCGCCGATCAGCACCAGGTGTGGCGCGACCGGTGCCAGCTTCGACGCCTTCGCGCGCGGTGCCGGGGCCTGCGCGCGCGCCTCTTCGCGACGCACGTAACGCGCCGCGCGCAGCTTCTCGATGAGTTCGATGCCCACCGCGCCGTAGCCCGCGTCGTCGGCCGGGCGCGCCACGAAGTCGAAGGCCCCGAGCTGCAGCGCCTTGAAGACGTCCGACGGGTGGCCGTACGACGAGACGACGATCACCGGCGTCGGCGCACGCGCCATCAACAGCCGGAGGAAGGCGTAGCCGTCCATCTTCGGCATCTCGAGGTCGAGGGTGATCACGTCGGGCTTGAGGGTCAGCGCCTTCTTGAGGCCGTCCTCTCCGTCCGCGGCGCGGCCGATGACCTCCAGGCCCGGCGCGTTCTCGAGCAGGGACGAGAGGGCCCGGCGGTTGGTCGCCGAGTCGTCGATGATCAGCACGGTGATGGGCCGCTCGGGCCGCTCGCGGGTCATGGACCGGGCCTCCGGTACACCAGGTCGCCTTCGAGCTGCACCAGCTCGAAGCGCGTCGAGAGATGGAGCAGGTTCTCCGAGTGGCCGAGGAGCAGGAAGCCCCCGTCGGTGAGCCGCTCGAAGAAGAGCTCGATCACCCGGCGGCGGGTCGGCTGGTCGAAGTAGATGAGCACGTTGCGGCAGAAGATGACGTCGAACCGCGGCAGGAGCGCCGCCGCGGAGTGATCGAGCAGGTTGAGCTGCCCGAAGCGCACCGGCTCCCGATACTCGGGCCGCACGCGCACCCGGCCGCCGTCGAGCGCCTCGAAGAAGCGGGCGCGCTGATCGGCCGCCGTCGCGCGCAGCGCCATCGGGCCGTACTCCGCGCGACGGGCCGCGGTGATCGCCTTGCGCGAGAGATCCGTCCCCAGCACGTCGAGGTCCCACTCGTGGAGCGCCGACGCGTCGCGCAGGAGCATCGCGAGGGTGTACGGCTCCTCGCCCGTCGCGCACCCCGCCGACCACACGTGCAGCGAGCGGAGCCGCGCGTTCTTCGCCGCCAGCCGCGGGAGCAGCTCCCGCTCGAACGAGCGGAGCTGGTTGGGCTCGCGGAAGAAGTAGGTCTCGTGCGGGACGAGGAGATCGATCGCCGTCTCGAGCTCGTCGGCGCCGCGGGCATCGAAGCGGAGGTAGCGGGCGTACGCGCCGAAGTCGCGCAGGCCGAGCAGCTCGAGGCGCGGCGCGAGGCGGCGCTCGGCGATGAACTTGAGGTCCTCGCGGAGCACGAAGCCGCAGGCCTGGGAGAAGAGGTCGCGCAGGAGGTGCAGCTCCTCCGCGCTCATCTCGAGCTTCGGGTCACCGACGCCCACCGCTCAGAGCCTCCTGGACAAGGTGGCGATCGCGCTCGCCAGCACGTCGCTCGCCACCGGGTCGTCCTCGCGGGCGGCGGCGTCCTGCAGCGGGGAGAGCGCGTCGCGGCCCCCGGCGACGGCCAGCAGCCGCGCGGCCGCCACGCGCACGTCCCACCGTGCGTGCTCCAGCGCGCCGACGGCCCGGGGCACGAGCAGCAGCCGGTCCGCGCCGAGCGTGAAGGCCAGCTTGAGCACCTCGGGGTCGGCATGGAGCGAGGCGCGCAGCAGCAGCTCCTCGGTCAGCCGCCCCATGAGCGAGAGGCCCTCGAGCGCGGCGACCACCACCGCCGCGTCGGTGTGCTTCGTGAGCGCCTTGAGCCGCTCGCAGAGCTCGACGCGGCCGAGCTGCCCCGCCGACACGCAGGCGAGCGCCAGCACCGTCGGGTCCGCGTCGCCGAGCGCGCGGGCCGCCAGCGGCACGCCCTCGGCGCCGAGCCGGCCGATGGTCCGCGCCGCCGCGCGCCGCACCGCCGGCGACTCGTCCATCAGCGCGGCCTGCAGCGACGCTACCGCCTCCTTCGGCGTGAAGTACGACGCCTCCGCCGCGGCGGCGCGTACCGCCTCGTCTTCGTCGTGCTGGGCGCGCCGGAGCACCTCGTGCGCCCGCGGCCCGAGGATCTCGCCCCACG
>JBMORD010000071.1:0-23386 GCA_049322495.1 Myxococcota bacterium | reverse complement strand
CCTCGTCCCCGTGGTCGAGGAGCTCTTCTTCCGGGGCTTCCTCTTCGGCGCCGTCGAGCGGCGCCGGGGCGGCGCCTCCGCCTTCGTCGCCACGACCCTGATCTTCGCCGCGGCCCACCTGCCCCAGGCCGCCGGAGCTCCCGGCGCCCTCGCCGCGGTCGCCCTCCTCGGCCTGACCCTCTCCGCGATGCGCTGGTGGAGCGGCTCGGTGGTCGCCCCGGCGCTGACGCACATCATCTACAACGGCTCGATCACCATCGTGTCGGTGGCGTCGGCAGCGCTGCACTGATAGAACCCGCATCGTGTGCTTCGAGCGAGACGCGATCGGCGAGGCCGCCAGGGAGCTCGCCACCTTCGGTCGGGGCCTGGCCGTCGCCCTGACCAAACGGCAGGGCGCCCTCGCCGCGACGCCGGGCGCCTTCGCGGCGAGGCGGTCGGCCGTCCTCGTGCGGCCCCGCCGGCTCGCGGCGCTCCGGGAGGTCCTCGCGCTCCCACCAGGGCCGGCGCCCCTGCCGCCGACAGCGCCCGAGGCGCTGCTGCTCCCCCTCCTCGCCGAGATCGCGACCTCGCCGAGCTTCCCCCTGAGCCCCCTCGGGCTGATCCACGTGCGCCAGACGATCGAGCTCCTCCGCACGATCGGAGAGGCCGAGCCCCTCGACCTCGAGGCGACGGTCGTCGAGTTCCGCTCCATCGAGCGGGGCGTCGAGGTCGACATCGAGGGCGTCGCCTCGGTCGGCGCCGAGCCGGTCTGGCGGGGCGTGACGACGCTCCTCTCGAGGAGCCGCGCGGCCCGAGCCCGCGACCGCGCCCCGCGACGGCGCGAGCGCAGGACCGCGCCGCCGAAGCCCCGGGTCGTCGTCGAGGTCGCGGCCGACACGGGCCGCCGCTACGCCACGGCCTCGGGCGACTGGAGCCCTCACCACCTGACGGCCGCGACGGCCCTCGTCGTGGGCTTCCGACGCCCCATCGCCCACGGCATGTGGACCCTCGGCCGCGCCCTCGCCGCGATGCCGAACCCCGGAGCCCCCTTCCGCGTCGAGGCCACCTTCAAGCGCCCCCTGCCCATGCCCGGCCGCGTCGCCCTCGGCTGGGAGCCCTCGGAGGAGGGCGCCACCCGCTTCGAGGTCTGGGACCCGACGACCAGGGCGCCCCACCTCGACGGGACCATGGTGGCGGGCTCCTGAGAGGGACCTCGCGATTCGCGCTCGGCGAAGGGTCCTCCTCCCCGACGCGGGCAGGTCGTTCGTCACGGCCCACGTGCTCGGGCCCTCGCTGGTGCCGGTGGTGACCGACCCGGCGCGGGCCGCGGCGTCGCCCGAGCTGGCGGTGCTTTCGGCGATGGCCTACGGCAAGGGCGAGCGGGCCGTCGAGGTGGGTTGGGCCGCGGCGCAGGCGGCCCTGTCGCTCGACGGCGATAGGGGGTTGGTCTACGTTGATCTCGTGTTCGCAGCCTTGAGTGAGGCCGCGAGGCGAGCGATGGAGGAGCTGATGTCGCTCGACAAGTACGAATACCAGAGTGAGCTCGCGCGGAAGTACTACGGCCAGGGGCTGATGGCGGGTCGGGCCGAGGGGAGGGCCGAGGGGAAGGCCGGGGCGATCGTCGCGGTGCTCCGGTCTCGCGGCCTCGCGGTCTCGGCCGAGGTCGAGGAGAGGGTCCTCGCCTGCCAGGACGTCGACGTGCTCGCCCCCTGGCTCGAGCGGGCCGTCAGCGTCTCGTCGGCCGACGCGATCTTCGACTGACGGCTGGCCGGTCGCGGTCTGCCGCGTCTGCTCCCGAGGCCCCTCGATCCCTCCGGCTAGAGACCGATCCGGTCGACGGCGAGGCGGCCCTCGACGAGGAGGGCCGCGACGGGCTGGCCGAGGACGGCGGGGGCCTCGAGGGGGTCTTCGTCGAGGACGACGAGGTCCGCGCGCTTGCCCGGGGCGACCGTGCCGGTCTCGGCCTCGAGGCCGAGGGTGCGGGCGCCGTTCACCGTGGCGATGCGCAGGAGGTCCGCGGCGCCGAGGCGCGGCGCACCTTCAGCGTGCGCAACGTCTCGCTGCCCGTCATCAGCAGCTTCACGCTCCCGGGCTCGGTGAACGCGGCCGGCGACGTGGCCACCGCGCGGTGGACGACGATGAACGCCTCGTCCGTGCAGCTGCGGCTCAAGAACGGCGCGACCGCCGCCGTCATCACCACCCCCGCGCAGGTCGCCAGCGGGACCTTCGATCTCCGCCCGCTGACCACCGCGACCTTCGTGCTCGAGGCGTACAACCAGGCCGGCGACGTCGTGACCTCCGAGAAGACGGTGACCGTGCCTGGCGGCGCGGTGTCGGTGACGCCCACCCCGGCGCTCCGCGACGACACCGTCACCCTGCAGTGGGCGCTCTCGACCCTCAACGTGCTCGAGGTGGTCGGCCTCGCCGGCTCGGCCCCCTCCGCCGTCGCCGCGTCGCCGAACTTCGTCGACCTGACGACGGTGACGAGCGCGCAGGAGCTCTTCTTCGCCGACGTCGCCGACGGCGCGGCGCGCATCCCGGCTCCGGCGGGCTTCCGCTTCCCGTCGCTCGGGACGGTGGTGCCGGAGCTGTGGGCCTCGGTCAACGGCTTCATCTCGTACTCGCGTCCCGCGGCCGCCTTCTCGGCGAACGTCGACCTCACGGCGAGCACCACCACCCCCACGCTGCTCGCGCCGTTCTGGGACGACCTGGTGCTCGGGCAGAACTCGAAGGTGCTCTGGGCGCTGCAGACCAGCCTCATCACCGGCGAGCGTTCGCTGGTGGTGCAGTGGGACAAGGTGCAGCTCGCCGGTGACACCAACTCGGAGCTCACCTTCCAGGTGCAGCTCTTCGAGACCGGCCAGGTGTCGTTCATCTACAAGACGCTCACCGGCGCGCTCAACGGCGCGACCGTCGGCGTCGTCGAGCGCGCGGCGGGCGTCACGCAGCAGCACGTCTTCAACGGCGCGCCGATGTCGAACGCCATCGCCCCCGACCTCGAGCTGGTGTTCTTCAGCGGCGGCCCGGCCGACGGCATGCAGAGCTTCACCGCGCGCGCCTCGAAGCGCATCGAGTTCTTCGCTCGCACCGCGAGCTCGGTGCTCCCGGTGAGCGCGGAGCTGCGCGTCTTCGGGCCCGGCGACGTGAGCGTCACCGAGGCGATGCCCGTGCCTGAGGCCAGCGCGCTCAACGGCCAGTGGGTCGAGCTGCGCAACAACGCCAGCATCGCCGTCGACTTCGAGGGGCTCCTCGTCGCCAGCACCAGCTCGAGCGTCGACGGCGGCTTCGTGATCCCCGCCGGGACGGTGGTGCCGGCCGGTGGGTATCTGGTGCTCGGCCAGTCGACCAACATGGCCGACAACGGCGGCGCGCCGGTCGACCTGATGTACAGCGACGTCCCGCTCGTCGTGCCCGAGCGCGTCACCGTGAGCCTCCAGGGCGTGACGCTCGGCGCGCTCGCGTGGGACGCGGGTGTGTCCGGCACCTCGGTGCAGCGGGTCGACAACGTGCTCTACGCCAGCTCGACGACGCCGAGCTGCAACCGCACGCGCACCTTCGGCCCGAACGGCGCCTTCGGCACGCCCGGCGCGGACAACGAGTCGTGCGCGCCCTACCGCATGGAGCCCATCGCCGGCGGCTACATCGACCTCTCGGCGAACGGGGGCACCATCATCCTCGGCAGCGAGAGCGACTACACGGGAACGGGCACCCTGCCGCTGGCCCGCCCGTTCACCTTCTTCGGGCAGACCTACAACTCGGTGAACGTGTCGATGGTGGGCTTCCTCACCTTCGGCCCGGCGCTGACGTCGGCCTTCAACACCACCAACGACACCACCCCGTCGACGGGTGAGCCCAACGGCGTGATCGCCCCGTTCTGGGACGAGATCGTCCGCAACACCAACGGCGAAATCTACATGCTGACCCGCCCCGACCGGACGATCATCTCGTGGCAGGACTTCCGCATCTACGCCACGACGTCGTCGGCGTACTTCCAGGTGCACCTCCTCGACAGCGGCGTCATCGAGCTCCACTACGGCGCGATGAGCACCACCACCACCACCCAGTCGACGCTCGATCGGCTCGCGGGCTCGAGCGCCACCGCGTGGATCGAGGCGCCCGACGGGAGCCTGGCGATTCCGTGGAGCATCAACACCACCGGCGGCATCCAGCCCAACTCGGGCGTCCGCTTCACCCCCGTTCCCTGAACTGACGAGTGGACACCATGACCACGACTCTTCGTACCCGTTCCCTGTCCTGGCTCGCGCTCGCGGCCCTCGTCGGTCTCACCGGCTGCCCGCAGGTGCCCCCGGCGGATCCGCTCCCGGTGGCCCCCACCATCACCTCCTTCAGCGCGTCGGCCGCGACCGTCACCGCCGGTGACAAGGTCACCCTCTCGTGGAAGGTCGAGAACGCGACGTCGGTGAAGATCGACGACGTCAAGCTCGGCACGGTCTCCGGCGTGTCGGGCAACGAAGGCTCGGTCGAGGTCGCCATCAACGACGAGTCGCTCTTCATGCTCACCGCGCGCAACGATCGCGGTGCGTCGGACACCGCCGTGGTCGCGGTGCACGTCAGCGCGGCGGCCGGCCAGCTGCTGCTCTCGGCGCTGCCTGACACCGTCAACGCGGGCGAGGCGGTGACGCTGGTGTGGTCGGCCCCCGGCGCGAGCGCGGTGACCCTCACCGCCGCCCCGGGAGGCGCCATCGACCTCCAGGGCCAGGGCGCCACCGGCTCGGTCACCGTCGCCCCCACCACCAACACCACCTACACCCTCGCCGCCGGCGGGCGCAGCGCGACGGCGTCGGTGACCGTGCGGCCGACGCTCCTCACCTTCGGTGCCTCGGCGCTCTCGGCCGACGCTGGCAGCACCGTCACCCTCTCGTGGACCACCGCCAACGCGAGCCGCGTGCAGCTCTCGGCGCCGGGCCGCGGCACGCTCGTCGACGAGACCGACGCGGCGAAGGTGGCCGCCGGCAGCTTCGACGACACGCTCCCGGCGTCGGTCGACCCCGGTCAGCTCTTCGCCTACCAGCTGACCGTCACCGGCGCGGGCGTCACCCTCACCGACTCGCTGGTGGTGACGATCAACGGAAACCCCGCGGTGCTCACCTTCACCGGCCCCAGCCGGTCGCGCGCGCCCAACGCCGGCGCGCTGCCTGACGGCGGCACCGGACCGACGTCGATTCGCCTCTCGTGGACCACGCGCGAGGCAGCCAGCGTGTCGGTGTCGGCCAACGGCGCCGAGTTCTACCGCGCGCCGGCCAGTCAGCTCGCCAGCGGCTCGCTCGACCTCCCCGCGCCCGAGGTCGACACCAGCTTCGTGCTCACCGCGCGCGGCGCCCGCGGTGGCGTGGCGACGAAGACGCTCGACGTCGACGTGGTGGGCAAGCCGACCATCGCCCTCACCGCCGCGCCGGGCAGCGTCGCGGCCGGCACTCCGGTCACCGTCTCGTGGACGGGCACCGATCTCGACACCGTCGCGCTCGTCGAGCGCGGCTTCGGTGGCGTGTACCAGGGCACCGGCAACACCGGCATGGCGGAGCTGCTCCCCAACGGCGACGTGACGTACGACGCGATCGCCACCAACGGCGTCGGCGACAGCGTGACCGCGTCGGCCAACGTCACCGTCACCTCGCCCATCACCCTCACCGTCGACCAGGGCACGCTCCGCAGCGGCCAGCAGGCCTCGGTGACGTGGACTGCGCCGGGCACCCCGTCGATCGTCGGTGTGGCGCACGAGTTCGTCGACGTGCGCGCGATGTCGACCGGCTTCGACGACATCTCGATGACCGGCACGAAGCTCGACCTCACGCAGGGCGGCGGCAACTGGGGGAGCATCAACACCCCGTTCCGCACGCTCTTCTTCGGGCGGCCGGTGGGCGACAGCATCCTCGTCAGCCGCTACGGGTACCTGACCTTCTCGGGCGCGCTCAACCCCACGAACTCGAGCGACGAGGCGCTGCCGACCGCGAAGCTCGAGCCGTGGACCGTCGCTCCCTACTGGGACTCGCTGACGCTCGGCTCGGGCATCTACTGGCAGGTGAAGGACGTCTCGGGTCAGCAGGTGCTCATCGTGCAGTGGGTGATGTCCACCGCGACGTACGAAGCGAAGCTGTACGCCTCGGGCCAGATCGACTTCGAGTACCAGACGCTCCCGACGACCATCGGTGGTCGCACGGGCGTGGTCGGCGGCCGGCCCTCGCAGACGGTGATCGGCACGCCGGCTGCGGGCACGGGTCTCACGTTCTTCGGGCCGCGGCCGAGCCCGCTCCTGGTGCGGGTCGCCGAGCCGGGCCCCGTCGCCGGGCACCTCGACATCGGCGGTCGGCTGCTCCGCCTGAGCACCACCCTCGACGTGGTGAAGCCCGACGAGCTCAGCGTCAACGAGGTGCTGGCCGCCTCGCCGCTCGGCGTCGCGGGCCAGTGGCTCGAGTTCCGCAACGGCCGCGAGCGCGCGGTCGATCTCCAGAGCTGGACGGTCAGCCTCGGTGACGGCGGCACGGCAGCGCTGTCGGGCACCGTGCCCGCTCGCGGCCTCCTCGTCGTCGGCGCCTCGACCGACCCGGCGCTCAACGGTGACGCCGGCGTGCAGGTCGCGGTGACCGACTTCGACCTCTCGGGCCAGGCCAACCTGGTCGTCTCGCGCGGCGGCCCGCATCAGACCGTCTCGGTGAGCGGCGGTGACGCGGGCACCGCGTGGGTGTTCGACCCCGGCCCGTTCGTCGGCACCGCCACCACCCGCTGCGCTGCGACGGCGTCGTGGGCCGCGGGCTTCTTCGGCACGCCCGGCAGCGACACGGGCTGCGGCTTCCCGTTCGCGCTCTCGAGCACCACCTTCGGCTACTACGACATCTCGACGAGCGGCACGCCGCTGGTCCGCAGCGACTTCGACGACGAGATCAACGTGGTCGACCTCACGCCGGCGCCCTTCCCGTGGCTCGGCACCGCGCGCACCTCGGTGCAGGTGAGCACCAACGGCTTCGCGACGTTCGACACCGCGGCGGCGTCGAGCAGCAACTACATGTCGATCACCACGCCCTCGACGTCCGACAGCAACAACATGCTCTCGATCTTCGGAGACGACCTGAGCGACAACCTGCTCTTCGCCGACGCGCAGATCTACGCCAAGCGCGTGGCCCCCAACGAGGACCCGTACGCCGCGGCGCCGCACTGGATCATCCAGTGGCACCACTGGTCGCACTACGCGAGCTTGGGTACCTCGGCTGACGATCTCAACTTCCAGATCAAGCTCTTCGACGACGGTGTGGTCGAGTACCACTTCGCGAAGATGCGGAGCCAGACCTCGTTGGCCTACGGCTCCGGCTCGAGCGCCGTCACCTGGCTCGAGAACGCCACCGGCACGGCGGCGCTGCGCATCAACGTGCAGGCGACCACGCCCGGCCTCTCCCCCTACTCCGCCTTCCGCTTCGTGCCCCGGTGATCGCCATGCGCACTCAGGAGAACCCGATGAAGTCCCTCTCGTTCCTCTCGCTGGTGGTGGCGCTGGTGGCCCTCCAGGGCTGCCGCATCGAGAAGCCCTCGACGGTCGTCCCTCCGGCGCCGTCGATCGACTCGTTCACCGCGTCGGCCGAGACGGTCGCCGCGGGCGGCAAGGTGAGCCTCTCGTGGAAGGCGAGCAACGCGACGAGCATCGAGCTGCGCGAGGCGAGCACGGGCGACCTGCCCGCGGCCGCCACGCAGCTCGAGGGCTCGCTCGAGGTCACGGTCGAGCGCGACTCGCTCTTCGTGCTCGTGGCGCGCGGCGCGGGCGGCACCGACGCGCGCGCGGTCTCGGTGAAGCTCGAGGCCTCTGCCGGCGAGCTCACCTTCCAGGCACTCCCTCCGGCGATCCCCGGCGGAGCCAGCACCACCCTGGTGTGGACGGCGCCTGGCGCGACCACCGTCACCCTGGCTGCGGGCGCCGCGATGATCGACACCCGCGGCCAGCTCACCTCGGGCGCGGTCACGGTCTCGCCGACCAACGACACGACCTACACCCTCACCGCCGACGGGCGCTCGAAGACCGTCTCGGTCGTGGTGCAGCCCGCGGTGCTGACGCTGCAGGCGACGCCCACCGCGGCCGAGGTCGGTGACACGGTCACCCTGAGCTGGACCGCTGCGGGCGCGGAGCGCCTCGTCATCACCAGCCCGGGCCGCGGCCAGCTCGCGGAGATCACCGACGCGACTCGCATCCTGTCGGGGAGCTTCGCCGACGTGGTGCCCACGCTGCCCGACCACGCGATCGTCACCTACGAGGTGGCCGCGGTGAAGGGTACCGCGCGCCTCGCGAAGTCGCTCGAGGTGTACGTCGGCAGCGGGCTGGAGATCGTCCGCTTCGATGCGCCGCCGGTGGCCGCGGCCGGCGCGACCTACTCGGTGCGCTGGCAGACGCTCGGCGCCGACCAGGTCGAGGTGAAGGTCGATGGCGTGACGGTGCATCGCGCGGCCTCGAGCAGCACCGCGAACGGCCAGTTCTCGTTCACCTCGCCGATGCAGGACTTCGCGGTCGAGCTCGTGGCGACCAACGTCGAGGGTGGCCGACTGGCGCAGCTCGCGCAGGTCGACGCCGTCGGCGTGCCCACGGCGGTGACGCTCACCGCGAACCCGACCGCGGTCACGGTCGGCCAGCCCGTCACCCTCTCATGGAGCTCCGCCGAGGCGCGGCGCGTACGCATCACCGATTCGCTCGGCCAGGTGGTCTTCAGCACCACCGGCCAGCGGGCCGAGATGGGCACCGCCACGGTCTACCCGACCGCCGACACCACCTGGACCATCAGCGCCGACAACATGCTGGGCAACCCGGCGGTCACCGCGACCGCGTCGGCGACGGTGACCGGCACCGGGGTGACGGTGACGCAGTTCCCACCGACGGCGATCTCCGGTCAGAACGTGCTCCTCGAGACGAGCGCCCCGATGGCGGTCTTCTACGGCTTCCCGCACAACCGCGTGCTCGAGAGCGCCCAGGCAGACTTCGTCGACATCCGCTCCACCGGCGCGAAGGTCATCGAGTCGGGTGACGTGGCGACCGTCGACGTGCCGTTCGTCACCTTCCTGTGGGGGCAGCGCCAGACCGGATCGTTCACGGTCTCTCGCGCGGGCTGGTTCGCCTGGGGCACGGGCTTGAGCGTCAGCACCAGCGAGGTGACGCTGCCTTCGTCGTCGGCGCCACCAGGCATCATCGCCGCCTATTGGGACGACCTCCGTCTCACCGCGAACTCCGGCGTCTTTGTGCAGGTCATCGGCGATGCGCCCGAACAGCAGCTCGTCGTGCAGTGGGATCGCATGCAGTGCGGGACGACCACCAACACCGAAGCGACGTTCCAAGCGCGTGTGCACCAGGACGGTCGGGTGTCGTTCCACTACCAGACGATGAACCTCAACAGCAACCCCAGCTACGTCATCGGCGTGCAGGACGCGACGCGGACTCAGGCCGTCCGCTCAGCGACCGCCGCACCGCCAGCGAGCAACACTGCGCGCTACATCTTCAGCCCGGTCACGTCACCGGTAGAGTTCCGTGTCCAGCGAGGCACTGCGTGGGGAGGCTACGTCAAGGTGGGCGACGCGAAGACGCTCGTCTCGCAGACGGCCCGCGCAATTCGCCTCCCCGACGACCTGTCGCTGACCGAGCTCATGTTCCGCCCAGCGCCGACCGTGCCCAATGGCCAGTACATGGAGCTGATCAACCGCACGCTCGAGCCCCTCGATCTGACGGGCTGGGAGCTTCGCAACCCCGGCAACGGCACGAGCTTCACGGCCCCCATCGGGTTCACCCTGGCCCCGAACGTCCCCTTCGTGCTCGGAGCTTCGACCGATGCCGCAGACAACGACGATGCGGGCGTGATGCTCGCGTGGGGCACCCTGTCGCTCTCTCAGGACGCGGGCCGCATCACCTTCGGCACCGCCGACGCCAGCACCGCCTTTGACTTCGCCGGCCCTGCCGATGGTGGCACCGGGAGCTCCGTGGAGATCGACCCGGGGCCCATCGTCGGGACCAGCGGCTTGCCCGGAAGCGTCATGTGCTCGCCCACGACGACCTTCGGCAGCCAGACGCCGCTGCAACTCGGCTCGCCGGGCGTCGAACGCGGCTGCTTCTCCTACAAGGTGATCTCCATCCCCTCCCGGTTCGTCGACGTCTCCGACGGCGGGACACCGCTCATCAACAGCCCCACCAGCGCGGTGGACGGACGGACGGTGGGGGTGACACTGGCGACGGCGAGCGACCCGGCTCCAGTCACCTTCGGAGCGCGCCGCGAGACAGTGTCAGTCAGCCTCGATGGCTGGATGACCTGGGAGACCACCACCTCCACGAACTTCACCAACCCCTCGAACCCCTCGTCGACGTCTTTGGGCCGCATCGCGCCGTTCTGGGACGACCTGCAGACCACGGCCAACGCCAGCCCTGCCAGCGAGCTCTACTGGAAGCGCGTCGAGCCAAACGAGGATCCGCTCACGCCGGCACGCCACTGGATCTTCCAGTGGGCACACGTGCGGCACTACGGCACCTCCCCCGTGGACGATCTGAACTTCGAAGTGAAGCTCTTCGAAGACGGTACGATCGAGTACCACTACGGCGAGATGCGCTCGGGCACGAGCGACGCCTACGCAACGGGCAATAGCGCAACCATCTGGCTCGCGACTCCGGCGGGCACGCAGGCGCTCACGCTGAACATCATGACCAGCACCGTCACGTTCCCGGCGCCCATCCGGCCGCACACCGCCTACCGCTTCATTCCCCGCTGAGCTGCCACCATGCGATCCGACTTGTCTCTCGAGGTTCCTGTGAATCGAACCATGTTGACCCGACTGATGGTGGCGGCGGCGGTGCTGGCGGGGAGCTTCGCGCTCGCCCAGCCTGCCAACGACGCCTGCACCGCGGCCGAACTGCTGAACGTGTCGAACACCGCTGTCACGTCGACGACGGCGACCGGCCTCAACCTCGCGACGCCAGCGCTCGAGTCGACGATGGCCTGCGGTGGAACGCCGAAGAACAGCGTCTGGTATCAGTTCACGGCGCCGCGAGCGGGCACCTACCGCATCGAAACCTGCGGAGCGGTGACCAACTTCGACACGGTGCTTCAGGTCTACACCGGCACTTGCGGCAGCTTGACCCAGACTGGCAGCGGCTGCAGCGACGACGGAACCAGCTGCAGCCCCTCCAGCGCATCCGCCGCAACCATCACCGCGACCGCCGGAACGACCTACTTCGTTCAAGTAGCCGCCTATTCGACCGTGACGCTCAGCGCGTCCAGCCAGCTGAACCTCACGGTGACCCCGCCGCCGCCGCCGCCCGCTAACGACACCTGTGCGGCCGCGGAACCCCTGACGCCCGCTGGCCTGACGCCCGTGGTGTCGAGCGTCGCGCGTTCGTTCTCTGCAACCGCGGCGGTGGAAGAGCCGTTCGCCTGCCTGACGAACCCCACCAGTGCGAACCGGAGCGTCTGGTACTCGGTGACGCCGACGGTCTCGGGCAACTATCGCCTCGAGACGTGCAGCGCGACGGCCCCCGGCAACACCGTCTCTGACACCGTGCTGGCGGTGTACACCGGCGCCTGCGGAGCGCTCACGCCCTCAGCGGCCACCTGCAACAACGACGCGTGCTCGTCGCGGTCTGGCGTCTCGATGACCATGACTGCGGGGCAGACCTACTTCGTGCAGCTCGCCATCAACGGCACGACCGCCCCCAGTCTGACCACCGACAGCCTGCAGCTCAGCGTCGCGCAGATTCTCAACAGCCCGGCCGACCTGTGCAGCACTGCGCCCAGCCTGCCTCTCAATCGCACCGTGCCCGTCTTCACCACTGCCGACGCGGGCTACTCACTGGCGCAGAACAACGCCGAGCTCGACGGCGGCGCGAGCTGCTTCACTGGCCTCGGGCAGACGACCTCGATGGCCGTGGGGCGCGATCTCGCGTACCAGTTCACCGCACCGACGACGGGGCGCTACTCGTTCCGCCTCGGCACTCCCACCAGCAGCGTCAACGGAGTGCTGTACCTCACCAACACCTGCGTCGCGGTCAACAACGGCATCGAGGTGAACAACTACACCTCGAGCCAATGTCTCGCGGCGTCGAACCGCAACACGAGTGCAGATGAGCAGCTCTCGTGCGTGCCGCTCGGCCAGGGTGACACCGTGTACGCCTGGTTTGACGAAACGACCCTCAGCACCGCCGGCAGCGCAGCGACGCTCGAGGCGACGCCCTGCATCGCAGAAGAAGAACCCAACAACACACCGACCGCCGCGAACGTCCTCTCGTGCGTGATGACTGGTGCGATCAGCACCGCGGGTGAGGCCGACTTCTACGCGCTCGGCGCGCACCCCGCTGGCACCCGCGTCTTCGCGATGGCCGAAGGAGCGGCGTCCTCGTCGGCCGACTTCGACCTCCGCATCACCACCGAGACGCGGACCATCGAGTACGACGATGGCGATCTCACGACCCCGTTCGGCTCCACCGCGCCGGTCATCGCTGGCGCGCTGCTCGGCACCGAGCCGGCCTACGTGCGCGTGAACCACTTCAGCTCCACGACGACCGCCGAGCCGTACGTGCTCTACACCCACGTGCAGCGGGAAGCGCCGACGGCTGAAGCGGAACCCAACGACACCTTCGCCACCGCGTCGACCAGCGCGAACAACTTCTTCACCGGGTCCATCACCGACGGGGGCACCGACGTCGACTTCTACGCCTTCACCGCCAACCAGGGAGACCTCATCTTCGCCGCGCTCGAGACGACGCCGGACAAGGCGGACGCCGGCCCGGGGTCCTTCAACTTCGTGATGTCGCTCGTGGACGCGACGGGCACGCTGCTCACGGTCGACGACACGAACACGAGCATCTCGCGCACCGCGAACACCTCGCTCACCGCCACCAGCCCCACCGCGCCGGGTGAAGGCCTCGTGTACCGCGCGCGCGCCACCGGCACCTACGCCGTCCGCGTCGGAAAGACTTCCGGCGCCAACCCCAACCCGTACAACCTGTCGGTCTCGGTCGGCTGCACCGACCTGGCGCCGACGCTCAGCGCAGTGACACCGAGCAGCGGCACGCCATCGGGTGGCCAGACGGTGACGCTCACCGGCACGGGCTTCTCCTCGCGCTCCGTGGTGCGCTTCGGCACCGGCGTCGCGCTCGTGAACTCCATCTCTCCGACGGAGCTCATCGTGACGACCCCTGCCGGTTCGTCGGGCGACGTCGCGGTCTCGGTCACCAACGGGGTCGGGCTCAGCGCGTCGCTCAACCCCGGCTATACGTACGACGACCCTCCGGGCCTCCCGCCGGTCATCGCGTCGCTCACGCCCACGTTCGGCCCGGTCACCGGAGGCACCGTCGTCACCATCACCGGCTCGGTGTTCCGCCGCGACGCCGGCGTGTTCTTCGACGTGGGCGGTACGCAGGTCGGCGCCGCCGCGGTCACGGTGAACAACGCGACGCGCATCACGGCGACGACGCCCGCGATGCCCGAGGGCTTCTCGAACGTCACCGTGGCCAACTACGACGGGCTGACGGCGACTCTCGACGGAGGCTTCGAGTTCCGCGGCCCGCCGAGCGTGAGCGCCATCACGCCCAACGCCGGGTTGACCACCGGTGGCCTGACCATCACCCTCACGGGCCGGAACTTCCGCGCAGGCACCACGGTGCGCGTCGGAGCCAATCTGGCGACGGCCGTGACCCCGGCAGGTGATGGCCTGTCTCTCACCGCAGTGACGCCGACGTCGGCGACCAACGGTGCGGTCGATGTCGTGGTGACCACCACCGACGGCCAGACCACGACCGTCACGCAGGGCTTCACCTTCAGCTACCCGGCTCCCCTCCTCGTCAGCGTCACGCCAGGCTCTGGCTACGAGGTGGGCGGCACGTCGATCACCCTGCGGGGCTCGAACTTCCGCACGGCGCCGACGGTGAGCGTTGGCGGCGTCGCGGCAACGGGAGTGACCTTCACCAGCGCGACCGAAGTGAGTGCGACGACGCCCGCGGGCACGGGTGTGGTCGACGTCACCCTCACCAACGCAGACGGGCAGACTACGACCCTCGCGCAGTCGTTCCGGTACGTCCCTGCGCCGACGCTCGCCGCGGTCAGCCCGAGCCATGGTCCGGTGCAGGGCGGAACGCGCATCACCATCACGGGCACGAACTTCCAGCGCGGAGCGTCGGTCTTCGTGGGTGGCGTGCCGGCCTTCGCGGTCGACGTGTCGTCTCCCACGACGGCGACGGCGGTCACCAACGCCGCGCGCGCCGGCGCCGCTGACGTGCGCCTCGTGAACCCGGACGCGCAGGCGGCAACGCTCGCGGGTGCGTACACCTACGATCCGGGCCCGACGATCGCCTCGCTCTCGCCCATCTCCGGCAGCACCGGCGGAGGAACGACCATCACCATTACCGGCACGGGCTTCCTGACCGGCGCGCAGGTGCTGTTCGGCACCGACGCGGCGACGAGCGTCACCGTCAACTCCCCGACGGAGCTGACGGCCGTGACGCCGGCGCGCCCGGTCGGCGTGGTCTCGGTGGTGGTGCGGAACGCCGACAACCAGTCGGCCGAGCTGCCGCGCGCGTACCGCTTCGTCGCGCCTCCGACGCTCACCGCGGTCGCGCCGACGTCGGGTGACGTCAACGGCGGCACGGTGGTGCGGCTGACCGGCACGGGCTTCAACGCCGGCTCGACGGTGAGCTTCGGCGGCACGCCCTCGACGCAGGTGACGCTGGTGAGCGCGACGGAACTCGACGCGCTGACGCCCGCGCACATGCCGGGCGCGGTGGACGTGGTGGTGACGACCGACGGCGCGAGCGCGACGCTGGCCGGGGCCTTCACCTACACCCGCAGCGCGCCCACCCTCACCGCGGTCGCGCCGGTCAGCGGCCCCACCACCGGCGGCACGCTGCTCACGCTCACCGGCACGGGCTTCGCGCCCGGCGCCACCGTCACCATCGGCGGCACGGCGGCCACCAACGTGATCATCGTTGCTCCGGAGCTGGCGCGTGTGGTCATCCCCGCGCACGCGGCGGGCACGGTCGACGTAGTGCTCACCAACGACGACACCCAGTCGGCGACGCTCACCAGTGGCTTCACCTACGCGGCGCCTCCGTCGGGCAACACCGGCCTGGTCGACGCGGGCAGCGGCGCGGTCGGCGCGGATCCTCAGCCGGTCAACAACGTGCCCGGCGGCGTGAGCTGCGGCTGCACGAGCTTCGACGGCTCGACGTTCAGCCTCGGCGCGATGGGCCTGTTGATCGTGCTCTCGCGGCGCCGTCGTCGCTGAGGACCTTCCTTTGGTGGCGGCGCGGCACGCTGCGCCATCACCATCCAACGGATGGGTCACCGACAACCGAGTTGCAACCGACCCTCCATTCAGCTAGGAAGCGCAGCCGTGGGCGTTTCCGTGGAGGCTGAATGCGAGTGTTGGGCGGAGTCTTGGCAATCCTGTTGTTTGGGTGTGAAGGGCCGACGAAGGACCGTCACGCGCTGACCGAGCATCGGTTCACGGGCCAAGGCGTTGTTGGAAGCCTGAAGACTGGTCAGGACTGCTCTCAAGTCGGTCCCGACGCCTGCACGGGCGGCCTCTGCCTGAAAACCAAGGCCGGCTTCGGCCGCGGGTATTTCTGCAGTGAGGAATGCGTCAGCGAGAGCACCTGCCCCGTAGCGTGGGGGTGTCTGGCGCCGCTGACCAACGCCAAACGCGTGTGTGTGCCACCAAGTTCTTGGAATGGCGCGACGGCAACCGCTCGGGTGCCGTAATGCTTCCCCTCATCCTGGTTGTGATGGGCGCGCGCGTCGCGCTGCCCGTGCATGAGGAATGGCGAATTCTCGACGGAGAAGGTCGAGAAGTGGAGGTGGTACGAGAGCTTGGAGGTCTCAAGCCGAAAGCACTCGAACCGGTGGGCTGTTGCGACTACGTCTTCACCGCGCGAGTCGCTGGGGAAACACACGACAGCCTCTGGATCTTCTCAAGGAGCGCTCTCCGAAGACTTGGGCACCCGGCGGGTCGCCACAGCTTCCCATTCCCTTCAGCCGATGGAGCCTGGGTCTACTTCTCGTACCACGCCGACCCGGACTTCATGGGGTCAGGCAGAGAATACACCCAAATCTGGCGTGCGCGGATTCGAGACAACCAGCTCGAGCAGATGACGACCGGGCATGGGTGCAAGCTCACTCCTTCAATCGACCCCAAAGGACGCCTTTGGTTCGCGCATGCACGCTGTGAGGAAGGAAGCCAGGGGATCGAACGACTGGATGGTGCACGCCTCGTCGAGGTGATCAGTCCAACGCTCAACAAACCCACTGATCCCAGGCTCTCGCCCGATGGCCGACACCTCGCCTTCACACAGCTCGAAATGCAGACAATGCGCCTCATGCTGAAGGACCTGCACTCGGGGGCGGCGCCGAAGGAACTCTGGGCAAGTCCCAGTGGCGTCCGGGGAAGCTCCCTGCATTTGCGCTGGCTCAGTAGAACTCGCGTCGCATTCGTCTACGGCGACGACATTGCCTTGGTTGATATCGGAGGACGACGGTGAGAGCGATTCTGGCAGTGGTTGTATTGAGCACTGGTGTTGCATGGGCGCAAACGGCGGCGTGCCCAGTGGACCCGCCCCCAGAGCCGCAGTGCGGCGGAGGTGGTCCACCTCCAGGCGGTGCACCTCCTCCTCCATCGAGCGCACCGCCTTCCAACTCAGGTCCCCCGCCGTTGAGCGGAACAGGTGGACCGCAGTTCGGAGGCGGAGGTGAGAATCACGGTCCGGAACTGACGGGAGATCCCGTCACGACATCTTTGCGGACGGCCTACCAACGCATCCGTGACTTCACCCTCTCAACGCCGAAGGGGCCCTTCTACCTCGATCGCATCCTCCACTTCGTCAACGCAGAGGGTCCGTTCACGGCCAACGGGCCTCCTCCGCCCTATGGTCACGTCCCTTTCGATACCCAAGGCGCCATCTGGACAAACAACTGGCACAGCTTCATCCAGTATCAAGACTCCGGCACCAACGCCCTTTACGTTGAGCTTTTTGACGAAAACCGAGTCTCCTGGAAATTCGACTACACGACGCGATGCACCTCGTGCTGGCTGAACGTCGCAGGAGCCAACTCCTTTTCCGCGCCCGGCCGTCTTCAGCGGTTCGCAACAGGATTCCGGTATGTTCGGCCAGGGCGAAACGAATACAGGTATTCCGCCGAACACATCGACAGACTCGACCCAACGAAGCGTCGTTTCTACTTGTCTGAGATCAGAACCACCGATGGCCAGACTCTTGCTCAGTTTGAGTATGGATTGCCAACACTGACGCCGGCTTGTCGTTCGTTCGCCCAGAACGGAAGCATGGAACCTTATCTGCTGTCCGTGGCGCTCGCGGGCGGCGCAGTCCTTTCGCTCGAGTACTCGCACCGACAGGAGGGCTCGGAAGACGTATGTGTCGTGAACAGGATCCTGCATCGCCCGGCCCCAGGAGCGCCTTCAACGACTATCGCTCAGTACTCGGGCAGCCTGACGGGAGGGCTCTACCCAGACCATGTTGCTGGTCCTCAGCTCGAGCAGTTCTACACACTTGACCCGTTGGGAAATGGCGAGGTCTCGTTGTCAGTCAGCACCGCATCCGGGACCATCGTCTCGCGCAACACGGTCTTGGGCTGGCGGGTACTCTCTCAGACGCCAGATCATGGTGCGGCGCTGAACTACTCGGTCGTAGCGCCCACTCTTTCGGCTGCGCTTGGACGCTACTCTTCGTGCGACAGCAACTACTCAACGGCGATCCGCATCGACGGTGCGAACCTGCAGCACGGCGGAAGCGACCTCAGCCTGACTGCCGCCGCAACTTCTGAAATCAAGACCAACTGGGACAACGGAGGCTGGCACCGGCCTGTCACTCTGGCGCGCGTCGATGACTGTGCTTCGAACAGCCAAAGTTGCTCCCCCGGAACTGTTGAGATGTTCCGCATCGATCAACTGGGAGATAGCCAGTGCGTATACAGAACTGGTGTCGGGCTGAAGTCGAAGGAAGGGGGATGGTACAGCCAACCGACAGGATTCCTACCCTCCAGTCCAGATGTCTCACCGCCCTACCTGGCCGCAACTGCCGCCGTCCACGGGGCGGAGAAGGTCGAGACAACCTCGGGGCCCGTCCTGACAAACGGGCTGACATCAACGGTGTATTCGTACCTCATCAGCAGTGATGGACAGCAGCGAGTTTCCTCCGAATCGACGCCTTCCGGACTCACGACGGGATCGAGGACGCGCACCTTCGTCTATGATGAAAACGGACAGTCGCTCCTGGGGATTGTCGAGGCAGGCGCAACTCGAAACGTCTCGGGCCATACGCGCTCCCGACGCGTTGGAACATTCTTCAAGCAGCAGCGAGCATGTTCTCCGTCTGGAGCGGATCCCTACAAACGCATCCTGAGAGTCGAAGGACCGTGCGAAGTGACGACAACCCCTGTCGCATGCACGACGTCAGCAACGTGCGGTGGAGAAGTGTGCCAACGCGACGCTTCGGGGCAAGGTTCGTTCTGTCAGCCCATCAGTTGTTCGGGAACAGACTTTCCCGTCACGGAGTATGTGTACTATGGGGCCGCCGGTGGCGGCGTCACCGCTGCCCAGGCGAATCGACTCAGAGCGGTGCTGCGGTATCCCGACGGAGCCCTCTGCGGCACTGCGCCGATCGAGACTCGGTTTCTCGACTACACGACAGACGGATACCCTACCGTCGTAGAGGAAGATCAAGGGACTGCGACTGCGGTCCGACGCGAATACGACTATCTCGGCGGTTTCTTGAATGCCTCGCGCATCCTCCAGGGAACCGAGACGACTGAGACGCGGTACACGTGGGAAGACGGACTGCTGACTGACGTCCAGTTGCCGCGCGGAAACCACGAGGTCTTCTGCTACCGCGACGGACCCATCGATGACAGCTCACCTGCGCGATGTCAGGGGAACATGACGCGCAAGCTCCAGTGGCGAGCGAAGGCAGACAGCCAGATGCTGATCTACGAAGGAGTTCGATACGAGTACTTTGCGGAGGGCAGCCTCAAGGGTGAGCGTACCTTTGTGCTCGACCAGAATGGGCGCGTCGAGTACCGACAAACGAAGCTCCGCAACGTCGATGTTCACGGCCGGCAGACCTATTGGCAGATCGGTTTGGACTCGAGTGTCTCCGGAGCTCGACGCTACGACGGCAACAACAACGTGATCGCGCGTTCGAACGGGGCGCAGGTCGTCCCAGACTTCTGCGGCGGGCCAGCGGCCGCCAGCGGACTCTGCTCCTGGTTGAAGTACGACCGCGCTGATCGCCTCGCGGAGACGCTCGCTGAGGACACTGGGAGCAATCGCTCCAAGACGTGTATCGACTACGATCGCGCAGGAGACATCTCCCGCGTAAGCAGAGGCTGTCCACTCACAGCCGTTTGCGCCGCCAATCAACCAGGAGTCAAGTCGTCGTGCGGTGAGGCCATTGACTACCGCTGGGACGACTTTGGCAACGTCGTAGAAGTGAGCTCGGGGACGGGATGGCAGCGATTTGAGTACGGCGTCGGCGGAGAACTGCTTCGAAAGCGTACCAGTGAGGACATTGACGATTCTCGAATCGAATACGTCTATGACAGTCTCGGACGAGAGACCTCTGTCACTGCCTACGGCCCAACTGGCACCCCTACGCTGCTGCGTGCCACCGACTACGACGGTTCGAGCCCGTGCCACACACTTGAGAATACGAGAGGCAGACCAAGCCATCGGTCCGACAGCTTTGGTGACACCTGGTACTCATACGACGCGCAGGGAAACATGCGCGCCGAATATCGGCGACGTGCATCAGTTGTGGGCTGCCCAACCGCTCGACACGACGCACCACACACGCTGTACTCATACACAAGCAATGGCGAGCTTGCCTCGATCGAGTATCCATCCGGTCGAACGATTACGTACGAGTTCGGGGTCGACTCACCTGTCTACGGCCGCCTCACCGATGTCGATCGTGTTTGGCAGGTGCGAACCTCCCGTCATTTCAGTTCCGGCACGACCGAGGAGGTCATCGTACGAGACGTCACCTGGGAGCCGTTCGGAGGCCTTCGCAGCTACACCGCAGGCGACACTCGCAACTGGACGGTCGAATACCACCTCTCTGCGGCCACATCCACTGCTCCTACGACCATCCCAAGCGACCCATGCGCAGGCACGACGATTGGAGATGTTGTGTCAACGCCAATTGATGAGACAGGACACAAGCGCGCTTTTTGGGTCTCCCTTAGAGAACTCTCCAAGAACCGTGGAGCAGGAGACGGCGCCCTGTTGAAGCAGGTCTACACTTGGGACGGCACCAACATCTCCCGAATTGACTCCTGTCTTCGCAACGGCACGTGGTCGTCTAGAGATCTGACCTACGACAAGCAGAGTCGCCTAGTGAGAACAGAACTCTTCAACGAGACGGACAGCGAAAAGGTCTACAAGTACAATCAGGCATCGCAGCGCAAGTCCCTCGACACATCCAGATACCACATTGAACATAACAACCTTGAATGGGCTGCCCACAATCGACAAACACTTGGATCCATCTCCAAGGCAGGGTTTTCCATCGACAGCCTTGGCAGAGCAATCGTCATGGAGCGGACCGGCCAAGGACTGATCGAACTTAGCTATCCCGGCGCTGCAGAACTTGGAACGGTGTATCGGACCGTGACTGTGCACAATGGGGGCCTGCAGTTGGCCTGGGAATACTTCTACGATTGGCGCGGACAACGCCGACTCAAGTTGCACCCTAACGGAGCGTCAGAGGAGTACTTCTACCTCCATCACGGTCAGTTGCTGACCGAGTTCTACTCGCATCGACAGAACGCAACGACCAGCTATGGCACAGACGACTACATCTATCTCGACGGAAGCATGATCGCCTTTGCACGATCCGACTTCGCGAGCGGAGCACTTGCCGACGATCCTGGCAGTGCGCACCGCCTCGACGAGGAAATCTTCAAGTCGGTCTACCACGTTGCAACAGACGCAGTCGGCCGCCCCACCGTTGTCTTGGAATCAACGACTGGCGCCGTCAGTGGCTACGCGGTGTGGGATGACTTCGGCTCGATCAACAGAACCCTCATCTCCGCGACTGGTCAAGTGGGCGAAGAGAAGTTTGCCGTACCGAGTGGCCTGCCAATGGTTGATGCTCGGATCTCCATTGGAGACTCCAAGGGTGATGTGTACCTTGACAACGAACAGGTCGCAAATGGCTACCGCCAGAACGAGTGGTCGCCTTGGATACCTGTGACTGGCGGAATGACAGAGCTGTCATTCCAAGGAACAGGCTTCGTCGGACAGTACTTCGAGTACCGAGTTTACGAAGACCCGAGCATTATCGCGTTTCCCCCTCACCGCCTCGCGGGGCAGCGATACGACCCCGAAACCGACCTTCACGAGAACTGGAACCGCTACTTCGACGCCGTCAGCGGCAACTACCTCTCTCCTGAGCCGATGTTACAGGTGCCTTTTTACGTAAACGGCGTGGCCAGCGCGGGCCACTCAGTGCCGACCTACGCGTACGCCGTGAACAACCCACTGCGGTACAGCGACTCAAATGGTCTGTTCGTGTCTCACGACAAGGTGAGCAAGTGCCCCAATTGGGACAAAGCTCTCAAGCTTGCTCAAGAAAAGGCTGGGTGCACTGGCCAGTCTGTGACCAAGGCTTGCAGCGCAGCGCTCAACTGCAACATCTGCCCGTTCTTGGTTGAGGGTGCTGGGCCGGACGCGTTCTTCAAAGATCTCGGCTACACGTCAGGGGGCCGATGGCGCGCGGGTCACACCACGTTGGCGATGGGACTGCCGCCAACCGTTGTATCGGTGGAATTCGACACTTTCCTTTGCCAGTTCGAGGGCGACGTGTTCGTCAAGGCGCTGGCGGCGGTCATCATCCACGAAGCCTCCGAGCACGCCTGCTCCGAACCGCTTGGTAAGTGGCTGAAGGGACACTCAAAGACGCTTCCCGAAGATGCCTGCATGCCGGGGTGCGCGCCATGAGGCGGTATCTGCTGATCGTGCTCCTCAGTCCTCTCTTGGGCCGAACCGCAGACCCTGTCTCGTCCGAGGTATTTGTTCGCATCCCTCGCGACGGTGGCTTCTGTGAGGCGAGGGTCCGCATGATTCACGACGCCGGTTGTCTCATCCGTGGCGAGAGCGAATACGTGGAATCAGCGACCTACGTAGACGTGGACGAAGGAATGGGGGAACGGTTCGTTGATTGCGGGGCTGAGTCCGTTGTTTGCCGACGCCCCTACTTTTGCGACTGTGGCCGGCGAACAACCCGTCGCGACGGAGGCGAACCAAAGATCGCTTGGGACGCTGTAGCGTTCCGCTGGGTCGGCGAAGTTGGCCACCCTCAGCTCGAACGATGCGCCCGCTCCGCCGGGGCCGAGGGGCAGGTTCTTCTTCGGATCTCTCAGTCCGGCGCGATTGCTCTCGAAGTCGAGCGAGGCAACGCTGCACTCAAAGACTGTGCCGCCGTTTTGCGGGCTTCTTGGGGCGCCACACGTGTTTCTGGTGGGTACGTGGTGCGCTTGTCGCTACCCGACCAGGTGCCAGTCGGCGACCAAGTTGAGTGGCGCGAAGGCAAGCCCCCGTTCTCTCCCTGCGTCCAGTTCATGGACTGCGGGGCTGGGCAAGTGTGTCTGCACGAGATCGGCGCCGATGCCGGCGTGTGCTTCGACACGCTGGCTGCTTGGCGATTTCGAGCGACGCTCAAGTGAGCGCATACCTCGCTCCGGAGCCTCTCCTTCAGAACCCGAAGTGGGTGAAGGACGAGACGAAGGACGGGATGTCGGTGCCGATGTACGCCTATGCGGCGAGCAATCCGATCCACTTCACGGATCCTGACGGACTCCAGACTTGCCCACCGATGTCGCCCTGCGCGGGATGCACGCTGACCAGCGTCGCGGGCACAGACTGTTGGGTGTGCCCCGTTGGGAAGGGCGCTCCACGGGGCGGTGTCCCGTTGTGCGTGAATCGTTGTGGCGCAGTGAAGACTGCGATCTGTATTCCGGACTGCATCCATGAACTCGGTGGCGACCCTGCAATCAGAGTGCGCCGTTTCTCAAGTGCATTGCAGAGCGCATGATCAAGAGTGGTTGCAATGGATAGGTATGTCGCCGTTGGGTGCGCTCGCCGCATGGCTGCATGCGCAGGCTTCATGAGAAAGAAGGTCGGAGCTGACGTCGCGCGCCCATCTCTGCTGGCGTGTGGCCTCGTCGTCATAGAACTCGGAGCACTCACTGACAGCATTGCCAAGCAGTACCCCGAGCTGAAGCTCGCGGAAGCTGACTGGAACTCAGTTACCCCTGAGATCACTTGAGTAGGGCCTCGACGTGACGGTACCAGCTGGCGATCTTCGCATCGGAAAGCTGGGCGCGGAGGCGACGCAGGGCTTTCAGCAGCTCGGGCTCCGTGTCGATCGCCAGCT
>JBMORD010000070.1:0-3106 GCA_049322495.1 Myxococcota bacterium | reverse complement strand
GGCTGTGCCACCTGTCGTCGCGAGCGCGCCCTCGCCGACGCGCGCGCGGAGGGCCCTTCGTCTGCCGAGCCGTCGGGGCTCGTCGACCGGGTGATGCTCGCTACCGGACCGCGGTCGGCGTCGCGCGTCGTGGGACCGCTGGCGGTCGCGGCCGCCGTGACGCTGGTGGCTGGCGGCGGGTGGCTCCTCGCGACCCGGGACGCGGGCCTCACGCCGCGCGGTGGCGCCGACGTGCGCGACTGGCGCCAGCGCGTGGCGGCGGAGCTGCGCCCGGTGGACGCCGTGCAGCGCGCGGTGGAGGCGCAGGCCTCGCTCCCGGTCTCCACGCGCTGGGCGCTGTGGTACCGCAACGCCGAGACGCAGCGGCCGCTGTACCTCCTGGCCTACGTGGTGGACGCGCGCGGCGACGTGCACTGGCTCACCCCGGCGTACGAGGTCGCGGCGCACGAGCCTCCGCCCACCACGCTGCGCAGCGCGCAGGCCGAGCAGCTCCTCGAGGAGGTCGTGCAGTTCGACGCCAGCCCGGGCCCGGCGACGCTGGTCACCGCCATCAGCCTCGCGCCCGCCTCGGTGCTGGAGCTCGACGCCGCGCCGCCCGACGTGCTCCGCCATCTCGAGCAGCGCCTGCCCGACGCCGTCGTCTGGCGCCGCGAGGTGACCCTCATCGCGCCCCCTGGAGGAACGAAATGACCGCCGCGCTCCTGCTCTCGCTCGTCTGCGCCGCGGCGCCGGACAGCTACGTCATCGTGGTGGGCAACAACCAGAGCCCGATGCTCGGCCGCCCGCAGCTCGCCTACGCCGACGACGACGCCGTGCGGTACGTGGAGGTCTTCGAGGCGATCCTCGCGGCGCCCACCGTCGAGCTGCTCACCACGCTCGACGAGGACACGCGGCGCCTCTTCCCGTCGATGAGCGCGCGCGCCACGCCCCCGAGGCGCGGTGAGGTGCAGGCGGCCTTCTCGCGGCTCCGCGCGTGGAGCGAAGAGGCGAAGCGCCGCGGCCACCGCACGCGCGGGTACTTCGTCTTCGCGGGCCACGGCGACATCGCGGGCGGCGAGGGCTTCCTCGAGCTCGAAGACGGCCGCCTCACCGCGCGCGAGGTCGAGGAGCTGCTGCGCACCGCCGGCGCCGACGAGCTCCACGTGGTGCTCGACAGCTGCAACTCGTGGTTCGTCCTCAGTCCGCGCAAGCCGGGCGGCCACCGCTTCCCCACGCCCGCCGAGGCCACGCGCGCGCTCGTGGAGAAGCTGCCCAACGTCGGCGTGCTGCTCTCGACGAGCGCCGAGGCGGAGGTCTACGAGTGGTCCGACCTCCAGTCGGGCATCTTCAGCTACGCGCTGCGCTCCGGGCTGGTGGGCGCGGCCGACGCCAACCGCGACCACGACGTCTCGTACGACGAGCTGGCGGCGTTCATCGAAGGCGCGACGCGCACCATCACCAACCCCAACCTGCGGCCGCACATCTTCGCCCGCGCTCCCGGCGGGGGCGTGCAGGGCGCGTTCGCGTCGCTGACGGGCGGAACGGGCGTGGCGGTCGAGGCCGAGCCGGGGGCGACGCTGCGGCTGCGCGTGCGCGACGAGCAGGGGCTCCGGTGGTTCGACGCCGCGCTCACGGCGAGCAGCGTGACGCTGTGGCTCCCGCGGCGCCTCATCTCGGGCGGGGTCGTCGAGCGCAGGGAAGGCGACGCGTGGCGCACGTGGACCGTCCCGGCCGAGGGCCGCCTCGCGCTGCAGAGCGCGAAGGAGGAGGTAGCGCGTGGCCAGGCGCGGGGCGTGAGCGATGCCTTGCGGACGCTCTTCGAGACCCCGTTCGGGCCGAGCGAGGTCGAGGCGTGGAGGAAGGCCGACGCGGCCGCGGCCGACTCGCAGGCCATCGGCGTGTCGCGCGAGACGGCAGACCGCGTGGGCTTCCTCCTCTCGCTCGCCAGCCAGCGTGACCGCGGCAACCGGCGCGTCGGTGGAATCCTCGGTCTCGGGCTGAGCCTCGTGGCGGGCGGCGTGTACGCGACCTTCGCGCTCAACACGGAGGACCCGGGCCTCCGGACGCTCTACCTGAGCAGCGGCCTCGGCATGGGCGTGCTCGGGCTGGCGCTCGGAGGCCTGAGCCTCTTCCCCAGCGCGTGGGAGCGCCAGGCCGAGACGTACGCGAAGGCGCGTGTGGTTGGCGAGACGTCGCGCGCGGTGCTGGAGCTGGACCGTTTCCTCGACGCGCGGCTCGCGGTGTACCGCACCACGCAGACGATGACCCGGGTGCTGTGCATCGTGGTGGGCCTGTCGAGCGCGGGGCTTGGGGTCCTCGGCTTCGTCACCTCGGGGGAGCTCACGCGCAACGTGCTGCTCGCCGCCGGTGGAGGAGGCTTCCTGCTCAGTGGCGTCTTCTTCGCTTCGACCTTCTGGACGCGCCAGCCCGAGGAGGACCTCTACGACGCCATCCGCGAGGAGCGCCGCCTCAGCTCGACCCCCTCGGTGTCGGTCGGCGTGGTGCCCCTCTCGCAGGGCGCGGTGTTCTCTCTCAACGGCACCTTCTGAACCGGAGTCCTCCCATGAGACTGCTCAGCCTGCTGCTCGCCTTCGTCGCCACCGCCTGTCTGACGCCCCTCCGCGGCGCGATGCGCCCGAGCCCGCGGCCGCTGTCGCTCACCGCCGCTCCGGGCAAGGCGCGCCTGCTCTTCCTGAGGTCGGAGCACTTCGTCGGCGGCGCGCTGAGCGTCTTCTACTTCGACGGCGTGCGCGGCCAGGTGCTGGGCAAGTCGGTCAACGACTCGGCCTTCGCGGTCGACGTCGAGCCCGGCGAGTACCAGGTGTGCGGCGTGTCCATCGCGGAGGGCGCGTGGGGCGGTCCGTCGCCGCTGCCGACGCCGCTGCCGGGCGCGAGCTCGCGCCTCACGAAGCTCACCGTGGCCGAGGGGAAGACCTACGCGCTGCGCGTGCGCATCGGCATGGGCCCGCGGCTCGAGGCGTGGCCGGTGCTGCCGCGGACGCCCCGCGCGCGGGTGCTCGAGGAGGAGCTCGCGTCGCTGCGCGCCGTCGAGCCGGTCAGCGACGCGTCGGAGTTCGTCCGCATGACGGACCCGCGCCAGCAGGCCGAGTGGTTCGACCTCTGCCTC
>JBMORD010000069.1:0-23575 GCA_049322495.1 Myxococcota bacterium | reverse complement strand
GCCCGCGCCCGCGCCGCCGAAGGTGCTGCCGCCCGAGCCGCCCAAGCGGCCCGCGCCCGAGCCGCCGAGGGTGGTGCCTGCGCCCGAGCCGCCGAAGGTGGTGCCTGCGCCCGAGCCGCCGAAGGTGGTGCCTGCGCCCGAGCCGCCGAAGGCAGTGCCTGCGCCCGAGCCACCGAAAGCTGCGCCGCCCTCGCCCGAGCCGCCGAAGCCAGTGCCTGCGCCTGAGCCGCCGAAGGCAGTGCCTGCGCCTGAGCCGCCGAAGGCAGTGCCTGCGCCCGAGCCACCGAAGGCTGCACCGGCGCCCGAGCCACCGAAAGCTGCGCCGCCCTCGCCCGAGCCGCCGAAGGCTGCACCGGCGCCCGAGCCACCGAAAGCCGCGCCGCCCTCGCCCGAGCCGCCGACGGCCGGACCGCCGGGACCGCCCGCCCCCGAGGCACCGAAGGGCGCGGCGGTGCCGAAGTCGGGCCCGAACTGGGGCATTCCCGAGGGTGGAGTCCCGGTGTCTTCGCGTCTTGGCAAGAAGGGCGTGAAGGTGCCCGACTACGCGCAGAAGAACCCCGAGTACTACTACTACGACCCTCGCACCGGGAAATACCCGCGGCGGCTCGGCTTCCCCGTGGAGGAAGGAGCAGGGCACGGCATCCCGTGCTTCCCCGCCGGCACATTCATCGCGACGCCCGCGGGCGGCCGGCTGATCGAGCTGCTGCGTGCTGGTGACTCGGTGCTGGCCTTCAGCGAGGCAAAGCGCGAGGTGGTGGTGCGCCGCGTGCTCGAGGTGCACACCAGCGCTGCGGAGTGGCTGTATCGCGTGCGCACCGCGACGGGCGAGGTGCGCGCGACTGGAGATCACCTCTTCTGGGTTGGGCCCGGCGAGTACGTCGCGGCGCGCGATCTGGGCGCTGGCCAGGCGCTGCATTCCCTGACTGGCGAGCGGCTGCCGGTGCTCGAGGTGGTCGCCGAGCAGGGCCCGGTGATCCCCACCTGGAACTTCACGGTCGATGGCGAGTTCAACTACTTCGCCGGTGACGAGCGGGTGCTGGTGCACAACGAGGGGCCGTTCGGCATCTACCTGGGCCGCGACCCGCTGACGAAGGAGATCATCTACGTCGGCCAGACCGAGCAGAACCTCACGACGCGGCAGAGCCAGCACAACGCGGAGGCCATCAAGGAGCCCGCGAAGTACGGCTTCAAGAAGGGCATGGTGCTCGAGTGGGCGCGTGGACCAGACGGCAAGCTGCTGACCAACTTGAGCGCTGATGAGGCCTTCTACTGGGAACGGATGATCTACGACCGTGAGCTGGCAGCAGGGAAGAAGCTGGGGAACCTGCAGGTGCCGTACACGGACGAGAAGATGGCGGAGTTGGTGAAGAAGAACTGCCCCAGGTAGGTGATGACGACCATGGCCCACCGCACCACCAGGAACGCGAAGGCAGGCGATCTGCTGCAGCTGCCGATGAACCCGGGCGCCATCTGGGCGCGCGTGCTGTACGCCGATGCACCGGGTCAGTCGAAGCGGGGCGTGTACCTCGTCGTGCTCGATCGCGACGTCGCTGAAGGTGACGACCTGGCGGAGGTCGCCCGCGCGCGCGTGCTGGTCGGCCCGATGCAGACCATCCCCGTGCACATCAAGTCAGGCGCGTGGCGGATCGCCGGCAACGTGCCGCTCACCGAGGAGGAGGCGCAGCTCCCGTACCTCGAGGATCGGTTGGGGATGGTGAACTTCGCCGGAGAGCGCGTCGAGGACACGCCGGAGAATCGCGCGCGCATGGTGCAGGAGCGCGTGGCGCCGCCCGACCTCGTGGTCGACGTGGCGCGAGCCGCGCGCGGCCTCGCGCCCTGGTACCCCGGCTACGACGACTACCGGCCGAGACGGGAGGCGTGAGGTGAGCTGGCGCACCATCGGCCCCGAGCAGCAGTTCTTCACCGGTGACTTGCCGCTCGACGAGTTCACCCGCGCGACGCAGCGCATCGCTGCGGCATACCGCGAGCGCTTCGGACGCCCGCCAGTGCTGGCAGAGCTGCTCCATGCCCTGCGCGTCGTGCTGCAGGCCGACGAGGAGTTGCTCGCCGACCCCGCGCGCCTCGCGGCCGACTGGCCCGAGCTCGCTTTCCCCGCCACCGCGCCTCCCCGGCTCGACGAGTACGAAGGCAGCTTCGCTGACGAGCCCGCGCCTCACGGCACCCACTTCGTCGCGCGGCGCGCCACGGGGGAAGACGTCCTCGAGTGCCGGCTGTGGGTCGAGGGACGGACGCTCTTCGTCGACTACGCGGTCCTGACGCCTCCGCTGGACGAGGCGCTCGTGCGGGCGCTCGTCGGCTGGGTGCTGCTGCGGCAGTACGCGCGTGACCATTACCGCCCGCTCGTCGACGAGGTGTCCTGGGCGTCAGCCGAGGCGCCGCAGCTCCGGAAGGTGACGCCGTACCCGTGAGGCGCGACTCAGCGCGAGAGCTCGAGCACGCGGTCCCACCACCACGGCGCAGCGCTGAGCGCCCTGCTCACCTCCGCCTCGACCGCCGCGCGCAGGCGCGCGTCGTCCTGAGCGTGCAGCGTCCTCGCGTGCAGTACGGCGACGAGCCCACGTGTCATCGCGTCGAACGCGCGCTTCGTCGGTGCTGAGGCTGCCAGGGCGGCCACGAGCCCAGCGCGGTGTGCGCGGTAACGCGGCGTCGCGACGAGGTTGACCCACGGCACGAGCCTCCGGCGCCGCCGGGTGGGCGACCACGCGAGCGCGTACTCGACGAAGACGCCATCGTGCATCGCGGCTCCGGCGAGCTGTGTCTCCTCGACGAGGTCGCTCGAGAGAGAGGGCAGCCACTCCTGGAGGCCGCGAGGGTGCTGGTACGGGTGACCGTTCAGTCGGAGCTCCAGCCGCGGCGTGAAGTGCGCGAGCGTGTCGAGCCGGGCCGCGAGCGCTTCGACTGAGAGCCGAGTGCGCCCGAAGATCTCTTCGTCCGGGAGCAGCCGGATCCGCGCGCCGCGCGCACGCGTGGCGCCTGCGTCGGTGAGCGGCTCGACGAGTTCGCCCCGTTCCCACGCGGCGGTCCATCGACGCCCATGACGTCGGGTCTCGAGCTCCAACCGGGAGCTGAGCGCGGTGGCGACCGCGTAGCCGGCCGGGAGGATGCGATGCCCGCCGAGCTCGAAGTCGCGGAAGGTCGCCGTGAACGTCGCAGGGTCGACCGGAATGCCGCGCCCGTCGTCCTCGACGGTGATCCAACCTTCGGTCACGTCGATCGAGACGCGTGATGCGTGGCCCGCGAGGTGCTCTTCGATGCCGTTGTTGAGCACCTGAGCGATCATCTCGCCGAGCGCACGTGCGTCGGTCCCTCCGATGTACAGCGATGGCCGCAACCGGATGACCGACTCGAAGGGCTGGGTAGCACTCGGCTGGCCGATCCAGTCTCGAGCGATCGCCTCTCGATACGCGTCGGACGCCATGGGAGGACAGGCGATGAGGGCCTCGATGAACTCCTGCGGCGGCGCGTAGCCGTGGACTTCGATGTGGTGTCGGATGACCGATGGCGCGACGAACGCCCCTCGCGGACTCGGCACGAAGAGCAGCTCAGCGGCGGGCCACGGCTCCAACAACGCGCGGCCTCCATCAGCACAGAGCTCGCAACGCGATACGTACTGAAGCGTCGTGAGCTCTGGCGGACGCCAGGGCCAGTCTGAGAGCTCGGCACGAAGACGGGTCAGGAACGCGGCGGGAACCGAGCCCCTCGCAGAGGGCGTGTCCCGGTCGAGCCAACCAACCGCGCGGAGGCGCCTCCAGTTGCCAAAGCGTGCGCCGACTTCAGTCAGGTCTTCGTACGAGGCCATGGCCGCGGCTCCTCAGCGCGAGAGCTCGAGCACGCGGTCCCACCACCACGGCGCGGCGCGCATCGCCTTGCCCACCACCGCCTCGACCGCAACCTTCGCCTCCTTCGTCAGGAGGTGTGACTTCGTGGGCCCACCGAACTGCGGCGCGAGCAGCTTCGTATGCACCACCGCGACCAGGCCGCGCTCCATCGTCGAGAGCGCGTACTTCGTCGGCGCAGACGCGGCCAGCGCGGCGCGGAAGCCCTCGAGGTGCTTGCCATGTTCCGGCGTCGGTCCAAGGTTGACCCAGCTCGTGACGACGCTCTGCGCGTTCGTCGGCGACCACGCGAGCGCGAACTCGACGTCGATGTCGTCGTGCCGTCCCGAGGTCGAGAGCACGGTCTCCTGCACGAGGTCCGAAGAGAGCGTCGGCAGCCAGTCAGAGAGGCCGCCGGCGTGCCGCAGCGAGCGACCATTCAGCCGGAGGTCGAGCTTCGGCAGGAAGTAGCCGAGCTCGTCGAGGCGCGCGGCCAGTGCGGGCAAGTCGATGCGCGCGGGGCCGAAGATCTCCTCGTCGTAGCGGAAGCGGATGCGAGTCCCGCGCGCCGCCGTCGGACCCGCGTTCGTGAGCGGCTCCACGAGCTCGCTTCGCTCGAAGGCGGCGGTCCAGCGCGTGCCGTTTCTCCGCGCCTCGACCTCCAAGCGGGAACTGAGCGCGTTGACGACCGCGACTCCGATGCCGAACACCGGGTGCGCGTGCACGTGCGGGTGATGTCCATCCAGCGTCGGGCCCGAGTGAAGCCTCCGGAAGACCGCCTCGAGCGCGCTGAGGTCTCCTACCGTCGCCTCGACAGGGAACCCGCGACCGTCGTCTTCCACCGTGACCCACTCGTCCCTCACTTCGACGAGGACGCGCGAGGCGAACCCGGCGAGGTGCTCGTCGAGGCTGTTGGAGATGACCTCGAGGATCATGTGGTGCAGGCCAACCGCATTGGTGCCGCCGATGTACATCCCGGGGCGCTGGCGCACGGGCTCGAGCCCTTCGAGGACAAGGGCGTTCTGCGGTGCGTACTCGGTGTCGGCGGTGACGACCGGCGCGGGCGTCCGGTGCTTCGCGAGCGCCTCGCGATACTCGTCGGAGTCGACCGACGGACAGCGCATCACCGCCGCGATGAACGCCTCTGGTGGCAGATAGTCGTGCGACTCGATGTAGTGGCTGATCAGCTCCGGCGCGACGAAGACTTCATCCGGAGAAGGCACGAACAGCACGTCCCGTCCGTACTCGTGCTCGAAGCAGAGGTTGCACCGGTGGTAGCGGTTCGTCCGACGCACTCCCGGAGGCCACCTGCACTCGAGCGCTCGCAACTTCGGCAGCAGGCTCGCCGGTGCCGTCCCAGTCGCGAAAGGACCTCCCAGCCGCAGCCACCCCACCGCGAGCAGCCGCTTCCAGTTCCCGAACTGCGCCCCGACCTCCGTCAAGTCCTCATAGTGCGCCACGCGACCTGCCTCCCGAGCCAGCTTCCCACGCCCTGCCTTGCCCGAGAACGCGCGAGGAAGTCCGCTCGACTTTGCCCTGCACGCGCTATGAGGGCGCCATCATGAGCGAGGTCGCCGCGAAGCTCCGCACTTTCATTCAGGACACCTTCTTCGTCGATTCGTTCAGCGACTCCGATTCGTTCCTCAAGAATCGCCTCATCGACTCCACGGGCATGATGGAGCTCGTCGCGTTCATCGAAGGTGAGTTCGGCTTCAAGGCGAAGGACGACGAGCTCGTGCCCGCCAACCTCGACAGCATCGACAACCTCGTCGCGTACATCGCCCGCAAGAAGGGGTGAGCCATGTGCGGCATCGCCGGCTTCACGCTTCCCGCCGCCCTCTCGGGTGACGCGCGGGCGCGGGCGGAGTCGAGCCTCCGGGCGATGACCCAGTCGCTCGTGCACCGCGGGCCCGATGCGCACGGCGAGCTGGTCCTCGAGGGGGTGGCGCTCGGTCACACGCGCCTGTCCATCGTCGACCTCTCGGGTGGCGCGCAGCCGATGACCGCCGACGAGCGCGGCCTCTCGGTCGTCTTCAACGGGGAGATCTTCAACCACGTCGAGCTCCGCGAGCAGCTCTCGGCGCGCTGGCACTTCCGCACGCGGAGCGACACCGAGGTCATCCTCGCCGCGTGGGACGCGTGGGGCGCCGCCGCCGTGCAGCGCTTCATCGGCCAGTTCGCCTTCGCGCTGTGGGACGCGCGCAGCCGTCAGCTCTGGCTCGCGAGAGACCGCGTCGGCATTCGCCCGCTCTTCTTCGCGGAGCTGCCGAACGGGACGCTCGCCTTCGCCTCCGAGGCGCGCGCGCTCTTCGCGGCGAAGCTGCTCGAACGGCGGCTCGACGCCCACGCCATCGCCGAGACCGTGCACCTCTGGGCGCCGGTCGCCGGGCGCAGCTCCTTCGAGGGCGTGCAGCAGCTCGAGCCCGGCCACGTCGCGCTCGTCGAGCACGGCCGCGTCACGAAGCGCGAGCGCTACTGGCGCCTCGACCTCTCGCCCGAGCGCGTCGACCCGACGCTCACCTTCTCGCGCGCGATGGAGCAGGTCGACGCGATGCTCGACGACGCGGTGTCGCTGCGCCTGCGCGCCGACGTGCCGGTCGCCGCGTACCTCTCGGGCGGCCTCGACTCGTCGCTGCTGTGCGCCGTCGCGCAGAAGAAGCTGGGCGGCACGCTGCAGACGTTCTCGGTGGCCTTCGAAGAGAAGCGCTTCGACGAGCGGAACTTCCAGCAGGAGGTCGCGCGCGCGCTCGGCACCGAGCACCACGTGGCGCAGGTGGGCGGCGCGGACATCGGCGCGCTCCTGCCGCAGGTGGTGTGGCACACCGAGCAGGTGCTGCTCCGCTCGGCGCCCGCGCCGTTCTTCGCGCTCTCGCGCCTGGTGCGCGCGCACGGCACGAAGGTGGTGCTCACCGGCGAAGGCGCCGACGAGGTCTTCCTCGGCTACGACCTCTTCAAGGAGACCGCGGTGCGTCGCTTCTGGGCGCGCCGCCCGCAGTCCAGCGCGCGGCCCCGGCTCTTCTCGCGGCTCTACCCCTTCCTCTCGCTCTCGCAGCAGTCGCCGGAGGTGCTGCGCAGCTTCTTCGGCCTCGGCCTCGAGCGGCCCGACGCGCTCGACTTCTCGCATCAGATCCGCTGGACCAACTCCGGCCGCGTGGCGCGCTTCTTCTCGAAAGACTTCGCCGCCCGCGTCGCCACGCACTCGCCCATCGACGCGGTGCTGGCGACGGTGCCGGAGCACGTGCGCGCCTGGAGCCCGATGGCGCGCGCGCAGTTCCTCGAGTTCCACACGCTGCTGTCGGGCTACCTGCTCTCGGCGCAGGGCGACCGCATGCTGATGAGCAACTCCGTCGAGGGGCGCTTCCCGTTCCTCGACCACCGGCTCATCGAGCTGTCGGCCACGCTGCCGCAGCGCTTCAAGCTCAACGGGCTCGACGAGAAGTTCATCTTGAAGCGCGTGGCGAAGGGCCGCGTGCCCGAGGCGGTGCTCCAGCGCACGAAGTTCCCCTACCGCGCGCCCATCGCCGAGGCGCTCGTCGGGCCGCACGCCCCCGCGTGGAGCCGCGAGCTGCTCAGCCGCGAGGCCGTCGACCGCGTGGGCGTCTTCGACGGCGCGAAGGTCGAGAAGCTCATCGCGAAGCTCGCCGCGGCGAAGAGCGTGCCTTCGGAGGCCGACGCGATGGCGCTGATGGCGATCGCCTCGACGCAGCTGCTCGCGCGCGGCGAGGTTCCGTCGTCGCAGCAGGCCGCGCCGAGCCCGAGCACCAGCGCGGCGCTGTCGCTCACCACGTCCGTCGACCGCTCCGGGCCCGCCGACTGGCTCGAGCGCTGGGCCCGCGAGACGCCCGACGCGCCGTTCCTCGGCGTGCCCGAGCAGCCGTGGCTCACCTACCGCGAGGCGCAGCAGCGGGTGGACACGCTGCGCGCGCTGCTCGCCTCGCTCGGGGTGAAGGTCGGCGACCCGGTGATGCTCGCGCTGCCGAACGTCATCGCCAACGCGCTGCTGTGGGTCGCCATTCAGTCGCTCGGCGCGACGGTGGTGGAGGTCGATCGCGAGTGGGCGGAGCTCCCGCTGAGCGAGGCCGTCGCGCAGACCTCGCCGGCGCTGGTGGTCATCGAGGGCCGCGACGCGCGCCGCTGGGGCACCCTCGCGGGCGTCGGCAGGGTGCTGGTGGTGCACCCCACCACGCCGCCGCCTGCGCTCGAGAAGGCGCTGCAGGGCCGCTTCGCGGGGTGGCTCTCCGAGGGCGGTGAGCCCTCCGTCGCACCGCCGGCCGTTCCGCGCGTGCCGACCGACGACACCCGGCTCGGGCAGATCGTCTTCACGTCCGGCTCCACCGGCTCGCCGCGCGGCGTGATGCACACCGTGCGCAACATCGCGGCGAGCGCGAAGGCCATCTGCCTCTCGCTCGACCTCCGCGCGAGCGACCGCGGGCTCCTCGTGCTGCCGCTGTTCTACGTCTACGGGAAGAGCGTGCTGAACTCGCACCTCTTCATCGGCGGCTCCGTCTTCCTCGACCACCGCTTCCTCTACCCGCGCGTGGTGATGGAGGGCCTCGCCGTCTCGCGCTGCACCAACATCTCGGGCGTGCCGCTGACGTGGGAGCTCATCAAGCGCCAGGTCGACCTGAAGACGGTGGACCTCTCGTCGCTGCGCTTCGTCACGCAGGCGGGCGGGGCGATGGCGCAGGAGACCATCGACTGGCTCCGCGAGGCCATCGCGCCCGCGAAGCTGGTGGTGATGTACGGCCAGGCCGAGGCGACCGCGCGGCTGTCGGTGCTGCCGCCGGAGCGCGCGACGGACAAGCGCGGCTCGGTGGGGCGCGGGCTGCCCGGCGTGCCGCTGGAGGTCGTCGACGAGCACGGCGCGCTGGTGCCGAAGGACCGCGCCACGGTGGGCGAGCTCACGGCGCGCGGTGAGGTCATCATGGCGGGCTACCTCCACGACGCCGAGGAGTCGGCGAAGGTGCTCCGCGGCGACCGCCTCTTCACCGGCGACCTCGCGACGTGGGACGAGGACGGCTTCGTGTTCATCGTCGGGCGCAGCCGCGCGATGTTGAAGCTCGGCGGTCACCGCGTCGCGCCGGCCGAGCTCGAGCGCGCCATTCGCCTGCACCCCGGCGTGCGCGAGGTCGCGGTGGTGGGCGCGAAGGACGCGCTCGAGGGCGAGGTGGCCGTCGCCTTCGTGGTGAAGGCCGACGCGGCGCTCGACGAGCCGACGCTGCTCAAGCACTGTCGCCAGCACCTCAGCGGTCCGCGCGTCCCGAAACGAGTCGTGTTCCTCGAAGAACTTCCCCGCAACACCTTCGGCAAGGTGAAGCTCGCAGAGCTCCAGCACCTCGCAGAAACGAGCAAGCCCTCATGACCACCTTCTCGCGTGACGTGTTGAACCTCGACCTCGAAGCGAAGGCGCAGGAGCTGTCGTCGAAGCTGTCCGACGCGGTGCTGAAGACGCTCAAGCGCCGCGGCCTCGTGGTGGCGGTGTCGGGCGGCATCGACTCGGCGTGCGTCGCGGCGCTCGCGGTGCGCGCGCTCGGCCCCAAGCGGGTGTTCGGCCTGCTGCTGCCCGAGCGCGACAGCGCCGACGAGAGCACGCTCTATGGGCGGAAGCTCTGCGAGAAGCTGGGCATCGAGTACGCCCTGGTGGACATTGCGCCGATGCTCGAGGCCGCGGGCTGCTACCGCGAGCGCGAGGCCGCCGTCGCGTCGGTCGACCCCGACTTCCGGCCGGGGATGCCGTGGAAGATCGTGTCGACCACGAATCGCCTCGAGACCGACGTGGTCAACACCTTCTCGGTGGTGGTGCGCCGACCGAACGGCCACGAGGTGAAGACGCGCCTCACGCCGCGCGCGTACCTGCAGATCGTCGCCGCCACCAACTTCAAGCAGCGCACCCGCAAGATGATGGAGTACTTCCACGCCGACCGGCTGGTGTTCGCGGTGAGCGGCACGCCCAACCTGCTCGAGTACGACCAGGGCTTCTTCGTGAAGCTCGGTGACGGCGCGGCCGACGTGAAGCCCATCGCCGGGCTGTACAAGACGCAGGTCTACGCGCTGGCGCGCCACCTCGGCGTCATCGAGGAGATCTGCTCGCGCGCGCCGACCACCGACACCTACTCGCTCGCGCAGTCGCAGGAGGACTTCTACTTCGCGCTGCCGTACCCCACGCTCGACCTCATCCTCTGGGCGAAGAACCACGACGTGCCGCCCGCGGAGGTCGGCCGCGTGCTCGGCTTCACCGAGCAGCAGGTGCTGCGCGTGTACGAGGACATCGAGCAGAAGCGGCGCAGCACGGCGTACCTCCACATGCCGCCGGTGCTGCTCGACGACGTTCAGCTCTGACGCCGGCTCACTCGCGACGCGCGGCGGGCAGGGGCGCGCCGTAGAGCGCCACCGCCGCGACGTCGGCCTTCTTGCGCAGCTCGGCGTCGGGCAGCGCGCAGAGCTTCTTCATCACCGCGGCCGTCGTGTCTTCGTCGAGCCCGCGCGAGCCGTCGACCTCGCCGAGCGTCGCCAGCAGCGCGTGCGCCGCGAAGAAGTGCGGCGTCGACTGCGATCGAGCCCCGCGCGCGAGCGGGCCGAGGGCCACCACGCTCAGGCACGCCGGCGGGCGGGCGTCCCGCAGCTCACCGAGGAACGCGCGGAGCTCCCGCTCGGCCATCCGCCCGAAGCGCAGGTCGTCTTCGCCCACGAGTGACTGGAGCAGCCGCGGCACCTCGAGCTCCCGGCGGTCGAGCGCGTGGTGCGCCTCGTGCGCCTCGACCTGCTCGGCCTCGAGGTCGATGACCTTCTTCAGCGCCTCGAGCCCTGCGCTGTCATCGAGCGCCTCGTCGGCGAAGCGCAGCGCGCGCAGGTCGCTCGCCAGCAGCAGCGGGCCTCCGCGCCGGCGCGTCGAGGTGTACGGCTCGAGGTTCTCGAAGTAGTCGTCGCCGAACACCAGCCGCTCGGGTCGCGCGACGTGAATGCGCCCGCCCTTGAGCCGCCGCTCCATGTCGCGCGCGAGCTGCTCGCGCTTGTCGAGCCGCCGCTCGGCCTCTGCCAGCCCGTCGGCGCCCACCAGCGGCGCCAGCGTCTCGCGCCACAGCCGCGCCGCCGTCTCGTCGACCTCGTTCGGCTTCACCCACCCGTCGCCATCGTCGACCGTCTGGAGCCGCCGCATCACCGAGAGCTCCATGCGGTCGCGCAGCACCGCGGGCTGATCTCCGCCCGCATGGCCGAGCAGCCCCAGCTCGAGGTTCAGCGTGTCGAGGCGCCGCACGTGGAGCACCTCGGTGCGCGCCTCGCCGCCGGTCCACGACGCGCGCGACAGCACCTCGTACGTGGTGAGGAAGGGCCTCTTGCCCGGAAATTGCGGGTCGACCCAGTACGCCAGCCCCGCCTCGCGCACCGCCGCGTTGAGCGCCTTCGTCGCCGCGCGCAGCCGGTCGGCGTCGCCCCACGCCGCGTCGAGCTCGCCGAGCGCCGTGGCCACGCCCGGCCAGGGCTTCGCCGCGTCGACGCACGCCGCGAGCTCGGCGGCGCCATTCCCGCGGGCCTTCGCCACCACCACCGCCGGCAGCTGCTTGCGGAACAGCCGGCGCTCGGGCGCCTCCGGCTTCTCGGGCTGGCGACCGCGCAGCCACAGGCCGCCCGCGCCGACGACGAGCGCCAGCAGCCCCACCAGCCACGGCCACCGCCTGCGCTTCGGGAGTTCGTCGCCGTCGTCGATGCTCACCGGCCCAACCAACCAGCGAACGCGTGGCAAGAAAAGGGCACTCGCGCGCCCGAAGTTGCCCCGCGCGGCGCCGCCGGTTACTTCCGCGGCCATGCGCTGGCTCCTGCTCCCGCTCTCGCTCGTCGTCGCGCTCGCGTCCCGGCCCGCCGACGCCTGAGGCGTCTCGCCGCCCGTCGGTCCGACGGGGCTCGCTCAGCGGTGTCAGGGCGCCTCGCGTCACCGGGCGCCGCCCCGGTTTCGGCTCGGGGCGACGTTCGCCACCTTCCGCACCACGCTCGTCTTCCCGGGCCGGGAGCACGTCGCCTTCGAGCAGCTCGCGACCTCCGCGTCGTTCGAGTGGCGCGCGAGCGAGCGGGTGACGCTCAGCGCCGCGGCCGGCGCGCTGTTCATGGGCGCCCTCGACCGCGCCGAGACCGGGCCGGGCGGCGTCGGCAGCGTGGCGGTGTCATGGCTCGTGCTGGAGCAGAAGGACTGGCGGCCCTTCGTGCAGCTCAGCGGCTCGCTCGCGGTGTCCGGGCTGCGCGCGCCCGCGGGTGACTACCTCGCCGTCGATGGGCGCGTGGGCGTCGCCGCGGGCTACACGCTCCAGGAGCGCCTCACGCCGTACCTCGTCGCGCGCGCCTTCGGAGGGCCGGTCTTCTACGACGGCAGCGTCGGCACCGACCTCTTCCATTACCAGCTCGGCGCCGGGCTGGTGGTGGGCCTGCCGCTGGGGCTCGACCTCTCGTTCGAGGGCGTCCCGCTCGGCGAGCAGCGCCTCACGCTCGGGCTGGGCTTCAGTTGGTGACGACGGCGCGCGCGGCGAGCTGGATCGCCTCGAGCCACGGGCGCACCGGCACCTTCTCGAACACCTGACCGTCGAAGCCGCGCACGCGGTGGGGCAGCGCGGTGACGATGAAGGACAGGAGGTGCGGCTGGACCAGGCGCAGCTCCGAGACGAGCTGCACCCCCGTCATCTGCGGCATCGCGAAGTCCGACACCACGATGTCGAAGAGCTCGTGCGCGTGCCGCAGCGCCTCCTGCGGGTGCACGCAGCAGGTGACCTCCCCCAACGGCGCCAACAGCTCCTCGGCGTTCTCGAGGAACGCAGGGTTGTCATCGACGAGCAGGAGTCGCATGGAAGGGGATCGCGCCAGCAAACCCGATGCCTTCGCCCAACCGCCTGAGACGCCGAGGCCCGGGGTGGGTCATCCGCCGTCGGCCGGGTGTCGAGCCACCCCGTCCGCAGGCAAGGGATTCCGTCTCCCCTGTGTGCGGTTGCACAACCGTTCCTTACGAGGGCTGTCACTTCAAGAATGTTGCGGCGCAACACGAGCCCGCCGTATTCCAGAAGGCGTGAAGGTCCTCGTTCTGAACTGTGGGAGCTCGTCGGCGAAGTTCGCGGTGGTCGACGCGGAGAGCGGCGCCGAGCTGGTGTCCGGCAACGCGCAGCGCCTCGGCACGATGGAGGCGTCGCTCGACTGGAAGCGCGACGGGGTGAAGACCTCGAAGGCGCTGCCGGCGGCGGATCACTCGGTGGCGCTCCGCGCGGCGGTGGAGCTGCTGCGCGAGCTGCACCTGCTCGACGGCCTGGTGGGCGTGGGGCACCGCGTGGTGCACGGGGGCGATCGCTTCTCGGGCTCGCAGCGCATCACCGCGGAGGTCATCCGGGAGATCGAGGCCTGCATTCCGCTCGGGCCGCTGCACAACCCGGCGAACCTGGTGGGCATTCGCCTCGCGCAGGAGCTGCTGCCCGCGCTGCCGCAGGTCGCCGTCTTCGACACCGCGTTTCACCAGACGATGCCGCCGCGCGCGCACACCTACGCGGTGCCGCGCGAGTGGCAGGCGCAGTACGGCGTGCGGCGCTACGGCTTCCACGGAACGAGCCACCGGTACGTCACGCTCCGCGCGCAGGAGCTGCTGGGGCTCGGCCGCGACGAGGGCGCCTTCGTCACCGCGCACCTCGGCAACGGCTGCTCGGCGACCGCGGTGCTCGACGGGAAGAGCCGCGACACCACCATGGGCCTCACCCCGCTCGGCGGGCTGGTGATGGGCACGCGCTCGGGCTCGGTCGACCCGGGGCTCATCTTCCACGTCGCGCGCGTGGGCGGGCTGTCGCACGAAGCGGTGCTCGACGCGCTCAACAAGAAGTCGGGCCTGCTCGGGCTGTCGGGGCTGTCGAACGACCTCCGCACCCTCGAGGAGGCGGCCGCGAAGGGCCACGCCGGCGCGAAGCTGGCCATCGAGGTGTTCTGCTATTCGCTCTCGAAGCACCTCGCCGGGCTGGTGGTGCCGCTGGGGCGCCTCGACGCGCTCGTCTTCACCGGCGGCATCGGCGAGAACTCCGCGCTGGTGCGCGCCACCGTCATCAACCACCTCCGCTTCCTCGGGCTCGCGCTCGATGAGCAGGCCAACCAGCAGAAGGTGCGCGGCGAAGCGGGCCGCATCACCACCAGCGTCACCCCGCAGGCGCTCGTCATCCCCACCAACGAGGAGTTGATGATCGCCCGCGAGACCACTCAGCTCGTCAGCCCCTGACCATGACCACCCGGACCCTCTTCGTCGCCCCCGCCGGCCGCAGCGTCGGCCTCACCACCGCCGCGCTCGGCCTCGTGCGCGCGCTCGATCGCCAGGGCGTGCGCGTCGCCTTCGCCAAGCCCATCGCCACCCGCATGGAGGACCGCTCGGTGGCGCTGGTGCGGCTCGGCAGCCACCTCCAGCCGCCCGAGCCCATCTCGCGCAAGCTGGTGGAGGACCTGCTCTCGTCGGGCGACGACCAGACGCTGCTCGAGAAGGTGGTCGCCATCTGCAACCAGGCCGCGGAAGGCGCCGACATCCTGGTGGTGGAGGGCATGGTGCCCGAGGGCGGCAGCGCGTACTCGATGCGGGTCAACGCGCTGATGCTCAAGGCGCTCGACGCCGAGCTGGTGCTGGTCGGCGCCCCGGCGGATCAGTCGCCCTCGGAGCTCGCCGACGCGATGTCCATCGCCGCGCGCGGCTTCGGTGACCCCGGCGAAGGGCGGCAGCTGGGCTGCATCGTCAACCGCGTGCCGGTGGAAGACGAGGGTGAGCTCGCCACCTGGGCTGCTGCCATCGCCGCCGAGAAGCTGGTGCCGGTGGCCATCGTGCCCTCGCGCGAAGACCTCTCGGCGCTCCGCGTGAAGGACCTCATCGACGCCATCGACGCGAAGGTGCTGCACGAGGGGGACATGCACAAGCGGCGCTTCCGCGACGTGCGCCTGTGCGCGATGACCGTGCCCAACTCGGTGAAGGTCTTCGCGCCGGATCGGCTGATCATCACCCCCGCCGATCGCGACGACATCATCCTCGCGGTGTCGCTGGCGGTGATGAGCGGCATGCGCATCGCGGGCCTGGTGCTCACCGGCGGGGTGGCGCCGAACGAGCGCGTGATGCAGCTCTGCGCCCCGGCCTTCGCCACCGGGCTGCCGGTGCTCACGGTGGACGACGGCAGCTTCCAGACCGCGACGAAGGTGGGCAGCGTCGACCGGCAGATCCCCGCCGACGACAAGGAGCGCGTGGAGCTGGCGATGAACATCGTCGCCGACCGCATCGACGCGGGGTGGCTCACGCGGCTGGTGTCGACGCGGCGCGCGCGGCGGCTCTCGCCCCCGGCGTTCCGCCAGCGGCTCGTCGAGGAGGCGCGCGCGGCGAACAAGCGCATCGTGCTGCCCGAAGGCACCGAGCCGCGCACCATCGCCGCCGCGGCCATCGTGCAGGAGCGCGGCATCGCGCGCTGCGTGCTGCTCGGCGCCCCGAAGGAGGTCGAGGAGCAGGCGAAGAAGCAGGGCGTGAAGCTGCCGTCGTCGGTGGAGATCATCGACCCCGCGAGCGTGGCCCACCGCTACGTCGAGCCGCTCGTCGAGCGACGCAAGGCCCGCGGCATGACCGTCGAGCGCGCGGAGATCGAGCTGCAGGACAGCATCATGGTGGGCACGATGATGATGGCGCTCGGCGAGGCCGACGGGCTCGTCTCGGGCGCGGTGCACACCACGGCGCACACCATTCGCCCCGCGCTGCAGCTCATCAAGACGGTGCCCGGCTGCAGCCTCGTGTCGAGCGTGTTCTTCATGTGCCTGCCCGACCAGGTGCTGGTGTTCGGCGACTGCGCGGTGGTGCCCAACCCCACCGCCGAGGAGCTGGCGGAGATCGCCATTCAGAGCGCCGACACCGCGGCGGCGTTCGGCATCAGCCCGCGCGTGGCGATGCTCTCGTACTCGACCGGCGCGTCGGGCGCGGGCGAAGACGTGGAGAAGGTGGTGAAGGCCACCGCGCTGGCGAAGGCGCGGCGGGCGGAGCTGCTCATCGACGGGCCGCTCCAGTACGACGCGGCGGTGATGCCCGACGTGGCGCGCTCGAAGGCCCCGAACTCGCCGGTGGCCGGCAAGGCGAACGTCGTCATCTTCCCCGACCTCAACACCGGCAACGTCACCTACAAGGCCGTGCAGCGCAGCGCCGGCGTGGTGGCCATGGGCCCGCTGCTCCAGGGCCTGAACCGGCCGGTCAACGACCTCTCGCGCGGCTGCCTGGTGGAAGACATCGTGTTCACCATCGCGCTCACCGCCATTCAGGCCAAGCAGGCCGCCGCGCGCGGAACCTGAGCCGGCGCGCCGTCTGCCCGGAGGACGCGGGGACGCGGGCCTGGCCCTGCTCGTCACCGGCAGCCCCTCGGTCCTTCCTCCGGCTCACTTCGCCTTCACCTCAGGGCAGGAGCGTCCAGAGGGTGGCGCCGTCGAAGAAGACGACGCGCTGCCGGGCCGTGTCGTAGGCCATCGCGTTGGGCACGGACCTCGGCGGCGACGTCACCACCAGCCGCTGCACCCAGTTCGTGCCGTCGTATTCCCACGTGGTGGGGAGGCCGCCGGTCCCGTCGAGGAGCACCGTGCGCTGGCGCGAGGTGTCGTAGGCCATGGCCAGACGTGCGTTGCCTGGAGGGCTCACCGCGGGCTGCCGCTGCGTCCACTCGGTGCCGTCGTACTCCCAGGTGTCGGCGAGGTAGGACTGGTTTGCATCCTGCCCGCCGAAGAGCACGACGCGCTGGCGAGGCTCATCGAAGGCCAGGGCCGCGCGGGAGCGCGCCGAAGGAGCGTTCGCCGGGAAGCGTTGGGTCCAGGTCGTCCCGTCCCACGCCCAGGTGTCTCCCAGGGGGCCGCCGGTGCTCAGCCCACCGAAGACGAGCAGCTGCTGGCCGAGCCGCGCCAGAGCGGACCGGCTCCGCGCTGGCGGCGCCATCGACGGTTGGAGGCGCTCCCAGGTGGTCCCGTCCCAGGTCCAGGTGTCCGCGCTGTTGTTCCCTGCGAAGAGCAGCACCCGCTGGCGGACCGGATCGAAGCCCATGGCGTGGCCAATTCGCGCCGAGGGGGCCACCGGGGGCTGCGCTTGTTGCCACGAGCCGGCGCTCCATTCCCAGGTGTCGGCGACGCCGGTGTTGCTGCGCGTACCGCCGAAGGTCACCGCGCGTCGCCGAACCGGGTCGAACGTCATGGCGTGCCAGTCGCGCAGGGGTGGATTCGTCGTCTGGGTCGCCGCGCGCCACGTGACGCCGTCCCACTCCCAGGTGTCGGCGTCCCGCTCGGGGAGCACGACCGCTCGGCGGCGAGCGGTGTCATAGACCATCGGACCGAGGGCCGTGGGGACCGGCCCGGTGAGGGGCCGACTGGTCCACGAGGTGCCATCCCATTCCCACAGCTGGTCGCCGGTCAGCACCACGACGCGCTGTCGCGACGCATCGAAGAAGGGCGCGAAGGCGGGCGGCGTCGTCGTCGGGTGCTGCTGGGTCCACGTGGTGCCGTCCCATTCCCAGGTCTCGGAGAGGAGGTAGTCGCTGGTTGGCGCTCCGACGAGGACCACGCGCTGTCGAGCGGCGTCGAAGGCCATGCCGCCGTACTGCAGGGGCGGCGGGGTCGTCGCCGGGAAGCGCTGCGTCCAGGTCGTGCCGTCCCATTCCCACGTGTCGGTGAGGTTGGCGCCCCCGAAGAGGACGACGCGTCGTCGAGCAGCGTCATAGGCCATGGCGGCCCGCGTCCGCGCCGAAGGAGCGACCGCCGGAGCCCTCGCGAGCCAGGTCGTGCCGTCCCACTCCCAGGTGTCACCGAAGGGGAGGTTGGCGCCGGTGCCCCCGAAGAGCACCACCCGCTGGCGAAGCGAGTCGTACGCCATGGCGTGAAGTGCGCGCGGGCTCGGCGCATCGGCGGGCGTCCGCTGCGTCCAGCTCGTCCCGTCCCACACCCAGGTGTCGCCTGCTTCGTTGGAGGCCACCTGACCACCGAAGAGCACCGTCTGCCCTCTCGCCGCGTCGAAGGCCATCGCGTGGTACGTGCGAGGAGGCAGGCTCTCGGGCGTCCACCGGTTGGTGCACCGCCCGGTGTCGGGCCTGGGCCGCTGCACGCACTGCCCGGCGATGCACACGTCCACCACCGTGGCGAGGCAGTCATCGGGCCCGCACAGCGTGCCATCCTCCGCCACCACTTCCCCGCAACCCGTCATCGAGTCGCACGTCGGCGCGCGGCACCGCGCGGTGGGCTGCGGGCACACCTTCGGCTCGTGGGTGCAGTCGAGGGTCTCACTGCACGCGTCGACCGTGCAGGCGTCGCCGTCGTCGCAGCGCTTGAAGGTGCCGGTGCAGGCGCCGCTCAGGCACGTGCCCGTCACGCACCGGCTCGCGCACGCCGTCCCATCGGGCTTCGACGAGTCGAGGCACTGGCGCGCCGTGAGGTCGAAGCGGGCGTCGTGGCAGACGTCGGGGGCGTCGCACACCGGCACCTCCAGCCCGTCGCCCTCGAGCGCCACCTGCAGCTCGCCGACGGTCAGCGCGCCGGTGAAGTGGCCGACGGCCGTGGGGGCGAAGGTCACCTCCACCACCTCCGCGGCGCCTCTCGTCAGCCGGAGGCTGGCCGTGGCCGTGGCGAAGGGCGGTTGCGTGGACACGGTCACGTCCGCCGTGGCCTCGCCCTGGTTGGACACCTCCACCGTCGCGCGGGTGGTCTGGCCCACGTAGGTCGCCGGCAAGAGCAACGCCTCGGGTGAGACCACCACCCGGGCGGGCTCGAGCCGCTTCACGGTGTCCTGGCAGCGGCACCCGCCGAGGGCGCCGAGGAGCATCGCGCCCCACACCCACCACCTCTGCGGCCGCGTCTCGCTTCGCGTGATGATCGCGCTCATTCCCGAATGACCCTCGCAAAGGCCGTCCTGGTGCAGTTCGGCGCACCGGGACGGGGACAGTCATCGTAGCGGGCGGCGAGCGTCGAGCGCGCGCAGTCGTCGATGCGCAGGAGGTGGGAGCCCGGCGCCGCAGCGCTCACTGCTTGTCGAACGAGAGCGTCTCGACCTCGAGCTGCGCCGTCGGCTGGCCCGCCGCGAGCGCGGTCTTCACCGCGTCGGCGTCGAAGGGCTGCGGGCTCGAGACGAGGTGCAGCGTCTCGCGGCCGAGCTGCGCGTCGAGCTTCGCGCCGGTGGGGAGCAGCGTCTGGCCGGGCTCGAGCTTCGTGGCGGGCACGTAGACGAACCAGCCATCGGGGGCGTGCGAGATGACGGCGGCCCAGGCGGGCTTCGCGGCGGTGACGACGAAGCTGAGCGTCTCACCGCCGGGCACGGAACCGTTCGGCGCGAGCGTGCGTTGACCGGCCGTGACCTTCCACCCCACCGTGCCCTTCACGCCGAGGTCTTCGCCGCCGGGCGACGGCTTCCACACGAGGAGCAGCGCGAGCGCGGCGACGGCCACCGCGGCGAGCGAGGCGAGCCAGCCGAAGAGCGGGCGCTTCTTCGCGGGCAGCACCTTCTCGACGAAGGGCGCGGCGGGGGCCTTGAGCAGGAAGGCCTCGGAGTCGGCCCTCAATAAACGGAGCGCCTCTGCGTCTTCCGGTGACGCGCGCAGCACCGCGTCGACGCGCGCCTTCTCGTCGGCGCTCATCGCGTCGGCGAGGTACCGCTCGAGCTGAAGTTCGGACAGACGTCGGCTCATGGACCACCCTGGTCCTTTCGCTGGGCAACACGCTCCATGAACCGGGACAGTCGCGCGGACACGGTTTTCCGGGTCACGCCGAGCGTCTGGGCAATCTCTTCGAGGGTGTGGCCTTCGACCCAGTGCATCGTGGCGGCGGTCAAAGTGAAGTCATCTTCGCCCTTTGTGAGGAGCGCGAGGTCGTGGGCCCACTCGACGCGCTCGGCCTCGGCCATCGTCTGGCGAGACGCCCACGCGGCGCCCTGTTCTTCCAGCGACTGGTCGGGCTCGTCTTCGCGCACCTCGAGCTTCGTGGCGCGGCCGTGCCAGCGGCTCCGGCGGCGGAGGCGGTCGATGGCCTGGTAGGTGGCCACGCGGTACAGCACGGTGAAGGGCTGCGCTTCGCCGCGCCAGTTGCCCTTGAGGAAGCCGAGGAAGGTCTCCTGCAGGCAGTCCTGCGCTTCGGCGTCGTTGCCGAGGAGCTGACGGCAGCGACGAAACAGCGCCGGGGCGTAGCGGCGGTAGAGCGCTTCGACTTCCTGTCGCTGGTCGGCCACGGAGCGGCGCGCATCGTACCGCCCTCGGGTGCACGCGCGGAGAAATCGACGCAGGATGCGCCGATGCTCGACTTCTGGTTCGACTTCGCCAGCACCTACTCGTACGTCGGCGCCCTGCGCGTCGAGGGGCTCTGTCGCGCGGCGGGCGTCGGGCTGCGCTGGAGGCCGTTCCTCCTCGGGCCGCTCTTCACCGCGCAGCTCGGCATCAAGGACTCACCGTTCAACACCTGGCCCACGCGCGGGAAGTACATGTGGCGCGACGTCGAGCGGCTGTGCGCGAAGTATGGGCTGCCGTTCCAGAAGCCGGCGGTGTTTCCGCAGCGGAGCGTCCTCGCGGCGCGCGTGGCGTGCGTGCTGCTCGACAGGCCGGTCATCGGCGACTTCGTGCGCGGCGTCTTCCGCGCGGAGTTCGGCGAAGGGAAGGACCTCGCCAGCGTCGCGGTGCTCGGCGACGTGCTCTCGTCGCTGGGCGTCGACCCGGGGCCGGTGTTCGTCGAGGCCGAGTCGGAGCCGGTGAAGCGGCAGCTGCGGGCGTTCACCGACGACGCGGCGGCGCTGGGCCTCTTCGGGGCGCCCAACGCGGTGGTTCAGGGCGAGCTCTTCTTCGGTCAGGATCGACTCGACGACGCGCTCGCCTGGGCTCAGCGCGCGTAGCTCACTTCTTCTCGGGCGCCGGCGCGGGGGCGGGCGTGGTCGGCGGCGCGGGCTTTTCCTTCTTGGTGCCCGAGCCCTTCGGCGTCGCGGTGGTGGCCGCGCCTTCGGTCGGCGGCGGCGGCGCGCTCCCGTCGGCGGGCGCCGGGGCCGGGGCAGGGCCGCCCTGCGCGAAGGCCGACAGCGAGAGCAGAGCCAGCAGCGAGAGAGTGCGCTTCATGAGACGTTCTCCTGGAAGAGTGGAACAGCGTGGCCTTCGACGACTCTGGCACGCCGCTGATTCAGCGCCGCTCCGAAAACTGTAGTGCTTCCGGGGAGGTGTGTAGTGTCCGCCCGCATGTCGTCTTCAGAGAACCTCGTGGCGCGGCTCGACGCGTGTACGGCCGTGGTGGCGAAGCGGGCAGCGGGCTTTCAGCCGAAGCTGGGCATCATTCTCGGGAGCGGGCTGGGCGCCTTCGCCGACTCGCTCGAGAAGCCCGTGGTCATCGACTACCGCGACCTGCCCGACTTCCCCACCTCGTCGGTGCACGGGCACGCGGGCCGGCTGGTGCTCGGCTACCGCGGCAGCACGCCCATCGTCGCGATGCAGGGGCGGGTGCACTACTACGAGGGCTACGCGCCGTGGCAGGTGGCGTTCCCCGCGCGCGTGCTGTGCCGGCTGGGCGTCAAGCACCTCACGGTGACCAACGCGGCGGGCGGCATCAACGCCGGCTTCCAGGTCGGTGACCTGATGGCCATCACCGACCACCTCAACCTCGCGGGCTTCAACCCGCTGGTGGGGCCGAACGTCGAGGCGCTCGGGCCGCGCTTCCCCGACATGAGCGCGGCGTACGACCCGGCGGCGCGCGAGGTGCTCTTCCGCGCGGCGAAGGCCGAGGGCATCGACCTGCGCGAGGGCGTGTACGTGAGCCTCTCGGGCCCGAGCTACGAGACGCCGGCGGAGATCCGCATGCTGCGCACGCTCGGCGGCGACGCGGTGGGCATGTCGACCGTGCCGGAGGTCATCGTCGCGGCGCACATGGGCGTCAAGGTGACGGGCATCTCGTGCATCACCAACCTCGCGGCGGGCATCAGCGCGCAGAAGCTCTCGCACGACGAGGTGTCGGAGGTGGCGAACAAGGTGAAGGGCACCTTCACGCGCCTGCTCGGCCGCTTCCTCGACGAAGTGGCGAAGACGTTCTGAGTTTCTCGGCGAAAGGAAGCAGCGACAGCATGGCCTCAGAGAAGAAGAAGCCTTCGACCCAGGACGAGCGGCGCGACAGCCCCCGCGTGCCGATGAGCTTTCTCGTGCGCGACGTGGGCCTGCCCGACGGCCCGTGGGAAGAGCGCGAGGGTGACCTCTCGCTGGGCGGCATCTCGTGGCGCGGCAAGACGGCCCCGCACGGCACGGAGGTCGACGTGCGCTTCCGGCTCCCGATGGTGCCCAAGGAGGTCCGCGCGCGCGGGGAGATCCTGCGCGTGAAGGCGGCGGGCGTGGGCATCGACTTCCACCTCCGCTTCACCGAGCTCGACGTGCGCTCGGAGCTCGCCATCGCGCGCTTCCTCGACGACTGGATCGAGAAGCAGAAGAAGTGAACGCCACGCGGGGGGAGCTGTGGTGGCTGAGGGCAGGCACGGCGAGCATCTGGCTGCTCACCGCGCTCGGCGTGCTGCACCCGTACTACCGCGAGGTCGGGCACGCGTACCTCGCGCAGCTCGGGCTGCCTGACGCGCTGATGTGGCTGGCGTGTGCGGGTGAGCTCGCGCTGGCGCTGATCATCCTCACCGTGCGGCCGGCGACGTGGCTGATGGCCGCGCAGGTCGCGGGGGTGGCCTTCTTCACGCTGGTGCTGGGCGCGCTCGAGCCGATGCTGCTGGTGCACCCGTACGGCGTGCTGTCGAAGAACTACCCCTTCGTGGCGCTGGTGGTGACGACGTGGCTCGTCTCGCGCGAGGGCTGGAGCGCGCGCGCGACGTGGTGGCTCCGCGGCGGCATGGCGCTGGTGTGGGTGACCGAAGGGCTCTTCCCCAAGGTCTTCTTTCAGCAGCCGCTCGAGCTGGCGGTGGTGGCTGGCGCGGGCGTGCCGATGTCGCCAGGCGTGTTCCTGCTGCTGCTCGGCGTCGCGCAGGCCGCGTCGGGCGTGCTGGCGGTGGTGCTGAAGGGCCCGCTGCTCCGCGCGCTGGTCGCGTTCCAGGCGGCGTCGTTGATCATCCTCCCGCTGGCGGTGAGCTGGCAGGACCCGACGCTGTGGTTCCACCCGTTCGGCCCGATGACGAAGAACGTGCCCATTCTCTTCGGCACGCTGCTCGTCGTGCATCGGCTGGGGCGCCGCTGAGATGCCGCCGCTGATTCTCGTCGTGAAGGCGCTGCACGTGCTCAGCGCCACCATCTTCTTCGGCGCGGGGCTGATGAGCGCCTTCTGGAAGTTCCGCGGTGACCAGAGCGGAGACCCGCGCGTCATCGACTGGGCGCAGAAGCAGGTGGTGCTCGCCGACTGGGTGTTCACCGTGCCCTCGGGCGTCGTCTCGCCGGCGACGGGCGTGTACCTGGTGAGCGTGTACGGCCTGCCGTGGAGCACGCCGTGGGTGCTCGCCTCGCTCGGCGGCTACCTCGCGGCGATGGTGCTGTGGCTGCCGGCGGCGTGGATCCAGCTCGAGCTGCGCAAGCTGACCCGCGAGGCGCTGGCGAACGGCACCGCGCTCCCGCCGCGCTTCCACCGGCTCAACCGCGCGTGGCTCGCGCTCGGCGTGCCGGCGTTCGGCGTGTCGGTGTTCATCATCTTCGCGATGGTGGCGAAGCCGACGCTGTGGGGCTGAAGGACCGTGTAGAACGCGCGCGTCATGAGGACGCTGACCGTCACCCGCTACGTGCGGCCGCTCCGGGAAGGAGGCTCGCTGCCGGCGA
>JBMORD010000068.1:0-3159 GCA_049322495.1 Myxococcota bacterium | reverse complement strand
TCGCTGGTCGTGTGCCCGAAGACATCTCGGTGAAGCTCGTATCCGACCACGTGCTCACCACGTTCCTGCGGACCGCCGGTGAGCAGGGCTACTCGGGCGAGGACCTCATGGACCTCCTCGCGCAGAACGGGAGGAAGTGATGGCCGCCCTCCCCGTTCCCTTCATGCTCGCCAAGGATGTGGAGCGAGCGGCCGAGTCGCTGCTGCACGACTACGTGCGCGCGCGTGGTGGTGGCGCTCTTCGTGGCGCGGTCAACGTCGACTTCATCGTCGAGAACATCCTCGAGCTCGACCTCGCGGTCATCGACCTCAAGGGGCTCCTCGCCAACCCTTCGGTACTCGGGATGACCAGCGTCGAAGACCGGCGCATCTGCGTCGACCAGAGCCTCGAGAAGATTCCCGGTCGCTTCGCGTTCACCCTCGCCCACGAGATTGGGCACTGGCAGCTGCATCGGCAGATCCTCGAGCAGCGGCAGCGGGAGGACACTCTGTTCGACCTCGAGCGGCTGCCCTCCCCCGCCGCGCGGCCTGGTCGACGTCGCAAGGCTCCAGTGGAGTGGCAGGCCGACCAGTTCGCCGCCTGTCTGCTGATGCCCGCCCGTCTCGTCCGCGAGGCTGTGCGACTCGCGTTCGGCGAGCTGCTCCCGTCGTGGGAAGGCATCGAGGCCCGCCTCCTGACTGGCGAACCGGATGAACGCTTCGTCGAGGTCGCCGAGCAAGTCATCGCTGCCGGCCAGTTCGACAACGTCTCCAACATGGCGATGCGCATTCGACTGCGCGACCTGAAGCTCGTGGTCGACGCGTCGGACCCGCAGCGCTCCCTGCTGTAGCGCTCTTCGTCGTTTGCCTTCCCTGTTCGACGTTCACTGAAACCCCAACGCCACGAGACCTCGATGCACCACAGCGAATGGAGTCCGAAGCCGTTCTTCCGTCACCTCAGCCCGACCGCGCTGATCGAGCTGTGCGCGTGGGCGTCCAACCTTCGGCCCGAGGGGCCGGGGAAGCCCTGGGAGCAACTGTACCGTGCCTGGGTACGCCTTGAGCCCGACGTGCGGATGAGGCTCGAGTCGTCGCTGCTCCCGGTCAACGACCTGTCCGTGCCTGAGGCTCGGCCGCGTCTCACCGAGCTCGCTGCCGCAGTGTGGCCGCGCGGGCAACTGGCCGAGGACAGCCGCTCGTGGAGTTCGCAGGACCTCGCGCTCCGTCTCTTTCTCGCGTCGCCGGGAGCGTTCCAGCAGCTCCATCAGGGCTGGGTGGTCGACTCGCTCCAGCACATGAAGGAGTACGCCGGCCGGTACCCGCTTCGGCCGAAGCCGAGCGCACGAGCGAAGGCGGAGCTCAAGGAGGCGTTGCGCGCGTACCTTCAGCGCACGGCGTTCGGGCCTCGCTGCCACGTCGAGGACTTCGCGAACGAGGAGAAGTTCGCGCTCTTCGTGTTCCTCGAGGACGAGCTGAAGCCGACTGACAAGTTCACCGAGAGCGAGGACCTCGAGTCCGTTTGGGAGCGCGAGGTGGTCCGTCTCGCGGCGGTGTTCGACTACGAAACCAGCGTGCTGTCGGTGAAGGCAGCCCACCGCGAGGAGCGAGAGCACCTGCGCGACCTCTTCGCCGAGCACGTCATGCAGGACCCGCTGTACTTCATCGATGCGTACTCGGCGCCCCGCTACGCCTTCGGGCGCATCGCCGATCCGCGGTTCCAGTTCACGCCCATCGCGGGGAGTGAAGTGGTGGCAGTGAGCGTGCAGAAGCTCGTCGTTCATCCCTCCGACGGTGATGTGCGGCGCGTGACGCTCGAGTTCAAAGGGACGCCGACGCTCGAGCAGGTTCGCGCGGGGCTGCAGGCGCACGGGCTGCGAGTGCCCGGAGACACCATTGACGGCGTTCACCTTCGGTTCGTCTTCGAAGGCACCGGGCGTTCGCGGACGCGGACCGTGAGCCTGTTCAACCCGAACTCGACGAATCTGAGCGACACCCCTCGCGATCGCGTCATTCGTCGGCACCTGAAGGTCTGGGGCTTCGATGCAAACTCCCGTCGACAGGCTGTGGGCACAGGCCCTCTCCAGGCTGCAGCGCACTGACTCCCCGCGGTTCTCGTTTGCCGAGGTTCGCGGACTCGGCCTCGAGGCCGATGAACTCATCGGTGGAGGAGCGTTCACCTGCGCCGGCTTCGACGCGGTACGCGCCGACTGCGAATGCGGCGTTATGCCGGCGTTCGACTTCCAGACCCGAGCGGCCGAGGGGCTGGTGGGGCTCGCGTGCGCGGGTTCGCCCTCGTGCGCACGCGAATGGCAGTGGGTTCGGAGGGACGAGCACGAGCACCTTCGTGCCGATGCGCGCTCGGTGTTCGCTGCGATCGCCGGCGCCAATGCGCTTCAGCCCCTGTCGGCTGCGGTTCCTGAGCCCTTCATTCCAGTCGGCCGACTGCTCCGCCGCGGGCTCGACATCGCTGTGGTGTGGTGCCGGGTTGCCGGACCGATGCTCCAGGTCCTGGGCCGAGGACTGGCGGCTTCGATTCGCCAGCCGGTGCTCATCGTCGTTCCCTCAGGAGCCGGAAACGAACGCACCGACGGCTTCGAGGTGGTCGGGCTTCCGGAGGAGGAGACCACGCGAATCGGTCTCCTCGCCGGCGTGGAGCGGCTGACTCCGAACTATCGCGAGCGCGTGCTCGAGGACCCAACGCTCGACCTCGACTACGTGCGCGTCCGCTTCGCGACGAGGCCGCGCGACCGACATGTGCTCGAGATCAACGGGCACGACTTCGGCGGGTTCCGAAAGAGCGACGTGAAGTTCCTGCGCATGCTGCTGCTAGCGGCCGCGAGGAAGAACGGGGCGAACGACGGGTGGATCGACAAGTCGCGCCTCCGAGACGGCGACGACAAGGACCGCGCGCTCGAGCGCATGCGTGAGGAGTTGGTAGCGAACGACGTTCCCGGCTTGTCGGAGGGCGAGCGGAAGGCGCTCGTTCGCGCACACAAGGGTCAACTGCGCTTCGGCGTGCCGCCAGAGAACATCGACATTGATGCGTCGATCGCCTCGCTCGAGTTCATCGCCCCGACGACGACGGCGACGAAGGCAGGCGCCAAGACCCGAGCCACACCGAAGCAGCAAGATGGACTGCGCAACGCGGGCGTTCCCCTCTCTGACAACGTGAGTGAGACAG
>JBMORD010000067.1:0-23779 GCA_049322495.1 Myxococcota bacterium | reverse complement strand
GCGCGAGCGCCCCCACCACCAGCGGACCGAACATCACCAGGTGCGAGAGGAGCACCGTGGCGCCGAGGGCCGCGACGCCGAAGAGCCGCCCTGCCCCCATCCGTCGCGCGTGGAGCGCCCGCAGCAGCGCCGCCCAGCACGCGAGCGTCGCGGTCAGCGCCCACAGCGTGGGGACGAAGCCGTACCAGTACGAGATGTTGAACGCGAACGCGGCCGCGGCGAGATCACTCCACGTCGCGGGCCGCAGCCCGAGCGCCCGGCGAAGCCAGCGGTGCGCGAGCGGGAAGAGGACGATCGCCAGCCAGGTGAAGGCCCGCGCCGCGAAGGCGCCATCGACGAGCCACGCGAGCGGCACCGCCAGCCACGTCGAGAGCCCGTAGCCGATGGGGAACGTGGCCCGGTACGTGCCCGCGACCTCCGGCGCGCCCCGCAACACCTCGACGAGGGTCTGCATCTGCGCCGCGTGCGCCGGGAGATCGACGCACGGCGGGAAGCCGCTCACGCACCACGCGACGAAGCCCATCCAGGCAGCGAGCTCGAGGCGCTGGCGCACGGTCACGGCTTGTACACCTCACCGCATCCGGTAGCGCACGAAGTCGTCGACCGCGCGCAGCTGGTAGTACGGGTTGCGCTCCTTCTCGCGCGCCAGCGACGACACCCTCACGTCGCCGTAGTCGTGCCCCGCGAACACCGCCGTCGCGTCGTCGAGCGCACCGAGCACCTCGAAGAGCGAGCGGTGCATCGCGCGCGGGTCGCTGCCCGCGAAGTCGCAGCGGCCGCAGGCGTTCACGAAGAGCGTGTCGCCGGTGAAGACCGCGCCGCCGCAGTGGAGGCACTGCGCGCCCGGCGTGTGCCCCGGCGTGTGCAGGCAGGTCACCTCGAGGCCCGCGAGGCTCACGCGCTCCCCTGCCGAGGTCGGGCGCAGCGCGCCGCGGTAGCCCTCGAACACCGATGCTGCGAACGCGAGCTCCGCCTGCTGCACCAGCACAGGGACATCTCGCGCCTGCAGCAACGCCGGCACGCCGTTGACGTGATCGTGGTGGTGGTGCGTGAGGACGATCGCCGCCAGCCGGCGGTCGTCGGCCTCGAGCGCGGACAGGATCGCCGGCACGTCCCACGCGGGGTCGATCACGAACGCCTCCCGCGAATCGGGCGCGCCCACCAGGTACACGAAGTTCTTCATCGGGCCGAGGGCCAGCTGGCGCACCCAGGCGGTCTCTGATTTCGTCGGGCTCATGTTCCAGCGTCTCCTCGTCACATCGTGCCTCGCGCTCGCCACCGTCGCCGCCGCTGAAAAGCCGACCATCGTCTACAAGGCGCCGCCCGCAGGCGAGGACGATCGCCCGGTGCTGACCTCGATCGTCGTCAGCCCCCAGGGCACCGACTACGCGTTCAAGCTCGAGTTCAACAAGCCGCCCTTCGGCGAGGAGTGCCGCACCCGCTGCGCGAACGCCACGCTCTTCCTCGACACCGACAACAACAAGAGCACCGGCCTCAAGCTGAACGACCCGAAGGCGCCCGAGAGCGGCGCCGACCTCGCGGTGATCGTCCAGGGCACGAAGGTGATGCAGGAAGGCGCGTCGAAGCCGGTCCTCCGCGTGAAGGTGCTGCAGTACGCCGAAGACGCCACCAGCGTCGAAGAGGGCATCACCCTCGCCGAGCTCGACCCCGTCATCGACAACGAGCGGGTGCTCGCCAGCGACACTTCGGTCTACCTGCTCATCGACGCCAACATGGGCAACCAGCCGTCCGGCAAGCAGCTCCGCCTCGTCTACCACCCGCCCGACTCGAAGCCGCTCGTCGGCATGGCGAAGGGCCTCGCCTCACCCGCCGCGGGCCGCGTCGAGCTCTTCAAAGACGGCAAGCTGTCGAACCCGGTCGTGAAGCCGAAGAAGAAGTCCGACTACGAGAAGATGTGACCGGACAGTCCCCCAACCACCCGCAATTCCTGCGCCTTCTTCCTTTTTTTCGAGTGACCGCGGGGTGACAAACCCCAGCCATTCTGCGAAGGGACTGCGCTTCGAACACCGCCTCTGGGGGACTGCATGAGCGATCTGGGCATCAAGCAGCAGGACGCGAAGGAACTCGCCGCCGGGTACTCGAAGACGTTCCGGGTGGTCGAGATCCTCTCGATCGTCTCGTTCTGGAGCCTGTCGATCGCGATCGCGGTGAAGGCCTCGGCCTTCGCCTCGACGTACCCGTGGGTGATCGTCGCCGCGATGGCGAGCGGCTTCATCATGGCCGACTTCGTCGGCGGCTTCGTGCACTGGATGGCGGACACCTGGGGCTCGACGAACATGCCGGTGCTCGGCAAGGCGCTCATCCGTCCCTTCCGCGAGCACCACGTCGACCCCAAGGCGATGACGAAGCATGACTACGTCGAGACCAACGGCGCCAACTGCATGGTGGCCGTGCCGGTGGCGGCGATGGCGCTCTTCATTCCCCTCGACGTCGAAGGCTGGGTCTCGCCGGCGCTGTTCGCGCTGGTGAGCCTCGGCTCGATGATCTTCTGGGTGATGATGACCAACCAGATCCACAAGTGGTCGCACCTCGAGCCGTCGGACACGCCGGCGCTGCTCAAGGTGGCGCAGAAGCTCCACCTCGTGCTGCCGCCCGCGCACCACGACGTGCACCACACGGCGCCGTACGACAAGTACTACTGCATCACCACCGGCTGGCTGAACTGGCCGCTCACGAAGCTCGGCTTCTTCAAGACGCTCGAGAAGCTCGTCACCGCGGTGACCGGCGCCATCCCGCGGCAGGACGACATCGGCATCGAGGCCGCGCTGAAGATCGCGCCGCTCGGCGCCGAGCAGCCGAAGCCGAGCCGCCAGGTCAGCTGACGACGAGGTCGATCTGCCGCGCGCCCGAGAGCGGGCGGCCGAGGAAGCGCGCGCCCACCTCGAGGAAGCGCGTCGGGGTGTCCGTCACCAGGTAGTGCCGCTCGACCGCCGACCGCTCGAGGCGCGTCAGCTCGCGCTCGCGGAGCACCTGCGCCACCCGCTCCGCCGTGGCCTGCGCCGAGTCGACGAGCTTCACGTTCGGGCCGACGACCTCGGAGATGACGTGCGCGAGCAGCGGGTAGTGCGTACAGCCCAGCACCAGCGTGTCGACGCCGCCCTGGAGCAGCTCAGCGGTGAGGTACTTCTCGGCCACGAGGTGCGGCACCGCGCCATCGATCCACCCCTCCTCGGCCAGCGGCACGAAGAGCGGGCACGCCTGGCCACGCACCTCGAGCTCCGGGTGCGCCGCGTGGAGCGCCTTCTGGTACGCCCCCGAGGCAATGGTGCCGGGCGTGCCGATGACCGCCACCTTCCCCGTCTTCGTGGCCTGCGCCGCCGCCTCCGCGCCCGGGATGATCACCCCGATGACGGGAATCGGCAGCTGCGCCTCGAGCGCGGGGAGCGCCACCGCCGACGCGGTGTTGCACGCCACCACCAGCACCTTGATGTCGTACTCGAAGAGCGCCCGCGCGTTGGCCAGCGAGTACTTCGTCACCACCTCCCCCGACTTGGTGCCGTAGGGCACCCGCGCCGTGTCGCCGAGGTACACCGTCGACTCGTTGGGGAGCCGCTCCATCAGCGCCTTGAGCACCGTGAGCCCGCCCACCCCCGAGTCGAAGACGCCAATCGCACCGTGTCTGCCGTGCCGCATGGCCGAGCGCAGTAGCACACGGCGCGCCACGGCTCACTGGAGCGACATCAGGATCTGCGGCGTCGCGCTCGTGAGGGCCGGAAAGACGCCCGGCGCGGTCGTGACCTGCTGCGGAGAGACGGTCGACGAGCGGTAGATGGCGCCTCCGGTCCCGAAGGCCGCGAGGAAGACCTGGTACGTGCCGCCGTAGACGTAGGGCGTGTAGCCGTCGAACGTCCCCGAGGACGTCGCGAGCTGACAGGGCACCTCCTGGGTGAGATCGCCGCTCGCGTCGCGGAAGGTCACCCCGACCGTGCTCACGCCGGCCTGCGCGCAGGTGAGCTGCGTCACGCCGTTCGAGAACGTCCACCGCAGCGCCGCCGTGCCCACCAGCCAGTCGAGCGCCACCACCTGCTGCGTCGTCTGCCCGGCGGAGACCTCCAGCGAGATCTGCTTGCGGTAGTAGTACAGCCCCTGCGCATCGCGCGCGTCGAGGCGCAGCGTGTGCGGTCCGGGAGCAAGCTCGAGCGCCACGCCCTGCAAGGACGAGGTGCCCGGGTTGTAGAGCCCCGCCGCGCAACCGCGAGACGTGACCTGCGCGTCGTCGACGAACAGCTCGACCGCCTCGAGGTACTGACAGGTCACCGGAGAACCGACGGGCAGACTCCAGGCCACCCACGCCGTGCCGGGCGCGCTCGTGGTTGGCAGGAGCGTGACGTTCACCTGCACCGAGCCGTTCACCACCACCGAGCCGCTCGCCGAGAACAACGTCGCCCCCAGGCTGCTCACCGCGCGAAGGGTGTAGCTGTAGACGCCCGGCGCGAAGTGGGTGAGGCGAATGCCCTGAGTGCCCGCGTTGAGGCAACCGTAGACGCCGTTGTTGGCGAGCGACTGGCCGGGGATCTCGACCACGATCTGCGTCACGGCCGGGGCGGCGGCGCAGCCCTGCCCGTTGAGCGTCCACGAGAAGGTGATGTCGCCCGCCGACGTGCCTCCCCCACCGCCGGTGTTGGAGCCCGAGCCGCCACCGGTGCCGCCCGACGGAACCAGGCAGGTGCCGAGCTGACAGCGCTCGAGCGTGGTGCAGACGTCGCAGCTCGCGCCCTGCGTGCCGCACGCGGTGTCCGACTGCCCGCCCTGGCACACCCCGTTCGCGTCGCAGCACCCGAAGGCGCAGTTCTTCGCGTCGCAGCGCGGGGCGCCGCAGCTCGCGAACGAAGCGAGGACACCAACCAGAGTTCCCAGCACGGCCCAGCGGATCGTGTTCATGGCGCGCCTCAAGCACGTCTTGCGGGCAAAAGAAAACCCCGGGGCCAGCCCGGGGTTCGCACTGCTCAGGCTCGACGCGCCCTCACTGGAGCGTCATCAGGATCTGCGGCGCCGCGTTGGTCAGTGCGGGGAACACGCCCGCCTGCGCGGTGACCGTCGGCGGAGCGGTCGACGACGAGCGGTAGATGACGTTGCCCGTGCCGTAGGCGGCGAGGAAGACCTGGTACGTGCCGCCGTAGATGTACGGGGTGTAGCCGTCGAAGGTGCCCGAGGTCGTCACGAGCTGGCAGTCGACCTGCTGCGTGATGTCGCCGTTCGCGTTGCGGAAGGTCACCCCGACCGTGCTGACGCCGGCCTGCGCGCAGTTGAGCTGTGTGATGCCGTTCGAGAAGGTCCAGCGCAGCGCGACCGTGCCGACCAGCCAGTCGAGCGTCACGATGTGCTGCTGGGTCTCGGCGGCGTTGATCGTGATGTTGATGACCTTCCGGTAGAAATACAGGCCCGTCTGATCGCGCGCGTCGAACAGGATCTCGTGCGGCCCGGGCGAGAGGTTCGCGAAGATGCCCTGAAGCGTCGTCGCGTTCGGGTTGTAGAGCGCCGCCGAGCACGCGCTGGTGATGGGGGTTGTCCCATCGATGGTCATGTCGACCGCGGCGATGTAGCGGCAGTCGACCGGCGTGCCGACCGGGAAGGTCCACGCGAAGTAGGCGGTGCCCGTCGCGTTCGACGTCGGCAGCAGCGTCACGTGCTCCGCGACGTCACCGTTCACCGTCACCTTGCCGCTCGCTGCGAAGATGGCCGTGCCCGCGGTGTTCTGCGCCTCGATGGTGTAGTTGTACGTGCCCGGACGGAAGTCGAGCAGCTTGATGCCGTCGGTGTTCTGCGTGGTGCACGCGTAGACGCCGTTGTTCTGCAGCGTCTGGCCCGGGATGCGCACCACGACCTGGCTGATCTCCTGTGACTGCGCGCAGGTGCGGCCGTTGAGCGACCACGTGAAGGTGATGTCGCCGCTCGAGCCCGAGGGCCCGGTGACGCAGATGCACCCCGACGCCGACATCACGGCGGCCAGGGCGATGACCTTCGACAGGAAGCGGGAATGAGCGGACATGGTCTCCTCGTTGTGTTGCCTGCGGCCTTCCCAATGATCGTCCGGGAGTCGCGGAATGAGACGCCCTCCAGCCTCGCCTATTCAGGCGCACGCGCCAACTCCATGATTCCACAGGTCGTTTCTTGCTGCACTGAGACAGGGGTGTTACGCGCCCCGGCCATGCTTGCCTCGATCAACTACGTCGACGTGCTCAAGAGCGCGTCGGGCGTCGAGCTGATGGTGCTCATTCTGCTCGCTGCTGCTTCGGCCTACTCGTGGGCGCTCATCGCGATGAAGTCGATGCAGCTGCGCAAGGCGCGCGCCGAGTCGGTCACCTTCCTCGACACCTTCTGGAAGGCCTCGCGGCTCGACGCGATCTACCAGGCGTCGCAGCAGCTCGAGTCGTCGCCGCTCAGCCGCGTGTTCCGTGCCGGCTACGAGGAGCTCTCGAAGCTCGCGCAGACCAACAAGCCCGGCGAGCAGGGGGCGATGAGCGAGAAGCTGGGCGGCATCGAGAACGTCGAGCGCGCCCTCAACCGCGCGGCGCTCGCGGAGATCACCACCCTCGAGGCGCACGTGCCCTTCCTCGGCACGGTGGGCAGCACCGCCCCGTTCATCGGCCTGTTCGGCACGGTGATGGGCATCCTCGGGGCGTTCAACGAGATCGCCGAGAAGGGCAACGCCACCATCGCCACCGTCGCCGCGCCGATCGGCAACGCGCTGCTGGCGACCGCCGCCGGCCTCTTCGCCGCGATCCCCGCGGTGGTGGCGTTCAACTCGTACGTCTCGCGCATCAAGGTGTTCGACACCGAGATGTCGAACTTCTCGAACGACTTCCTCAACATCGTGAAGCGCCACTTCTTCAAGTGAGGTGACCCGTGGGCATGTCTGCCAACAAGGGTGGCGGCCGCGCGACCCTCAGCGAGATCAACGTCACGCCGATGGTCGACGTGATGCTGGTGCTCCTCATCATCTTCATGGTCACCACCCCGCTCATTCAGCAGGGGGTGAAGGTGAACCTGCCCGAGACGAAGGCGGCGCCCGTCGAGGCCACCGACAAGAAGCTCGTGGTGAGCATCGACGCCAACAAGCGCGTCTTCATCGGTGACGCGGAGATCGCGCTCGCCGACTTCGAGCAGAAGCTCAAGGCCAACGCCAAGGCGCAGGCCGAGAAGGAGATGTACCTCCACGCCGATCGCGACCTGCCCTACGGGGTGGTGGTCGACGTGATGGCCGCCGCCCAGCGCGCGGGCGTGACGAACGTGGGGATGATCACGGACCCGATGGGCGTCTCGAAGACGTCCAAGGACAAGAAGTAGCCAGCGCATGTCGAGCCCCGCCGCCACCAGCCTCCTCGTCGATCGCCCGTCGCCGCTGCCGCTCTTCGTCGGCGTGTCGGTGCTCGGCCACGTGCTCGCCGTCGGGCTGTGGCTGCTGCTGGGGTGGCTCTTCGCGGGCCCGAAGGTGGAGCTCGATCAGAAGCCCATCAAGGCCTCGCTGGTGCGCCTGGGCAAGCCGCGCGACGAGAAGCTCCTGCCGCGGAAGGAAGAAGAGGCGCCGCCGCCCCCGCCGAAGGTCGAGGAGGTGGCCGTCGCCAAGCCCGCCACGCCCGACACCGCGGTGAAGATCCCCACGAAGGACGCGAAGCCCGAGAAGGCGTCGGACAAGAAGGACGGCGCGAAGGACGGGAAGAAGAGCCTCTTCGACGCGTTCAACAAGACGGGCAAGGCCGGCAAGCCGGAGGAGCTCGAGGGGCAGCTCGACGGAGATCCCGACGGCGACTCCGCGAAGCAGGAAGGCGAGAAGTACTTCGGCCTGCTCAACGCGGTGGTGAAGCGGAACTATGACGTCTCGAACACCATCGACGAGGCCGAGCGCCGCCGCCTGCGCGCCTCGGTGGTGCTGCGCATCGGCCCCACGGGAGAGCTGCTCGGCGTGGAGCTGACGAAGCCCTCAGGGAACGAGCTCTTCGACTCGGCCGTCATCGGCGCGGTGAAGAAGGCCGCCCCCTTCACGCCGCCGCCCGAGCATCTGCGCGACTCCCTGAAGAAGGCGGGCCTCGAGTTCGTCTTCAGTCCCTGAGAACGGTCCCCTCTGCGTTAAAAGGATGCGCATGTCTCTTCGCCTCGCAGCCGCGGTGCTGGTGCTGGTCCCCTCCTTCGCGCTCGCGCAGCGCCCGGTGATCGAGATCTCCGGCGCCAACTTCCGGCCGATGCCGCTGGCCGTCGCCGTGCCGCAGACGCAGGACGACGGCGCGAAGGCGGCCCTCGGCGAGTTCGACGCCGCCCTCAGCTTCGACTTCGCCGCGTGCGGCCTCTTCCAGGTGCTCGACCGCAAGGGCTTCCTCGCCGACGCGAAGGAAGGCGTCACCGCCTCGAGCATTCAGTTCAACCGGTGGACCGACATCGGCGCGGAGTCGCTCATCAAGACGCAGCTCTCGAGCGACGGCGCCACGCTCCGCGGAGATCTGCGGCTCTTCTCGGTCGCCGCCGGCCGCGAGGAGCTGAAGGTCAGCGAGTCGGTGCCCGCCAGCAACCCGCGCCGCCTCGCCCACAAGCTCGCCAACGCGGTCTACAAGCACTTCACGCGCGAGACCGGGCCCTTCGAGACGCGCATCGCCTTCACGCGCAAGTCGGCCGGCGGGCGTGACGTGTACGTCGCCGACTGGGACGGGAAGAACGCGCAGCGCATCACCAACGGAGACGTCAACGTGCTCCCGGCGCTCGTGCCCGGCGGCGGCGTGGCCTTCACCTCGTACCGCAGCAAGAAGCCGTTCCTCTTCGTGTCGCACGGCGGCGAGCCCACGCAGCTCATCGCGAAGGGCAGCATGGTGACCGGGGCCGCCTTCTCGCCCGACGGCAAGCGCGTCGCGGTGTCGGTGTCCGAGGGGGAGAACGCGGAGATCTACGTCGCCAACGCCGACGGCTCGAACCTCACGAAGATCACCGACACCAGGTTCTTCCTCAACACCAGCCCCTCGTGGTCGCCCGACGGCAAGCGCATCGCCTTCGTCTCGAACCGCGCCGGCAACCCGCAGATCTACGTGATGGGCGCCGACGGCTCGAACCCCAAGCGCCTCACCTTCCAGGGCAACTACAACACCACGCCCTCGTGGAGCCCGCGCGGCGACCTCATCGCCTTCACCGCGCGCGACGAGCGCAACGCGTTCGATCTGTTCACCGTCAACGTCGACAGCGGGAAGATCACCCGCCTCACGCAGGACTCTGCGGGCAACGAAGAGCCGGTCTTCTCGCCGAACGGCCGGCTGATCCTCTTCACCTCGACGCGCGGCGGGTCGCGCGGGCTGCACGTGATGACCTTCGACGGGAACAACCAGATCCCGCTGCCGATGGACAAGGGCGACCTCAACACACCCGACTGGGCGAACTGATCATCTCGCGGTGAGGAACCGCCAGGCCGCCTCGCTCGCGTTCACGTCTTCCGAGCGGCGCCCGACGAAGGCCTCGCGCAGGTACTTCCAGCCGCCGGGCCAGGCGTGGCCCCCGCCGCGAACGACGTAGAGCCCGACCGGCGCCGCACAGCCCGCGAAGCGCTGGAGCTCGACGCGCGTGCCGTCGTCGGCCAGGTCCGGCAGCGCGCTCAGCTCGGGGCTCGTCGCGCAGCCGTTCTTCGCAGCGAAGAAGCGCGCGCCGTCTTCGGCCGAGAGCACCTCGCCGCGCCCCTGCTTCATCGCTCCGCCCTCGAAGGGCACCAGCGGGTCCTCGGTGCCGAGGAAGAACACCACCGGCACTCGCCGTGGCCACGGGCAGGCCTCGGCCAGCGGGCGCGACAGGGCCCCGGTGACGCTCACCAGGCCGGCCAGCCGGTCGCCGGCGCGACAGGCGAGCGTGAGCGCCATGAAGCCGCCGTTCGACATGCCCATCACGAAGACGCGCGACGGGTCGGCGCCGCGCCGCACGAACTCGTCGATCAGCCCCGTGAGGAAGCGCACGTCGTCGACGCCCTGCTCCGCCGCCGGGCCCACCTCGCGTGCGTCGCGCCAGGAGCGCTCGATGCCCGCGGGGAACACGACGGTGAAGCGCTCCCGCTGGGCGAGCGGCAGCAGGCCCGAGAGCTTCGCCATGCCCGCCGGCGTGCCGAGGCGGCCGTGGAGCGCGAGCACCAGCGGCGCCCCGGCGCCTGCCTCCCACGAGAGGAACGTGCGCTCCCTGCCGTCGACGATCAGCGCGCCGCTCGCGAGCGACGGATCGACCCGAGGCTCGACGTGCGCGCAGGCGAGGAGCACCAGCAGAAACACGACCGCCGTGCCGAGCACCAGGGCCCGCGCACGGCGGCTCGAAGACCGAAGCAGACCGGTCATGCGCGCATCATGTCACTCGCGCATCAGCGCCGCACCCCAGTGGAAGCCCGCGCCGAGGCCGCAGAAGGCGATCAGATCGCCCTGCTTGATGCGCCCCCCCTTCCGGCACTCGTCGTACGCGATGGGGATCGTCGCGGCCGTCGTGTTCCCGTAGCGCTGGATGTTGTTGTACATGCGGTCATCGCCGAGCTTGAGCTGCTTCTGCACGCCCTCGCTGATGCGCAGGTTCGCCTGGTGGGGGATGAGCAGCTTCACGTCGTCGAGCTTCAGCTCGCACTTGTTGAGCACCTCATGCACCGCCTCGGGCATCTTGGTGACGGCCATCTTGAACACGTTCCGGCCCTCCATCACCGGGACGAAGCGGCCCTCGCGCACGTGCTCCTCGCTGAAGTACGGGCGGTACTTGAAGCCCGCCGACGGCACGTAGAGTGACTCGACGTCCTTGCCGTCGGAGTGCAACGCGAAGCCGAGCACACCCCGATCGGGATCGTCGGTCGGCGCCATGCACACCGCGCCAGCCGCGTCGCCGAAGAGCACCGTGAGGTGACGGAACTTCGAGTTCCAGTCGCGCTCCTGCTGCGTCACCGGCTCGTTCGAGCGGCCCATCACCACGTCCCAGCCGTGCTTGCTGAAGGGCATGAAGCCGGAGTGGATCTCCGCGCCGATGAACAGCAGCTTCTTCGCCGCCCCCGCGCGGATCAGCGCGTCGCACACCTGCAGGCCGTAGACGAAGCCCGAGCACTGCTGGCGGATGTCGAGCGCGGGGATGCTGCCGATGCCCAGCTTCGCCTGCACCAGGCTGCCGACGCCCGGGAAGTAGTAGTCGGGCGTCATGGTGGCCACGACGATGTAGTCGACGTCGGACGCCTTCCAGCCCGCGTCGGCCAGCGCCTTGTTCGCCGCGCCCACCGCGAGATCGCTCGTCGCGGTGCCCTCGTTCACGAAGTAGCGCTGCTCGATGCCGGAGCGCTCGCGGATCCACTCGTCGGTGGTGTCGCAGATGAGGGTCATGCGCTCGTTGGGAACGACGACCTCGCCCGTCACGAAGCCCGAGCCGTAGATGCGGGAATGCGCCTTGATCATGGTCACGCGAATACCCGCCGTTCGCGCAGCGAGGCAAGAGATCGTGACCAACACGTCGCGTCACGCGAGTGCGTAACGGATTTCGCACCGGCGGGCGACGGCGCCCGAAATGCACTGGCTCCACCCGGCATGTTCAAGCGCGGTCATCGCACCTCGGTGCGCGAAGCGACGACGGAAGCAGTCCACTCCGGAAGTGAGCGCGCGGAGGCGCTGTTGTCGCTGTGCGGCCAGGCGCGTCGCGAAGGCACGGTGCTCGTCGCGCAGGAGGGAGATGAGCTGCTCGGCGCGGCGGTCTTCCGGCTCGTCTCGCCGGACGCGGAGATCCTCGCGCTCGTCACCGACCCCAACCACCGGCACCGCGGCGTGGGGCGCCAGCTGGTGCTGGAGATGGCGCGGCGCGCGCGCGTCGCGGGCTGCACGCGGCTGCGGGTGCGCGTGGCGAAGACCGACGACGGCGCGCACGGCTTCTTCCGGGGCCTCGGGTTCGACGAGACGCACCTCGCGCTCGATCTGCTGCTGTGATCTCGTGCGCGGCATGCGTGACGCGTGGGCGCTCGACGACTCGATCCACTTCCTCAACCACGGCAGCTACGGCGCGACGCCCCGCGTGGTGCTCGCCCGCCAGCAGGCGCTGCGTGATCAGCTCGAGCGTGAGCCGGTGCGGTTCATGGCGCGCGAGCTCGAGCCACTCCTCGACGAGGCACGCGCGCGGGTGGCGGCCTTCGTGGGCGCAGACCCGCGCGAGCTCGTCTTCGTCACCAACGCGACCACCGGAGTCAACGCGGTGCTCCGCTCGCTCCGCTTCGAGGCCGGCGATGAGCTGCTGACGACCTCCCACGGCTACAACGCCTGCCTCAACGTGCTGCGCTTCGTGGCCGAGCAGACCGGGGCGCGCGTGGTGATCGCCGACGTGCCGCTGCCGACCGACGCCGCGGCCATCGAGCGTCAGGTGCTGGCGCGCGTCGGGCCGAAGACGAAGCTGGTGCTGCTCGATCAGATCACCAGCCCCACCGCGCTCGTCTTCCCGGTCGAGCGCCTCATCGCCCAGCTCGAAGGGCGTGGCGTGCCGGTGCTGGTCGACGCGGCGCACGCCACGGGGCAGGTGCCACTCGACCTCCGCCGCACCGGCGCGAGCTTCACCACCGGCAACCTCCACAAGTGGGTGTGTGCTCCCAAGGGCGCGGCCTTCCTCCACGTGCGGCGCGACTGGCAGGAGCGGATCCGCCCGCCCGTCATCAGCCACGGCGCCAACTCGCCGCGCACCGATCGCTCGCGCTTCCAGCTCGAGTTCGACTGGGTCGGCACGGCGGATCCCACCGCCGTGCTCGCGGTGCCCGCGGCCCTCGACTTCATGGGCGCGCTCCTGCCCGGCGGCTGGCCCGCGCTGATGGAGCAGAACCGCGCCGACGCCCTCGCCGCCCGCGCCCAGCTCCTCGACGCGCTGGGCACCGAGCCGATCTGCCCCCCGGAGCTGGTCGGCGCGATGGCCGCCGTGCCGCTGCGCTCGGCGCCGAAGGGCCTGCAGGACCGGCTGTTCCACGAGCACCGCATCGAGGTGCCGATCATCCCCTTCGGGGACCGGACGCTGGTGCGGGTGTCGATGCAGCGCCACGTGCGGCCGGGCGATCTCGCGGTGCTCCTCCGCGCGCTGCAGGAAACTCAGGAAAGCGCACGCCCCGGTGTAGCGTCGGCCCAATGAGCCGTTTCGCAGCCATCGACGTCGGCACCAACTCCGTCCTCCTGCTGGTCGCCGAGCGCGACGCCCGGGGCCACTGGGTCGCCGTCGCCGAACGTTCCGACATCACGCGCCTGGGCAAGGGCGTCGACCAGACCAGGCGCCTGTCACCCGAGTCGCTCGACGCCACCCTCAAGGCGGTGGAGCGCTACGCCCAGGAGGCGCGCGAGCTCGGCGCGAAGCAGATCGTGGTCAGCGCCACCTCGGCCGCGCGCGACGCGACGAACGGGAAGGACTTCATCGACGGCGCGAAGCAGCGCGCGGGCGTCGACGTCGAGATCATCTCCGGCGCCGAGGAGGCGCGGCTCTCGTTCGCGTCGGCCCACGCCGACTTCGGCGGCAGCCAGCCGCTGGTGGTGCTCGACATCGGCGGTGGCTCCACCGAGTTCATCTTCGGCAGCCCCTCGGGAGAGATCACCTTCCGCCACAGCTTCGACGTCGGCGCGGTGCGGCTCACCGAGCGGCACCTCCACACCGATCCCCCCAGCCAGGCGGAGCTCCAGGAGATCGAGCAGACCCTGACGAAGAGCTTCTCGACGCTCCCGCGCCCCCCGGCCGGCTTCCGGATGATCGGCGTTGCGGGCACCGTCACCACCCTCGCGGCCGTCGCGCACCACGTCGAGCCGTACGATCCGGCGCTGATCCACGGGTCGCGCATCACGCTCGACGAGGTGAGCGCGACGTTCCAGCGGCTCGCCTCGCTGCCGACGCACCTGCGCAAGACGGTCCCCGGCCTCCAGCCTCGACGCGCCGACGTGATCGTCGCCGGCGCGCTGGTGTTCCGCGCGGCGATGCGCACCGTCGGCGTGGCGGAGGCCACGGTGAGCGATCGCGGGCTGCGCTGGGGTCTCCTCGCCGACCGGTTCGGGGCCTCGAAGTGACCCAGCCTGCAGCGCCCGCTCGCCCCGCGGCCCCAGGCGCGCTCTTCGCGCTCCTCGTGCTGACGGCGATGAACATGTTGAACTACGTCGACCGCTGGGTCCCCTCGGCGGTGAAGGAGCTCTTCAAGAAGGACCTCGAGCTCTCCGACGCGCAGACCGCGTGGCCGCTCACGGCCTTCGTGCTGGTCTACATGGTGGCCAGCCCGCTCTTCGGCGCGATGGCCGAGAAGTACAGCCGCCGCGTGCTGATCGCCCTCGGCGTCGCCGCGTGGTCGCTCGCCACCGCCGCGGCCGCGCTCGCGAACGACTTCACGAGCTTCCTCGTCGCGCGCGCCGCGGTGGGCATCGGCGAGGCCGCGTACGCCACCCTCGCCCCGTCGGTGCTGGCCGACTTCTACCCGCCCGAGAAGCGCAACCGCGTCTTCACCCTCTTCTACGTCGCCACGCCGGTCGGCTCGGCGCTCGGCTTCGTGCTCGGCGGCTTCCTCGGCGAGCACTTCGGCTGGCGCACCGCGTTCCTCGCGGTCGGGTTGCCCGGGCTGCTCGTCGCCGCGCTGGCGCTCCTCATGAAAGACCCGGTGCGCGGCGCGTTCGACGACAAGCCGCCCGAGCCCGTCTCGTGGCCCGTGGCGCTCAAGGCGCTCGCGAAGAACCGCATCTTCGTCTTCACCGTCGCTGGCTACACCCTCGTCACCTTCGCCACCGGCGGCATCGCCGACTGGTTCGCCACCTTCCTCTCGCGGCTGCGCGGCATGGCCCTCTCGGAGGCCGATCTGGCGATCGGCGTGTCGGCGGTGGTCGGCGGGCTGGTGGGCACCGCGGCCGGCGGCTGGGTCGCCGATCGCCTGATGAAGGTGACGAGGCACGCGTACCTCGCCCTGTCCGGCCTGGCGATGATCCCCGCCGTGGTGCTCACCGTCGTCGCGCTCTACGTCGTGCGCGCGCCGCTGGTGATCGTCGCGTGCGTGCTCGTCGCTCAGCTCTTCCTCTGGGCGTACAACTCGCCGGTCAACGCGCTCCTGGTGAACAGCGTCGAGCCCGGCCTGCGCGCGCGCGCCTTCGGGTTGTCGATCCTCTGCATCCACCTCTTCGGAGACGTGCTCTCGCCACCGCTGATCGGGCTGGTCTCCGATGCGACCGGGAACCTCGAAGGGGCGCTGGTGATGGTGCCGATCACCATCGCCGCGGGAGGGCTGGTGTGGCTCATCGGCTGGCGCACCCTGCCCGAGCAGGGCCCCGCGACCTGAGCCCGCTCAGGGGCTCAGCTTCGGCAGCACCTCGTCGACCGTGCGCTGGATCTCGTCCTGCAGCCGCTCGCCTTCCGAGAGGAGGTAGGCGCGGAGCTTCGCGCGACTGCCGAGCCTGAAGAAGGCCTGCACGTCGGACAGCGCGGCCCGTCGCCGCTCGAGGAAGTAGCGGGTGAACAGCGCCAGCGGGAGCGAGCCCACCAGCGCCACGACGAGCCCCGCCATGCCCGCGACGAACCAGCCGGCCACGGTGAGCAGCGTCCACCACAGGGGCACCATCAGCACCGCCGAGACGAACTTGAGCGTCGCCACGCGATCGCGCGCCACCGGCACCGCCAGCGCGAGCATGCGCAGGAACATGAAGGGCACGAAGAACAGCAGGAGCCCCGCCAGGAAGAGCGGGAAGCCGAACAGCATCGCCACGAGGTTGCGCGCCACGAAGCGGCCGACCATCGAGCCCTCGAACTGCAGCGAGTCACCCGGCTCCGCGCGCACCACGTCGAGGCGTGACTTGTAGGCGAGCACGTCTTCCTTGAGATCGTCGAAGCGCTCCGGGTCCCACGCGCGGAGCATCGACGCGCCCTTCGCGAACAGGCGGAGCCGCTCGGGATCCTTCTCGCGGAAGCCGTTGCGCAGCGCGAACAGCCGATCGGCGGTCTGGATGAGATCGAGGTCTTCCCAGGTCTCGAGGTTGAGCGTCACCGCGCGCAGGGCGTCGCCCACGCGGTTGGTGAGGCTGCGCACCCACTGCACCTCGGCCTCCCCCTCGAGCGAGTGCACCGCCTCGACGAGGATCGGCTCGCCCACCTCGACGTGCACGCGGCTGCGGAACTGGTGCTTGCGCGCGTAGGTGAGCCCGATGGGGATGATGCGCAGCGCCTGGCCGCTCTTCGCCGCCTTGAGCGCGATGCGCGCGCAGCCCGTCTTGATGTCCGAGAGCTGGGGCTCCGAGTGCGACTTGCCCTCGGGGAAGATGGTGATCGCCCGCTGCGCCTTCAGCGCGCCGGCCGCCGCGTCGAGCGTCCCCTCGTTCTTCTCCATCAGCCCCGGGTGATCCTGCTTGCGGAACACCGGCAGCGCGTCGACACCGCGGAGGATCCACCCCAGCACCGGCACGCGGAACAGCGGCTCTCGCGCGAGGAAGGTGACCGGGCGATCGGTGATCACGAACACCATCGCGGGATCGATCAGGCTGTTGGGGTGGTTGCCGACGAACATCACCGGGCCCGAGAAGTCGTCGACGCGACGGATCACCTCGATCCGGTAGAAGAGGCCGAGGGCCACCGAGACGATCGTCCGCACCAGCCGGTAGAACACGACGCTGCCCTCCCGTCAGAAGACGCCGATGTTGAAGTGGAGCACGACCTGCGGCTCGTTGATCACCAGATCCGGCGCGAGGTTCACGCCGAGATCGACCGCCAGCGGGCCGATGGGCGTCCCCAGGCGCAGCCCCGTGCCCACCACCGGCCGGAAGGTGAGCCGCTCGGGCACCGCCAGCCACAGGTTGCCGGTCTCGAAGAAGACCCCGAGATCGAAGACGCTGAAGGCGGGGAAGCGGAGCTCCGCCTTGAAGAGCGCGAAGAGCTCGCCACCCTGCGAGGGCACCTGCCGCGCCGCAGCGATGGTCTGCGCCGCCGACGAGCACCCCGCCTTCGTGGCCAGCATCTGGCAGTCGCGCACCTGCGCGCGGTACGTCTCGCGGCTGTCTTCGGCGATGAGCTGGTCTTCGTTGAAGCCGCGCATGCTGGTGGCCCCCCCGAGGAAGAAGCGCCGCACGGGCGGCGTCGTCGCCCCCTGCACCAGCGGGAAGATGCGCCCCGCCCGCGCGGACAACGCGAACACGAAGCGCGCCCCGAGGGGCACGTAGCCGGTCGCGCTGCCGTTCACCTTGAGGAAGCTCACCGGCACCTCGCGGTCCTGCTCGTCGCGCGCGTAGATCGCGCTCACCACCTCGCCCGCCCCCTGCAGCAGCAGCCCGCGCGTCGGCGTGAGCGCGTTGTCGCGCAGGTCGAGCGTCGCGTTGAGCCGCGCGCCCTGCAGCGTGAAGCGACCGAAGAGGAACCGCAGGCGCTCCTGATCGGCCAGGCTCACCGGCGGCAGCGAGGCGAGCGCCGAGCCGACCCGCGACACCGAGGTCCACTCGAGCTCGTACTGCAGGGCGAGCGTCAGCTTCGGGCGCAGCCACTCGACCCGCGGCACCTCGAAGGCGTGCGTCCAGCTCAACGTCGGCAGCGCCGCCACGCGGCTGAAGCGGAACTGCGGGCGGAACACGCGCTCGAAGACGCCGTCGAGGCGGAGCCCGAACCCGGCCGGCAGCAGCGACCTCGCGTCGAGCGAGAGGTTCGCCCGGCCGCCGATCTGCTCCCAGAAGGGGATGTCGCGGAGATCGAGCTGCGAGCCGAGCGCGCTGTCGGGGAAGAGCGCGGGGATCGACGTGAACAGGAGGTTCGCCTGCGCGCGCCCGGTGAGGGTGATGCCGCGCCCGCCGATGTTCGCCACCGTGCCCTCGAGGCCGCCGCGGAACCCGTCGGCGTAGAAGTACCCGAGGAACCACTCGAACGAGAGGAGCGGCCGCTCGCGCACCCGCAGCACGATCGTCTTGAGCGGCTCCGGGCGCTCCGGCGCCAGCATCTCGACCTGCACGCTGCGGAAGATGCCCAGGCTCGCGAGGTTCGCCTGCGTGGTGAAGAGCGCCTCCGAGTCGAGCGGCAGCCCCTCCTTCATCGTCGCCTGCGCGAGGATGGTCTCCTCCGAGGTGCGCAGCTGGCCGACCGGGAGCACCGCGCGCACCTTCACCTGGGGCCCGGGCTCCACCTCGAGCGTCGCGTCGACCTGCTGGCCGCTCGCGTCGATCTGGTACGCGCCGGTCACCGACGCGAAGAGGTAGCCCTTGCGCCCCAGCTCGCGCGTCACGCCCTGCTCGAGCCGCTCGAGCTCCGCGGCGCTGAACGGCTTGCCCTTCTCGAGCGCCGCCACCGTCTCCGACGAGAAGTTCGGCGGCAGCCCCTTCGGCGTGAGCGAGCGGAACTGCGCGCGGGCCCCCTCCTCGACGACGAAGCGCGCGCGCGCCACGCCCTCGCGCACCTCCGCCCCGCCGAAGGTCACGCTCGCCTTGAGGTAGCCGCGCTCGCGGTAGAGGGCCAGCATCGCCTTCGCGGCCTCGGCCCACGTCGGCTCCTCGAGCACGGTGTCGAGCGGCGGCGACGGCAGCGACTCCCCGAACAGCCGCGACTCGCGCCGCCCGGTGAGCTCCGTCGGCTCCCCCATCGGGAACAGCTCGAACGGAGGTCGCGGCGCGGCGGTCTCCATCACCCGCACCAGCACCGACCTGAGCTCGTCGGGCGAGAGCTCCTTCGCGCCATCGAAGGCGATCGACACCACCCGCACCGGCAGGCCCTCGTCGATCGCGAAGCCGAGCGCCGCCGCGCCGCCGCGCCCGCGCACCTCCGAGCTCGTCACCCGCACGTCGTGGAACCCGCGGAAGCGGTAGAAGCGCTCGAGGCGCTGCGCGAGGCGCTGAGCGAGCGACTCGTCGAGCGTCTCCTCGCCGTCGTAGGCGAGCACCGCGCGCAGGCCGTGATCGCTCACCGCGCGGTTGCCGCTGAAGATCAGGTCGTACCGCGGGCCCGCCACCACGGGGATGACGAGGCGCCCGTCGTCGGTCAGCTCGGCCGGCTCGACGCGCGCGCGGTAGAAGCGCTCGCGGCGGTAGAGCGCCCTGACCCGCTCGAGGCCCTGATCGACGAGAGACAGATCGAGCACCTCGCCCGGCCGCAAGCCGAAGGCCTCGAGCACCGTGGCCAGCGGCAGCCCGGGATCTCCCGAGAGCACCACCGCGCGCGCCACCGTCGGAGGACCCTCGCGGATCACGAAGCCGACGCTGAGCGCCCCCTCGACCATCACCGCCTCGGTGCGCACCTCGGTCGCGCGGTAACCACGCCGGGCGTAGAGCGCGCGCACGTTCTCCGCTGCCTGCTCCACGCGCTCGGGCCAGTACTCGGCGCCAGCCTCGAGCCCGGTCGCCGCCTTCACCTCGTCGCGCGTGAGCTGCGTCGCCCCCTCGACGAACACCGTGCCCACGTTCTGGCGGGGCACGAGGTTGATGACGATCTCCACGCCCTCGGGCCCGTCGACGCCCAGCACCTCGACGTCGCTGAACCGCCCGGTCGCGAAGAGGCTCTCGATGGCGCGGGCGACGGCGCGCCGAGACAGCGGCTGCCCCTTGCGGAGCGGGACGAGCTGCGACACGCGATCGAGCAGGCGCGCGTCGGCGCCCGCGGGCAGACGCACCTCGACCCCGGTGATGGTCGGGGGCGCGTCGGTGTTCGGCGCTTGCGCGAGCAGCGCCAGCAGCAGCAGGGTCACTCCCATTCGAACCGGAACCTCAGCTCCACGCCGGGGTTGCCGACGGTGGTGTTCTGGTTCTGATTGTCCCACTGCGCGCGCGCAGACACCCGCTGATTGAAGCGGTACTCCGCCTGCGCCTTCGTCCCCTTGCCGGTGACCGGCTGCGTGACGCCCACCTTGAAGTTGTCCGAGAGCATCTTCGACTCCCAGGTCACGGCCGGCTCGGCGGTGCCGGTCGCCTCGTTGAAGCTGGTGGTGAGCTTGAGCTGCTGATCCTTGAGGCCCACGTTCTGCGAGAGGAAGCGCTGCACCTGCTGGTCGAGCCCCGACGCCGAGAGCAGCGCCTCCGCCCCCAGGCCGAGCCCCGAGCGATCCGACAGCCGCTCCCGCGACGTCACGCCGAGCGTCACCAGCGAGAGGATGTCGGTGTCGGGCAGGGGCGGCTCCGAGGTGAGCGAGACCTTCGGGTCTTCGAAGCGGCCGAAGGCCTTCACCGAGACGAGGTACTCGCGGATCTGGCTCTGCGCCGAGAGGTCGAAGGTCGGCCACAGCCCGTTGAACTGGAGCTGCCCGCGCTGCACGTTGAAGGTGTTTCCGCGGAAGAAGGCCTGCGAGCCCTCGAGCGTCTCGACCACGCCCACCAGCACCGGCTTCACGTTGGTGCCCGAGAGCTTGAGCTTCCCGCCGAGGCGCGCGCGCGCGAGGTTGTTCTCGACGCGCACGTCGCCGGCCGCGCGCAGGTCGACGTCGAGCCGCAGCCACTCGTTGGGCTTCTCGTCGGTGGGCACCGGCTTCTCGCGCGCGCTGGCGAGCAGCTTCTCGAGCGCGATGGGCTGCGTGTAGCGGAACTTCACCACGTCGAGCGCGCCCGAGAGCTGGAAGAGCTCCGCGTTGCGCGTGGCGAGCAGCAGCGAGCCGGTGAGCGTCACCGGCACCTCGGGCTGCACCTGCACCGACACGTCCTCGAGGTCGGTCTGCAGCTCCATGGTCTTGATCGAGAAGCGGTCGAGGCGCACGTCGCCGTGGGCGCGCAGGCGCCCGTCGTTGAGGAAGCCCTGCACGTCCTGGAGGATGACGCGCGACTCCGAGAAGTCGGCCCGCCCCGAGAGCGCGCGCACCGCGAGGTCCTGCCCGCGCACCGAGAAGCGCCCGTCGGACAGCGAGGCGTTGCCCGCCAGCACCGGCGCGCTCGCCGGCCCGGAGAAGGCCGCGGTGAAGTCGAGCCGCCCCTGGGTGCGCTCCAGCGAGCTCAGCAGGCTCGAGAGGAGCCGCAGGTCGACCATGCCGCGCGTCTTGAGATCGACGTTCACCGGGCCCCAGGTACCCGCGGCGGTGAGCTCGGTGTTCGGCCCCTTCATCTCGAGCGTGTCCACCGCGAAGCCGCCGGCGTTGTAGCCGAGCCGCACCTGGCCGACGTTGCTCGCCGACACCTCGCCGCGAGAGACCACCAGCTCGTCCAGCGCCGCGCGCGCCACCGTCTGCTCGAAGTGCCGCATCGGCCCCCGAGCGTCGACCGTGCCCTTGAGGCGCGCCGCGACCGACGCCGCCGAGGCCGGGAGGAACGCGGCGAGGTCGCCGAGCGCGACGTCGAGGTGCGCGGTGAAGGGCCACTCGTTGCGCATCGACATCGCCAGCCGCGCGTTGAGCCCGGGGAAGATCGTCCCGCTCGCCTCCATGTCGCGGGCGATCGACTTCGCCTCGAGGTGCATGGGCCCGAGCGCGCGCCCCTTCCACCCCACCTCCGACGACGACATCCACCCCGAGACGAGCATCTGATCCGTCGTGCCCCCGACCTTCGCCTTCATCACGAAGTCTCCGGCGACCGGCAGGCCACGCGCGCCCGCGGGGTCGAGGAGCTCCGGCAGCGAGCCGCCTTCGATCGCCAGCCGGAAGTCGAGCGGGCCCGCGAAGCCCCAGCGGCCGTCGACCGCGAAGCGCCCGAGCGGCCCGGTGAAGACCGTCGGCTCGAGGACCAACGACTCGCCGCCCTCGAAGCGCGCGATGAACTCCGCCTCGCCCATGCGGCGGTCGAAGTACCGCACGTCGCGCACGCGCGAGGCGATCACCCCGGTGAGCTCGCTGACCGGGCAGTCGATCGCCATCAGCGCGCTGAGGCGCCCGACCAGCACGCCGTCCTGCACGTTCTGCATCGAGGGGCTGAGATCGGCGAGGAGATCGACCACGTCCTCCACGCGGCCATCGGGCAGCTGCACCGTGGCGCGGGCGACGAGACCGGCGTCCTTGAAGATCAGCGCGACGTCTCCGAAGTACTGCGTCTGGCCCTTCTGCGCGACCAGCGACGGGAACGCGAGCGTCTCGCCGGAGTAGCGGATTGGGCTCTGCACCACCCCCAGCGAGTAGCCGTCGAGCTTGAAGTCGCGGAGCGTCGCCTGCCCCTGCACGTCGATGTCCGAGAACGGGCCGGTGACCGAGACCGAGGCCTGACCCATGCCCGAGAACGGCAGCGTGGCGATCGACCCGAAGTCCGACAGATCGAGCTGCTCGCCGGTGACCTTGATGTCGAGCCCCGGCCGCGCCGGGAAGAGCTTCACCGAGCCCGAGACGCGCGTCGCCTCGGTGAGCCCGGCGCGCACCTGCACCTCGTCGAAGCTCACCACCTGCGGTGTCAGCCCGAAGCGGAAGCGGCCCGAGCCCTGCTTGAACTCGAGGATGTCGCGACCGGCGGTGCGCGGGCCGTCCCACGGGCGCGCGGCGAGCGTGAAGTGCCCGGTGCGGAACTCGACGTCGCCGCCGAGCGACAGGGGGCTGAGGGTGCCCGTCAGCACGCCCTTCACGGTGGCGGGGAACTCGACCCACGAGCCCTTCACGCTGGCCCGATCCATCACGCGCGCGAACGACGCCTCCTTCGTCTCGATCCGCGCGGTGACGGGCAGCCCGTCTTCGAGCGAGAGCTCGCCCGACACGCGCACGTCACCGTCGCCCGACTTCGTGAAGAACTCCTCGAGGGTGATCTTCTTGCCGCTCCACGAGGCGCGCACCGAGAAGTCGCCCGGGGTGTAGGGGCCGAGCGCGATCTTCGAGCCCTGCAGCTCGGCGCGCACCGTCGGCGCGTCCGCCCTGCCCGCCACCGCCACCCGCGCCAGCACCTGCCCCGACGGAGCCGGGAGCATCACCCCCAGCCGGGGCACGGCCTCCAGCGGCACGTAGAGCTGCGCGGTGAGATCGAGCGCGGGCATCGCGTCGCAGAGGGCGTCGACGGTGCCGGTGCTGGTGAGCGTCATGCCCTCGACGTTGAGCTCGGCGCGCTGCACCTCGGCCTGGGCGGCCGCGAGATCGAGCGCGCCTTCGACCTGCAGCTTCCCGAGCCGCAGCGTTCGCGAGGCGATGGTCACCGAGCCGGCGCGCGCCACCACCGCCGCGGAGAGCTCGCGGCGATCCAGCGACGCCTCGACCCCCAGCCCGTCGAGGCGCAACGAGAAGCCCTTCGGGTGGTGCACCACCACCGTGCCGTCCACCACGCGCAGCTGCGCGACGCGGAGCCTCGACAGCGCCTCCACCGGGCACCCGCCAGACGGCGCGCTCGAGCCTTCGGGCGCAGAGAGCTCCACCCGCGGGCGGATGAGCTCGACGTCCTGCAGCGAGACCCCGCCCATGAACAGCCCGCGCAGCGAGAGGCTCGCCTTGTCGGCGGTGAGCAGCGGCTCCGGCGCGGGGTGCGGCGTGACCGCGACGTGCGAGACCTCCACGCTCGCGGTGAGCGGGTCGATGACGCAGCGCCCGAGCTCGACGTCGGCGTCGAGGGCCGCGGGCAGCCGCTCACGGAGCTGCTGACAGACCAGCTCACCGGCCCGCTCGGTGCGCAGCGCAAGCGTGACGAGGCCCAGCAGGGCCACTGCCACTCCCAGGGCTCGTCGCCAGCGGCGTCGAGTGGGTTGCACCGGGTGCTCCTTCTCCGACCTGCGTTGGTTGCGCCAGGCCTGCCGTTTCGATCAACGGAAGCTCGGGCCTACAGCTTCCCGAGGCCTTCCAGGTAACGGTCGATCTCCGCGAGGTCGACCCCCCGAGGCTTCGCGTTCGGGGCCGACGGCGACGGCGGCGGAGGCGGCTCGCCGGTGAGCCCGGCCACCGCGGAGGCCATCGAGCCCTCGCCCGAGGCCACCGGCGCGACGGGCGGCGGCGCGCTCACGACGGGCGCCAGCGACGGCGCAGACGGCA
>JBMORD010000066.1:0-23820 GCA_049322495.1 Myxococcota bacterium | reverse complement strand
CGGCGGAGCCTTCGCCGGCATGGGCGCGGTCGCGGCGGGCTTCGGGCGGGCCGCGGGCGCCGAGGCGCGGGCGGCGGGCTTGAGCGGCGGCACCGGGGTGCCGGCGGCCGCGGCGAGCTTGCCGGCCATGTCGGCCGAGGCCTCGTTGCCTTCCTTGGCGGCGTCGAGGTCGTCGAGCAGGTCGCTGATCGCGTCGCAGCCGTGGAGCAGCAGGTCGGTCGCGCTGCGCGTGTCGACCTTCTTCTCGCGCTCGGCCTTGAGGAGGTCCTCGCAGCAGTGGGCGAGCTGACCGATGGCGGCCAGCCCGAGCATGCGCGCCTCGCCCTTCATCGTGTGCAGGTCGCGCGCGACGGCCTCCGCCGCGCGGTCGGCCTCGGCCTTCTCGAGCTCGAGGATCCCGAGCTGGATGGCCTGGAGCCGGTCCTGCGTCACCTCCACGAACTTCGTGAGGAGGGACTTCTTGAGGGCTTCGGTATCCAAGGTCGATCAGTCCGCCTTGAAGCGCTTGATGAGATCCGACAGGCGGCTGGCGAGCTGGGTGAGCTCGGCGGCGGCCGAGGTGGCCTGCTTCGAGGCCTGGGTGGTCTGGCGGGTGACGTCTTCGATCTCCGCCATCGAGGCCACCACCTGCTCGGTGGCGGTGCGCTGCTGCTGCGTGGCGAGGTTGATCACGCGCGCGGCGTCGCTGGTCTCCTGCACGCCCGCGAGGATGCCCTCGACGGCGCTGGCGGCCACCGAGCCGAGGCGCTCGCCCTGCTCGGTCGCGGTGCGCGAGGCGTCGGCGGCCGAGGCGGCGGCGGCGGTCGCCTCGCGGATCTCGGTGATGAGGTTCTTGATCTCCTTGGTCGAGTCGAGGACGTTCTCCGCGAGGCGGCGCATCTCGGCGGCGACGATCGAGAAGCCCTTGCCCGCCTCACCGGCGCGCGAGCCCTCGAGGGCGGCGTTGAGCGCCAGCAGGTCGGAGCGGTCGGCGATCTCGTCGATCACCTCGACCACCGTGCCGATGCGCTCCACGCGGCGCAGCAGCTTGGTGATCGACTCGGACACCGCGATGCCGTCGGCGCGGATCTGCTGCATGGCCTCGATGAACTCGCCGATGGCGCCGCGGCCCGAGCGGGCAGAGTTGAGCGTCTCTTCGGCGACGCGCGCCACCGCGCCGGCGTTCTCGGCGATCTGCGCGGAGGCGTGCTTGAGCTCCTCCATGGTGGCGGTGGTCTCGTGGATCGCCGCGGCCTGCTCGGTCGACGACGACTCGTGCTGGGTCGACGCGGCGAGCACCTCGTTGGCCGACGACGAGAGGCGCAGCGCCGCCTCGTTGATCTCCCGCACGAAGGTGCGCAGCGTCTCGATCACCTTCGAGAAGCCGTCGAGGAGCGGGTCGATCACCGGGTCGTCGACGGGCGTCCACTGGAAGCTGGTGAGATCGCCGTGGCTGACCAGCGCCGAGAGCGCGGCCTGGGCCGACTCGAGGAGGTGGCGCATCTCGTCACGGCGGGCGAGCCCCACCTTCTGCTCGGAGGCGACGCGCTCGATGAGCGAGTTGATGAGCGCGGCGAGCTCCTTCTGGTCGCCGCTCAAGCCCTTGCCGTCGACGCGCGCCTCGAAGTCGCCGCCCTGGGCAGAGCGGAGGGGCGCGAGGAACGCCGAGAGGTCGGCGGAGGCCGCGGCGGCCGGCTTCTTCTTCTTCGGAGACTCGGGGGTTTCGGTGGCCATGGTGAGGCTTTCCTTCAGGGTGCGACGGAGGCGGTGGAGACGAGATCGATGAGGAGGACGGTGGAGTCGCCATCGAGCCACGCGCCGACGGCCCAGGGCGCGGCGTGGACGGCGGCGGGCATGCGGCGGAGCGACGACACGGGCACCCGCGAGACCCCGTGGACGTGATCGACGACCAGGCGGCGCTCGTGGCCGTCGGCGAGGGCGAAGACGAGGGCGCGGTGGCCGCGCGCCGGGGTGCCGAGGAGCGGCCCCACGCTCTCGGTCGGATCGTCGAGATCGATGCGGCGCACCTGGGTGAGATCGGCCGCGTAGCGCGCGCCGGCGACGTCGAAGACGACGAGCTCGAGCTCTTCCACGGCGACCTCGCTCATCGCGCCACCGACTTCTGCCGCGCCGAGGTCACGACGCGCGAGAGGTGCAGCAGGCTCAGCGAGCCGAGCTCGCGCGACTGCACGACGCCTTCGAGGAACTCCTGCGTCGGCCCCGCGCCCGCCGGCGGCGGGAGCTTGTCGGCCACGAAGATGCGGCGCAGCCCGACGACCTGATCCGCGAGGAAGCCCACCACGTGATCGTTGGTGTCGCTGATGAACAGCCGGCTGCGCGTCGTGGGCCGCGACTCGCCCTGCCCCAGGAAGCGCAGGAGATCGATCAGCGGCACCACCTCGCCGCGGTGGCCCACCACGCCGAGGAGGAAGCTGGGCGAGCGCGGCAGCGGCGTGAGCGGCCCCATGCGCGTCACCTCGCGCACGGTGTCGGACCGCACGCCGAGCGTGAGATCGCCCGAGCGGAAGATGAAGTACTCCTCCTCGGGCCGGGCCACCTGGGCGGCGGCGCGGTCGGGAGCGTTGGCGAGGGCGCGCTGGAGAAAGGAAGGTTCCACGAGACTGGACGCGCAGCGTATCGAAATGCGCTCTCAGACCGGAAAAGAAAGTCTGCTATGAGCCCGCGCATGGCAGCGCGTGTGCTCGTCATCGATGACAGCCCCATGATGGTACAGCTCATCACCCAGGCCCTGGCCCAGGTGGGGCTGGAGGCCGACGCTGCCTCGGATCTCGCAGCGCTCGATCAGCAGCTCGCCGCCCACACGTACGATCTCGTGCTGGTCGACGTGAACATGCCCGAGATGTACGGCGACGACGTGGTCGAGTTCCTCAAGGTGCAGCGCAAGCTCAGCTCGCGGCTGTACCTCTACTCCGACATCTCCGAGGCGGAGCTCGCGGCCAAGACGAAGGCGGTCGGGGCCGACGGCTACATCTGCAAGGCGGCCGGCCTCGACGCCGCGGTCGAGACCATCCGCAGCGCGGTGGGGGGCGGCGCCACGGCGTCGGGCGTGCAGCGGCGCCGCGTGCTGGTGGTCGACGACAGCGACGCGACCGCGCACCTCCTCCAGGTCGAGCTCACCGCCCAGGGCCACGAGGTGATGACGGCCAACTCGGCCGACGCGGCGACGAAGATCATCCTCAAGAAGAAGACGCGCCCCGATCTCGTGCTGCTCGACGTGCACATGCCGGGCGTCAACGGCGAGGAGTTCTGCCGCTTCATCAAGGGCAACTCGCTCTTCGCCGGCATCCAGGTGGTGCTCTGCTCCGCCGAGCAGGAGCCCGAGTTGCAGCGCATCACCCAGGCCGCCGGCGCCGATGGCTACGTCCGCAAGGACTCGCTGATCGCCAAAGAGATCCTCGATCTCCTCACCTGAATTGGCGCGCGCGCGGTCCACTGTCTGAATTCGAGACAGCTGCGCGAACCCGTTGAAATCGTTGCAGGCGAAGGCCGAGGTGGAGCGTCGAGGCGCAGGTTGTCTCCGTTCCTTACACGCAACCTCTCGGAACTCCGGTGGTTTCTCGGTCTGCGCGGCTGGCCCACCCCTTGAAAACCGGGGACACGCCCCATGAGCTCGGTCCGCCTCTCTTCCCTGCGCAACACGACCCCGGCGAAGGCGCAGCCGGCGGTGTCGCGTCCCGGGACAGAGAAGAAGGCGGTCGACGGGTTCGAGCGCAGGTCGACCACGGCGCAGGTGCTCCAGCGGGGCATGACGGGCCCGGCGGTGACGGCGCTCCAGCAGAAGCTGGTGGCGGCGCGCTTCATGTCGGTGAGCGATCTCCGCTCGGGGCCGGGGGTGTACGGCCCGCGCACGGAGGCAGCGGTGAAGCGGCTCCAGCAGCACGTGGGCCTGCCGCTCACCGGTGTCGCCGGGCCGAGCACGATGGCGGCGCTCAGCAGCGGCGCGCGCTTTCAGCCGGCGCCGACGCCGCCCGAGCCGACGCGGCCCATGGCGCGGCCGCTCGCGAAGCTCTCCGAGACCTTCTCTGACGAGGTGACGCAGCCGATGGGCGTCCCGCTCTGACGTCAGCTCCAGTTTCGAGAGGTCGGCATGGGGCCGACCTCGGGCGGGTCCGTGGCTTTCCCCCTTTGGCCACGGACCCGTTTCTTTTCTCTGCTGCGCTCAGGCGACGACGCGCCGCTCGCCCAGCCCGCGGGCGAAGTTGCCGATCACCAGCCACGGCGCCTCGCGCTTGAGGTGCTTGAGCATCTGCGGAATGCCGAGCGGCTCGCCGCCGGCGCCCCTGCCCCGCGCGACCTCGATGTACTGCGCGGGATCGATGGCGAGCGGGCGCGTCTGGATCTGATCGACGCGGTACTTCTTCACCAGCTTCGTCAGCGCGGCGACCTCGCCCCTGCGATCGGTGACGCCGGGGAACAGCAGCAGGTTCAGCGCGAGGTAGCCCTTCTTCTTCCGCGCGAGCGCGATGGAGGCCTCCACGTCCTCCCAGCCGAAGCGCTGCGGCTTGTAATAGGCCTCGTAGAGATCCTTCACCGCGCTGTTGAGCGACACGCGCACCGCGTCGAGGCCCGCGTCGAAGAGCGCCTCGAGGCCCTTCGTCAGCGAGCCGTTGGTGTTGATGTTGATGCTGCCGCGGGAGGTCTTCGCGCGGATGAGCCGGATCGCCTCGGCGATCGCCTTCCAGCGCGTGAGCGGCTCGCCCTCGCAGCCCTGCCCGAAGGAGATCATCGTGCGGCCCGGCGCGTGCTCGAGGTGCCAGACGCCGACGTCGGCCATCTCCTGGGGCGTGGGCCCGTGATCCATGCGGTCGTGCGAGGACGGCGGGCCGTCTTCCGGCTGATCGGAGATGCAGCCCACGCAGCGGGCGTTGCACATGATCGACGCGGGGATGCCGCCCTCGTCGCGGGCGTAGAAGACGTTCTGGCTGGTGAAGCAGCGGTAGACGAGCGCGCAGGTCTTGAGCTGGGTGAGCACTGCGTTGTTCGGGAAGCGCTCGAGGTGCTCCTTCACCAGGGTCTTCACCTCGGGCGTGGAGAACTTCGCGGGCGTCCAGTGCTTGCGGCGATCGGTGTGGAGCGCCCAGACCACCGGGCCGTCCTCGCACCACGCGGCGGCGGTGTAGGCCCACTGCGGCAGCACCGGCCCGTCGGCCTTGACCTCGCCCGGCAGGTAGGTGCGGGTGAAGCCCGGCGGGAGCACCGCGCCGACCGCGTGCGGGGTGAAGCGCTTGCCGTCGAGCTCGAACTCCTTCACCAGCACCGGCTCGCCGCTCTCGGGATCGATGCCCACCGGGAGCCGCCCGGGCAGGTGCGCGAGCTTGCCGGCCTCGGGGAGCGGGATGGGACGACCGGTGGGCGGGAGGATCGACTCGTCGCTGCGCAGCGAGGCGAGGAGCCAGGGGTGCTCGACCACGCGGCCCTTCGGGTCGGCCAGCAGCAGCTTGTACGTACGCATCGCCCTGCCCTGTAACGGAACCAATCGATCTGCGGCAAGGTCTGACTCCTGATGATCTCCGTCCTCTTCCTGGCGGTGCTGTCCGCGAAGCCGAGCCTGCAGCTCGAGGCGACGGTGGGCGACGCGAAGAAGCCGACCTCGAGCTGGGTGTACGCGAAGCGGGGCACGCCGGTGACGCTGCGCGCGGTGCTCAGGGGCGCGGAGGCGGCGGCGGTGCGCTGGTTCAAGGTCGAGCCGGCCGTCGGCGCGCTCGACAACACCACGCCCTCGTTCCACTTCGAGCCGGTGCGCTACGTCGAGACGGAGATCTCCACCTGCGCCGGGCAGCTCGAGTGCCCCGCCGACGTGACGCCGACGCAGCTCGCGCCGGTGCCGCAGCTCCCCGGGCTGGGCACCATGGCCTTCCGCGTGGAGTGCGAGACGAAGCGCGGGGAGAAGCTCTCGACGCCGGGCGCGGACAGCACGAAGTACGGCGGGCTCACCCGGGACGTGTTCCGCGTGACGTTCCGGCGCGACGACTCGCTCATCGGCTACGCCACCGAGCTGCTCAACACGCCGTACATCTTCGGCAGCGCGGGGCCCGACGGGCGGAACCAGAGCGATCTGCTGATCGGCTCCGACTGCGCGGACCTGGTGATCTACGCCCGGCGGCGCGCGGGGAAGAAGGCCAGCTACACCTCGTCGTACGACATCGATCGACAGGCGCCGCTGCTCAAGGAAGGCAAGCCGGCGCGCGTGGGCGACCTGGTGCACTTCCCCGGCTCGCGCCACGTGGGGATCCTCTTCGAGGATCGCGAGCCGCTCGGCGTGGTGGACGAGGACGATCTGATCCTCCACACCTGCTGGGCGCCGCCCACCGTGCAGCGGCTCGGTGACACGGGCTGCGTGAGCCGGCCGTACCGGGTGCTGCGCTTCCCCGACTGAAGCGGCTCAGTCGTCTTCTTCGGCCTTGAGCACGAGATCGAAGCAGGTGCCGTCGGGGCCGGTGGTGTACGCGAGGTGCCCGCCCATCGCCTCGGCGATCTCCTTGCAGATCGACAGCCCGAGGCCGGTGCCCTTCCCCGGATCCTTCGTGGTGAAGAAGGCGTCGAACATGCGCTCCTGCACCTCGGGCGGGATGCCCGTGCCCTGATCGCGGAACGAGACGATCAGCGTGCCGGGCTCGGTGCGGCTCGAGACGAACAGCCGGCGGCGCTTGCGCTCGAGCGACATCATCGCGTCGAGGCCGTTCTGCATGAGGTTGAGCGCCACCTGGCCCAGCGCCGAGGGGCTGCCGATCACCTCCGGGAGCTGCTTGAGGCCCGTCGCGTCGATGTCGCACTCCTGCTTGTGCGCGCCCTTGAAGATGGTGACCGCCTCGAGCACCGCCCGCGTCGGGTCGAAGCGGATCTTCTCTTCCTTGCGCCGCGCGGTGTGCTTGAGCGCCTGGACGATGGTCTCGATGCGCGAGACGCCTTCGATCGACTCGGCGACGATCTCCGAGACCTCGGCCATCGGCTCGGCGGCGCCCGTCTTCAGCTCGTCGAGATCGCCGCGCAGCGAGTGGAGGTTGCTCTTGAGGAAGGCCAGCGGGTTGTTGATCTCGTGCGCCACGCCGGCCACCAGCTGGCCGATGGTGGCCAGCCGCTCCTGCTGCTGGGCGATCTGCCGCGCGCGCGTGGCCTCGGCCTCGAGGGTCGCGAGATCGAGCACCGCGCCCACCGCGTCGGCGAGCGCGTGACACAGGCGCAGCAGCCCGTCGGACAGGGCGTCGCGCGTCGACACGTAGAGCACCCCGCGCGTGCTGCGCCCCGAGACGGGGAACAGGAGGCCCGCCAGCCCGCGCTCCTTGCGGAAGGGCAAGAGCCCGTCCTGCATCGAGAGATCGGGCATGGTGATCGGCCGGCGGTAGCGGAGCGCCGCGGCGAGCAGCGAGTGCTCGGTCGCGTTCTCGAGCGACGCCGGCTCGACGATCTCCTCGTCGTTGAGCCCCGAGGTCGCGACGCAGGCGAAGCGCTTGCCGGCCGCGTCGAGCTCGAAGAACGCGAGGTGCGTGGCGGCGAGCGCGGTGTGCACCGCCTCGAGCGCGCGGCGCAGCGCGTCCTGGCGCGTGGTCGACGAGGCGATCGCCTTGAGCACCGCGCGCAGCACGCTCGCCTCGGTGCGCGCCTTCTCGAGGCGGCGGCGATCGAGCACCACCAGGAACGCGCCCGGCACGCGATCGGGTGCGACCGAGACCGACACCTGCTCCGCGCCCGAGAGCTCGCACGTCGACTGGATGCAGGTGTGGGTGGTGCGGCAGGCCTCGACGAGGCGGTCGACGACCTGGCGAATGCGCACCCCCGCGGTCGTCTCGAGGAGCACGCTCGCCAGCTCGTTCTGCTCGAGCACCTCGCCCTGCTCGCTCAGCCACACCAGCCCGACCGGCAACTCGTTGATCAACGTGAGGAAGCCGCGCTCCGACGCAGCAGGTGCTTCCTGACGCTCAGCCACGAGGCTCATCGAGGCCGCCTCAATGCAAGCACTCGCCCAACAGCAATCTGGCGCGTCATGGGTCAACCCCCCCAGCCCGAAGTCACTTCGCACCCGCGCGCCAAGTCGTTGATTGATCGCACAGCGGCGGTTCCGTGGCGCTGACGAGGGTTGGGGCTACCCGCGGTCACCCATGTGGCGCGTCAGCCGAGTGACTTGAGATCGTTGGTTTTTTGGCGCTGGCAAGCGGGTTGCTCAAGCCCCCCACACGCAACAGCACCCACATTCCGTGGGCGAGCGAGGGGCACACGATGAACCTGGTGACGGCAGAGACCACTGAGACCTTCGGCACGAACAACCCGCTCGTTCACGACGCGCAGTCGCCGCTGGTCGAGGTGCTCAAGGCGTGTGAGCGCATCGCGCCGACCGACTCGACGGTGCTGCTGACCGGCGAGACGGGCACGGGCAAGGAGGTCTTCGCCCGCTGGCTCCACGACAACAGCCCGCGCGCGCGCCGCCACTTCGTGCCGGTCAACTGCGGGGCGATCCCCGAGACGCTGATCGAGAGCGAGCTGTTCGGCCACGTGCGTGGCGCGTTCACCGGCGCGGTCTCGTCGCGCAAGGGCCGGGTGGCGATGGCCGAGGGCGGCACGCTATTCCTCGACGAGATCGGCGAGCTGCCGCTGCCGCTGCAGGTCAAGCTGCTGCGCCTGCTCCAGGAGCGCACCTACGAGCCCGTGGGCAGCGCCGAGAGCGTCACCGCGAACTTCCGTCTCATCGCGGCCACCAACCGCAACCTCGCCGCGGAGGTGGAGGCCGGGCGCTTCCGCCGCGATCTCTTCTACCGCCTGCAGGTGTGCCCGCTGGAGCTGCCGCCGCTGCGCAGCCGCCGCGCCGACATCATGAAGCTCTTCACCCACTTCTGGCGCACGCGCGGCGAGACCCGGCCGCTCGAGCCGATGGCGGTGCGCGCCCTCGAGCTCTACTCGTGGCCCGGCAACGTGCGCGAGCTGGAGAACCTCGTCGAGCGCGTGTCGGTGTGCACCGAGGGGCCGATCATCCGCGTCACGGATCTCCCGCCGCACGTTCGCCAGGCCGCGATGCAGGCCAACGATCTGACGACGCCGTCGCTCACCATCGTGCCGCCCGCGCCGGCGATGACGCCCCCCGCGCTGCGCTTCCCGACCGAGGCCAACACCAACGGCTTCGAGCCGCTGCCGAGCCAGGGCCCGGAGCTGCAGCTCCCGCCGACGCCGGACAAGCTGCTCGCCGACGCCGCGGCGCCGAAGTTCCCGGTCGATCTCCCGAACCTGCTGCGCACGCTCGAGGAGATGTACATCGCGGCCGCGCTCGCGCAGGCGGGCGGCAACCGCAAGGCCGCCGCGGAGCTGCTCGGCCTGCAGCGCACCACGCTCGTCGAGAAGCTGCGCCGCCGTCAGCGCGAGTCGCAGGCCGCCTGAGGGGAACGCGCTCGTGACGCTCGTGCTCGCCACGCTCCTCGCTGCCACGCCGCCGACGGGCTTCACCGCGTCCGTCGAGCGCGTCGCGGTGCAGCGCACGTCGAAGGAGGCCTCGGTCGAGGTGCTCCCGCTGACGGGCCGCGTGGTGCTCACCGGCCTCACGATCGCCGGAAAGCCGCCGCGCCTGTGCCCCACCCTCGAGAAGACGAAGACGGGCGTGGTGCTGGTGTGCCGCTCGCGGCAGCTGTGGGCCGAGCTGTCGAGCGACGCGCGGGGCTCGTTCGTCGATCTCCGGCGGCTGATCGGCCTCAACTGGTCGAACCCCGACGCGCTGATCCCGCTGCGCGCGTGGTCGCTCCGGCAGCTGGCGATCCCCGACGTGTGCCCGGGCCAGCTCCCCGCGGCGCGCGGCGAGTGTGCGCTCGCGGCGGGAGACTACGAGACGGCGCGCAAGGCCTTCGCCGCGGCGCTCGACACGCCGGACCTGAGCCTGGCGCACTTCCGCCTCGGCGATCTGGCGCTGCGCGCAGGCGACGTCGAAGGAGCGCTGGCGCACTACGCGAAGGTCTCGCCGGTGGGGCCGGTGGGGCGCCTCGCGGCGGTGCGCGTCTGTGAGCTGATGGGCACCTGCCTCTCGCCGGCCGCGTCCGCGAAGGTGGCCGACGCCGACGGGCTCTCGGCTGAGCCGGCGCACGAGCTGGAGCTCTTCACCCTGCGCCGCGAGCTGATGACGGGCCACGACGAAGACGCGCTCGCGCGGCTGCAGCGCAACCTCGAGAAGGACTCGGCGTTCTGCGAGGGGCTGGTCGCCTTCTGCCAGCGGGTGGTGGAGGCCGGCCTCGAGTCGGACGACGTGGAGGCGCGCATTCTCGCGCTGTCGGTCTTCCTGACGGATCAGGTGCGCCACGGCCCGCTCGAGGCGCAGCTCAACCCCATCGCGGCCCAGACCGCGCGGGAGCTCGGCGCGCCGGGCTTCGCGGCGGGCGTGCTGGCGTCGAACACGCCGAAGATCCCGCGGGCGCAGCTCCCCGCGCACCTGCTGGAGATCGTCAACCTCTACCTGGCCGCCGGAGATCGCGTGAGGGCGGCGGTGGTCTTCGAGTACGCGCAGAGCAAGCTCGGCACCTCGGCTCAAGGCGGGGGATGGGCCGCCGCGCGCCGGCAGCTCGGGCCGCGTACCGGGACCACCGCCGCGCCTCCGCCCGCCGTCGACGACACGGCGAGCCTCGAGGCGCTCACGGCACAGGTTTCGCTTTCCACCGATCTCGCGCGCGCCGCCGCCGTGCGCAGCCGCGCCTCGCAGCACCAGGAACCACAGACCCAACCCACGGAGACGACGCCATGAGAGACGAGCTGCCCAGGGCCAACGGGACCGACGACGTCGGGCTGATCGGCTTCAGCCCCGCGATGCGCCAGGCGATTGGCGCGGCGGTCGACGTCGCGGGCGCGCCGACCACCGTGCTCCTCACCGGCGAGACCGGGAGCGGCAAGGAGGTGCTGGCGCGCTTCATCCACCAGATCTCGCCGCGCGCGGGCCTGCCGCTGTCGGTGCTCTCGGGCATCGCGCTCGATCTCGAGCAGGTCGAGGCGGCGCTGCGCCACGGCGGCACGGTGGTGCTCGACGAGATCGCCGCGATCCCCATGGAGACGCAGGGCCGGCTGCTGGCGATCCTCGAGGGGACGCACCCGTCGCGCCTCATCGCCACCTCGCACCGCGATCTGCGGGAGCTGGTCGAGCGCGGCCAGCTCCGCTCGGATCTCTTCTACCGCCTCGACGTGTACCCCATCGTGGTGCCGCCGCTGCGCGCGCGCCGCGAGGATCTGCCGTCGCTGACCGACGTGCTCATCGCGCGCATCGCCGCCGCGCTCGGCCGCCCGCCGCTGCGGCTCACCGGCGAGGCGCTGGGGGTGCTCGAGGGCTACCGCTGGCCGGGCAACGTGCGCGAGCTGGCCAACGTGCTCGAGCGCGCGCTGATCCGCACCCGCGGCCAGGTGATCGAGGCGGCGGATCTCGGGCTGCCTGCCCCCACGAGGAGCGCGGCGCACGAGCCGTCGATGGTCGGCTTCCCGGCGCACCTCCCGCTCGATCTGGTGGCGCTCGAGCGCGTGGCGATCGCCGAGGCGCTGCGGCGCACCAACGGCAACCGCACGCACGCCGCGCGGCTGCTCAACATCGGGCTGCGCACGCTCCGCCAGAAGCTCAACACCCCCTCCTCGCCCGAGGGCTCCACGGCCTCCTCGTCCGAGGGCCTGTCCGCGGTGGCCCCGTGAAGCTCTTCGACACGACCGTCGGGAAGCTTGAGGCCGCGCTCGACGTGCGGCTCGAGCGGCAGAACGTGCTCAACGGCAACATCGCGAACGTCGACACGCCCGGCTACGTGCCGCGCGAGCTCGACTTCTCGCGGGCGCTGGCGGCGGCCGAGGCGGCGCGCAACCAGACCGGCCCGGGGGAGCAGCGCCCGATGACCGCCGACCCCTCGGAGTTCGTGAAGGTGGCCCCGGAGTTCACCGGCGGCCTCGACGGCAACGGCGTCGATCTCGACAAGACGATGGTCGAGCTGGCGCGCAACTCGCTGCTCTACGGCGCGGCGGCGAAGGCGGTGGGGAAGAAGCTCGCCATCCTCCGCTACGTCGCGACCGACGGCATCGGCTGACTGACTCGCAAGGAGAGACCCCATGTCCGACTTCCTCACGGCACTTCGCATCAGCGGCTCGGGCCTCTCGGCGCAGCGCACGCGCGTCAACGTGGCGGCCAGCAACCTCGCCAACGCGGAGTCGACGCGCGGGCCGGACGGCGAGCCGTACCACCGGCGCGACCCGGTGCTCTCGGCGATCGGCTTCGACGGCGAGCTGGCGGGCGCGGCCCAGCCCGGCGACCCGAGCGAGGCCCAGGCGGTGAAGGTGACGCAGATCGTCGAGGACCCCTCGCCCGGCAAGCGCGTCTACCTGCCCTCGCACCCCGACGCCGATCCCGACGGGTTCGTCACCTTCCCCAACGTCAACCCGGTGCACGAGACGGTCAACCTGATGACGGCGTCGCGCAGCTACGAGGCCAACGCCAGCGCGGTCGACACGCTCAAGAGCATGGCCCAGCGCGCGCTGGACATCGCGAGGTAACGGATCATGAAGCCCCTGTCCTTCAACGGCCTCGAGAACCCCGGCGTCGAGATCGCCCGCCCCGCCTCGCGCGCGGACCGCACCGCGGAGGTCGACGCGAAGGGCGACGGCTTCGGCGAGGCGCTCAAGACGGCGATCGAGAAGGTCGACGCGATGCAGACCGACGCCGACGTCGAGGCGCAGAAGCTGGGCAACGGCGAAGGCAACCTCCACGAGACGATGCTGGCGCTCGAGAAGGCCGACGTCGCGATGCGCGTGGCGATGAAGGTGAGGAACAAGTTCCTCGAGGCCTACAACGAAGTGATGCGCATGCCGGTGTGAGCCATGGAGAGCCTCCTCAAGCAGCTTCGTGAACTGCCCGCGCGCCTCGCGGCGATGCCCGCCGGCCTGCGGGTGGCGCTGATCGGCGGCGTGGTGCTGGCGGCGCTGATCGCGGCCGGCGTGGCGGCGGTGGCGCGCGGCGGCGAGTACCAGTACGCGTTCACCAACCTCTCGCAGGAGGACTCCACCGAGGCCTCGGGCATCCTGCGCAACGCGGGCGTGCCCTTCCGCGTCGAGGCCAACGGCTCGGCGCTCGCGGTGCCGGCGGACAAGGTCTACGACGCGCGCATCCTCCTCGCGACGGCGGGCCTGCCGCGCGGCGCGGGCGTCGGCTTCGAGCTCTTCGATCGCGGCGATCTCGGCGTCAGCGAGTTCACCCAGCGCGTCAACCTGCGCCGGGCGATCGAGGGCGAGCTCGCGCGCACCATCGGCAACTTCCAGGGCGTGCGCAACGCGCGCGTCACCGTCTCGCTGGCCGAGAAGGGCCTCTTCCGCGACGAGGACAAGAAGGCCTCGGCGTCGGTGGTGGTCAACCTGCAGCCGGGGCGCACGCTGGGCGAGCGCGAGCTGGCCGGCATCCGCCACCTCGTGTCGTCGGCGACGCCCGGGCTCCCGGCCGACGCGGTGACGGTGATGGACGGCACGGGCGCGGTGCTCTCGTCGGACTCGGCGTGGAACAGCGCCGAGGTCTCGTACCAGCGACAGTACGAGCGCGATCTCGAGCACAAGGTGGTCTCGATGCTCGAGCGCACCTACGGCCAGGGCAAGGTGATCGCCCGTGTCACGGCGGCCTTCGACTTCACCCAGGTGGTCGAGAACCGCACCGACCTCAAGCCCGACGACGGCATGGTGGTGACCAAGGAGACGACGCGCACCACCAACTCGAACAACCAGACCACCTCGCCTGCGGGGATCGCGGGCGCGGTGCCCAACCAGCCGCTGGTCGCCGCGCCGCCGCAGCAGGGCCCGACGCAGCAGGGCACCTCGTCGAGCAGCGACACCACGCGCGAGACGGAGGTCACCAACACCCGCACCCAGACGGTGGCGAAGCTCCCGCGGCTGGCGAAGCTCTCGGTGGCGGTGATGGTCGACGGCCTCGACGGCAAGCCGCGCACCTCGGTCGAGCTCGGCCCCACGGCGGCGCTGGTGCGCTCGGCGGTGGGCATCGACGACGCGCGCGGCGATCAGTTCGAGCTGACGAGCCAGGTGTTCGAGAAGATCCCCGAGGGTGAGGCGCCCGCGGTGGCGGCCACCACGCCGGTGTGGGTCTACGCGGCGGTCGGGGGCGGGCTGCTGCTGGCGGCGATCGTCGCCTTCGTGCTGCTGCGCCGCGGCGCGAAGGGCCAGGAGGTGCCGCAGGAGCTGGTGCTGCAGCCTGGCGCGACCGTGGCCGCGCTCGAGGCGAAGGCCAACGCGATCGATGGTGTGGCGACCGAAGAGAAGAAGGAAGAGCAACCGGTGCTGATCGACCCGCTCGCGGACCTCAAGGAAAAGGCCCGCGCGATGGTGAAGGCCGACCCGGAGCGCGCGGTGATGCTGGTGCGCGCGTGGCTGCACTCGGATCTCGAAGAGGTGAAGCACCATGGCTGACGCGAACAACAACGCCCCTCCGGAGCTGCCGTGGATCGACAAGGCCGGCCCGGGCGCCAAGCGCGTCGCGGCGCTGCTCCTCGGGCTCGGCCCGGAGGTCGCGGCGGAGGTCTTCCGTCAGATGACCGAGCTCGAGGTGCGCCAGGTCGCCCTCGGCGCGAAGGAGCTCAAGCGGCTCGGGCCGAGCGCGATCCCCGACTCGCTCAACTTCTTCGTCAACGCCATGCAGCAGGCGGGCGTCGACGTGCTGGGCGGCGACGCGATGCTGCGCAAGCTGGCCGCCGAGCTGCTCGGCCCCGAGACGGTCAAGCGCACCTTCGACGCGCAGCCGCCCGCGCACCAGCCGGAGGAGCTGCTCGGCGCGGTGGCCACCGCCGACGCAGAGTCGCTGTCGATGATCCTCTCGCGCGAGCAGCCGCAGACCATCGCCCTGGTGCTCTCGTCGCTCACCGCCGAGCGCGCCGCGCTGGTGATGGATCGCCTGCCGCTGAGCATCCGCCCGCAGGTGGTGCGCCGCATGGCCGTGGTCGAGGCCGTCGCTCCCGAGGTGCTGCGCGAGGTGCGCATGGCGCTCACCGGCGAGCTCCAGGCGCTCGTGTCCGAGGGCATGCGCAAGGTCGACGGCCGCGTCGCCGCGCTGGAGATCCTCCGCCGGAGCCCGGCCGCGCAGCAGACGGAGATCCTCGCCGCCATCGAGCGCGACGATCCGTCGCTGGCCAACGATCTGCGCAGCAAGCTCTTCACCTTCGAGGATCTCACGCGCCTGTCGGATCGCGACCTGCAGAGCCTGATGAAGGATCTCGACATGAAGCAGGTGACGGTGGCGCTCAAGGGCGGCTCTCCGGAGGTGAAGGAGAAGTTCCTCAAGAACATGTCGTCGCGCGCGGCCGAGCTGCTCGAGGACGATCTCGCCGCGATGGGCCCGGTCAAGCTGTCGGAGGTCGAGGCCGCGCAGGCGGAGATCGCCAAGGTGGCCATCGAGGCGGCGGAGAAGGGCCGCATCACCATCGTCCGCCCGACGGACAAGATGCTCTGAGGCACGGTCATGAAGCGGCCTGCATTCATGGAGGGGACGGCGCCGGTGAAGGTGGAGGCGCTGAAGATCGCCGACGTCGACCCGGCGCACGTGCGGCCGGTGAAGTGGCTGCCCTCCGCGCCGCCTCCGCCGCGGAGGGCCGAGCCGGTGCCCGCGCCGCTGCCGGTGGCGCCGCCGCCCGAGCCGGTGGCCGCGCCCGCCCCGCGCTTCGAGCCCCTCGAGTCGGCGCCCGCCGTGCCGGCCCCGCCGCCGCCCGCGATCACCCCGGTGGCGTCGATCGAGACCATCCGCTTCGCGCTCGAGGCCCTGCGCGCGCAGGGCGAGCGGCTGGCGGAGCAGGCGCGCAGTGACGCGCTCGAGCTGGGGGTGCTGATCGCGCGCCGCATCCTCGAGAAGGAGGTCAGCACCAACCTCGACAGCCTCTTCTCGCTCATCAAGTCGGCCATTCGGCGCGCGGGCGAGGATCACGTGACGCGCGTGCGGCTGCACCCGGCCGACGTCGAGCGGCTCGCCGGGGTCACCGACAGCGCGTTCTCGCTCGGGAAGATCGAGCTGGTCGCCGACGCCTCGCTCACCCGCGGCGACGTGATGGTCGACACCAGCCACCACTCGGTCGACGGCCGCCTCGCGACGCGCTTCGAGGAGCTGGTGCGGCAGCTCGACGGGAGTGCGCCGTGAGCGGGCTCGATCTCGAGCGCCTGCGCAAGACGCTCGCGCGGGCGGAGCCGGTGGTGGTGCAGGGGCGCATCGTGCGCGCGGCGGGCCTGGTGCTCGAAGCGTCGCTGCCCCGCGTCGCCGTCGGCACCGCCTGCGAGATCCGCGACGACGAGGGCCGCACGGTCTTCGCCGAGGTGGTGGGCTTCAGCGGGCCGACGGCGCTCCTGGTGCCGTTCGGCGACATGGACGGCATCCGCGAGGGCTCGGTGGTGATCCCCCGGGCGGCCGCGGGCGAGCTGCCGGTGGGCGAGGCGCTGCTGGGCCGGGTGGTCGACGCGCGGATGAACCCCATCGACGGCGGCCCGGCGATGGTGCTGCCCGATCACGCGAAGCTCCACGCCGCGCCGCCGCCCGCGATGCAGCGCCGGCGCATCGAGAAGCCGATGGTGCTCGGGGTGAGGGCCCTCGACGCGTGCCTGACGCTGGGCGAGGGCCAGCGGGTGGGCGTGATGGCCGGCCCGGGCGTCGGCAAGTCGGTGCTCCTGGGGATGATCGCCCGCCACGCGAAGGCCGAGGTGATCGTCGTGGGGCTCATCGGCGAGCGCGGCCGCGAGGTGCGCGAGTTCGTCGAGCGCGATCTCGGCGAGGGGCTGGCGCGCTCGGTGGTGGTGGTGGCGACCGGCGACGAGCCGCCGCTGGTGCGCGTGCGCGCGGGCATGGCCGCCACCGCGGTCGCCGAGTACTTCCGCGCGCGCGGCAAGAAGGTGCTGCTGCTGGTCGACTCGCTCTCGCGCGTGGCGATGGCGCAGCGCGAGATCGGCCTGGCCGCCGGAGAGCCGCCGACCTCGAAGGGCTACCCGCCGTCGGTGTTCGCCGCCCTGCCCCGCCTCGTCGAGCGCGCGGGCAACGACGCCGGGCGCGGGAGCATCACCGCGCTCTACACCGTGCTGGCCGAAGGCGACGATCTGTCCGATCCGGTGACGGACAACGCGCGCGCGGCGCTCGACGGGCACATCGTGCTCTCGAGAAAGCTCGCCAACGCCGGTCATTTTCCTGCCGTCGACGTTCTGGCGTCGGTGAGCCGCTGCATGTCGGACGTCACGTCGGTGACACACCGCGAGTTGGCCGCGTCGGTGCGCGACGTGCTGTCGGCGTACCGCGAAGCCGCAGATCTGATTGAGGTTGGCGCCTACCAGGCCGGCTCCAACCCGCGCGTCGACCGCGCTCTCCAGGTCATCGGCACGGTGAATGCTTTCCTCAAGCAGCAGCCGGGCGATCACTTCTCGCTCGAGCAGACGCTGGCCCAGGTGAAGGCGGCCCTCACGCCACCTCCACCCCCGGCGCGACGGGAGCAGAGCCGTGGTTGAGATCGTCATCGCAGTCGTGCTCGCGAGCGGCCCACCGAAGGCGCCCCAGATCGCCCCCGAGCCGCCGAAGGTCGTCGAGAAGATCGACAAGAAGGACGCCGAGAAGCACGAGCCGGCGAAGCTCACGGAAGAGGCCCCGAAGCCCGCGGGCGGCGGCGCCGACACCGAGAAGACGGAGAAGGACGACGCGCCGGTGCCACCGCAGCTCACGCGCAAGGCGCTGTGCGGCGAGGTGCTGCGCACCTCGAAGGAGCTCGCCGGCATCCGCAAGAAGCTCGATGACGAGCGCGCCGCGATCCAGACCGAGCGGGTGCAGCTCGAGAAGCTGAAGGCGGAGATCACCGAGGCCCGCGCGGGCCTGCGCGCCGAGACCGAGAAGCTCGAGGCGCTGCTCGCGAAGCGCGGCGAGGGAGGGACCGAGCCGGCCCCGGCCGCGAAGACGGAGCCCACCAGAGCAGAGGCGAAGCCGCCGCCGCCAGCGCCGAAGCCGCAGGATCTCGACGCCCTCGCCAAGACGATGAAGTCGATGAAGCCCGAGGCGGCCGCGGCGCTGATCCAGCGCAGCGAGCCCCAGCTCGCGGCCGCGCTGCTGCGACGCATGAAGCCCGCCGACGCCGGCGCGGTGATGGATCGCCTCAAGCCCGAGCTCGCGGCGGACCTCCTGACGATCATGTCCACGCTGTCGACGACGCCCGCCAAAGGAGGCCGTCCGTGAAGGTCGACGTGCTGCAGTTCCTGGGCGGCAAGCCGCCTGCCGGCAAGAAGGGGGCGAAGCCGCAGCCCGGCTTCGATGTCGCGCTCGAGCAGAAGCTCGCCACCGCGCGCCCGGAGAAGGAAGAGAAGAAGCTCCGCCCCGCCGCCCCGACGACGGCCGACGAGCTGCTCCTGGTGGCGCGGGCGGCGATGCCTGCTTCCCGCCCTGCCCCGCTCATCGACACGAAGAGCGCGAACCTGAAGGTCGCGGCCACGAAGGTCGAGCCGGCGAAGGTCGAAGCGGGCAACGTCGTCGCGCAGCAGCTCAGCGCGCGCGCCCACGGCAAGAGCGAGCAGCAGCGCGTCACCAACCCGCTCGACGAGAAGAAGGGCGCGCGGGCCGCCGAGCCGAAGCGGGAACGCGAGCCGAAGCTCGAGCCGACCGACGAGAAGAAGCAGCCCGAGGCGCTGCTCTCGCCGGGCGCGCAGCCGGCCCCCGTCGCCATGGCCGAGCCGTTCAAGCTCGAGGCCGTCGCGCCGCTCAAGGACGCCCAGCCGCTCGCGCCGGTCGCCCCGCTGATGCTCGACGACGCCTCGGTGCGCGCGGTGCTGCTGCCGACCGTGGCCCGCGTGTCCCTCGACACCGGCGAGGCCGGGCGGCTCAACGTGCAGCTCAAGGTCCAGGACGGGGTGACCGAGATCCGCGCCACCGGCCCGGCCGCGCAGCTGCTCGAGTCGCGTCAGGGGGAGCTCCGCGTCGAGCTCGCCCGCGAGGGGCTGGCGCTCGGGCACTTCGATCTCTCGCAGCACCAGCACTCCTCGCAGACCGAGCGCCCCGAGCTCGAGCTATCGACGCCCACCGCGCGGCGCACCTCGAGCGCGAGCGCCTCCGAACCCTCAACCGCGACCGATCCCGGGCGCGTTCACGTGAAGGCCTGACGCCATGCCCAGCTCCATCGACCAGGTCGGCTCCAGCGGTGAGTACGCGCAGCAGACGCGGGCCACCGGCTCGCGCACGCTCGGCAAGAACGAGTTCCTCAAGCTGCTCACCACGCAGCTCGCCAACCAGGATCCGCTCTCGCCGACCGACAACCAGGCCTTCATCGCGCAGCTCGCGCAGTTCGCGAGCGTCGAGCAGTCCGAGGCGGCCAACAACCGGCTCGACTCGTTGATCGTCGCGCAGGCCGCCAACAACCAGACCGCGGTCGCCAACCTCGTCGGCAAGGACATCGTCTTCAAGACCGACTCGGTGTCGCTGCCGGCGACCGGCGGCACGACGATCTCCGGCGAGCTCTCGGCGAACGCGGCCAAGGTGAGCGTGAGCATCACCGACGAGAACGGCAAGAAGATCCGCTCGCTCACCGCGTTCGGGCAGCAGGCCGGCACCATCGAGCTCGCCTGGGACGGCCGCGACGACGCGGGCAACCCGGTCCCGGCCGGCAAGTACAAGGTGCAGCTGACCGCCGCCGACGACAAGGAGAACCCCGTGGGAGTGACGCTCCGCGGCCGCGCGCGCGCCACCGGCGTCACCTTCGAGGCTGGCGTGCCCGAGCTGCTGATCGGCGGCCTCAAGGTCAAGCTCTCCGACGTCCTCCAGATCGCAGAACCCACCCTCACCACCACCACCCGGAGCTGAAACCATGAGCCTTCTCACCGCCCTCACCACCGGCACGGCCGGTCTCCAGGCCAGCTCCAGCGAGCTGTCGATCGTCGGCGACAACATCGCCAACGCGAACACCATCGGCTTCAAGGCCACGCGCGCCGCGTTCCAGGATCAGCTGGTGCAGCACCTCATCGGCGTCAACGGCGGCGGCGAGGTCGGCCTCGGGGCGCGCCTGCAGGCCGTGCAGCGCATCATCACGCAGGGGGCGCTCACCTCGACCGGGCTGGCGACCGACCTCGCGCTCGACGGGCCGGGCTTCTTCGTGGTGCGCGGCAGCCACGCGGGCGTCTCGGGGCAGTTCTTCACCCGCGCCGGGCAGTTCACCATCGACAAAGACGGCTACCTCGTGAACCTCGAGGGGCTGCGCGTGCTCGGCTACGTCGCCGACGCGGCCGGGACGCGCACCGGCATGGGTGACCTCCAGGTCGGCACCGCCACGGCGCCGCCGCTCCCCACGGCGAACATCACCATCAAGGCGAACCTCAACGCCGACGCGCAGGTGAAGACCTTCGATCCAGCCAACCCGACCCCGACGTCCGATGGTCAGTCGACGGTGACCATCTACGACTCGCTCGGCAAGGCCTACACCGTCGACGTCTACTACAACAAGACCGCTGCGGGGACGTGGGAGTTCCACGCGCTCACCGACGGCGGAGGCCTCAACGGCGGCACGGCGGGCGTGATGACGGAGATCGCCAGCGGGACGCTCGACTTCGACACCGACGGCAAGCTGGTGAGCGTCACCCAGAGCTCGAACTTCGACCCCCTCGGGGCCACGGCGCCGCAGGCCGTCAACTTCAACCTCGGAGACCCGCTGCCGACCGGGACGGGCATGGCCGGCGTGACGCAGTTCTCCGGCCCGAGCGTGACCACCTTCACCGGCCAGGACGGCAGCGCCCACGGCTCGCTCAGCAACATCAGCATCAACAACAAGGGCGAGGTGCTCGGCGCCTTCACCAACGGCTCGTCGCGCGTGCTCGGGCAGGTCGCGGTGGCCGACTTCGAGGCGCCCGATCGCCTCACGCGCATCGGCGGCAACCTGCTCACCGAGAGCAACGAGTCGGGCCAGCCCACGCTCGGCGCCCCCGGCGAGGGCGGGCGCGCCTCGATCGCCGCCGGCATGCTCGAGCAGTCGAACGTCGACATCGCCAGCGAGTTCGTCCGCATGATCGCCGCGCAGCGCGCCTTCCAGGCGAACTCGAAGACCATCACCACCGCCGATCAGCTCCTCCAGGAGCTCATGCAGCTCAAGCGGTGAGCTGACGCACACCGGCCGCACTGACGACGCCCCGGAGCTCCGTGCGAGCGCCGGGGCGTCTTCGCGTCATGACGGTGACGCGCCTCAAGTGCGACGCGAAACGTGCCGAACAAGCTCCCGGAGACCTCCGCATGATCCTCCTCACCCGCCTCGATGGCCACTCGATCGGCGTCAACGACGCCCTCATCGTCTTCGCCGAGGCGACGCCAGACACGGTCATCACCATGATGTCCGGGCAGCGGCTGCTGGTGAAGGAGCCCCTCTCGGAGCTCATTCAGCTCGTCGCGGCGGCGCGCCGGGGCGAACCCGGACGCCTGCCGCCCGCGGCAGAGGAAGTACATCATGGATAAGACGACCATCCCCGGCATCGCCTTCAGCATCGGCATGATCCTCCTCGGCCAGAAGCTCGAGGGAGGTCACGCCGGCTCGCTGCTGCAGCTCACCGCCTTCCTGATCGTGATCGGCGGCACGGTCGGCGCGGTGCTGGTCTCGTACCCGCTCAGCGAGGTGATCGGCGGCGTGAAGGGGTTCGGCCTGGCGCTCAAAGAAGCACCGCACGACATCGTGCCGATGATGAACCAGCTCGTGGAGCTGGCCACCATCGCGCGCCGCGACGGCGTGCTCGCGCTCGAGGGCAAGCTCGGCGAGATCAAGGACCCCTTCCTCAAGCGCGCCCTCGGCTTCCTGGTCGACGGCGTCGAGGCGAGCGTGGCGCGCAACACGCTCGAGACGGAGATCGAGGTCGAGGCTGAGGAGCTCGGGGTCGTCGCCAAGTTCTGGGGCGACTTCGGCGCCCTCTGCCCGACGGTCGGCGTGCTCGGCGCGGTGCTCGGCCTCATCCACGTGATGGAGAACCTCGACAACCCGTCGGCGCTCGGCCCCGGCATCGCCGTCGCCTTCGTCGCCACGGTGTACGGCGTCGGCGCGGCGAACCTGATCGCCCTGCCCCTCTCGAACAAGATCAAGCGGAACATCGCGCTGATGAAGGAGCGCAAGGTGCTGATCGCCGAGGGCGTGCTCTCGATTCAGGAAGGGCTCAACCCGCGCATCCTCGAAGAGAAGCTGCGCAGCTTCGCCGGCTCGCACGGCAAGCACGCCAAGCCCGCGGGCGGCGAGAAGAAGTGAGCAGCGCGGCTCAGCCCTCGCGCGCGGAGTACCAGGCAGCGAGCGCCCACCGCTCGGCGTGCGACTCGAGCACCTCGTGCTCGATCAGCTCCGAGCGGAAGACGACGAGGCGATCGAGGATCGGCTCGACGATCCGCGGCACGGCGGCGAACACCTGCAGCTGGCCGCCGGCCGCCGGGGTCCACCCGTCGTTGAGGTACACGATCGCCGTGAGGCGACGGTTGTCCTGGCCGGGGAAGGCGTCGAGGTGGCGCACGTACTTCCCGCCCGGGCCGTACCGCGCGAGCTGCAGATCGAAGCGCCGCAGGCCGAGCCACGCGCCCTCGTTGACCACGTCCTGCAGCGCGGTGAAGCGCGCCACCGCCTCGCGCAGCGCGCCGCTGGTGTTCTCGGGCGCGAGCCAGGCGATCTCGTCGTTGCGCACGGTGTCGTCGAGCGTGTGCTCGCGCCGCACCCCGGCTCGCCGCAGCGGCACCAGCCGCGCTTCATCCCTCACGCGCCGCGCGAGCTCCGCGCCGAGGAAGCCGTCGTGCACGAAGTACCCGTCTTCACCGAGCCTTTCGACTTCACGCGCGCCGAGGATGTGTCGAAGAGACATGTGGGACTCCCGTCATGGCGAAGAAGCACAAACACGAAGAGCATGAAAACCACGAACGGTGGGTGATCTCGTACGCCGACCTCGTGACGCTGCTCTTCGCACTCTTCGTGGTGCTCTACGCCTCGAGCCGCGCCGACACCAACAAGCTCGCGCAGGCCAGCGAGTCGATGCGCTGGGCGCTCCACTTCCGCGGCGAAGGCGGCATCAACAAGCTCGCCATCTTCAAGGGCCCGCCCACCGAGGGCGGCTGCGTGACGAACCTCGGCCAGTCGGGCGCCGCGTCGACCATGCAGAAGAAGCTGGTCGAAGACACGCGGCGCAAGCTCGAGCGCGCGCTCAAGCCCTTCCTGCTGCGGCAGGAGAAGAACCCCTCGGTGAAGCTCGAGGTCGAGAACGGCCGCGTGCGCCTGCGCCTGGCCGCGCATCGCTTCTTCGATCCCGCCTCGGCCGCGCTGAGGCCCGAGGCCCTCGCGGTGCTCGACGCCATCGCCGAGGAGCTGGCCGACACCGAGCAGATGATCCGCGTCGAGGGCCACACCGACGACGGCGCGATCACCACCACGCGCTACCGCAACAACTGGGATCTCTCGGCGGCGCGCGCCTCGACGGTGGTGTCCTACCTCGAGGAGGCGCACGGCATCTCCGCGACACGACTCGTCGCCGCCGGTCTGGGTGCGAGCCACCCAGTGGTGTCCAACGACACCCCGGACAACCGAGAGCTGAACCGCCGCATCGAGATCGTCCTCGAGGTGCCGCCGCAGGATCCAAGGGCTTACCTCCCGTCACCCCCCTGACGCGTCACGGGCACATGCGTTGCTCTGGTGACGCTCGTCATGAGCGACGCGAAGAAAGACGCTGCCAGTCCCCCGCCGGCGCCCGCCGAGGGAGGCAAGAGCAGCAAGCTGATGCCGATGCTCGTGGGACTCAACAGCCTGCTGCTCGTGGGCGTGCTGGGCTTCATGGGCTTCCAGATGATGCACAAGCCCGCCGCGGCCCCCACCGAGCCCGCGGCGGAGGCTGACGCGGCCGGCG
>JBMORD010000065.1:0-23896 GCA_049322495.1 Myxococcota bacterium | reverse complement strand
GTCGTTGTGGGCGTCGGCCGCGAGGCCCAGCGCGTGCGCGTCGTGGGGGCGTCGCGCGCGCACCGACTGCAGCAGCCCGCGCGCCGCCTCGTACGCCTGCAGCGCGCCGTCGAGGTCGCCCTTCCCCTCGCGCACCTGCCCCTCGAGGTTCTCCGCCGCCGCGCGCAGGAGATCGGCCTCCGGCGTCGTGCCCGCACGCCCGAGCGCCTCGCGCGAGCTGGCCACCAGCGCCGCCGCGTCGTCGAGGCGCGCCTGCGCCAGGCGCACCGACGCGAGCTGTTGCAGCAGCCGGGCGCGCCGCTCCGGCGAGCTGTCGGGCTCGGTCTCGAAGTACGTCGTCACCGCCTTCGACACGTCCTCCAGCACGTCGAGGCGGCTGGTGGGCTCGAGCTTCTTGCGGAGGTCGCCGAGCATGAAGTCCACCAGCTCCTCGGCGCGGGCCCGCGAGGCCTCCGCGCGCGCCCGGGCCTCGCGCGCCTCCTTCGCCTGCAGGGCCGTCGCCACCGCGCCGACGACGAGCGAGCCCACGACGAGCCCCGCCGCGCCGACCGCCAGCCCGTTGCGGCGCACGAACTTCGAGAGCCGGTAGCCCACCGTCGCCGGCCGCGCGCGCACCGGCAGCCCCTGCTCGAGCCGCGCGAGGTCGTCAGCGAAGGCCTCCACCGACGGGTAGCGCCGCTCGGGCTCCTTGCGCAGCGCGGTGAAGAGGATGGCGTCGAGCTCCGCGCCCAGCCGCGGCGCCGGGAGCTCGTCTTCGAGGATGGCCCTGGCGAGCGCGGGCCCCTCGCCCTGGAACGGCCGGCGCCCGACGAGCAGCTCGTAGAGCATCACCCCCAGCGCCCACACGTCGGCCGCGGTGGTGACGCGCTCGCCGCGGAGCTGCTCCGGGCTCGCGTAGGCCGGGGTGAGCACCTGCTGGCCGGTGCGCGTGCGCTCGTCGGTCGCGCCGCCGAGCACCTTCGCGATGCCGAAGTCGAGGAGCTTCGGCTCGCCCCCCTTCGTCACCAGCACGTTCCCGGGCTTGAGGTCGCGGTGCACCACGAGGTTGCGGTGGGCGTACTGCACCGCCTCCGTCAGCGCGCGGAACAGCGCGAGGCGCCCGGCGCGGTCGAGCTGCCGGTGCGCGCACCAGTCGAGGAGCGACTCGCCCTCGATGTACTCCATCGCCAGCCAGGGCCGCCCGTCGGGCGTGGCGCCGCCGTCGAGGAGCCGCGCGATGTGCGGGTGGTGCAGCGACGCGAGGATCTGCCGCTCGTCGCGGAAGCGCGCGAGGAGGTCGTCGGTGTCGAGCCCGCGGCGGATGAGCTTGAGCGCCGCCTGCATCTGGAAGGCCCCGTCGGCGCGCTCGGCGAGGAACACGCTGCCCATGCCTCCGCGGCCCAGCTCCCGCAGCACGCGCCACGGGCCGACCTCCGCGGGCGGGGCCTCGCTCACCGCGCCCACCGGCGTCTGCAGGAAGCCCGCGGCGCGCGCGTCGGCGTCGAGCAGCGAGCGCACCTCGGCCCGCAGCGCGTCGTCACCCGCGCAGGCCTCGTCGAGGTACCTCGTGCGCGCGTCACCCTCGAGCTCGAGCGCGCGGTGGAACACCTCGTTCACCCTGGCCCACTGGTTCTCGTTCATGGGAGCCGGCCCAGAATAGACTGCCCGCATGGCCGACGACGCCGACATCACCGCGCTGCTCGCGCAGTGGCGCGCGGGCGGGTCTCCCGACGCGCTCTTCGAGGCGGTGTTCGAGCAGCTCCGCCGCATCGCGCTGGGCCAGTTCCGCGGCGAGCGCAGCGCCCACACGCTCCAGCCGACGGCGGTGGTGAACGAGGCGTGGCTGCGGCTGATCAACCAGCGCGCCGACTTCAAGGACCGCGCCCACTTCTTCGCCGTGGCCGCGCAGGCGATGCGGCGCATCCTCGTCGACCACGCGCGCCAGAAGCACGCGCAGAAGCGCATCGCGCCCGAGCTCCACGAGGAGCCGTCCACCGGCGGCGTCGACGTCGACGTGCTGGCGCTCGACGGCGCGCTCGACAAGCTCGCGAAGCTCGACGCCAGCCAGGCGCGCATCGTCGAGCTCAAGTACTTCGCCGGCCTCACCAACGAGGAGGTCGCCGAGGTGACGCAGGTGTCGGTCGCCACGGTGAAGCGCGGCTGGCAGACCGCCCGCGCCTTCCTGTTCCGCGAGCTGAGCGCCTGAGCCGGTCAGCGCTGCTCGACGCGGGTGGTCAGCGCGCGCTGCAGCTGGGCGCGCTGCGAGGGCGTGGGGCCCCGATGGGCGCCCAGAACATGAGGTTCGCCGCGACTTCGACGCCGCAGTCGTCGCGACCGGTGACCCACGGCTGGCAGCCTGACGCGTCGTCGAGCGCGTCCCCGGGGCTCCATCGCGGTCGCGTGGCGTCCATGCTGGACTGATGCACGGAGGCCATCGGTGGCACTTCGCGGACGGTGAGCCACTTCGTCAGCGTCCTGCGCGTTCTGCGGTGAACCCGTTTCTCTCCGGAGCCAGTCATGATGCTCGCGCTGTTCCTCGCCATCGCCGCCGCCCCGAAGCCGGACGCCCGCCTCGTCGGCGCCTGGCAGCTCAACGGCCAGACGTTCCTCACGCTCAACGCCAATGGCACCGGCCTCATGGACGGTGACCCGCTCGAGTGGAAGGCCGACGCCTCGACGCTCACCCTCACCGACGAAGACGGTGAGACCGACCGCGTGCCCTTCGCGCTCGACGGAGACACCCTCAAGCTCGAGGTCGGCGGCCTGCCGATGACGCTGACCCGCGGCGGCAAGCCCGGGGCGAAGGCGAGCAGGCTGCAGCGCGCGGCCGAGCGGAGCGCTGACGGCGACGACGCCGAGGCGATGGCTCCCGCGCCCCAGCCGACGCGCGGCACGCCGCGGCCGCAGCCCGCGGGGAATGATCAGCTCTCGCGGCTCCTGCTCTCGTCGAACTGGTGCTGGCTCCGCTACTCGAACGGCAACAGCTACACGCAGAAGGTCCACTTCAGCCCCGACGGCACCTGGCAGGACTTCAGCGAGTCGGACCTCTACGTGAACAACCAGTACGCGCAGACGGTGACCCAGTCGACCGGCAACCAGAGCAGCGGCGGCCAGTGGGCGGTGCGCAACGGTCAGCTGTGGCTGTCGTCGCCCGACGCGCCGCAGCTCCAGCCGATTCCGCTCACCATCACGCGCAACTCGAACGGCGCGCCCCTCATCAACGCCGACGGGCGCGAGTACTCGATGTGCCGCTGACTCACGGCACCACCACGCAGCCGCCGTCGCGGTGACGGCAGTCGTGGAGCTCGCGCGAGATGGGCAGCTGGTAGACGAGCTGCAGCGAGTCCTGCCCGCCGGCGATGTCGACGGTGGTGGCCTGCGACTGGCCGGGCTCGACGATCATCGCCGAGTAGCGGATCTGCCCGGTGCGGGAGATCTGAATGGTGGCCGCCGGCTCGGGAGGCGGCGACACCACGCCGCGCTCCTGGAAGCGCACGTACACCCCGCCATCGGAGAAGCCCGCCGCGCAGTTCGGCTGGCCGGTGAGCACGTTCGCCTGGAACAGCCGCGAGGTCGGCGACGCGCCGCTGATGCACGGGTCGGTGCTGGTGGCGGTGATCTGCGGCGAGAGCGAGCTCCACAGCGCGCAGCTCGCGAGCACCGCCGCGCCGGTGGCCGTCTTGGTCTCGAGCGAGTTGTAGTCCATCACCCAGCCCGGTGAGCCCTCCGGCGCGCCGCCGTCGCAGCTGGTCGCGGTGCAGCCCACGCTGGTGACGTTGGTGAGGTCGGTGCGGTCGTCGAAGCGCCCGTCGTCGAACGTCTTCGGGTTCGCCGAGCCACCAGTCATCACGCGCGCGCCGCCGTACGCCCAGAAGCCCATGAAGCGGTTGAAGCCGAGGCCGGTGGTGTCGGCGTTCGCCGGCGAGAAGAGGTCGCCGTGCTTGTCGACGTTCGAGACGAGGGAGCAGGTGTAGAGGTTGCCCGAGCTGTCGAGCCCGCACTCCACCTTGCGCTTGTTCACGTCGCCCGGCGAGGTGTCGTTGGTCGTGCCGGGGAGGTCGCAGCTGCTCACCTTGAAGTCGGTGAACTCGCCCTTGAAGCTCGCCGAGCCCGCGTTGCCGCACAGCGACGCGGAGCGGTTGGAGTCGTCGAGCTTCGCGTGCTCGAACGAGCGGTCCTTCCAGTGCGTCTCGGCCTTGTCGACCTTCGCCAGCGGGGCCTCGACCTTGTAGGCGATCTTCGCCTCACCGCAGCCCGACTTGGCGCACGCCAGCGGGTTGTCGAAGCGGCAGATGCCCGCCCCACCCTCGAGCAGCGCGTAGCGGTTGCCGGAGCCGAGCAGCGCGATGAGCCGGTTCGAGCCCGGCTCGATGACCGACGACGGCAGGTAGTAGAAGGGCTGCCGCTGCGCGATGGACTTCGGGGTCTCGTCGGAGGGGTCGCTGGGATCTCCGGTGGTGGCCGAGGTGCCGTCGCGGTCCATCTCGAGGGCGCGGCCGCCGAACCAGTTCCTGACGAGCTTCGTCGACGGGTCGACCTCACCCGGCTGGTAGAGGCGCGCCACCCAGACCTGACCGGCGAGGTCGGCGAAGAGCGCGGTGTCGAAGAAGCCGTCCTGCCGGGGGTCGGCGTCGGCGCCGTAGTCGACCAGCGCCACCGGGGCCGTCACGCTCTGGGTGAGGTACTTCCGGGGCGACTGGTCGTTGCCCGAGGCGTCGTCGGCGTACTCGTACTTCCACCACAGGTTGTCGCTGCGGCCGTTGACGCTGCCGGCGTACGCGTCGACGAGGTACACGCCGCGCCCGCGCTCCCGGCCCGGCGACCAGCCGCCCGACAGGGCCACCACCCAGCGCTCGGCGGTGTCCATGCCCTGGCGATCGACCGCCGCGGCATCGGACGACTTCACCAGCACCGGGCCCACCGGCGGCGGCTTGGGCGACAGCGAGTAGAAGGTCTTGCCGAAGAGCGCGGCCTCCGAGCTGCATGGCTGGGGGAACATCCACAGGAAGCGCGGAGTCGCGGTGGCGTTGCCCGAGGCGTCCCACGTGGGCTCGAGCGCGAAGTAGTGCGTGCCGCCGCGGCCCTCGGCGCCGATGACGACCGTGTGGTACTCGTCGGCTTCCTTGATGTGGTTGGGGCTGGCGATGCCGCCCGAGCCGTCGGCCCACACGTCGCGCACCATGATGTCGCCGTCGACGCCGTACGCGTGGCCGTCGATCTGATCCTGCAGGCGCGAGAGGAGATCGGGCGGCACGAAGGCCCACACCTCGTTGCCGGTGCCCTTCGACCAGGTGAGCGTCGAGTTGCCCGAGGTGCAGCTCTCGGTGGCGGTGCCGTTGCGGAAGGCGTGGAGCATGCCGCCGTTGCTGCCCACCACCACCAGCTTCTCGCGCTTGCGGTAGTCGAAGGCCCACTTGTCGTACGCGGTGCGGCTGCCGGTGGGGTTGCCGTTGCAGTCGAGCTGGCCGGTGTACGAGGCGAGCGGCGTGGGCGCCTCGCCGGTCTGCTGCGAGTAGAGGGTGCGCACGCACTGGTTGACGATGCCCAGCTCGCAGAGGAACGGCTCGACCGGCGGCTCCACCGAGACCGGCGTGGAGTGGAAGATGTCGCCCAGCACGCTGGGGCGCGTCTCGGTGCGGTTGGTGTCGCTGTCTTCGTCACCGAGGTCGGCGCCGCGCACCCAGAGAATGAGCGCCTTGGTGCACAGCTCGTTGAGCTGCGCCTGCGTGGCGCCGGCGGCGCTGAAGGTGATGCTGCCCCCGACGTTGGCGTTGACCGCGGTGATGGCGTCGGCGACCGAGAGCCCGAAGCGCGTCAGCAGCCGGCCCGATGAGCCGAGCGTGCTGGGGCACACGTCGGTGCTGGCGATGCCGAGGTACGGCATCAGCGTCGACCAGTTGGTCACCGACAGCTCGAGCAGGGTGTCGCTCGAGGTGAAGGCGCCGTCTCCGTTGGTGTCGCGCATGGTGTAGATCTTCCGCGCGCCGTGGCCGATGGCCTGGAGGCGCTCGTTCGCCTCCCAGAACTTCGCCGCGGGCGTCGCCGTGCCGCGCTTGACGAAGTTGCCGTTGGTGTCTTCCTGGACGATGTCGTCGGCCGCGTCGACGAGGAAGATGTCGTTCTTGTCGCCGTCGACGTTGCGGTCGAGGTCCTGCGTGAACTCGTTGAACTGCTCGAAGCGCCACAGCGAGCCGACCCACGGCTTGTTGGCGCGGGCCAGCATGCGCGGGAGCACCGCGGCGGTGGTCGCGCCGGTGCTGCCGGCCTGCACCGTGGCCACCGCCGCGCCGGTGTACGCGTTCGAGCGCGCCTTGATGTCTTCGACGGCCGAGACGATGGCCGCGCGCAGCTGGGTGGCGTTGTCGGCGCGGTAGAAGAGGCCGTCACCTGCCTTGGCGATGCTCTGCAGCATCGGCGAGTTGTCGCCGAAGCCGATGGTGTACGTGCGCACCGACTGCTGGCCCGGGTAGTCCTCGCGCAGGTCCATGTGCGAGAGGAAGAAGGCCACGTCGTCCATGTAGTTGGCGTTGGTGATGTCGGGGCCGGACGGCGAGCCGTTGTAGTCGCAGTCGCACTTCGTCGCCGCGAAGTCGTTGCAGTAGTTGATGCCGCCGGGCCGCTGGTTGTTGGGGCAGACGCCGTCGACGCCCGGGTTGAAGGTCACCGGCGTGCCGTCGGGGTGCTTCGCGCCCTGCGCGATGAGCAGCCCGAGCATGCGCGAGATGGGCACCGAGTTGTCGGCCTCGGGCCGGCCGTCGCTGAGCACGATGACCGCCGTCTGCTGACAGGGCCAGCACACCGAGAGCTGCTGGCCGCCCGCTTCCCAGGGGATGCCGTCGGTCCACATGTCGGCGCCGTCGTCCCAGCCGCTGCCACCGGGGTGCCCGGAGGGCACGGTGCCGCGGTTGCTGCCGTAGAACCACTTGGTCCACGTGTTCTTCGTCTTCTCGGACGAGAAGTACCCGCCGAGGCCGAAGAGCGCCTCGCCGATGGAGCGCTCGTTGTTGTCGAACTCCACCATGTTGATCTGCTTGCGCACGTCGGGGCGCAGCGAGCCCTCGGCGAAGGGGAACGACTGATCGCAGCCCGGCTTCACCGGGTGCAGCATCACCGGCTGGTCGTACCAACCGGTGTTGGGGCCGAAGTGGGCGATGCCCAGGCGCACGTTGTCGAGGCTGTCGACCACGTCCTTGAGCACCTTGCGAGCGAGCACGAACTTGGGCGGGTTGACGTTGAGCAGCCGCCCGCTGACGGCCCAGTTGGTGTCGCTGTAGCGGTACCAGCCTGGGCCGCTGCTGAGGCACGCCTCGCAGGTGGTGCGGTCGCCAGCGGTGATGCCGCCGAAGCTGCACGCGGTGGTGGTGCTGGTGGTGCCCGAGGTGCCGCGGAAGTTCGAGTCGAGGCTGTAGGTGGTGCCGAGCTTCATCTTCGAGCGCTCGACGCGGAAGAACTCGCCGGGGTTGAAGAACTCGGTGCCCGAGCCATTGAAGTCGGGGTCGGGGTCGATGGGCACGCTGCCGTTGCGGGCCGGGTCGGTGCTGGTGCGGTTGAAGAAGGCGCCGATGGGGCCGGTGAGGGCCGCGTCGGTGCACCCGCGCGCGCCCGTCGGGAGCTGCACCACGAAGTCCTGCATCGAGGCGTTGTTGCCCACGAGGAACATCACGCTCGGCGCGCCGCCGCCCTGGGTGAAGAACTTCTCGTCACTGCCCTTCGTGGGGTTGAGCAGCGAGTCGGCGCGGCTGGTGTTCATCGCGCAGCACGCGCCCTCGTCGGGCGCGGCGACGGCGGTGTGGAGGAAGGCGAGCGGGGAGACGAGCAGCGCGAGGCGGAGGCTGGCGCGAGTCATGGCGGGTCCTCAGATGCCGTGGCGGAAGGTGAACTCGACCTCTGACTCGGCGCCGTTGTACGGGCTCCGGCAGCGGGCGACGACGCGGTAGTAGCTGCCGCCGAGCGTGGTGGCGGCCATGTTGTTCGACACGTCGCGCAGCTGGTTGCGCGCGGCGCCCATCGAGGTGGCGTCGAGGCGCACGATGGTCGGCTCGGGCGCGGTGGCGTCGTAGTGGCCGGTCATCATGTTCGACTGCTGCGCGCTCGTGCCGTCGGGCAGGTTGGTGTTGAGCTGGAGGTCGGTGACCGAGACGCCGTAGGTGCGCAGCCGGCTCAGCAGCGCCCGCTTGGCGGTGCTGGCGCACGCGCCGAGCTGATCTGCCCGGGCCTTCGACGCGGCGGCCTCACGGTTGGTGCCGGTGAACTTGATGGCGGCCGCCACCAGCACCATCAGCACGGCGAGGCCGATGAGGGTGACGATGAGGGCGTTGCCGCGGCGGTGGTGCATCTTCAGCCTCCCCAGGTGTTGACGTCGGTGCCGCTCGCGGTGCGCAGCGTGGGCACGAAGAAGCTGCGCGAGGCGAGGTTGGGCGTCTCGATGACGGTGTGGAGCATCGTTCGGTAGAAGCCGTCAGGCTGCCCGGAGCCGGTGGAGTCCCAGTTGAGCAGGTCGACCTGGCCGTCGAGCTTGCGCTTGCTCGGCTCCGGACGCCGCGAGCGCGCCACCAGCGTGAGCGACACCGAGCGGATGTTGGCCGGCAGCGCCTGGAAGCGCGCGGTGGTGTCGTAGCCGTCGGCGTAGCCGGGGGCGGAGGTGGCCGGGTTCGCCGGCGGGCCGAAGACGGTCTCGCCGACGGCGTCGCCCACCACCCAGTTCGCGTTCCCCGTCGCGTCGGGCGCCGCGGTGGCCGCGCAGCAGGCCGAGGTGGGCAACGGCCGGTTCATGCCAAAGGCCACCTGGAACGCCTCGATGTCGGGCGCGATGGGGTCGAAGTTGGTCGAGGTCGTCACGTTGTCCGAGAGGTTGCGGTAGGCCACCAGCCACGGGCGGTTGCCGAGGTTGGCGATGCGCAGGCGGTACTCGTGCACCAGCATCACGTACGGCGCCTGCGCGCCGGTGGCCGTGAGGCAGCCGTTGGCCGAGTTGACGAAGGGCGCGATGTTCGAGGTGTCGACCGACACCGACGCGCCGCTCGGCGCAGCGGCGACGCGCGCCACCGCCACGTCCTGCGCGCCGACGCAGGCGATCATCAGCAGCTTGCCGACGGGGAGATCGTCGAAGGTGCCGCTGGTGAGCGCCACCGTGCTGCCGTCGAACGTGCCGCGGCGGAGGAAGGCCGGGTCGCGGTAGCGGAAGGCGAAGTCATCGGTCACCACCAGCGGCGCCGGCGTCACCGGGGCCGGGTAGGTGAAGCCGCCGACGGTGACGTTGTCACGCGCGGTGGCGCCGGGCGGCACGCCGAGGTCGATGGCCAGCCGCGGGTCGACGCCGTAGCCGATGAGCTGCGTGGCGCGCTCGATGAAGAGCATCGCGTCGCGGCTCTTCTCGAGCGTCTCGGACACCTCGTACTCGTTCTGGTAGCTCGCCTGCACGCCGATGACGGCGGTGGCGAGCGTGACCAGCGTGATGGACGTCACCGCCAGCCCGACGAGCAGCTCCGTCAGCGTGAAACCCCGGGCGACCTTCATCTCAGAGCTCCACGTTGGTCTGGTTCTGACCGGGGTCGTAGAGCGCCGCGGTCTGCGTCACGGTCCGCACCTGGGTCAGCTCGCGCCACGAGACGACCACCGTCACGTAGTGGAGGTCGGGCGCGCTCGAGGTGTTCTTGTAGAAGATGACGGCGCGCGTGAAGAGGTCGTCGTCTTCGCCCGTCGCGGCGGTCGAGGCGTACGCCGACGTCAGCGCGCGCACCGCAGCGTTGCCCGAGGCCACCGTGTCGAGGTCGACGGTGCACGCGGTGTACGTGCCGAGGCCCGCCGGCACCACGTGGAGCCCCGCGGTGTACTTCTGGAACGCCGTCGAGGGCGTCGCCAGGCACCAGGCCGGGTTCCCCAGCACGCCGCTCGGCGCGGTGAGCCGCGCGTAGCCGACGGTGCGCAGGGAAGAGAGCGTCTCCTGCGCGATGAGGGAGGCGCGCGTGTGCCGCGCCGCCATCGAGTTCTGCCGCGAGGCCACCATGATGCCCTGCAGCACGCCGACCAGCCCCGTCAGGAGCACCAGCGAGGAGATCAACCCCTCGAGCAAGCTCACGCCACGTCGCGAAGCCCTGCGCATGCACTCACCTCACGAACGAGAAATGACCGGTGGCCCCCACCAGCCCCACCTGGTGGACGTTGGCCGGCGCGCGCGGAGACTGGAGCACCAGGCCCTGCGTGCGGTCCGCCGCCTGCGTGCCATCGGCCCGGAAGAAGCGGGCGTAGCGGTCGGGGGAGAAGGCGATGACGCCGAGCGCGCCGCCACAGAAGCTGCACCCGTTGGCGTCCGCCCGCGTCGCGATGCCCGAGAAGGGCGCCACCCAGCTGACTCCCGCTGGCGTGCCCGGAACGAAGAAGCGCACGCCGCGCTTCGGGTAGTCGTCGAGGTAGGTGGCCTCGAGGAGCCGATCCCGCGAGCTCCCCGTCGGGGTGATGGTCGCCGGCGGGGTGAAAGACGCGAAGGACCGGTCTCCGTCGGCGGGCGCGGCGCCGCCCGTCATGAAGTCGTTGTCGACGTCTTCGTAGAGGAACCACGCCCCCGGCCCCCCCGTCGGCGTGCCGTCCTTCTTCATCGTCGGGTAGATCAGCACCAGCACCGTCGTGCCGCGCTCCGCAGCCCGGCTCCGCGCGCGCCCCAGCGCTGCGTGGAGATCGGCCGCGGCCGTCTGTGACGCACCGCGCGCAGACAGCTCCGTCGCCGCGGTGAACGAGAGCGCCATCAGCACCCCGATGATCGCCACCACGACCATCAGCTCGACGAGCGTGAACCCTCGACGCATGGGGCCCGCCGCTCTGCAACCGGTGCTCCAGTTTCAGCCCCGCGACAACGCGATGCTTTTTGCCGCACCGTCACAGGACTCCCGCAAACAGTAGTCAGCGAACCGCGCAAAAGTTGCAAAGCGCGACATGTGGCACCAAGTGCCCGAATCTTGTGTGCGTTTCTGCCCCAAAGAGCTCAGCAGTCGCAGGTCACTTCGCCGTTGAGCTGGTATTTGACGCAGCGCGACTCACAGGGGCGGAGCTCGGTGAAGGTGAAGCGGCGCTCGGTGTTGCACTGCTGCGTCGGCAGCCACCATGGGCCCTCGGGGCAGGAGTCGGCGCCGATCCACGCCTGGCGGAGGTCGAACTTCACGGTGGCCGAGCCGGCGACGCGCACCCACTCGGAGTACGAGCCGGAGCAGGCGTAGTCGGGCAGCGAGGCGGGCCCGTTCTCGATCTGCGGCTCGACGCCCTCGAGCACGCCGCCGTCGATGGTGGGCCCGTACTTCGCGTGTCGCGAGAGCGTGAAGAGGGCGCCGCCGTCTTCCTGGACCGCGAAGAACTGCACGCCGGCGTCACCGGCGAAGCGGCGGGGGCTGCAGTCGTCGTTGAGGCCGCGCTCGACGGTCACCAGCACCAGGCTGCCGAGCACGTTGGACTCCTGCGGCTGGCACGCGGTGAGGACGAGCAGGACGGGCCACGCGAAGGGTCGCATCGCGGCTGCTCTACCTCAGCCGACGGGGACCGGCTCCTCGTTCTTCGCCTCGCCGCGCAGGCCGAGGCGGCGCGCGGGCACCCCGCCCCAGAGCTCGTTCGGCCCGACGATGGTGCCCTTCTTGAGCACCGCGTTCGCCGCCAGCACCGCGCCGTCTCCAATCTCGCAGCCGGGCATCACCACCGACATCAGGCCGATGGTGACGCGGCTGCCGATGCGCACCGGGGCGGTCACCAGGTTCGGCCCCTCGACGGCGTGGGCGATGAGCGTCACGTCGCCGCCGATGACGGTGTCCTCGCCGACGCTGATCAGGTTGCAGTCGCCCACCACCGCGGTGTTGATCTGCGCGCGGGCGCCGACCTGCATGCCCATCAGCCGGTAGAAGAAGACGTTGAAGGGCGTGGCGCGGATCCAGTTGATGAAGCTGTAGCGCACGATGAGGATCAGCGCGTTGTAGCTGGCCCACTGGTAGCCGCGGAGCGACACGTAGGGGTACTTGCCGCGCGGCGTGCCGAAGGACAGCGTCACCCACCGCGCCACCGGCACCACCAGGAGCAGGCTCAGGCCGTAGACGAAGTAGCCGAGCGCGCCGACCATGCACAGCACCAGCACCTTGAGCGGCCCGGGCGCGAGCTGCGGCTCGACCCACAGGAAGAGGCTGACCGCGGGGAAGAGCGCGAGCCCGGCGATGGCGGCGACCTCCGCGAAGAGGAACAGCGACACGATGGTCTGGAGCGGCGTCACGAGCCAGCGGGGCATTCGCCGACTGTACTCACCCCGGGCGCGCAGCGTCCTGCCAGGGCGGGAGCTCGACGACGAAGCGCGTGTCGCCCTGCGCGCTCGAGTGTGAGAGCCGGCCGCCGTGCGCGACGACGATGGCGTGCACCCGCGTGAGGCCGAGGCCGCGGCCTGCGCCCACCTCGCGCGTCGAGAAGAACGGGTCGAACACGCGGTGGAGCGCGCCGCCGGCGATGCCGCTCCCGTGGTCGCGCACCTCGAGGCTGGCCCAGCCCGCGGGCGTCGCACCGAGGAGCACCTCCACGGAGCCGTGGCCCGAGGCCTTGAGCGCGTTGTCGAGCAGCTCGGCGAGGAGCAGCACGAGGTGCCGCTCGACGCCCAGCACGTCGGGCGCCGCGCCCTCGACGCGCACCTGCGCCGCCTCCGGGCCGAGCCCGGCCAGCGCGCGGGCGACGACCGGACCGAGCGCGACGCGCCCGAAGGGGCCCTCGCGCGGGTGGAGCTGCTGCAGCGCCTCGACGATGCCGGCGATGCGCGCCGCGGCGCGCAGGGAGTCGCGCAGCGCCTCGACGCCCGCCTCGAGGTGCGCGGCCGCGCGCGGCAGCTCGGTGGCCGCGCGGAGCAGCCGGAGCGCCTCCTCGAGGTCGGCGAGGGCGAGGCGCTGGTTGCCGAGGTCGGCGGCGAGCGGGTTGTTGAGCTCGTGCGCGAGGCCGCCGATGACCGAGCCCAGCGCCTCGAGGCGCGCCGCGCGCTCGCGGCCGCGCTGGTGGTCGTCGTGCGCGGTGGTGTCGACGACCACGCCGAGGTACCCGCTCACCTGGCCGTGGGCGTCGCGCATCGCGACGGCGCGGCAGTGCGCGAGCCGCTCGCCGTCGCCGCGCGCGAGGCGGTACTCGGCGACGAAGGGGCGCCCCTCGCGCACCGCCTCGTACCAGGCGCGCGTGACGCGCTCGCGGTCGTCGGGGTGGACCACCTGGTTCCACGACGCGCCTCGCGCCTCGCCGGGGGCGACTCCCAGCAGCGCCTCGGCGGCGGCGTTGAGGAAGGTGGCGCGGCCCTCGGCGTCGGTCTCGAAGAGGGCGACCGGGCTCTGGGCGAGGTGGTCCTGCGCGCGGCGGGTGCGCTCCTCGAGGGCGCTCAGCTCGTGGGCGTGCGGGGTGACGTCGGTGATGGTGCCCACCCGCTCGAGCGGCACGCCGCGCTCGTCCTTCACCACGCGGCCATCGAGCGCCAGCCACCGCACGCCGGTGCGCGCAGCGACGCGAAAGCTCACCTGGAGCACACCGGTCGCGTCGGCCTCAGCGAAGGCGCGGAGGAGCCGCGCGCGATCCTCCTCGCACACGCGCGCGAGGAGGTCGTGCAGCGACCACGGCTGGTGCACGTCGCGGTCGACGTCGAGCAGCTCGGCGTGGGCCGGCGTGCGCCAGCACGAGTCGGTGCGGAGGTCGTAGGCGAAGAAACCGGTCTTCGTCGCGGCCGCGGCCTGCGCGAGGCGCCGCTCCTCGAGGGGACGCGCGGTGAGGTGCCCGGCGAGCAGCGCGGGGCGGCCGGCGTCGTCGCGCTGGGTGACCTGGCCCGACAGCTCGATCCACTGCCAGCCCGGAGCGTGCGGCACGCGCACCGCGACGCGGAACGGCGCGCCGTCGGCCGCGAGCGCCGCGAGCCGCGCCTCCACCATCGGGAGATCCGCGGGGTGCACGAAGCGCCAGTCGGTGTGCGGCGCCGGCGGCGCAGCGAGCAGCTCGTCGAGCCGACCGCTGAAGAACACCGGCGTCTCACCGACGCGCTGCTCCCAGTACGGCGCCTCGAGCGTCTGGAGCACGCTCGCGAGCCGCGCCTGCAGGGCGAGCGGCTCGTCGGACAGCAGCACCCCGCCCTCGCGCAGGCGCGTGAGGGTCAGCGCCCGGCGGTCACCGCCTTCACCGAGCTCGAGGCGCTCTTCCACCCCGCTGGCTTCGACCCGCGAGAGCGCCGCCGTCACCTGCGCCGGCCAGAGCTGCTCGACCCGCTTCCCCATCGGCCCGTCGCCGTCGCTGACCGGGCTCCGCGCCGTGGCGCTCGCGAAGACGCAGCGGTTGTCGCGCACGACGAAGAGCTGTTCCCCGGAGCTGGCGGCCATTCTTCGAGAAAACCAAACGATCTCCGTCGGTGCCACCCCGCGATCCGGAGGAGGCCGGATGCCCCGAGCTCACGGCGCGTTCGCCGGCTCGACGGCGAGCTCCTGCCGCACCACGGCCACGCCGCGCGTGGGCTTCGGCAGGGTCACCTCGCGCAGGCGCGCGAGCACGCACTGCTCGAGCGCCGCGTCGGCGACCGTCGACGACACGATGGACGCGGCGGCCACCGCGCCCGTCTCCGAGACCACGAACTTCACCGTCACCCGGCCGGTCGTGCGCGCGAGACAGTCGCCCGGCGCCCAGCGGGCGAGGGCGCGTGCCACCACGTCGGCCCGCAACGCGCCGGCCACGCTCGGAGCACCCGCCGCACGGACTCCCGCGCGCGCGCGCCCGGGACCCGGTGGTGGCGGCTCGACGAGCCACAGCGCGTACCCCTTCGCCGCCGCGGTGCGCACCGCCGCGGCGAGCCGCGCGGGCTCGAGCGCCCCGAACGCGAGCGCGAGGCCCGGCGTGTCCTTCCCGGTGTCGCCGAGCCCCTGCGCCACCAGCGGCAGGGCCTCATCGGGGAGCTGCAGCGCCTCATCAGTCAGCGTCGCGAGCGGCGCCGGGCGACCGTCGCGCCCGAAGAAGAGCCGCACGAAGCGGTACTGGTGGAGCACCGGCGCCAGCTCGGCGGGAATGGTGAGCCCGTCAGGCGGCGTCACCTCCACCTCGCCCACGAGCAGCACGTTGTCCACACGCGCGCGGGCGGCGCGGCGGAGCACGGCCTCGAGCTGCGCGCCGGTCACGCCCGGGCGAAGGCCGAGGCCGAGGCTCTCGCCGGCGAGCGGGGCGAGCTGCGCCTCCGGCGGCAGGCTGTCGAAGGCGACGCGCGGGGGCGGTGGAGAGAGGTCGTCGCCGCACCTCCCTCTCCGGGGCGCGAAGCCGTCGATGGACTCGAGGGTGTCGCCCAGCAGGAGCGCGACGTCGCGTGGAGACGCCTCGCTGCCCTCGAGCGCGAGCAGCGGCGGGAGGAGCGGCGCGGTGCCGAGCGAGACCAGGTCTGCCGGCGCCCGCGCGAGCGCGCGCAGCCCGGCGCCGCCGACGGAGGCGCTCACGGTGATGACCACGAGCCCGAGCGCCGCGCGCCGGTCGGCGCTCAGCGCGGCCGCGAAGCCCAGGAGCAGCGCGAGCGCCAGCGGGGTCCAGCTCAGCGCGCGCACCGGCGACCGCGCGAGCACCTCGAAGACCGCTTCAGGGCGTCGGCCGCCCGCGCCGGCGTGGAGCGCCGCTGCGAAGCCGTGGTCGACGAGCGAGGCGAGCACCGCCCACGCTCCGACGCCCAGCAGCGCGAGGGCGACCGCGAGCCCGCCCCGCGACGGGCGCAGCGCCAGCGCGAGCGCGGCGGTGAGCAGCAGCGCCCCGGCCAGAGAGAGCGCGAGCCGCATCGGCTCCGCCCCCGACGCCACCCCGTCGACGAGGAGCGCGTGGCGATCCACCGGCGCGGCGATGGCCAGCGCGTCGGCGAGCGCGCGCCAGGTGGTCCGCGCCCAGACCGCCGCCGGGAGCGCCGGCACGAAGGCCAGCGCGAGGATGACGCCGAAGGTGCCGACGGGGTGGCGGACCGCGCGCGGGCGATCCGCGCCGAAGGTGACGACCGCCGCGACGAGCGCGACCAGCGCCGCGAGCCCCACCGTCGCGAGGTGGCCCCACGAGAGCTCGACGCGCAGGGCCTCGACGTTCCCCCGCACGAAGAGCAGCAGCCCGAGCGGCACCGAGCAGAGACAGCCGAGCGCGGCGAAGAAGGCGACTGGCGGGGCCCTGTCCTCCGTCATGGGCGCGAGCATGCCAGACCCGGGAATGCCGCCCCGGACGACCATCGAGCCATGCGTCTCCTTCTTCTCCTGTCGGGGCTCCTCGCGGGGTGCGCCCACCCCACCGTTCGCCGCGACGTCGCCGCCGTGACGGCGCAGCTCGAGCACCTGCCGCGATGTACGGGCGCCGCGCCGCCGCCGCTCGACGCGCAGGTGGGCGCCGTGCTCGGGCGGGAAGTGGAGCACAGCGGCGTGCTCCGCCCCGCCCACGCGACGTGCACGCAGCTCCTCTGTCACTGGGCGTCGCCGTGCTGCAACGGCTGTGGAGGCGAGTGGGTGCTCGAGCAGGGCGACGTGCGCCTGCGGCTCGAGCTCGCGCCGGGCGTGCTCGAGCACTGGGGCGGTCGCGACTGCAGCGTGGCCGCCGTGGAGGCGCTGGGCGTGCCGGCGCGCGTGCGCGGGAGGCTCGTCGAGCTGCCGTACGAGCAGACCACCGGCCCGCTCGCGCGGCTGCGGCTCGCGCCCTCGACGGTGTGCACCGGCGGTGGCGTCGACGCGAGGTGATCAGCCCGGCGGCCCGGCGAGCGCCTTCGCCAGCGTCTCGAGCGAGATGGGCTTGGCGAGCACCTCGTTCATGCCCGAGCGGCGGCAGGCGGTGAGGTCCTCTTCGCTGATGCTCGCGGTGAGGGCGATGACGCGCACCTCGCCGAACGGCGCCGGCAGCGCGCGGATGCGCTGGGTCGCTTCGAAGCCGTCCATCTCGGGCATGTGACAGTCCATCAGCACCGCGTGGTAGCGGGTGGTGCGCGCCGCGTCGACCGCGTGCCCGCCGTTGGTCACCCCGTCGACCTCGAAGCCCGCCTTGCGCACCAGGCTGGTCGCCACGCGGAGGTTGATGGGGTTGTCGTCCACCACGAGCACGCGCCGCGGCTCCGCGGGCACCGGGGTCGGCCGAGGCGGCTCGACGTGCACCAGCTGCCCGGCGGGGAGCGTCGCGGTGAAGGAGAACGTCGAGCCGCGGCCCGGCTGCGAGGCGACCCACAGCTGCCCGCCCATGAGCGCCACCAGCTGCCGCGCGAGCGCCAGGCCGAGCCCGGTGCCTCCGAAGCGCCGCGTGGTCGAGGCGTCGGCCTGCTCGAACACCGTGAAGAGCCGCGCCTGCACCTCGGGCGCGATGCCGATGCCGGTGTCCTCGACCGAGAACTCGAGCTGCTGATCAGCCGCGCGCTTCACCCGCACCGTCACCTGCCCGGCCTCGGTGAACTTGAGCGCGTTGCTGACGAGGTTGAAGAGCACCTGCCGCAGCCGGAGTGGATCTCCCCGCAGCACCTCCGGCACGCCGGGCTCGATCTCCAGCACCAGCGCGAGCTGCTTTTCCTTCGCCAGCGGGAGGTAGAGCCGCTCGACGTCGGCCAGCAGCCCCGCGAGCTCGAAGTCGCGCAGCTCGAGCGTGAGCCGCCGCGCCTCGAGCTTGGTGAGGTCGAGCAGGTCGTTGATCAGCGACACCAGCAGCTGGCCGCTGCGCTGAATGACCTCGAGCTGCTCGCGGGCGACGGGGTCCTTCGCCTCCTGGAGCATCACCTCGGCCATGCCGAGCACGCCGTTCATCGGGGTGCGGATCTCGTGGCTGATCGACGCGAGGAAGAGGCTCTTGGCGCGGTTGGCCGCCTCGGCCTTCGCCAGCGCGTCGCGCCGCACCGCGTGGAAGGCCGACGCGAAGAGCGCGGTCATCGAGAGCGAGGTGACGACGTTGAGCGACTTGCTGAGCAGCGGCGTCGGATCCGTCGCGGGCAGCGAGTAGCCGGCGTGGCCCAGCGCCAGGCTGATGATGGACACCACGGCGGTGGCGAGGGTCCACCGCACGGCGGACGCGCCGCCGAACATGAAGCCCGCGACGAGGGGGATGATGACCGAGAAGAAGAGGTTCGTCTCGTCGGTCGGCGTCTGCGCCAGCATGCCCGGCCCGTACAGGAGCAGCGCTGACCCCAGCGTGAGCTGGAACCACGGCGTCAGCCGGCCCGTGCGCTTGATGCCCGTCAGCGCGATGGGGCCCACCACCACCATCACGAAGTTGAGCAGCGCCGCGAGCCAGATGCCCTGCAGCGCGCAGATGACCGCCCAGAGCGCCGCCATCGGCCACGCGATGAGCCAGGCCTGCACCGCGAAGCGGAAGCGCGTGCGCTGCTCCGCATCGTCGACTGACGGCATCCAGCGGTCCGTCAGTCGTGCTACCCAGCCGGCCATGCTGATGATCTACTGACGCTCGTCGGCGGACGCCAAAAAGGCGGCGTCCAGCGCAATGGAATGCGAGTGTCAGGGTCATGACGATGGTTCTGTTGGGGCGTTTTCCGAAGGTGGAGGGGGAAGAACTGCGGCTCGCGTTGCTGGCGAACGGCGTCGAGGTCGAGGTGCGAGGAGACGCGCGGGCGCCGCTCGAGGGGATGCTCCCCGCCGTCGACGCGGGCCTCGAGCTGTGGGTCGAAGACGCGGCGCTCGCCCGGGCGCAGGCCGTTCAGCGCGAGGTCGAAGAGGAGCGACGCGCAGCGCCGACACCGGTCGCGCCGGTGAGCGGACGGCCGTCGATCTTCACGGCGCTGTTCGCGATCACCACCGTCGTGCTCGCGGTGCTCCTGTGGAAGGAGCGACACGCGTCGAGCGCCGTGGAGGACGGGCCCCTCACCTGGCGCGTCGACCCCGGCTCCAACTGCACGAGCGCCTACGTGAAGGACCGACGCCTGCAGCGCTCGTGCGACCGCAACGGTGACGGCAACTGGGAACAGATCGACGTGTACGATCGCCAGGGGAAGCTCCTCTCGACGTCCTTCGACCTCGACGAAGACGGGATCGCCGAGCAGGTCACCACGTGGGACGTGGGCGGTCGCGCCGTGTCGCGCACCGTCGACCTCGACCACGACTGGCGCCCCGACCAGGTCGAGGGCTTCAGCCTCCAGGACCGCGTCGCGGGCCGCACCTTCGACGACGATCACGATGGGCGCGAAGACCGCGTGCTCGCGTTCGACGAGACGGGCGCGCTCGTCAGCGTCACCACCCGGCGCGACGACGACTGGGAGGTCGTCTTCCGGCTCGACGGGGGCACCGTCACCCAGCGGGTGCGCGACGGCCGCGTCGAGCTGCTCATCGGCGACGGCGGCGTGGTCCAGGTGCTCACCGCCGAAGGCTGTCGCTGAGCCGCCACGGAAATCTGAGAGGGCCTCGCCCCAAGTGGGCGGTTTCCCGAGACGCGGGCCGTGGTGCCAGAATTGCGAGCGCCTGCGGCGAAGCCATGCGTCGAACCTCCCTCCTGCTCCTCGTGGTGCTCGGCGGCTGCCCGCAACCGCCGCCCTCGGGCTTCGACGACCACACGAAGCTCGAGCTCGCCACCGTGGCCGACTTCGACGCGCTCGCGGCGGGCTCGGCGCTGCGCCCTTCGGCGAAGTTCGTCATCACCGCCTTCGGCACCGAGAAGGAGGCGGTGCGCTACCTCGACAGCGCGTTCTACTCGCTGCACGACGAGTGGTACTGGTTCCGCCTGCTCAACGGCCAGCGCGTGCCGGGCCGCGAGGGCGTGGTGCCGGTCGAGGGGCTGAGCTTCGAGTCCATCGCGGACATCTACGCGTGGGCGAAGCAGCAGACGCTCCTGCCGCTCGACCTGCGCTGGGTCGAAGACGGCCGCCTCTACTCGCCGCGCTTCTATGAGCTCGCGCTGGCCGTCGACCCGCGCGCCTTCGGGCTGGGCACGTTGATCCACGCGCTGCCGAGCGGTGGCCGCCCCGAGCGCTGGGCCTTCCAGCTCGAGTTCACCGACGTGCTCACCCACGCGGAGCTGGTGCGCTACTTCAAGGCGCTCGAGGCCACGCTCCCGGCCGACGTCGCGGCGCAGGTGGTGTGGGTGGTGCGCTCGCAGGCGCAGGAGCAGTTCGCGCAGGACGTCGAGGGCCGCAAGCTCGAGTACTGGGACCGCATCATCCGCATGAAGGACCTCACCGCGCCCGGCGAGACCGAGGTCTACAACCCGGGCCTCACCGCCGGGCGGCTCAAGGTCATCCGCGCGGGCGAGCCCTTCCTCGGCACCAGCTCGAGCGACGTGCTGCTCCTCGAGGAGGTGCCCGACCTGCTCCCGCCCGCGGCCGGGGTCGTCACCGCGGTGCCCCAGACGCCGCTCGCGCACCTCAACCTCCTCGCGAAGAACCGCGGCATCCCCAACGCGTACCGCGCCGGCGTGCTCGACGAGACCGAGCTGATGGACCTCGCCCGCTGGCGCTCGCCGGTCATCATCCAGGCGAAGGGTGCCGGCGAGCTGATCATCAAGCCCATCACCGAGGCGCAGTACGCGACGTGGCTCCAGCTGCAGCGCAAGCCGGCCGTCGCCGTGCAGCAGATCGACGTCTCGTCCATTCCATACACGTATGACCTGAAGACCTTGTCTGCGAATGACGCCGACGCGCTGCGCCCCGCCATCGGCGGCAAGGCGACCGGCTACCTCGGGCTGCTGGCGGGGGCGCCGAACGAGACGCCCGACGCGCTGATGGCCATCTCCATTCGCGCGTACCACGAGCACCTCGCGCCGTTCCGCGCGCGCCTCGAGGCGATGCTCCTCGCGCCGGGCTTCGGCGAAGACGCGCGCGTGCGCTTCCTCGTGCTCGAGGGCCAGGCCGACTTCGGGGCCACGCACGCCTCGGCGGAAGACCAGCGCTTCCTCCAGGAGTTCCTCGCCACGCACCCGGTGGGCGACGTGCTCGGCGACTTCGCCCGCGGCGGCGGGGTGAAGGGGCAGCTCCGCGCGACGCCGGTGGCGCCCGCGACGATGGCCACGCTCACCACCGCCATCGCCGCGCAGTTCGGCCACTACGCGCTCACGCAGGGCCTCCGCTTCCGCTCGTCGTCGACCGCGGAGGACGTGGAGGGCTTCAACGGCGCGGGGCTCTACACCTCGAACACCGGCTTCCTCGACCCGAGCTTCGCGCCCGACCCGGGCGACCGCACGCACACGCTCGAGTGGGCCCTGAAGAAGACCTGGGCCTCGTACTGGGGCGCCGAGGCCTTCGAGGAGCGCGTGCTCGAGAACATCGACCACCTGTCGGGGAACATGGCGGTGGTGGTGCACGCGCGCTTCGACGACGACAAGGAGAAGAGCAACGGCGTCTTCCTGCTGACGCTCCACGACGGCGCGGTGGTGATGGACTTGAACGTGCAGGCGGGCGCGCTGTCGGTCACCAACCCCACGTCCACGGCGCTGCCGGAGGTCGACCGCGTGACGCTCGCCGCGGGGGCGTCGACGCCGGTCATCGAGCGGCTCCGCGCGTCGACGGTGGTGCCCTCCGGCACGCTGCTGCTGACCGACGCCGAGCTGCTCGCCACGTTCGGCCACGCGCGCGCCGTCGCCACCGCGTGGCTCGAGCGCGAGAACGCCACCCGCCCTGCGCCGCAGCGCGCGTCGACCCAGGTGCTCGACTTCGAGTTCCGCCAGGTGCCCGAGGGGTGGCCGGCGCTGAAGACCGGCGCCTTCCCCGCGCGCATCGTGCTCAAGCAGACGCGGAGCCTCGACCCGGGCATCCGCGCGCTGCCGGCGAGCGTCGCCGCGCTGCCGCTCCCGAAGGACGTGCTCGCCCGCGCGCGCCGCGTCGAGCGGCGGACGTGCGCCGCCCCGGCGTTCACCGCCGTCGTGGTGGAGGCGCTCACCAACCCCGTCGCGTCACCTGACCTCGGATACTCGGTCGACGCGTTCACCGCCGACGTGAAGCTCACCTTCTCGCAGGACGTGCCGGCCCTCGGGGTGACGCAGGGCGAGGTCGTCGAGGCGGATCATCTCGGGTTGATCAGCGCCACGCACCCCGAGGCCCCCGCGCGCTGGAGCCTCGTCTCGACCTGGGCCGCGGGGAAGAAGGTGTCGCGCGTCGAGCTGCGCGAGGGCCGCTTCGCGCTCGACGCGTTCGAGGGCTCGGAGCTGCGCTGCACCACCGAGGTGCTCTGGGCCACGCCGGCGGAGTTCCTGCTCGGCCTGCTCGGCTGAGACGCCGAGGCGTTGCTCGATGAACACGAGCCCTGGGACGACCTACAGCGCACACTGGCCATCGACCGCGGCACCATGAGTCGTTGGCTCGGTGACGTCGGTGCCCTGCTGCGCGAGACGGTGGTGGCCGCGGCGTCAAGCCTCCCTCCGACTCGAGCCGATGCTGCGCGCCCGCCGCCCACAGCGCGTCGTAGTCGCAAAGGAAGTGGTCGTGTTCTGCGCGAAGTTCGCGAAGCCCGGGACCACGCCACAGGAGAACGGTCAGCACCCAGTCGGAGAGGACGCGCATCGAGATCCACTCTCCGATTCGCTCGAGCGGCGCATCGTCACCAACTCGACCAGCGGCCTGGGCTGCACCACGCGTGGAACAAGGACTACGGCTAAGTGCGTGACGATCCACGTCACCAGCAGGGCGCGGACAGGAACAGGCGGTCCAGCTGCTCGCGTCTCGATGACCGCCTGAACTCGCGCCTGCATCGCCGCGAGAAAGGCTCGGTCGAACGAGCGCATCTCAGCGAGAATGGTTGTGACGGGAACGGCCATGGTTCCCGCCGCCGCGACCGCTTTGCTTGACGTCTTGGGCGCTAGAAAGGGATGCCGGCATCGAGCCAATAGGGCTGGCTGCGCTCGACGGTTTCGTCGATTGCAGACATGACCGGCAGCGGAGGGACCAAACCGTCCGCTCCGTTAAACTGGAACTGAGAGGTCAGCCCGGGCGCAGATGCAGAGATGTCGAAGGCACCAAGACCGGTTCCGCACGACTCCTGGAAAGCAGGTCGTTGGAAGCACCACAGACCTGCCGAAGCCGCCCGAACCCATTGCTCGCGTTCGATTGCCGCCAAGGTTCGCTCGCCAAGATCTCTGGTCTCCGTGCCCCCATCTTCGAGATCGAATGAAAATCGGAATCGAACGGTTCCGGACGCGATGTCTACTTGGTGTTGCCACCTGCAAAACGAAACCAGATCCTGACGGTAGCGGCAGAACAGGGTGGCGAACCGGACGTCTACAGCGTCGGGGGTGGGGCCAATACCGCACGACTCTGCAGCGGAGGCACATGAACCGACCCCCAGCCCGCCCGCGAACTGACAGTATCCACCGTCTCCGCAATCTCGGTCCGCGTTGCACTCTGCGCACTGCATCGTGCAAAACTCCCGACGCTGCGAGCATCGAGTCGGAAGAACACAGGTCGAGCAGTCGAAGCCGGCATCTGAGCCGGCGTCCGACTGCTCTGGACCCGCGTCTGCGATTCCCGAGTCTGAAACGACCAGACAGCCGGCGTCAGAAGGCGGCGGCAGAATCGTGCAGTTGGTGGCGGAAGCGGCCAAGGCCGCCAACACCAAGCGGTTCAGTTCGCGCAGTCCGTCCTCCAAAACCCTACGCTGAGCTTGGCGTACAGGATGTACGAGTACTCGAGAGGCCGAGGACCTGCCTGCCACAGGCAATTGGGGTCCTGCAGACAAGCGTCGGACCTCGCCGCAGTGGCGCTCAGCAGATCACGCCCGTTCGAGTACGTCATCTGCGGCAGAAGACTGAAGCTCCAGAAGATGTCAGTCAGCCATGCCCTGAAGCGGCGATCCCGCTCGGGCGCGACTGACCCGCTCGCCAAGCCCCAATGGTGGGCACTGAGGCCCATCAGATACCCCTGAACCCGCTTGCTGAGGATCGTCGAACGTGATCTTCGCGGGGCATGGCACTGGACCAGCGAACCCGCCGAGCGATCGTGCGGCTCAGGAAGAAGGGCCTGGAGTACGAGGACATCGCC
>JBMORD010000064.1:0-24193 GCA_049322495.1 Myxococcota bacterium | reverse complement strand
TACCAGGCCGCGCAGTACCTCACGAAGATCATCAGCGGCGAGGTGCTCGCCACGTCGGGGCTCGGCGGTCAGCCCATCACCCTCTCGGCGAACGTGGCCGGCATCACCAACACGCGCTCGCTCAGCCACCCGCTGTTCCAGGCCGGCTTCGAGGGCGCGCCGCTGTTCGGGGTGCGCATCTTCGAGCCGACGACGACGCGCGCGCTGGCCGGGCTGCTGATGCTGCACGATCTGCTCAACCCCGACGCGCCGGGCGCCGCGGCGCGCCCCTTCCGCTCCGAGCTCGAGCGGGCGCGGGCGGTGCGGTCCGAGCAGCTCCACGGCGGGGTGTACGATCTGCCGTGGCAGTTCGAGTCGGCGGTCCGCTCGGCGGCGGTGATCGGCCTCGGCAAGCGCCCGGGCCTGCTCTTCAAGCGTTCGTGAGAGACTCGGGCGGTGCGCTGGCTCGTCGCCGCATCGCTGACGCTCATCGCCTGTCGCCGCGAGGCGCCGCAGCCGCTCGACGCGGGCGTCGCGGTGGCCGCGCCCGTCGACGCGGGCAGCGAGCTCGAGCTGCTCGAGCGCGACGTGAACGGCCTGCTGGCGCGCGCCTGCACGCCGTGCCACGGCTGGTCGCCATGGGCGCTGGTGCACACCCGCTCGGCCTGCCGGGAAGGCGGCGCGCTGGTGGTGCCCTTCGAGCCGGCGCAGAGCCCGCTCTACCTCAAGGTGGCGGGCACGCCCCGGTGCGGCGTGGCGATGCCGCCCACCGGCCAGCTCCCGCGGGGCGCGGCCGAGCTGATCCGCGCGTGGATCGCCGCTGGCGCGCCGGTCGGTGGCAAGCCGAGCGAGCCGGTGAAGCTGCCGCCGCCGGAGCCGACGACCGACTGGGCGCCTGATCCGAACTGATCGCCGCGCGCCGCTGGGCCACAATGCGCCGCATGCCCAACCTCTCGATGGATCTGCAGCGGGTGATGCTCAAGCGGCGGCGCACGAAGATCGTCGCCACCGTCGGCCCGGCGTCGAACAGCCCCGAGATGCTCGCGCGGCTGGTGGAGCTCGGCGTCGACGTCTTCCGCCTCAACTTCTCGCACGGCACGCAGGAGCTCCACGCGACGGCCTACGGGCGCATTCGCGAGGCGGCGGCGAAGGCCCACCGGCACGTGGCGATCCTCGCCGACCTGTGCGGGCCGAAGATCCGCGCCGGCAGGTTCGAGGGCGGCAGCATCGAGCTGACGCGCGACGCGGAGGTGCTGATCACCACGCGGCAGGTGCTGGGCAAGCCCGGCCTCATCCCGTCCGAGTACGCGGAGCTGGCGCGCGACGTGAAGGCCGGCGATCGCGTGCTGCTCGACGACGGGAACCTCGAGCTGGCGGTGCTCTCGAGCGACGGCGTCGACGTGCGGTGCCGCGTGGTGTGCGGCGGCAGGCTGAAGGACAAGAAGGGCATCAACCTCCCGGGCGTGGCGGTGTCGGCGCCGGCCCTCACCGGCAAGGACCGCGACGACGCGCTCTTCGCCGCGGCGCTCGGCGTCGACTTCCTCGCGCTGTCCTTCGTACGCAGCGCCGACGACGTGCGGGAGCTCAAGTCGCTCCTCGCGGCGAACGGCCACCCCACGCCGGTGATCTCGAAGATCGAGAAGCCCGAGGCGCTGCCGGTCATCGGGGAGATCATCCAGGTGTCGGACGGGGTGATGGTGGCGCGCGGCGACCTCGGCGTGGAGATGCCGGCCGAGGAGGTGCCGCTCATTCAGCACGAGCTGGTGCGGCTCTCGCGCAAGCTGCACCGGCCGGTCATCGTCGCCACCCAGATGCTCGAGTCGATGGTCGACTCGCCGCGCCCCACGCGCGCCGAGGTGACCGACGTCGCCGCGGCGGCCTTCGGGCACACCGACGCGGTGATGCTCTCGGCCGAGACCGCGTCGGGCCAGTACCCGGCGGAGGCGGTCGCCACCATGGACCGCGTGCTGCGCATGGTCGAGGGCTACAGCTGGAAGCACCGCGCCTTCGGGCAGATCTCCGCCCTCGATCCCGACGAGGAGCTCCGCGTGTCGTCGGCGCTCTCGCGCGCCGCGTCGATGCTCTCGGGCGACCTCGACGTGCGCGCGGTGGTGGTGCCGACCCACTCGGGGACCACGGCGCGCACCGTGAGCGCCGAGCGCCCGGCCGCGCCCATCCTCGCCTTCTCGGCCGAGGCGTCGACCTGCCGACGCCTGGCCCTCTCGTGGGGCGTCGCGCCCGAGCTCCTGACGGCCGACGCGCTCCGAGACCCGGCGAGCGCCGCCCGCGAGCTCGTGCTGCGGCAGGAGCTCGGCAAGCGCGGAGAGCGGGTGCTCATGGTGTGGGACGCGGACCCCCAGCACCGCGGCGTCGAGCCGAGCGTGTCGGTGCTGTCGCTCTGACGGCCCCCGACTCCGGGGCGCACTTCGGCGGGTGAGGCGCGAGTCGTTCTGCTACATCGCGCCCACCATGCGCCTGCCCTCCCTCGTGCTCACCGCCGCCGTCGCGTTGCTCGCCTGCCAGGATAAGACGCCGCCCGCGCCGCCCCCTGCCCCGCCGAAGCCCGCCGGCCCGCCGCCCCGCTCGGGCAAGGTCACCATTCTCGTCACCGGCCATGAGACCGGCGTGCTGCCCACGAAGGCCGCGCGCCTCATGGCCCAGTGGAAGACGCAGGAGGGCTGGCCCGACGCGCTCGCGTTCTCCACCGGTGACTCGTTCTCGGGCGCGGTGCTCTCGACGCACTTCATGGGCGCGCCGACCGCCGAGGTGATGAAGGCCATGCAGTACAAGGCCTCCGCGCTCGGCAACCACGACCTCGACCTCGGCCTCGAGACCCTGCAGAAGTTCCGCGACGCGTCGGGCGTCACGCTGCTCGCGGCCAACCTCAAGGACAAGCCCGAGAGCGACCAGCCGCTCAAGCTCGTCCCCTCGACGGTGGTGACGCGTGAGGGCGTGAAGGTCGGCGTGGTGGGCTTCACCAGCCTCAAGACCATCGCCACCTCGATGTCGGGCCGCGCGTTCGGGCTCGAGCTGGTGCCGCTCGATGCGTCCGTCGGTCCGGCGCTCGACTCGCTCAAGAAGGACTCGCCCGACGTGGTGGTGGCGCTCATCGACGACTGCTTCTCGGTGCTCAAGCCGGTGCTCGCCGCGCACGCCGACTGGAAGGTGGACCTCGTGGTGGGCACGCGCTGCGAGGGTGAGCAGCAGGACCTCAGCGGCGCGACGAAGTACTTCTCGGTCGGCGACGACCTGAGCGCCTACGTCGCGGCGACCTACCAGCTCGCCGATGGCAAGGGCACGCTCACCGCCGCGCGCAAGGAGCTCGCGGAGAAGGGCGAAGAAGACGCCGACCTCGTGGCGCTGCGCACGCGCTGGAAGACCCAGCTCGACGCGGAGCTCGGCCTGAAGATCGGCTTCACGAAGACCGGCTTCAAGGAAGACGCCCCGCAGCTGCGCACCCTGGTGGCGACCGCGCTCAAGGAGCAGACGAAGGCCGACGCGGCGCTGATCAACAAGAAGGGCATCCGCGCGGGGCTGCCCAGGGGCGACATCACCCAGGCGGCGGTGCATGACCTCATCCCCTTCGAGAACGCGGTGGTGACGGTGAAGGTGAAGGGCGAGGTGCTCCAGAAGCTCAAGGCGCTCCCGGAGGCGTTCCTCGTCGCGCCCGCGAAGATCGAGGCCGAGCAGGAGTACCTGCTCGCCACGACCGAGTACCTCTACTTCGGCGGCGATGGGCTCGGCTTCGAGGCCGCAGGGCCGAACCCGGAGCTCACCGGGCAGGTGTGGCAGACGCCCGTCATCCAGTGGATCCAGAAGCAGGCGACCGATCCAAAGAAGCCGCTCGAGAAGCTCCTGAAGTGAAGGTCACCACCTGGAACGTCAACGGCGTCCGCGCGCGCGAGGCCCAGGTCTGGGACTGGCTGCGGCTCGAGAAGCCCGACGTGCTGTGCCTCCAGGAGATCAAGGCCTCGCCGGCGCAGGTGCCGGCGAGCCTGCAGAACCTCGAGGGCTACTGGGCGTACTGGCACGGCGAGGGCGGCTACTCGGGCGTGGCGCTGCTGGTGAGCCGCGCGCTGTGTCCCGTGCGGCCGAAGATCTCCCACCCCGCCTTCGACCACGAAGGGCGCATCGCCGTGGCGGAGCTCGGCGAGCTCGACGTGGCGAGCATCTACGTGCCCAACGGCGGGAAGGACTACCCCGCCAAGATGCGCTTCCTCGAGGCGATGGAGCGGTGGGTCGCCGAGCGCCTCGCGGCCGGCCGCAGGCTGATGCTGTGCGGCGACTTCAACGTGGCGCGCACCCCGATGGACGTGCACGAGAAGCTGCGCGACGAGAAGCTGCTCGGGCAGACGCCCGCCGAGCGCGCGCTCTTCGAGCGACTGCTCGGGCACGGCCTGACGGATCTCGGCCGCCACTTCGCGCCGAACGACGAGGCGCTCTTCACCTGGTGGGCGCCCTGGCGTCAGTACCGTGAGCGCAACATCGGCTGGCGGCTCGATCTCGTGCTCACCAGCGCGCCGGTGACCGGGCAGGCGACGAAGTGCACCGCGCTCCGCGAGTTCGGGTCGAGCGATCACGGGCCGGTGACCGCGGTCTTCGACGGCCCGCTCTTCGACGCCGGCAAGCTCGAGCCGGGCAGCGAGCCGACCGCCAGGAAGCCCGCCGCGCCGCAGCTCGATCTCTTCGGCTGAAGGTCAGCCCGCCTTCGCGCCGCAGCCGCCGCAGAACTTCGCCGTCGGCAGCAGCTCGCCACCGCACTCCGCGCAGAACCGCTTCGCCTTCTGGCCCGCCGGGCTGCCGCAGCTCGAGCAGAACTTCGCCTTCGGCTGCACCCCGGCGCCGCACTTCGGGCACGAGGCAGCCTGCTTCGCCGAGACGTCCATGCCGTCGGTCTGATCGACCTTGCGCGCCTTCTCCCAGACCTGCTCGACCGCCACCTGCGCCTGGATCGCCGCGGCGTGCTCCTGAAGATTGGGCGCGCAGTCCTCGCACATGCCGCGCTCCTCGTTCCAGCAGACGTCGGGGCACACCCAGTGGCCGCACTTCGTGCACTGCCGGAACTTCGGCCGCAACTCCTCCACGGCCTCCTTGAACGCCGCGTCCCACGCCTCGCCGCGCAGGGCGTCCTTCACGTGATCCGCCCCGGCTCCGACGCTGCTGAACCCGCCGCCGAAGATGCTCCCGGCGGCGCGGAGGAGCCCGGCAGCGACCCCCAGCTTCGACATCTGGAAGCCCGCAACACCTGCTCGCGACCACGGCCGGACAGACCTCCATATTCAACATGATGCAGCGCCACATTATGCTGACCTGCATCATGTTCTTCCTGAACCGCGAACGAGAGCTCGCCGTGCTGACCGCAGCCCTGCGTCCCTCCGACGGGAGCCTGCTGGTGGTCTCGGGGCGGCGGCGCGTGGGCAAGACGCGGCTGCTCCTCGAGTGGGTCAAGCGGCACGGGGGGCTGTACTTCGTGGCCGATGAGTCGACGCCCGCGCTCCAGCGCCGCTACCTCGCCGAGGCGGTGGCGCGGAGGCTGCCGGGCTTCGCCGACGTCGACTACCGCGACTGGCGCTCGCTCTTCGCGCGGCTGGCGGCCGAGGCGAAGCGGGTGAGGTTCCGCGGCCCGGTGGTGCTCGACGAGCTGCCGTACCTCGTGGGGTCGAGCCCGGAGCTGCCGAGCGTGCTCCAGCAGTGGCTCGACCATGACGCCCGCGCGGCGGGGCTGGTGGTGGCCCTCGCCGGCTCGAGCCAGCGCATGATGCAGGGCCTGGTGCTCGACGCGGGGGCGCCGCTCTACGGCCGCGCGCGCGCGGTGCTCACCGTCGAGCCGCTCGCGCCGCGCTGGCTGGCGAAGGGCTTCCCCTCGCTCGGTGCCTTCGAGCGCCTCGTGGCGTGGACCGCGTGGGGCGGCGTGCCGCGGTATTGGGAGCTCGCGAGCAGCGTCAGCGGCCCGATGGAGCGGCGCGTCGACGCGCTGGTGCTCGACCCGATGGGGCCGCTCCACCTCGAGCCAGATCGGCTGCTCCTCGAGGAGACGCCCTCGGCGGCGGAGCTCCGGCCGCTGCTCGACGCCATCGGGAGCGGCGCGCACCGCGCCTCGGAGATCGGCGGCCGCATCGGGCGCCCCGCGACGTCGCTCTCGCGCGCGCTGGAGCGGCTGCAGGGGCTCGGGCTGGTGGCCCGCGAGGTGCCCTTCGGCGTGCCCGCGAAGGACACCAAGCGCAGCCTCTATCGGCTCGTCGATCCCTTCCTGCGGCTGTGGTTCCGGGTGGTCGCACCGAACCGGGGCGCGCTCGCGCTGGCCTCACCGAAGGAGCGGCTCCGGCTGCTCGAGGAGCACCTGCCAGCGCTCACCGCGACGGCGTTCGAGGAGCTCGCGCGGCGGGCGGTGCCGGCGCTCGGCGACTGGGCTCCGGCGGGGCGCTGGTGGCAAGGGTCGGCGCCGGAGTGGGACGTCGTCTCGCGCGCGACCGACGGCAGCCTGCTGGTCGGCGAGGCGAAGGCGTGGCGCAGGCCCGCGACCGCGACGGCGGTGAAGGCCGAAGCGCAGCGGCTCCTCGCGCGACCGCTGCCCGAGCTCGGCGGTGACGCTCCCCGACGCGTGGAGCGCGTGCTCTTCGTTCCCTCGCTCGCGGCGGGGGTGCGGCCGCGGCAGGACGGGGTGCGCGTCGTCACGCTCGAGACCCTGCTCGCAGGCTGAGCCTCACGCGACGAACACGAGCAGCGCGCCGCCCATCGTGCGCGCCTGGTCGAGAACGACGCTCCACTCGGCGGGCAACGAGCCGAGCTTCGCCAGCGCATCCGCAGGAACGGCCAGCATGGGGCCGTAGCCGCCCGGGTCTTCTTCGAGCTCGACGCCAGCGTGCTCGAGGCGCTGGAGCGCTGCGGCGAGCGCGGCGTCGCGCGCGTCGCCTACCGGCGTGAGGGCGCCGAGATCGCCCGGCTCGAGGAGCGCCTCGCCGAGCAGCTCGCTCCACGCCGACCGCTCGACCTCGCCGCCCTGCGCCTCGATCAGCACGGCCTTCAGCTCGTCGACGAAGGGCGGCTTTGCGAGCGACAGCGGCAACGCGAGAGCGGGTGTTCGTCGGAGCGCCTCCCAGGCGTGCTCATTGATGGCTCGCGCCCAGACGGTCATCGACATGTCGTCACGCGGGGAGCTTGTAGTTGGCGAACTTCTCGCGCAGCGCGCGCTTGAGCACCTTGCCGGTGGGCCCGATGGGGAGCGCGTCGACGAACTCGATGGCGTCGGGCACCCACCACTTCACGAGCTTCTGCGCGAGGAAGGCGAGGAGCTGGTCCTTCGTGACGTCGATGTCCTTCGCCTTGACGACGATGAGCAGCGGGCGCTCGTACCACTTCTCGTGCGCCACGCCGATGCACGCCGCCTGCGCGACCGCCGGGTGGAGCATCGCCGCGTGCTCGACGTCGATGGAGCTCACCCACTCGCCGCCGGACTTGATGACGTCCTTGCTGCGGTCGGTGATCTGCATGTACCCGTCGGGATCGATGGTGGCGATGTCACCGGTGAAGAACCAGCCGTCCTGGTGCTGCGAGAGGTCCTCCGAGCGGAAGTACTGGCTGGCGACCCACAGCCCGCGCGTCTGCAGGTGACCTGACGTCTTGCCGTCATGCGGCAGCACGTCGCCGTTGTCGTCGACCAGGCGGAGATCGACGCCGAAGATGGGCCGGCCCTGCTTGAGCTGCACGTGCAGCTTCCCCTCGGCGGTGAGCTCGGCGTGCTTCGGCAGGAGCACGCACGCGGTCCCCAGCGGCGAGAGCTCGGTCATGCCCCAGGCGTGCAGCACCCGCGCGCCGTGCTCTTCCTGGAACGCGGTGATCATCGAGGGCGGGCACGCCGAGCCGCCGATGGTGACCTTCCTGAGCGTGCTCATCTTCTTGCCCGCAGCCTTCGCGGCGCCGAGCAGCCCGAGCCACACGGTGGGCACGCCGAGCGCGCTCGTCACCTGCTCGTGCTCGATGAGCTCGAGGAGGCTCTTGCCGTCGAGCGCCGGCCCGGGGAGCACCAGCTTCGAGCCGACCATCGCCGCTGCGTACGGCACGCCCCACGCGTTGACGTGGAACATCGGCACCACGGGCAGCGTGACGTCTTGCGCGGAGATGGCCAGCGCGTCGACGGTGGCGATGGCGTAGCTGTGCAGCACGGTGCTGCGGTGCGAGTAGAGGACGCCCTTCGGCACGCCGACCGTGCCCGACGTGTAGCAGAGCGAGCTGGCGGTGTTCTCGTCGAGCGCCGGCCAGCTGAAGGTGTCGGCGTGGCCGTGGATGAACGACTCGTACGAGCGCAGCCCGACGATGGGGTGATCCTTCGGGAGGTTCTCGTCGTCAGTGAGCGCGAGCCAGTGGGTGATGGGCGTCGGCACGCTCGCGAGGTGCTTCGCCAGCGGGAGGAACGTGGTGTCGAAGCACAGCATCGTGTCGCCGGCGTGGTTGACGATGAAGGCGAGCTGGTCTGGCGGGAGGCGCGGGTTGATGGTGTGCAGCACCGCGCCGATGCCCGACACCGCGAAGTACAGCTCGAGGTGCCGCTGGGTGTTCCACGCGAGCGTGGCCACCACGTCGCCCTGCTTGATGCCCGCCGCCACCAGCGCGTTGGCGAGCTTCTTCACCCGCTGCGCGACGTGCCCCCAGGTGGTGCGCACCACCGGCCCTTCGACGGTGCGGGTGACGACTTCGACGGACGAGTGGAAGCGCTGCGCGAACTCCAGCTGCGAGCTGATCAGCAGCGGCTGGTTCATCATGAGACCGTGCATGGGGAACTCCTCGGTGAGGGCGCCGCGAAGATGCCACGCGGAGCCGGGCGGAGCGGCGACTCGTTGTTGGCGCACTGCGTCGGCCGGTCGCAGCCTGACGAATCGGCGCTAGGGTGCCGCGCCATGACGCCCCTCACCGGAGGCTGCAGCTGTGGCGCCGTGCGGTACGAGCTCACGTCGGCGCCGATGTTCGTTCACTGCTGTCATTGCCTGCTCTGTCAGCGGCAGACCGGCAGCGCCTTCGTCATCAATGGGCTCATCGAGACCAGCCGCATCCGCTGCAGCTCGACGCTGAGCGCCATCTCGATGCCCACCGAGAGCGGTCGCCCCCACGACATCTACCGGTGCCCGAGCTGCCTGGTGGCGGTGTGGAGCGACTACGGCCGCCGCCCTGCCCTGCGCTTCGTGCGGCTCGCGACGCTCGATGCGCCGCACACCTTCGCGCCCGACGTGCACATCTACACCCGCTCGAAGGTGCCCTGGGTGCGGCTGCCCGAGGGCGCGCGCGCGTTCAGCGAGTACTACGACATGCCGACGGAGTGGCCGCAGGAGAGCCTCGCGCGCCGCCGCGCCATTCTGGGAGACGGGTGAGCCATGCGTCGGCTCCTTCCCTTGCTGCTCGTGGCCCACGCCGCGCTCGCCGCCGAGCCGATGACGCTGCTCATCTTCGCGGGAGGGGCCACGGAGGCCGACGCGCAGGCGGCGCTCGAGTCGTTCAAGAAGCTCGAGGATCAGTTCGTGCGCGCGGTGCAGCTCCCGAGCGGTGAGCCACGCGTCGTGGCGAGCGACTCGCTGCCGGGGCTCAAGCCGGGCTTCCACGTCGTCACCCTCGGGCTGTGTCGCGACGCCGCGCCCGCGCTCGCCGCGCTGAAGGCCATCTACCCGGGCACCTACACGCGGCCGCTCACCGGAGACGCCGGCCCGGAGCGGTGCCCGACGGTCCAGGCAGGCACCGTCACCACCGCGCACGACCGCACGGTCAAGGTCGCCGACGCGGTGTTGAGCGCCTTCACCTTCGTGGAGAACACGCAGGACGAGCGCGGACACGAGGTCGGCAGCGCCACGATGGGCTTCGCGCTCATCGACAAGGTGACGGGGCGCGTGCTCGACGTCGTCACCGTCGAAGGTGGCTCGACGGATCGCAGCGGCGACGGCCCGGCTGGCTGGGAATACCAGTCGTGCACCGTCGCCGCGACGCCCGAGCGAACCGGCTTCGCGGTCGTGCGCACGTGCACCGACCAGCGCACCGGCTGCTCGCTCGGAGAGCGGTCGATTCCGAAGGCGTGGAAGGAGACGCAGCGCGTGACCATCGTCGATCGACGGCTCTCGGTGTCGCCGACGAAGCGGAGCGTCAGCCAGCGCACGCCCTGCGTCGCGGGCGCCTCGGAGGGCGACTGATCAGCCGAGGCCGACCGCCGTCAGCGCGTCCTGCAGGGTCTGCGCGGCGGGCGAGCCGTCGCTCACCACCCGCCGCGTCAAGGCCTCGCCATCGAGCCAGACCTCGAAGCGCACCGTCTTCGCGCGCACGGTCCACTCTCTGCCGGTGCACGAGACGAGCAGCGCCGCGGTCGCCCAGCCAGCGCGCGTCGCCACCAGCGCGGCAGGAGACGACATCGCGCCCGTGAGCACGTCGATCACCCGCTGCACCGCGGAGGGCAGCTCGACCGGCATCGCCAGGAAGGGCGCGAACGAGAAGCCTTCGCCCGAGGCGTGCAGCGCGGCGAGGCGCTGGAAGAAGCGCGGCTCGTGACGGCGCGCGCGCAGCACCGCGAGCTCCGGGTTCTGCAGTGGGTCTCTCGGCAGCGAGACCCGACCGCGCGTCGTCCGCAGCGTGAAGTCGGTGAAGCTCGGCCGGCCGTCGTCCTGCACGCCCTCGAGGAGCACCGCACGCCACAGCGCCTCGAGGCCCGCGAGCTCCGAGGTGAAGGTGCCATCGAGGTGCGGCGGCGAGTCCCGGTCGAAGAGATCGATCGACCAGAGCTCAATACTCAAACCCGCTGCCCCCGATGAACTCGCGGATGATCGACGTCGGCGGCACGTGGTCCGGGTAGATGGCGACGAAGCGATCGATCAGGTGCCGCAGGCGCACCGCCGTCGCGTACGACGGGTGATCCGGCGGCACCTCGAGGAGGTACCGCTCGGCGTACACCTTGAGCACCGACGGCTCGTAGATGAGCGCGGTGTCGAACACCACATCGGCCTCGCCCTGGAACGGGAAGATGTGCTTGCGCTCGCCGGCGAGCACCGAGGGCCAGCGCGCGATGTTCTCGGCGGCGCTGTACCCGCGCCCGTGGCGATCGCGCACGATGCGCCGCAGCAGGCGCAGGTCGGTCGGGCTCACGCGGCTCAGGCGATCGAACGGGAGCGTCGTCGCGGGGTGCACGAAGATGCGGAACACCTGGCCCGGCTGCGGGATGCCGTCGAGCAGGCCGGGGTTGAGGCCGTGAATGCCCTCCATCATCAGCAGGTCGCCGGGCTTGAGCGTGAGCGTCGCGCCGCCCGCGGCGTGGCTGAGGCCCGTCTTGAAGTCGTACTTCGCCAGCTTCACCGTCTCGCCCGCGAGCAGCCGGCGCACCTGGTCCTGGAGCAGCTTGAGGTCGAGCGCCTCGAGCGCCTCGAAGTCGTATTCGCCCTTCTCGTCGCGCACCGTCTTCACGCGATCGACGTAGTAGTCGTCGAGGGAGAGCCCGATGGGGTTGAGCCCGTTGATCTGCAGCTGCACCGTGAGCCGCTTGATGAAGGTCGTCTTGCCCGACGACGACGGCCCGGCGATGGCGATGATGCGCAGGCGATCGCGCGCCGCCGCGATGCTGTCGGCGATCTGGCCGATCTGCTTCTCGTGAAAGCCCTCCGCGACGCGGAGCAGCTGGACCACCTGGCCCGACACGCAGAGCTGGTTGAAGCCGCCGACGCTGGTGATGCCCATCGCCTCGAGCCAGCGCCGGTGCTCGGCCACCATGCCCTGATCTCTCAGCATCGGCGGGCGCTCGGGCACGCCCATCCGCCGCGGGTCCCTCCGCCCGAGATCGAGCAGCAGGCCGTCTTCGTGCGGCTGCAGCGAGAAGCCGACGAGGTCGCTGGTGTCGGCCATCGTCGGCCCGAGGCTCAGCGCGTAGACGTGCCCGCACGACACGAGCGGCACGGTCGCATGGCGCGAGCTCGAGAGCATGAGGTCGGCCTCGTGCCACCCGCGCTCGATGAAGTGCTCGCGCGCCTCGTCCACCGTCCAGTGCTCCCGGCGGATGATCGCCCCGCGGGCGGCGATCTTCTCCATCTCCTCGGTCAGCCGCCGCGCGAGCGTGACGTGATCGAAGCTGCCCGAGCGGCGCACCTCGATGATCTGCACCTGGCCGCGGGAAGGCCCCACGCGCACGTCGAACGATGGGTCGATGGCGTGCGCCGCCTCGAGGAGCAGCAGCTGCACCGAGCGCGCGTAGATCTGCCGGCCCTCCCAGTGGCTCAGCGTCAGCGGCGCCACCGTGGTGTTCGACACCATCGGCGTCGAGAGCGACACCGGCTTCTGGCCGAGCAGCGCGCCGACCACGAGATCGCCCTCGAGCTCGCGCGGGAGCAGCTGCCGCAGGGTGGTGCCAGTGCGCACGCGCACGGCACCGCGCCCCACGATGGTGACGGTCACCTCGTTCGCGCGCGGGAGCGAGCGCCCCTGGAGCAGCGCCGCGAGGCTGTCGGTGAGGTGCACCATGTCTTCGCGCACCTGGTTGAACAGCGCCTGCACCAGCTTGAGCGCCACCGCCGGCTCGCGCTCGCAGAAGTGCTGCCAGGCGTCGGGCGTCACCTTCGCCACCACCAGCGGCGTCACCGCCCGCACCGTCGCCGCGCGCGGCCGCCCGGTGAGCAGGCCGAGCGAGCCGAACTCCGCGCCACGACGGATGGGGTTCATCGGCACGTGCCCGCGCTCGGCCCGCGCCTCGCCGTCGATGATGATGAACATCTCGCGGCCGAACTCGTCTTCGCGGACGATCTCCTCGCCCGTGTCGAACAGCACGCGCTCGACGATGGTCGCGAAGCGGCGCAGCTCGTCGGCCGCCAGCGAGCCCAGGGTCGGGCTCTTGAGGAACGCTGCGAGCACTTCTTCTTGAGCGGGGGGCAGCACGTCGGGCGCCATGGCCCGCATTCGACTCCCCGGCGCTCAGCGGGTCGATGCGAAAATGGCGGCCACCACCAGCCAGCCCGCCGTGGTGAGGCCCCCGAGGATGACGCCGACCAGCGCGCGGTTCCGGTTGCCGACCGGCGGCACGGAGTGCGGATTGACCCTGCGCAGGCCGATGACCCCCGTGACCACGGCCGCCGGAGCGAAGAGCGGAAAGATCAGGCTCGCGACCGCCAGCGCCGACGACGAGCGCGCGATGCGGTTGTCGAAGTAGACGCTCCAGTCCTTCTTGAGCTCCTCGCGCGGCACGTCGAGCTCGAAGAAGAGGCGCGAGCGCACACTGAAGAACGCGGTGCCGACCACGGCACCCGGCACCACCAGCCCCGCCACGGCCGGCGCGCCTTCCAGGAAGACGAGCGCCAGCGCGAACAGCCCGAAGGCCGCCAGCATCGCCACGCGGGCCCAGCGCTGCTTGAAGAACCACCCGAGCTGCACCGCGGCGAGCACCAGCATGACGCTCACGAAGGTGACGTTGAGCCGGTCGACCGAGCCGCCGTTGAGCACCGTCCGCACGACGCCCGAGGTCGCCATCACCAGGTTGAGCAGCCCGCCGATGCCGAACAGCCACGACCAGCCATCTCGCCGCTTCCCGAAGAACTGGAGCCGGTACGCCTCGAGGTAGTCCACCTCGGGCAGGGCCACGCACTTCTCGCAGTACACGTGCGCGTCGAGGGGTCGTCGATCGAGCGGGCAGAGAAAGACACCGCAGCGCCTGCAGGTGTCGACGGCCGGAGCTCCATGCGCAGCACACGTCGCGCTCATGGGCCGGCAAGAGAGCACGCAGCCAGTCGCCCTGTCCCGTGGATCAGCGTCACGAAACCGTCGGGCGCCTCGGTCATCCGTTCGGGGGATGGCGCGCGTGCGAGGCCGCTTCGTATGCATGCGGCATGAAGCAGGCGTTTCGTCGTCGAGTGCTCGAGCCCCTCAAGCAGCAACTCTCACAGGGGGTCACGCCCGGCGGCCTCGCGCTCGCGCTCGCGCTGGGGCTGGTCATCGGCTCGACGCCGATCCTCTTCATCTCGTCGCTCATCTGCGGCGTGGTGGCGTACCTGCTGAAGCTCAACCAGCCGGCGATCCAGGTGGCGAACTACCTCGCGTACCCGCTGCAGATCGCCCTCTTCGTGCCCTTCTTCCGCTACGGCGCGCAGCTCTTCGGCGAGCCCGCGCCGACGTTCAGCCTCGAGCAGCTCCAGCAGGAGTTCTCCGCCGACATCGCCGGGGCGCTCGGGCGCTACGCCACCGCCAACCTCCGCGCGGTGAGCGCGTGGGCGGTCGTGGCGCCGCTCGCGGTGCTGGTGGGCTTCTTCGCCTTCAAGCTCGTGCTCTCGCGCGTGCGACTCCCGCGCGGCCAGCAGGCGTCTCAGGGCTGAGCGCTCAGCGCGCGTCGCTGCGGAGCACGCTGCGCGCCCGCGCGAGCGTCAACACGAAGACCCGCGCCGCGCCCGCGGCGAGCAGCGCCCGCGACGCCTCCCGCGCGCTCGCGCCGCTGGTCAGCACGTCGTCGACGAGCAGCACGTCGTGCCCCTGGACCACTGGCGACGCGGCGAAGGCGCCGCGCACGTTCTGCTCGCGCTGCTCTTCCGTCAGGCCCACCTGGCGGGGCGTGTCGCGCACGCGCGCGAGCCAGCCCAGCTCGAGCGGGCGGCCGAGCGCGGGGGCGAGCGTCGAGGCGAGCAGCGCCGCCTGGTCGTACCGCCGCTGCCGGAAGCGAGCCTCGTGGAGCGGCAGCGGCACCACGGTGCCGGGCATCGAGGCCACGGCGGCTCTCGCGCTCGCGGCCAGCAGCAGCCCGAGCGGGCGCGCCAGGTCGCTGCGGTCCTCGTACTTGAAGCGGTGGATGGCGCGCGCCACCGCGCCCTCGTGCTCGAAGGGCGCCCACGCGCGGGCCCACGGCACGCCCAGCGCGCAGCGCTCGCAGACGCCGCCGAAGGCGCCCGGCTCGGCGCAGCGCGGGCAGTGCACCGTCGGCAGCTCGAGCACCTCGCGCGCGCAGTCGTCGCAGAACGCGCCCGCCGACGGCAGCACCGCGTCGCACACCGCGCACGCCGGCGGGAGCACCACGTCGACCATCGCCTCGAAGGCCTCGCGCCAGCGCGACGGCATCACTCCTCCAGGTGCAGCTTCTCGGTGAAGTTGCGCACCTGCTCGAGGCCGTACTTCTTCTCGAGCGCCGCGAGCTGCGCGCCCTCGGCGTCGGTGCGGTACCAGCCCCAGAGCTCCACGCGCCCGTTGCGCACGCAGGCGGTGGTCGACTTCAGCTTGAGCTCGCCCTGCACCTTCTGCCGGAGCTTGAGCTGCGCGGGAGTGCGGCCCTCGGGGTCCTCCGCGCACGCCATCACGTGCACGCGCGCGCCGTCCTTCTTCCACACGAGCGAGGTGCGCACGCCGGCGCAGCTCGCCTCGATCCAGATCGCCTCCGGCTCTTCCTGATCCATCCCCTCCTCGAGGCAGCGCCCCGAGGAGCCGGTGATGGTCTCGAGCTTCGGCACCCGGAACTGCCTGCGCTGCCCCACCTCGATGGTGACGGCGCGGTAGTCACCCGAGAGCACCTCGGCGGCGGACAACGAGAGCAGGGCGACGACGAGGAGCGGCTTCATCACGGGGGCGCGCAGACGCTGTTGCGGCACGTCAGGTTCGAGGGACAGACGATGCCGCAGCCGCCGCAGTTGTTGCGATCGAACGCCGTGTTGACGCAGGCGGTGCCGCACTGGGTGAGGCCGGTGGCGCAGGTGCACGTACCGTTGTTGCAGCCCACGGTGGCGACGGTGCCGGGACAGACGTTGCCGCACATGCCGCAGTTGTTCCGATCGTTCTGCAGATCGCGGCAGATGCCGTTGCAGTTGGTCTGGCCCACGGGGCACTGGCAGCTCCCGGCGACGCAGAACTGGCCGATGCCGCAGACCCGACCGCACGCGCCGCAGTTGCTCCGATCGGACTGGAGATCGCGGCAGATGCCGTTGCAGACGCCGAAGCCGCCCGAGCAGTAGCAGATGCCGCCGATGCACTGCTCGTTGCTGCCGCAGCGACGGCCGCACGCGCCGCAGTTGTTGGCGTCACCCTGGAGATCGATGCACGCGCCGCTGCACGACGTCTCGCCCGCGCTGCACATCGTCACGCACTGCCCGCTGTCGCAGACCTGACCCGCGCCGCAGACGCGACCACACGCACCGCAGTTCGACGCGTCAGATGACAGGAGCACGCAGCGGTTGCCACAGCTCGTGTACCCGGCCGCGCACCGGCACTGGCTGTTGATGCACGACGAGCCGACGCCGCCGCACCGGTTGCCGCAGGCGCCGCAGTTGTTCGGGTCGGCCTGGGTGAAGGTGCACGTGCCGTTGCAGAGCGTCTGCCCGCCGAAGCAGCTCGTCGCGCAGTTGAAGCCCGTGCACACCTGCCCGGCCTGGCACGCGGTGCCGCACGTGCCGCAGTTGTTCGGGTCGTTGCGCGGCACGCACTGGTTGCCACAGCGGATGGTCTGCGTGGGGCACTGGCAGGTCGAGTTGGAGCAGGTGCCTCCACCGCACGAATTGCCGCACGCGCCGCAGTTCGCCGGGTCACTGGTGGGGTTGGTGCACAGGCCGTTGCAGAGCACGAAGCCCGAGGGGCAGCCCATCTGGCACGCGCCGTTGACGCAGGCCTGGCCGGAGGCGCACGTGACGCCGCAGCCGCCGCAGTTGCCCGGGTCGCTCGAGGTGCTGACGCAGCGGCCGTTGCACGAGGTCTGGCCGGCCGGGCACTGACAGCTCCCGTTGGCGCACACCTGGCCGGCGCTGCAGGTGATGCCACACCCGCCGCAGTTGCTGACGTCGGAGCCGGTCGCCACGCACGCGCCGTTGCACAGCTGCGTCCCCGTGGGGCACTGACAGGACCCCATCACGCACGCGGCCCCGGTGGCGCAGGCGTTGCCACACGCGCCGCAGTTCGCCGTGTCGGAGCTGGTGGCCACGCAGCGGCCGTTGCACAGCGAAGTGCCCGCCGGGCAGCCACAGGCGCCGTTGGTGCACGTCTCGCCGATCGCGCACGCGCGGTTGCAGCCGCCGCAGTTCGACGGGTTGGTACGCGTGTCGACGCACTGGCCGTTGCAGAGGGTCTGCCCGCTCGGGCACCCGCACTGGCCGCTCACGCACGTCCGGCCGATGGGGCACGCGACGTTGCAGCCACCACAGTTGGACGGATCGTTCCGCGTGTCGACGCAGCGACCGTTGCAGAGCGTGGCGCCCGCCGGGCACGCGCAGACGCCGCTCAGGCAGTTCGTCCCCATCGGGCACACCAGGCCGCACACGCCGCAGTTGTTGGGGTCGCTCGCGGTGCTGGTGCACGTACCGAAGCAGTTGATCTGCCCGGGCGGACACGTGGTGGAACAGACGCCGTTGTTGCAGGTCGCGTTCGGTGCGCACGCGAGGCCGCAGCCGCCGCAGTTGCGCGGGTCACGCGAGGTGTCGACGCACGAGCCGTCGGCGCACTGGGTCAGCCCGCCGCAGGTGGAGGTGCACGTGCCCATCCGACAGACCTGCCCCATGCCGCACGCCCGACCACAGGCGCCGCAGTTCGCCGCGTCGCTGAGCGTGTCGAGGCAGCGCCCGCCGCAGTTGGTGGTGCCCGGCGGGCACGTGGTGCACTGGCCATTCACGCACGGGAGATCGCCGCAGGCGCGCCCGCAGCCGCCGCAGGCGTTCGGGTCGCTGCGCGGATCGACGCACCGGCCATCACAGGTGATCAGCGGCGCCTGGCAGGTCGTGGTGCAGCTCCCCATCACGCACTGCTCGAGCGCGCCGCAGACGCGGCCGCACGCGCCGCAGTTGAGGCGATCGCTCGCGAGCTGGACACAGGCGCCGTTGCACAGCTGCTCACCGGGCGAGCAGCTCTGCGTGCACCGGGCGTTGAGGCACGTCTGGCCCGCGCCGCACGCGAGGCCGCAGCCGCCGCAGTTGTTGGCGTCGGTGCGCGGGTCGACGCAGGTGCCGTTGCAGCTGAGCTGCCCCGCCTGGCACGTCGCCACGCAGCGCCCGCTGGAGCAGATGGCGTTCGCGCCGCACACCGTGCTGCACCCGCCGCAGTGGAAGCGATCGTTCTGGAGATCGACGCACCCGGTGCCGCAGATCGTCTGCCCCGGCGAGCAGCTCTGCACGCACACCCCACCCTGACAGAAGCCGCCGTTCTGGCATGCGTTGCCGCAGCGGCCGCAGTTCTGCGCGTCGCTGTCGGTGTCGGTGCACTGCCCGTTGCACTCGGTGAGCGGATCTCCGCAGCGGCAGGCGCCGGCGATGCAGAGCTCGAGGGTGTCACAGGCCTGACCGCAGCCGCCGCAGTTGAGGCGGTCGGAGGTGACGTCGATGCAGTTGCCGTTGCACGAGGCCTGGCCACCGGGGCAGCTCTGGGAGCACACGCCGTTCTGACACACCGCGCCAGTCGCGCAGGCGGTGCCGCACGCGCCGCAGTTGCCCTCGTCGTTGCGCAGGTCGACGCACACGCCGCCGCAGCTCGTCTGCCCGGCGGTGCACGTGGTGGCCCCCGGCTGACAACGGTTGTCGATGCAGGTGAAGCCGTCGGGACACGGCCCGTCGCCCGCGTTGCCGCAGATGAAGAGGTCCGTGCGCGAGCAGCCCGCCGACACGACGGACAGCGCGCCGAGCAGCGCGAGGGACAACCGGGTGGGGGACTTCATGAGGTCACCGTGGGGTGCGAGGTGCGGCCACACGCCAATGTACCCGAGGTCGAACGCCTGATCACTTTGCCGACCGCCGCAGTTAGTGTTCCCCCATGGAGGAGCCGGCGCTCATCGAGCTGGGGACGAGGCTGACGCCCGAGGCGCTGCGGGTGTACGCCGACCGGCTCCTCGAGCAGGGCGACGCCCACGGCGAGTTCATCGCGCTCCAGTGTGCCCGGGCCCGGGAGGCGCGGCCGTCGGCGCGCGAGGAGCAGCTGCGGGTCGAGGTGCTCGAGCCGCGCCTGCGCGACGCGGTCGGCCCGTCGCTGCGGATCAAGCGCTGGGAGATGGGCCTCGTCAGCGAGGTCGAGCTGCAGGTCGATCGCCCACCCGACCTCGCGCTCGCCAGCCTGGCGCGCCGGGCCGAAGGCGTCGGTCTCCGGCGGCTGCAGGTCGAGACCACCGGCTGGGACGCGGCCACCGACCTCTCGCCGCTGTGGGGCGCGCTGGCGAAGGGGCCGCGCTTCCCGCGGCTGCTCGAGCTGGGCGTGCAGGTCGCCGACAGCGCGAACCCGTCGATCCGCATCGGGGAGGTCGAGCCGCTCTATCGCGCCTACCCGGGCCTGCGGGTGCTCGAGCTGCACGGCGTCGATCATCACCTCGGGCGCATCGAGCTCCCCGAGCTGCGCCGCTTCTCGGCCTCGCTGCTGCGCCCCGAGACGATTCCGTCGCTGGCGCAGGCGCGCTGGCCCCGCCTCGAGGCGTTGGAGCTCGAGTTCGGCCCCGCGCCCGCCGAGTCGGAGCCGGTGTTCGCGGATCTCCTCGCCACGTCGATGAGCCCGGCGCTCCGCCGCGTGCGCGTGAAGAGCCCGTGGCCGGAGTTCTTCCGCGCCGCGCTGCCCCGCTCGCCGCTGGGCGCGGGCCGGCTGGTCGAGGTGTAGCGACGAGGCTCAGCCTGCGTGGTGGCGCGCGATGCGCAGCGCCATCGTCATGATGGTGAGCTGCGGGTTGACGCCGAGGCTGGTCGGCACCACCGAGCCGTCGGCGATGATGCAGCCGGGCAGCTCCCAGCACTCGCCGTACGGGTCGACCACCGACGTCTCAGGCGACGAGCCCATGCGGGTGGTGCCCAGCGGGTGCTGAGAGCCGCACTCGAGGTTGCGCCCCTTGACGTGCTCGAGGTCGAGCGCCCGCAGGCGATCCGGCGTGACGCCGCCGAGCCCGAGCACCGGGAGGAACACCTCCTGCGCCCCGGCCGCGAACCAGATGTCGGCCATCACCCGCATGAGCCGCGGCACCACCGCCTTGTCCTTCGGGTGCATGCGGTAGGTGACGAGCGGCTCGCGCCCCGGCCCGCGCCGCACCGTGCCGCCGCCCTCGTCGTGCACCATGCCGCCGAAGACGCCGAGGTGGCCCATCTGCTTCGCGCGCTCGACGTGCTTCGGCCCGATGCCGGGCATGGTCGCCGCGAGCACGCCCGGCGGGAGGAACATCGAGGTCATGGTGATGCCCTCGTGCTCCCAGTCATCGGAGAACATCGACTGCAGCGCGCCGCGCCAGCCCTCCACGCGCTCCTCGAAGCGGGCCATGATGCGGAAGGCCGGGTGGAGCGTGAGGTTCTTCCCCACCTGGCCGCTCCGTCGCCCGAGGCCCGAGGCCATCGCGATGAGCGGCGTGTGGTACGCGCCCGCCGCCAGCACCACCCGCGGCGCGTGCACCGTGAAGCTCGTGCCCGGCGCGCCGTTCGGCCCGTTGAGCAGCCGCCCCACCACGCCCGACGCGCGGCCCTCATGGTGCGTGACGCGATCCACGAGGCAGTGCGACCACACCTGCGCGCCCTTCGCCGTCGCGCGCGGCAGCCACGAGAGATCGACTGACTTCTTCGCGCCCTTCGGGCAGCCGAAGTTGCACTTCGAGTGGCCCTCGCAGCCCTCGGTGTTGCGGCGGATCGGCTTGAGCGGCTTGCCCAGCTTCGTGGCGCCCTCGTTGAAGAGCACCGTCGAGCGGCTGCGCAGGTGCGCGGGCACCTCCTCGACGTGCACCGCCCGCTCGACCTCCTCGAAGAAGGGCTCGATGTGCTGCTCGGTGAACATCGGCAGGCCGCGCTCCTCGCGCCACGCCTTGAGCACGTGGCCGGGCGTGCGGAAGCACACGCCGCCGGTGAGCGCCGAAGAGCCGCCGACGCACTTGCCCATCATCACGTTGATGACCGGCGAGTCGCCGACGCCGACCGCGAAGGTGAGCCCCGCATCGCGCCACATCGCGCGCATCTGCTGGCTGGGCGTCATCTTCCCGTACTCCGCCTGCGGTACGTGGCGCCCCTCCTCGAGCACCACCACCCGCTGCCCCGCCTCGGCGAACACCGCCGCCGCCACCGCGCCACCCGCGCCACTGCCGACCACCACCACGTCCGCGTCGAGCGTCAGCGGTCCCTGGTGCCGGGCTCCGTCGTGGAAGCTCATCGCTTCAACTCCATGGGGAAGGTCGAGTGCCCGACGTGGCCGACCTCGCGCTGCACGTCGGGGTGCTCGTAGTAGACGACCGAGAGGAAGGCCTTCACCGCCAGCACCGGCGCCGCGGCGAACGACTCTTCCATGCGCGTGAGCGCCTCGACGCGGTCCGCCACCTCGAGCGACGCGAGCAGCGGGAAGCGCCACAGGAAGAGCGGCGACACGAAGGCCACCACGAAGAGCGAGAGCAGGAACACGAAGCGCGCCGCGGGGCCCGCACGCTCGAGGTAGTCCTCCATCTCGCCCATCAGCCAGTCGAGGCGGGCGGCGGGCGGTGGACCTTCGGCGGTCGAGAACAGCGCCTCGGCGAAGGCGCGCAGCTGGGTGAGGTTGCTCATGGCGTCCGCCCCACGTCGGAGTGCGCCTGCAGCCGCGCGATGATCGCCTCCGCGCCGGTGATGAGGCGCTCGCCGTCCCACAGGGCGGGCGTACCGTGGCCGCCGCGGGCGGTGAGGTCCTTCTGCACTTCTTCGTAGGTCACGTTGCGGAACCGCACGACCTCGCCCAGCTCGTGGTCGACGACGTACTTCCGCACCTTCGCACTGGCGACGTCCGCGATGGCGTGGAACAGCTCGAACATGGCGCGCACGGTACACCCCTCGCGACACGCCCGCGCCGGCGACTGCAAAACCTTCGGCCGCCTCTCGACGTGCCGCGCGACGCGAGCGGGCGCGAGGGCTCCGCTACACCGCGCGGCCCATGCGCAGCGAACGCGACGTGCTCCCCTGGTCGTTCTTCCTCGCGGCGATCGCCTCGTTCTTCGTCGCGTCGCTCACCGGCCACGACGCGCTCCGGCAGCTCATCAAGCCGGTGCCGGTGTGGAGCCTCGCCGTCTTCGTCGCCCTGCGCGGCACCCCGCTCTCGCGCACCATCGCCGTCGGGCTGCTCTTCGGCTCGGTGGGCGACATCTTCCTCGAGACCGGCAACCCGTCGCACTTCATCCCCGGGCTCGTCGCCTTCCTGCTCGGCCACCTCGCGTACGCGTTCGCCTTCACGCGCGCGACGTCGTCGCTCGCGCTCGCCCGCGGGGCGCCCTTCTTCGCGCTCGCCGGAGTGGTGCTGGCCGTCGCGCTCCCGCAGGCCGGGGCGCTCGGCGGCCCCATCGGCGTCTACGGCCTCGTCATCGCCCTCATGATGTGGCGCGCCGCGGTGCGCGTCGGCGCGGGCGAGCCTGACCTGCAGACCTGGCTCGGGCTCGTGGGCGCCGTGCTCTTCGCGTTCTCCGACGCGATGATCGCCGTCAACCGCTTCGTCGCGCCCTTCACCGGCGCGCGCCCGCTCATCCTCGTCACCTACTGGGGCGCGCAGGCGCTCATCGCGCTCTCGGTGCCCGGCAGGCGCGCGGCTCAGTGACAGAACAGGCTGGTGTGCGTCGGGTGCGACACCCACACGAAGCGCTCGGTGGCGCCGAAGGTGGTGCTCCCGTCGAGCGGAATGACGGGGCCCACGCCGTCGAGCTGATCGTCGAGCACCTGAACGCCGCCGCGCACCAGGCCCAGCGGGCGGCTCGAGATGCGGTCGAGGGCGAGCGGGCGCCACAGCGGGTTCGAGAACAGCCAGTCACCGAAGGGCGAGGCCAGTTCGGGCGAGAGCCGGGCGAGCTGCGGCCCCAGGGGGTCGGCCACTCGAGCACGACCCCCGAGGGGCTCGCCGAAGCGAACCGCACACTCGAGGCGTCGAGGAAGCGCACGCAGCGCCGTCCGTCGAAGCAGATGACGGCCTCGGGCCGAGACCCGACGTGCACCAGCATCCCGGCTGAGAACTGCAGCCCCTGCTCCCCCGCGATGGCGCGGAAGGCGCGCACCACGCGCGGCGGCTCGCTCGAGGTGTCGAGCACCAGGCCTCCGTCGGCGTCACCCACGGCGAGCCGCGTCTCCTCAGCAGCCCACCACCCGTGCGGAACCGGCGTCACGCTCCCGCGCACGACGCCGCCGTCCCCCAGCTCGACCCGAGTGAGCAGCTCGCCCTCCCAGGCGAAGAGCGCGTCGCCCTCGCCGACCCACTCGCCCCCGTCGAGGCGCGCGAGCTCCTGTCCTGTCTCGTCGAAGAGCGACTCGTCGCACGCGATGCGCCCGCGCCACGACACGACCGATGCACAGGGGCGCGGCAGGCGCAGGCACGCCGTCGCCGGCAGCGGCTTGCGCTCGACGCGCAGCAGCCTGATGTACTCGGGGGCCAGCCGCATCGTCGTGCGAGCCGTCGCGAGCACGCGGTGCACGCCAGGCGCTTCGGCATCGAACACGACAGTGAGGTGATCGCGCTCCGCCCCGGGGAAGACGCGCGCAGGGCGAACGCCTCCATCCGGCCCCTCCACGAAGGCGGCCACGCACGACGGCGCGACGCGCTCGGGGTTCTTCCAGTCGACGTGCACCGGCTCGCCGACGTACCCCACCGCTCCCGCAGGCGCGCTCAGCCGCACCTCGTCGGACGACGGGAGCTCCGCGGGGCAGTCCTCGCCCCCGCCGCAGCCCGCCAACACCACCACCGCGATCAACGCAACCCATCTCCGCTCGCCCGCGCTCATGTCGCGGCGCCCGACGAGGAAAGAGCGCCGCTATTCAAACCGAGTCATTACACTCGCGCGCGGGAGGAGTTCATGAACACTCAGATGAGCGAGACCCTGCAGGCGCTGCGCGCCGAGGTGGAAGCCGTGGCGACGCTGCAGGCGGCGATGAACCGCATCGCCCACAGCGTGGAGCCCGAGTCGCTGGCAGTGTGGGACGGGCCGCGCCCGGAGGACGTCGACGACGTGGTGAGCGACGAGGACGGCTCGTTCTCGCGGGAAGCGGTCAACGAGCTGCGCACCCGCGCCGGCAAGGCGATCGCCGCCCGCTACAAGGAGGTCGAGCGCATCGTCCTCGGGCGCGCCGCGCTCGAGACGCTGCTCCGCTCCGTGGTGTCCACCGGCACCGGCGGCGTCACCAACCAGGAGGGGCCGCCGCCGGCCGACGTGCTGAGCGCGCTCGCCCGTTCCGGCGCCATTCGCCTCGACTGGGCGCAGGCCGCCGCGGCGCAGGTGCGCGAGGCCCTCGAGACCACCACGCCCGCGTCGCCGCGCGCGAAGGCCCCGGCGAAGAAGAAGGCCGCGCCGAAGAAGCCCGCCGCGAAGAAGACC
>JBMORD010000063.1:0-24200 GCA_049322495.1 Myxococcota bacterium | reverse complement strand
GGCGATGTCCTCGTACTCCAGGCCCTTCTTCCTGAGCCGCACGATCGCTCGGCGGGTTCGCTGGTCCAGTGCCATGCCCCGCGAAGATCACGTTCGACGATCCTCAGCAAGCGGGTTCAGGGGTAGTAGCGCCCGCCATGCACTTCGCCCCGCATCCCCTCACGCTGCGCCAGCTCCAGTACGTCGTCGCGGTCGCGGAGCAGAAGAGCTTCCGCAAGGCCGCCCAGGCGTGCGCGGTGAGCCAGCCCTCGCTCTCGGCGCAGGTCGCGCAGCTCGAGGCGGCGCTCGGGGTGCGGCTGTTCGACCGTGACACCACGCGGGTGCTGATCACCGCCGCCGGCGAGCAGCTCATCGCGCGCGCGCGGGCGCTCCTGCTGGCGGCCGACGAGCTGGTCGACGAGGCGCGCCGCGCGGCGGATCCGCTCTCCGGGCCGCTGCGCCTCGGCGTCATCCCCACCGTCGGCCCGTACCTGCTCCCGGAGGTCGCCGCGCCGCTGCACGCGAAGTTCCCCCGGCTCCGCTTCAGGTGGGTCGAGGACCGCACCGCGACGCTGGTGAAGCTGCTGCGCGAGGGCTCGCTCGACGGCGCGGTGCTCGCGCTCGAGACCGACGAGCTCGGCGAGGTGCAGTCGCTGGTGCTGGGGCGCGACCCCTTCCTCCTCGCCACGCCCGCGGAGCACCCGCTGTCGAAGGCCGAGACGCCCGTCACGCCGCAGGTGCTCGCCGGCGAGACGGTGCTGGTGCTCGAAGAAGGCCACTGCCTCGGCGACCAGGTCGCGGAGGTGTGCACCCGCGGGCGCGGCACCGAGCTCGACGTGCGCACCACCAGCCTCTCGACGCTCGCCCAGATGGTCGCCGGCGGCGCGGGCATCACGCTGCTCCCCTCGCTCGCGGCCAGCGTCGAGAACCGCCGCGGGGCGCTGCACCTCCGGCCCTTCCAGCCGAAGGCGCCGGGCCGAACGCTCGCGCTGGTGTGGAGGAAGGGCGCACCCGCCCAGGCCGCGCTCCGCGCCATCGCGCCCATCCTCCGCGCGCCAATCCGCGACCTCGACGGTCAGGCTTTGCAGCGCTGAAGTGCGAAACCGCAACGCGCGTGGCAGCTCGCAACGCGTCGGGTGATGTGGGGCGGCGTTGATCCGCTCCGAGCAGAACGCGCATTTCTTCGTGGGTCTCTCGGGCCTCGCACGTCGGGTGATGACCCGCTTGGTGCGAAATGCACCCCGCGAAAGGCCGCGAACGGGGGCCTGATCCACTCGCGCGGTGCGTTGGACGGCCAGTTGCACTGACGGTCGTCATGCGCACCCGGGGTTCCACGATGCTGGTGGTGCTGGCGCTGCTGGTCGTCGTCACGACGGCGGCGGCGACGGCGCTGGTGATGGTCGGCCGCGAGGCGTCGCTGCAGGGCCAGACGCGGCGCGAGGTCGAGGCCTTCTTCGCGGCGGAGGCCGGCCTCGCCGAGGCGCGCGAGCGCATGCGGCTGCTCGCCAACGACACGCCGAACTTCACCACCTACACGCCGGTGATGAGCGCGCTCCCGGCGGTGGCGGGCATCGGGGCCAGCGGGGAGAGCTGGTACGAGGTCATCGCCTCGACGCCGTATACGCTCACCACCAGCGGGAGCACGCTGGCGGTCGACCCGAACGTCTCCACCGCGAATCGCGAGCTGACCGACCCCGACGGGCAGCGCTTCTCGAGCTACCCGGCGGCCGCGGCGGTGCGGTACCGCGTGTTCCTCCGCGACGACGTCGACGAGGCGCCGGCCGACCCTGCGCGCGACACCAACGGCCAGGTGTGGCTGGTGGCCATCGGCGAGGTCGACGTCGGCGGCGGCATGCCCGTGCGTCGCGTGACGCAGGCGTTGATCTCGTACAGCCCCGGCACCGAGCGCGTCGACTGCATGGGCCAGAAGGGCGGCTGTGCCGACAAGACCAGCTCCGGCTCGCTCGACGCGCGGACGCCGGTGCTCTCGGGCGTGAGGAGTCTCTGATGCGTTTCTTCACCGTGTTCTTCGTGCTGCTCAGCGCGCAGGCCCTCGCGGCCGACGCCGCGCGCGGCTTCGTGCTCTTCCACGACCGCTGTGCCTCCTGTCACACCGCCGCGCCGCGCGCGAAGGAGCGCCCCGCAGGCAAGGCGCCCGACCTCGCCCGCCGCCTCGCCACGCGCGAGGGGGAGGCGCTCAACCGGTGGATCCTCGACCCGAAGAGCCGCGGGCGCGAGACGCCCTGCGACACCAGCGCGCTGGTGAAGGACCCCGAGGGCCTCGCCGACCTCTGGGCGTACGTGCAGAGCCAGGTGGGAGACCCGCCGCCGCCGCGTGAGCTGCGGCGCAAGGCCGCGCTCGACGACGCACGCCCATGGCAGTGGAAGAGCCGGAAGCGAGGTGAGCGATGAGCCCCCGCACCCTCTCGGCGCTCGCGGTGGCGCTCCTCTCAGCCGTCGCGCACGCGCAGACGACGCTGTGCAACGACGCGCTGGCGACCGACAACCAGCCGCCGTTCAACGCCACCAACGTCCCCGACCGGACCGCGGTGACCATCACGCCGAGCGGCAGCCTCAAGCTCGAGACGGCGCTGGTGCCGTTCAACCCCGAGAAGATCATCCTCCCGGTGGATCAGCGCCTGAGCGTCTCGTACGTGTACGAGTCTGCCGGCGCGACGCACGTCATCGGCTACCTGTACTACGACGACCTCATCGCGGCCGGGTACATCGACACGCGCGCGACGGCCGACTCCGACGACGACGTGCTGCGCGACGTCAACCTCAACGGCATCGCCGACTTCCACGAGGACCTCTTCAACCTCGCGCCGAACAACGTCGCCAGCCCTCAGTATCGCCCCTACGTGGGCCAGGCGCGCCGGTGCACCACCACCTTCACCAGCGGCGGCTTCACCTACTCGGTGCCCGAGCTCGCCTCGAACGCGTGCGGCGGCAACTTCCGCACCGCGCAGTCGGTACGTGACGCCTCGCGCCCGACGATCTGGTCGAGCGGGCCGAACATCAACGTCGACCTCATCGGCGAGTCGGGCACCGCGAGCGCGACCGCGTACACCGACCGCGGCCTGTTCGGCTCGGTGCCGAACCTCCTCGAGCCGCAGGCGCCCGAGAACGGCAACCGCGGCCTCGGGCGGCTGATCTTCCTGCTCAACGACGACGACTCCGACACCAGCCTCTGGAACAACTTCCCCTCGACCATCGACGTCACCACCGCGGTCGACGGCATCCCCGACTACGACGTGAGCGCGTACGACGCGACGGGCCGGCTGATGGCGGCGAACCCCAACCCGGGCATCACCGCGAGCGATCGCACCGTCGACCTCGGCGTGGTGCCCGGCGGCAAGGAGCTCGTGTTCTTCATGGTGTCCTACTACGGGCCCGGCCACGGCTCCGACCGCGTGTACCCGTGCCTCCGGTACAACGCCGCCGGGCAGTGCAGCCTGCACCTCATCAGCCCGATGGCCGTCTTCTTCTCGAAGGCGCGCCTCAACATGGACCAGAACCCGCTGTCGACGAGCCCGGCGGCGATCCGCAACATCGGCTGTGGCTACCCGGGCTCGGGCACGGTGACGGGGCCTTCGGGCAGCCCCTACGTCGGCTCCTCGCAGGGCTGCTGGCTCGACTCGGCGACCGTCGCGCGCCTCAACACCGCGACCTACAACAACCTCGTGCTCCCGACCGAAGCGTCGGTGGTGCCGCGCCCGACCAACGGCCGCATGCCGCACGTCATCGTGGGCGCGCCGTCGACCGACCCCTACCGGTGGATCTTCGGCTTCGAAGACCTCACCGGCGGCGGCGACCGCGACTTCAACGACGTGGTGGTGATGATCAACAAGATCAACGGCGGCACGGCGCGCTCGGCGACCGTCACCGGCACCATCCCCGTGCTCGACGCCGACTCGATGACCATCACCCGCGTGCGCTTCCGCCGCGTCGACGACGCCTCGCGCGGCCGGTGGACCGAGGCGACGCCCGGCGCGTGCACTGGCCCGCCGACGCCCACCATCCGCTACTCCATCGCCGTCGACTGCCGCGTGTGCACCGCGGGCGTGTGCGTGGTGAACCCCACGCCCACCTGGAGCGAGGTCGTCTTCCCGCCCGGCGTCAACGAGGTGAGCATCGACACGCTCGACCTCGGCCTGGTCGGCAGCCAGCTCTGCTGGAAGGTCGACATGACGTCGCCGCGCGACACCTGCACGCCGGTGGTCGACGAGGTCGACGTCGGCTACCAGGCGGTGCGCACCGGCGACTACAGCCGCTCGTCGGTGGTGCCCATCGCCAACACCGCGCTGTTCGGCGTGTACGAGACGCCCGGCGCGGCGTGGAACTCGCTGAGCACCGCGCACCCGACGCCGAGCGTGCGCACGTGGGACAACAAGCCCGACCTCCAGCTCCGCGGGCACGTCTACGACAAGCGGCTCTACGACCCCGACTCGTCGACCCCCACCGCGACCTCGTCGCTGCTGCTGTGGGACGCGGCCGAGCGGCTCGCGACGTCGATGGCCTCGCGCCGCACCGACCCGCTCAACCGCAAGCTCTACACGCTCAGCGCCAGCGGGGCGCGCATCGAGCTGAAGGACGAGCTCGCGCTCTCGACCACGCCCGCGCTGCCCGACACCGCCTTCAACACCCAGTCGCTGGGGCGCTACCCGTACGATCTCAACCGGAGCTCCGCGGGCAACGCGCCGGCCGACGCGAGCGACCGCGCCTTCCTCCGCGACTGGCTCTACGGCTGGGAAGATCGCCAGGGCGCCGCCTCGAACCTGTGCGTCTCGAGCGGCACCTGCCGGCTCCAGGGCTCGCCGTCGCCCGTGGCGCGCGCGTGGCCGATGGGGGGCGTGCAGCTCTCGGCGCCCGCGGTCATCGCCGCGCCGGCCATCGGCAGCTGGTTCAACTTCACCACCGCCAACGAGAAGGCGGCCTACCTCTCGAACTTCCTCGAGCCGCTCAAGACGCGGCGCACCGTCACCTTCGTGGGCACGCTGACCGGCTTCCTCCACGCGTTCGACACCGGCGCCTACCGTCGCGGCGACGACCCGTGCACCGGCTCGAGCTACCGCGGCTACTTCCTCAAGAGCCCGTGCAGTTCCGCGCGCGACTACGGCACCGGCAGCGAGCTGTTCGCCTACGCGCCGCGGGGGCTCCTGCCGAAGTTCGTGCGCAACTACATCGGAGACCTCGCGGGCCAGTCGACCGCGCCCGCGCAGATCAACGCCCCGCCGTCGTTCGCCGACGTCGACCTGGGCAACCTCAGCGGCGCCGCGCCCTGGACCATCGACACCGAGGGCCGCGTCGACCGCGGGGCGAAGACGGTGCTCGTCTCGGCGACCGGCCCGCGCACCGACCTCGTCTTCGCGCTCGACGTCACCGACCCCTCGAAGGCCGCGGTCACCGACACCGACGAGCTGCGCTACCCGATTCCCCTCTGGGAGTGGCGCATGGGCAGCGTGCTGCCGCTCACCGGCGCGTCGAAGCAGCCCGACACGAAGGGCTCGCGCCACTCGCCGCCCATCGTGCGCGCCGACTTCGGGTCGACCATCGGCAAGCGGTGGATCGCCGCCATCGCCACCGACTTCGTGCCCAACTCCGGCACCGCGGGCACGGTGTACCTGCTCGACGTCGCCACCGGGCAGCCGGTGAAGTCGGGCAGCACCACCGTCGGCATCATCACCCTCGACCTCAACGAAGGCGTGGGCGGTGAGCCGGCGGCCGCCGACATCGACGCCGACGGCAGCTACGACGTGCTGTACGTGCCGAGCACCAGCGGGCGCGTGTACCGCATCAACTTCGCCTCGCTGACCCTGACCAACGCGCCCGACCGGCGCATCTCGGCGTGCGTGGTGGCCGACACCGCGGCGACGCTGGTGGCCTCGGGCGTGTCGAGCACCGAGGCGGCCCGGCAGGGCATCTACTCGCCGGTCGCGCTGCGGGTGAACCGCGCAACGTCCCCCACGGTGCAGCTCTTCTACGGCACCGCCGACGACCCTGACGACCCGACCGACGTGCAGGCCACCAACTACTTCGTGATGGCCTTCGAAGACGAGACGCCGCTGAGCACCTGCGGCGCGCGCCCGATGTGGCAGCAGCCGCTCGAGCGCGGCCAGGAAGTATGGGGCGGCGTGTCGCTCGGGCGCGACGACGTCTTCGTCGCCACTGCGGTCGGCACCGCGGCCGACGCGTGCAACCTCTCGTCGACCGAGCAGGGGCGCCTCTACGCGGTGCCGCAGGTGCCGGCCATCACCGGGCTCCAGCCCGCGCCGACCGGCACAGCGGTGAGCCCCAGCGTCTCGGGCGGCACGGTGTACGACGAGCAGTTCCTCTTCACCACGGCCGACGGGCGGCTGCAGGCGGCGGGCTCCGGCACGTGGAACAACACGCCCGCGACGGGCACCGGGGTTCGCCGACGCACCCTCATGTGGGAAGCGTTGCCGCCGGGGAGGCTGCCATGAGCCGGCGCGGCATCACGCTCATCGAGACGATGATGGCGTTGGTGGTGGCGGCGATCGGCATCACCGGCGCCGTCAGCCTGGCGACCGCGAGCACCACCTTCGCGCGCCGCACGCAGACGCAGGCGCAGGCGCTGGCGCTCGCCCAGCGGCAGCTCGAGGACATCACCGCGCGCGGCTGCAACCCGGACCCGGCGGCGTGGTGCAGCAACGTCACCGCGCTCGACGGCCGCACGAGCTCCGTCTGGCAGAGCCTCGATGGCGCGCTCCACACCACCGCGCCCACCGCCGGTGACACCGGCCAGCGCCGGTTCGACCTCGTCGTCGACGTCGACCCACCCTACGAGGGCACCGAGCGCGGCTCGCCGGTCATCGAGCGCCCGCTCGCCGGTGCCTCGCGCGGCTCGGTGGTGAACGTGCGCGTGACCGTGAGCTGGGTCGAGCCCGGCCGTGGCCGCCAGGTCGAAGCGCTCCAGACGAGGATGTCGCCATGAGCCGCCGCGGCATGACGCTCATCGAGGTGCTCACCGCGGCGACGATGAGCATCGTCGTCATCGCCGGGCTGACCGGCGCGACGTTGAACCTCCAGACGATCAGCCTTCGCCAGCAGCAGCGCCTCCTGGCGCAGGAGTCGCTGCGCGCGGCCGGCGACCTCCTGGCCCTCGACCTCCGCCGCGCGGGCACCGGCGTCGGTGCGGCGCGGGTGAGCCTCGGCGACACCACCTCGACCAGCGCGCTGGCGGTGACGACCGGCGCGACCTTCTCGAGCGACCCTGACTTCGAGGCGCCCGCCGGCGACCTGGCCGCGATGATCAGCGACGGCCTGGTCGTCTACTCGGGCCGCACCGCGACGGCGCTCGCCACGGCGTGTTGTCCCGGCCAGGCCGGCATGAACGGCTGTGGCACGTGCCGCGTGCGCGAGGGGAACCACACCTGCATGGCGACCGACGCAACCGGCTTCGCGATGAGCCAGCCGGTCGTCTTCGTCAACGCGACGCTCGGCGTGGCCTGTGCGCACGAGGTCTCGGCGGCGCCGTCGTCGAACCAGCTCGTCACGCGCGAAGGCGTCGGCACCCATGGCGCGCCGGATCCGTCGGATCCGTGCGGCGACAACGGCCAGGCGTGGTGCAGCGCGAGCACCTGGGCGCTGCAGCTCGACTCGGTCGCCTACCGCGTGAACTGGAAGCCGGTGGTGGCCGGCACCGCGCAGCGACCGCGGCTGCAGCAGGACCCCGACGGCCCGCTGGGCCCCGACGGGTGGCACGACGTGCTGTGGGACGTGGAGCGCCTCCAGGTTCGCCTCATGGTGGACGACCTCACCGCGCCGGGCACGTTCCGCTTCTTCCCCGACGCGACGGCGGGACGACCGGGCCTCGACGAGTGCACCGCGGCGACCTGCACCGTGCCGGGGGGCACCGACGCCCGTGACGCCACGCTCGCGCTCGGCGTGTCGCCCGACGAGGCCGTGCGCCGCCAGCTGCAGCGCCGCGTGCGCGGGGTCGAGGTGACGCTCCTGTCGCGCACCATGACCGCCGACCCCGGGCTCGTTCGCCGCGACCATCACGGGGCGCGGAACCAGCCGGTGCGCTTCGAGGTCGTCGAGACGACGGGCGCTGCGCCGGCGCACGAGGTGCGCTGGACTCGGCTGCCCTGCACCGACGCGTGGGGGCGCAACTGCCCCGACGCGGCGTGCGCCTCTGCGACCTGCAGCAGCGGCTGTCCGTGCGAGCGCCGCTCCGAGCCGGCGCTGGTGCCCGGGGTCGTGACCATCACCGGCCTCGATGGGCTCTGCTTCATCGGAGGCAGCGCCGCGCCGCGCGGTGCGCGCTGCGACCCCTCGACCACCGCGGTGACCTCGGTGCGCTTCGATCTCCCCGACGTGACTGCGCCGTACCTCCTCGTGCTCGAGCCGCTCACCGGCATGGCGCGGTTGATCGACTGCGGGCGTGAACCGAAGGACGTGGCCTGCCCATGAGTGCGCGTTCGCCCCGCCCGCTGTCCGCGCCGGTGCCCGCGGCGCTCGCCTGGTGCCCGCACTGCGCGTGCCTCGATGTGCCAACCGCGCTGTCGCTCGAAGAGGGCGAGGTGGTCGCCTCGTGCGCGCGCTGCGCGAAGCGCTTCACGCTGGGTCGCGTCCCCGAGCGCGCCCCGAAGCTGCGCCTCGTCGGGAGCGAGCAGGAGCAACCCTCGCCGAAACCGCCCCGCGCGAGGTGGCTGCCGGTCGACCTCACCGAGCTGGAGCTCGACCTCGCGCTCCGGAGCGAACGTCACGACGAGGCGCTCAGCGTGCCCGACGGCCACTGCCCGCGCTGCGTGGCGCCGCGCGGTGCGGCGAGCGCCTGCGCGTCGTGCGGCCTCGACTTCGAGCGCATGAGCCTCGATGCGCTGCAGCCGCCGACGTGGCTCCGTGAGCGATGGCTCAAGACCTGGCTCCGCTGGAACGACGAGGGGCTCCACGCGGATCTGCTCGAGCGCGCGACGAGGAGCGGCGAGCTCGCCGCGCTCGGACGGCTGTACCGCCTGCGCCTCGCGCGGATGCCGGGTGACGCCGTCGCCGAGCGCGCGCGCGTGGAGGTCGTGCGTCGCGCGAGCCTTCCCCTGGCGACGCCGCGGACCGACTTCTCTGCGGTGCGGCGGCGCCGGCTCATCGCCGGCACGCTGGTGCTGGTGACGACGCTGGTCGGGCTCGTCGTCGTGATGCTGCGCTGAGGCGAACGGGCTCGTCGACTTCGCGCGCGACTGGCGGTGCTGGTGACGATGCTGGTCGGCTCGTCGTCGCGAGGCTGCGCTGAGGCGTGCGGGCTCATCGACTTCGCGCGCGACTCACCTTGCTGATCACGATGGTGGTCGGCCGTCATCGCGATGCTCCGCTGAAGCGAGCGGCTCATCGACTTCGCGCGCGACTCGCCTTGCTGGTCACGTTGCTGGTCGACTCGTCATCGCGATGCTGCTGCGCTGAAGCGAGCGGCCACATTGACTTCGCGCGCGACTGGAGGTGGCGACGACGCTCGTTGGGCTCGTCATCATGGATGCTCCGCTCAGGCGAGCGCTTCGCCGGCTCGACGCGCACCTCTTCACCGCGGGCGGCGACGACGCTCGCGTGGCAGGGCAGGGGTTCGGCAGGCCGCTTCTCCCGCGCGGGAGTCAGCGGATGTGACGCGCTCGCCCGAGGAGACAGGCCCGGTCGCGCCCCCGGCTGAGGCACAATGCGGCCGATGAGCTGCCCCGATGACGCCACGCTGCGCGCCTGGTTCGCTGGCGAGTTGCCCGAGGCGCGTCGCGCCGACGTCGCCGCGCACGTCGCGCAGTGCGAGCGTTGCCGCGCGCGCTCGTCGGTGACGCAGCGGCTCGCGTCGGAGCCCGAGCTGACGCTGGTGCGCGCCGAGCCCCTCAGCGCGCCGCCCGCGCTGGCGCCGGGCGATCGCGTCGGCCCCTACGTGGTGGGCGAGCGCGCCGGTGCCGGCGGCATGGGCGAGGTGTACGCCGCGTACGATCCGCGGCTCGACCGCCGCGTCGCGCTCAAGCTCATGCGCGCAGACGTCGTCGCTGCGCTGGGCACCGAGGCCGGGCGACTCCGCCTCGTGCGCGAGGCGCAGGCGCTCGCGAGGCTGTCGCACCGCAACGTGGTGACGGTGCACGACGTCGGCGAGAGCGGACCGAACGTGTACCTCGCCATGGAGCTCGTGGCGGGGCAGACCCTCCGCGAGCACGTCGCCGGAGCGCGGGAGTGGCCGCGCACGCTCGCGCTGCTGGTGCAGGCGGGGCGCGGGCTCTCCGCGGCGCACGCCGCCGGCCTGGTGCATCGCGACTTCAAGCCCGACAACGTGCTCGTCACGCCCGACGGGCGCGCGGTGGTCGTCGACTTCGGCCTCGCCGTGCTCGAGGGCGCCGCGCGCGTCGCCGCGCTGCCCGCCGCGAGCTCCCTCGGCGCACCGCTGACGCAGGGCGGAGAGGTCCTCGGCACGCCCGCCTACATGGCCCCGGAGCTCTTCGCCGACGGGCGGGCCGACGCGCTGTCGGATCAGTTCGCTTTCGCGGTGACGGCCTGCGAGGCGCTGTGGGGGCGGCGCCCCGAAGACGGCGCGCTCCCCGAAGGAGGCTCGCTCCCGCCCGTCATCCGCCGGGCGCTGGCGCGCGCTCTCTCGAAGCGCCCGTCGGACCGCTTCCCATCGCTCGACGAGCTGCTCGAGGTGTTCGAGGCGACGCTGCGCGCCCGCGAGCGGCGGTGGCTGACCGCGCTCGTCGCGAGCACGGTGCTGCTGGTCGCCGGGGCGGGAGGCGCGTGGGGCTGGTGGCGCAGCACGGTGTGCGCAGGGGCCGGTGCCCAGGCTGACGTCGCGTGGAGCGCGAGCACTCTCGAGCGCGCGCGCGAGGCCTTCCGCGCGCACGGTGGCGCCCGCGCGGTGACCGAGCTCGACGAGGCGGCGCCCGTCGTCTCGGCGTGGGCGGCCCGATGGCGCGCGCTCCGCACCCAGGCGTGCGAGGCGAGCCGGGTGCGCTCGGAGCGCCCCGAGTCGGTGCTGGCCGTGCAGCAGGCGTGCTTCGAGCGCCAGCTGCTCTCGCTCGACGCGCTGGCAGAGACCTACGCCCACCCCGACGACGAGGTAGTGATGAACGCGGTGTACGCGGCGCACCAGCTCCCGCGGCTCGACGAGTGCCTCGACACCGCGGGGCTCACCCGGGTGCCGGGCCCGCCCGCCGACCCGACGCTCCGCGCCCTGCAGCAGGAGGCCGAGCAGGAGACCGCGCGCGCCGAGGTGCTGTTCCACACCGAGTCACGCGCCCGCGCGCGGGAGCTCGCGCGCAGCGCCGTCGACAAGGCCTCGCGCTCGACGCACCCGCCGACGCTGGTGCGCGCCTGGCACGCCCTCGCGTGGATGGAGTCGGACGCCGGCGAGACGGCGAAGGCGAACGAGCTGCTGCAGCGCGCCATCGCGCTCGCGCTGTCGACGCACGACGACGCGGAGGCCGCGCTGCTCGCCAACGAGCTGACGCGCGCGCTCTACACCGAGGCGAACAACCCGGCCGAGGGGGCGACCTGGCTCCAGCTCGCCGACGCGCTCGTCACCCGGCTCGGCCCCTCGGGCGTTCGGCAGCAGGGCCAGCTCGAGCTCGTGCGCGGCATCATCGACAGCAGCGCCGCGCGCCACGCCGAGGCGATCGCCCACCTGCGCGCCGCGGAGCCGCTGCTCGTCCGCGCGTACGGCCCGCGCGCGTCGATCCTCGGCGACGTGCAGACCGTGCTCGGGCTCGAGGCGCGCGCCCTGCGGGACTACCCCGCCGCGCGACATGCGCTCACGCTCGCCCTCGAGCTCCGGCGGGAGAACTACGGTGAGCGAAACCCGTCGGTCGCCGCCGCGCAGATGAACCTCGCGCTGCTGCTCAAGGACGAGGAGCGGTTCGCCGAAGCCGAGCAGGCCTTCCTGCGGGTGCTGCGGTCGCTCGAAGACTCGCTGGGTCGTGAGCACAAGCAGCTCGCGCGCGTGCTGAAGAACCTCGCCAGCGTCGCCGCCGCGCAGGGGCACCACGCCGAGGCGGTCGCGTACGCCGAGCGCGCCATCTCCGTCCTCGAGAAGAGCCTGCCCGGCTCGGTGCAGCTCTGGTTCGCGCGCTACGCGCTCGCGCAGGTCCTCCTCGAGCAGCAGCCGGAGCGTGCGCTGGGCCTCATTCGCGACTTCCTCGTCGCGATGGACCAGGAGCTCGCCGAGGAGGAGCGCGTCGACGTCGCGCGCAGAGAGGCCGCCGCGCTGCTCTCGCTCGGTCGCGCCGCCGAGGCCCTGGCGGTCCTCGAGCGCGCCCGGAGCTTCCTCCCGAAGGCGCAGCCGGCCGACGTCGGGGAGTTCGAGCTCCTGCGCGCGCGGGTCAGCGCCGTGCTCCATCGCCCTTCGGAGCGAGACGCGGCGCTCGAGCGCGCCCGGGCGCTGCTGCCCGCGCCGCGCATCGAGGCCGCGGTCCGCGCATTGCCTCAGTAGCTCGCGGTCAGCGTCACGCCGTCGTACGGGTCGAACGAGGTGCCGTACAGGCCGACGTACCAGGTGCCCGCCTGCGGGTTGCTGATGGTCACCGACTCGGCGTTGCCGAGGTTCTGGCTGTCACCGTCGCTCGTGCCGAGCGTCGGCGCGGCGCCGAGGCGAACGAAGAGGTCGACGTCGCCGTTGCCACCGCTCGTCGTCACGGTGAGCGACGGCCGCCCGCTGGGCACCGTGATGGTGAAGACGCGCCACGACGAGCCGGCGTAGGCGAGCCCCGCGACGGGCACACCGCTCGAGAGGCTCGTCGTCGAGCTGCCTCCACCCCCGCCAGCGCCGCCGCCAGTCGTTCCTCCTCCGCCGCCGGTCATGCCGCCCCCGCCGCCGGTCATGCCGCCCCCGCCGTCGGTCATGCCGCCCCCGCCGCCAGTCGACCCGCCGCCACCACCGCTCCCTCCCCCCGACCAGCTCACGCGGAACGACAGGCCGGAGAACGCTGACCAGGCGCTGAGCGCGATGAAGTAGCGGCCGGGCTGCGGCGCGGCGATGGTGACCGCCTCGTTGTTGCCGTCGAGGTAGGGGCGCCAGTCGTACGCGGTGGTCGTCGGCTCCTGGTTGCGGCGCACGTAGAGGTCCATGTCGCCGGTGCCTCCCGACGCCTCGAGGCGGAGGTTGGTCGCGCCGGCGGGCACGTCGACGGTGAGCCGCACGGCCGAGCCGGCGGGCGCGGTGAGCCCGGTGAGCTGCTGACCATTCATGAGCCCCGAGTTGTTCGCCGGAGGCGGCGTGCCGCTGGACACGGTGAACGTCGCGACGAGCTGCGCGCCCGAGAACGCCGCGTAGCCGTACACGCCGACGTGGAGCCGCGCGCTCCTCGGCTGCGCGATGGCGATGCGCTCGGCGTTCCCGTCGACGGCCGACTGACCCTCGAAGCCGCGCTCGTTGGGCGCCGCGTCCCACCGCGTGTAGAGGTCGGCGTCACCGGTGCCGCCGCTGAGCTGCACCACGAGCTGCGCGGCGTTCGCCGGCACGTCGAGCGTGAAGTAGCGCCACTCGCCCTTCGCCGCCGAGACGCCGCTCACGGGCTGGCCGTTGGTGAGCGCCTGCGCGCCGGCGGGCGGAGGCTGGGGCGGCTCCTGGGTCGGGGGCAGCTGCGCGGGCGGCGAGATGGGCACGTTGCCGTCGCCCGGCATGAAGAGGAGCCGGTTGGGGGAGTTCGCCGTGTCGCTCACCACGTTGGTCGTCGCGCGCTGGAGCAGCGCGTTGGCGACCTCGGCCACGGTCGCGTTCGGGTTCTGCTCGAGGATGAGCGCCACCACGCCGGCCACGTGCGGCGACGCCATCGAGGTGCCCTGCAGCACGCGGGTCTCGGTGTCACTGGCGAAGCCCGCGGAGAGGATCTCCGTGCCGGGCGCGAAGAGGTCGACGCAGCTGCCGTAGTTGCTGAAGCTCGCGCGCCGGTCGTTCTTGTCGCTCGCCCCGACGGTGATGGCGTTCGGCGCGGCGGCGGGCGTGGTGTTGCACGCGTTCTGGTTCTCGTTGCCCGCGGCGACCACCGGCACCAGGCCCGCCTGGACCATGCGGTTGATGACGTCGACCCAGCCCTGCGAGAACGGTCCGCCGAGGCTCATGTTCACCGCCGCCGGGCGCTGCGCGTTGTTGATGATCCAGTTCGCGCCGCTGAGCAGCGTCGAGCCCGGGCTGCCGCCGCTGCAGCCGAACACGCGCACGTTCACCAGCTGCACCTGCTTGGCCACGCCGAAGGTGCTGCCGCCGACGGTGCCCGCGACGTGCGTGCCGTGCTGGTTGCAGTCGAGGTAGCCGTTGCCGTCGTTGACCGCGCTGAAGCCATTCACCACGCGGCCGCCGAACTGCTGGTGCGAGGCGCGGATGCCCGAGTCCATCACGTACACGCGCACGCCCGCGCCGGTGCGCCCGTAGGTGTAGCTGTTGCTGCCCGCGCGCGCGGTCTGGTCGATGCGGTCGAGCCCCCACGGCGGGTTCATCTGCGTCGCGACCGGGTACATCATGACGTCCTGCTCGACGTAGCGGACGCGTGGATCCACCGCGAGCCGCTGCACCTCGTCCTCGGTGGCGCGAACGGTGACCATGTCGAGGGCGTCGTGCACGGCGACGACCTGCTGTGGCGCGAGCTCCGCGGCGAAGACCACCGCCGGGCGCTGGCGGTGCACGAGGTCGCGCGTGCGTGACACGAAGGCCTCGGGCTCGAGGGCGACGACGTACTGACCGGGGACGAACTCCGCGCCGGGGTGGAGCACCACCTTCACCCGGGGCGCCCCGTCGAGGGCTCCGGGCGAGAGGTCGGCGCCGCACGACGCAGCGAGCACGCAGGACACGAAGAGCAGGGGGCGCATGTGGGGAGTTCCTTCAGCGGGAGAGGACGCCCGAGACCGCGGCGCCGTAGGAGACGGGGAAGCTGCGGGCGTACGGCTTCGTCGCCAGCGACGAGCGCGGGCTGGACAGCGCGATGACCTGCACGAAGAAGCGGTCACCTGCGGTCAGCAGGCCCGGCGGGAGCCGCACCGCGGTGTCCTGCGTGTAGAGCATCGCGATGCGGGTCTTCGTGGTCTGGGTGGCGTTGGTGCCGAGCCGCCACACCGCGACCACGTATTGATCCGCGGTGCCGAACGACGGCGGCTGCCACTCGAGGCGCGGCGTCTCTCCGAGGCCGCTCAGGTCGTCGCGCGCGTCGGCGCCGTCGAGCGTCAGGGTGCGCGGCGGGCCGATGCGCGGCGTGAGCTCGCCGGTAAACGCCGCGAGCTCGTCCGTGACTGACACGCCGCACTTGATGTCCGTGCGCTCCTTGCCGTCGAGGCCGTAGCCGCGCGCATAGACGACCGATGCCTCGGCGTAGAGGTCCGTGCCTTCCCACGGGTTGGTGAACTCGAACGAGACCGGCGTGTCGGTGACGCCCTCGCCGGGCATCGCGGCGGCGAGCTTCGCCCCGCGCCGATAGGGGCCGAACTGCGCGGCGCGGGGCAGCGCGAAGACCTCCAGCGCGGCGACGCCCTGGTCGGCCTTCGGGTGCGCGAGCGACTGGAAGCGATCGAACGCGGAGCGGCTCCAGGTCGCGTCGAGCCGCGTCGTGGCGCCGCTCACGGGCACGAAGGTGCCGTCGAGCGCGAGCGGCAGGCCGTCGGCCATCGTCACGCCGCTCACGCGCGCGACGCTCTCGATGGCCCGGTACGGCACGCTCTCGCCGGTGAGGAAGGTCGCGAGGTGGGCCACCTGCACCTCGCCCTGCACGAGGAAGCTCGAGGTCAGCTTCGCGTGGTCCCACGTGAGCGAGAGCTGAGCGCTCCCGGGCGTCGGCGCGCTCGCGGCGAGCTTCTGCAGCGCGTCGCCCACCACGCCCGAGTCGAAGGCGATGAGCTCGAGCTCGTCTCCTTCGCTCCACGCGCTCATTCCGGTGCCGGAGAACGTGATGGGCGTCGGTGAGCTCGCCTGGCGCAGCCCGCCGCGCCCGAGGCTCGCGACGGAGAAGTCGAGCGTGCGGGCCGAGGTGTAGAAGTACTCGTTCACGAAGTGCACGACGATGGGCCCGCTCGCGGGGAGCCCGGTGATGCGGAACCCGCCCTCGGCGCGCGCCTCACCGGGCACGCGGTCCCAGCCGCCGCCCGCCCGCTCGACGAGCGCCTCGACCGGCTCGCCGTCGAAGCGCACCGTGCCCTCGCGCGCCTCCGTCGTGGTGATGGAGGTCGTGGTGAAGGTGCCGACGAAGGTGGTGCCGTCCTCTCCGCCGCCTCCGCCGCCGCACGCGACGAGCAGTGGGAACAGGACGAAGAGGGGCGAGGGCAGGCCGCGCGGAGTGCTCATGCCCCGCCGACAAAGCAAGGCCGACGCCGCACCTCCGAGATGGGCGGATCAACGGGTTCCACGCGCGCGGGCTTGTCTTCGAGTACGCCCACTTCACTTCAAGTAAAGGACCCCCGAGCGCACCATGTGGGAGACGCAGACGATTCAAGTCGGTGGAGCGGCCGGCCCCCTGCGGCTGCTGGTGGTGCGTCAGGGCGTGGCGACGACGATGCCGTTGACCGGCGACGGCGCGGTGGTGCTCGGCCGAGGTGTCGAGGCGAGCGTGGTCATCGACGACGCCTCGGTCAGCCGGCGGCACGCGGAGCTCAAGCTGGCGCCGCTCTCGGTGCGCGACCTCGGCAGCGCGAACGGCACGACGCTCAACGGCGCGCGGCTCGAGCCCGACACCTGGGCTCCCCTGCGGCCGGGCGACGCCATCGGGCTCGGCAGCGTGGTGGTGCTGGTGCAGGCGCGCGGGGCCCTGCAGCGGCGCGCCGCGCAGCGCCTCTGGAGCCACGGCTACTTCCTGGCGCGCGTCGAAGAGGAGTGTGAGCGCCTCGCCGTCATCGGCGCGGGGCGGTGCGCCGTGCTCCGCGTGCGCGTGCACCACGCCGCGCAGCTGAGCGCCGCGCAGGAGCTGCTCGCCGGGGCCCTCGCGGGGGACGGTGTGCTCGCGGCCGGCGCGCCCGATGAGGTCGACGCGCTGGTGCTGGGCACGAGCGAAGACGACGCGCGCGCCTGGCGAGACGAGCTCGCGGCCGCGCTCGACGCCGCGCGCATCGAGGCGACGGTGGGGCTCGCGGTCTCAGGCCCGGCGCTCCGCACGCCCGAGCTGCTGTGGGATGCCGCGCAGCCCGCGGGCGCGCGGCGTGAGGAGGCGGGGCTGCTGGTGACGCCGGGCCTCGCGGGCGTGCGCGCGCTGGTCGAGAAGGTCGCGCCGTCGACGCTGCCGGTGCTGATCCTCGGCCCGACGGGCGCGGGCAAGGAGCTGGTCGCCGAGGCGCTCCACCGCGAGTCGCCGCGCGCGGGCCGGCCGCTGGTGAAGCTCAACTGCGCGGGGCTCACCGAGTCGCTCGTCGAGTCGGAGCTGTTCGGCTACGTGCGCGGCGCCTTCACCGGCGCGCTGAAGGACCGCGAGGGCCTCTTTCAGGCGGCCGACGGCGGGACCCTCTTCCTCGACGAGGTCGCGGAGCTGCCGCTCTCGACGCAGGCCAGGCTGCTCCGTGCCCTCGAGCAGCGCGAGGTGACGCCGGTCGGCGCGGTCGAGCCGCGGAAGGTCGACGTGCGCTTCATCGCCGCGACGCACCGCGACCTCGCGGCGTGCGTGCGCGAAGGCAGCTTCCGCGAAGACCTCTATTTCCGGCTCGACGGCGTCACCATCGCGGTGCCCGCCCTGAAGGACCGCCCGGCGGATCTCGAGCTGCTCACCGCCGCCTTCCTCTCGCGCGCGGCAGCTGCCCAGCGGCTCGCCGCCGCGCCGGTGCTGTCGCCCGAGGCGCGCGCGCTGCTTCGCCGGTACCACTGGCCGGGCAACGTGCGCGAGCTCAAGCACGTGCTCGAGCGCGCGGTGCTGCTCTCGTCGGGCGGGGTCATCACGCCCGAGCAGCTCCCGCTCGAGCGGCTCGGCGCCGGCCTCGTCTCGTCGCGCGCCGTGCCGCTCGACGAAGGGCCGCTCGACGCCCGCGAGCGCATCGTGCGCGCGCTCGACGCGGCGGGCGGCAACCAGACCATCGCCGCCGGGGCGCTCGGCGTGAGCCGGCAGACGCTGATGAAGTGGATGGATCAGCACGGCATCGCGCGGCCTCGCAAACGCTGACGTCCTGACGAGACGGAATGGATGTCCGCCGCGCGATGTCGCGGCCGACCGCCGCTGGCACAGTGCGACGCGTGAGACGCACGTTGCTCAGCATCCTCCCGCTGCTCCTCGTCGCGTGCGGGCGCACCGCCCTGGTGCACACCTCCGTCGACCCGCTCGTCGCCGACGGCGGCGTCTCGGCCTGTCAGTCGCGCACGCTCACGCCCTTCCCCGCAGTCCCTTCGGTGCTGCTCGTGGTCGACCGCTCCGGCTCGATGGCCTTCGACCTCGCGGGGCACCTCGGCGACTTCTTCGGTCAGCCACTCGAGGGCCCGACGCGCTGGGAGGTGCTCTTCTCGAGCCTCAGCACCACGCTCGCGGCGCACGAGGGCGACATCGCCTTCGGCCTGTCGTTCTTCCCGGGAGAGACGAGCTGCGGGGCTCCGACGTCGCTCGAGCTCCCGCCGGCGCCGGGCAACGCGCAGCGGGTGCTGGCGCGCTTCGGGGCGCCGAACGGACCGGGTGGAGGCACGCCCACCTTCGCCGCGCTCGAGCGCGCCGCCTCGTTCGCGCGCGACGTGAAGGCCCGCGCTCTGGTGCTCGTCACCGACGGCGAGCCCAACTGCAACGCCGCGCTCGACCGCACGAGCTGCCGCTGCACCGCGCCGACCGTGGGCTTCCCGCCGGTGTGCAGCGACCCCGAGAACTGCAGCGACGTCGAGCGCGCCGTCGACGGGCTCCGTCGGCTCCGCGTCGACGACGGGCTGGTCACCTTCGTGGTGGGCGTCGGCTCGAGCAGCAACGACACGCAGCAGGCGCTTCACAACCTCGCGGTGGCCGGGGGCATGCCCCGCGCGGGCGCCGTCGCCTTCTACTCGGGCGCCACCGCCGCGGAGCTCGACGAGGCCCTCGAGGCCATCTCCACCCGCCTCGAGCGCTGCAGCTGGTCGACGCGCATGCGCCTCGATGAGGCTGACGTCGTCACCGTGTCGGTCGGCGGCGAGGAGGTGCCCGTCGAGGGCTGGCGCTGGTCCGAGCGCTCCACGGGCGACTTCGCGCTGCGCGGAGCGTGGTGTGAGCGCGCGGCCCATGGCGCCGAGGTGCGCGTCACGGTCGACTGCCGCTGAGCTTCTCTCGTGTTCGCCCGTGTTTCAGGGTGAAGCAATCCTCGGATTGCGACGACCACCCTTCCGAGGGGAATGCCCTCGGCACGCGATGTGCGTATGGGGCCCTGCATGACGAAGGGAGCCTGGCTCGGGGTCGCAGCGAGTGCCGTGGTGGGGACGCTCGCGGGCTCGGGCGGCTACACCTTCGTGCAGGCGAAGGGCACCTCGTACCTCTCGAACGACCCGCAGGTGTGCGTCGGCTGCCACATCATGCGAGAGCAGTACGACGGCTGGCGGCACGGCTCGCACCACGCGGTGGCGGTGTGCAACGACTGCCACCTGCCGCACGAGAACGTCGTGGCCAAGCTCTACGTGAAGGCGCTCAACGGGTGGAACCACTCGAAGGCCTTCACGCTGCAGAACTTCGCGGAGCCCATTCGCATCAAGCCGGGCAACGCGAAGGTGCTCGAGGCGAACTGCGTGCGCTGTCACGGCACGCTCGTCGAGGCCGTCACCTCGCACGGCACGCTCGGCGTCCCCACCGACCCCACGCAGGGCGCAGACCTCTACGGCTGCGTGCGCTGCCATTCCTCCGTCGGCCACGGCCCGACGCGCTGACCTCTGGAGAACACCAACATGGGCAACCTCAAACCCGGCCTCCTCGCGCTCATCACCGTCGTCGCCGGCATCGGCACCGCGCTCGTCTTCGCGCTCCACACCAACGTCACCGAGCGGCAGGACGAGGCGAAGGTCTCGAACTTCAACCTGGTGAAGCTCACCGAGACCACCCTCGACCCGGCGGAGTGGGGGAAGAACTTCCCGCGCCAGTACGACAGCTACCTGCGCACCGCCGAGAAGTACTCCACGAAGTACGGCGGCGCCGGCAGCGAGGGCGAGCCGAAGAGCCGCCTCGTCGAAGACCCGCGCCTCAAGACCATCTTCGCGGGCTACGCCTTCGCCCTCGACTTCAACCAGCGGCAGGGCCACGCGTACATGCTCGACGACCAGCGCACCACCAAGCGCGTCACCGAGCGGCCCCAGACCGGCGCGTGCCTGCACTGCCACGCGTCGAACACCGTCGCCTACCGCCAGGCCGGCCTCGACGCCGGCGCGCCGGGCACGCTCGACGAGCCCTTCGACAGCCCGCACGCGCGCGAGCAGCTCATGAAGGGCTTCGTCGAGGTGGGCAAGCTGCCGTACGCCGAGGCGACCAAACTCGTCGAGCACCCGGTGTCGTGCATCGACTGCCACGACCCGAAGAGCATGGGCCTGCGGGTGACGAAGCCCGGCTTCATCAACGGCATCGCCGCGCTCGCGAAGAGCAGCGAGCCGGTGCCGCACCTCCCGAGCATCGAGAAGTGGCGCAAGGGCGACCGCGCGCGCGACTACGACGCCAACCTCGACGCGTCCCGCCAGGAGCTGCGCTCGATGGTCTGCGGCCAGTGCCACGTCGAGTACTACTGCGGCAACAAGCAGACGCTCGAGTTCCCCTGGGGCAACGGCCTCAAGGTCGAGCAGGTCGAGGCGTGGTGGAACGGCAAGACGTTCGCCGACGGGCACCGCTTCTTCGACTTCAAGCACGCCACCACCGGCGCCGAGGTGCTCAAGGCGCAGCACCCGGAGTTCGAGCTGTGGAGCCAGGGCGTGCACGCGCGCTCCGGCGTCTCGTGCGCCGACTGCCACATGCCGTACGTGCGCGAGGGCGCGCTCAAGGTGAGCTCGCACCACGTGCGCAGCCCGCTGCTCGACGTCACCCGCTCGTGCCAGACGTGCCACCGCTTCCCCGAGGCGGAGCTCCAGGAGCGGGTGGCCATCATTCAGGAGCGCACGCACGCGCTCATGCTCCGCGCCGAGGAGGCGCTGGTGCAGCTCATCGCCGACGTCGACGCGGCGAAGAAGCGCGGCGTCACCGAGGACAAGCTGGGCGAGGTGTTCGAGCTGCAGCGCAAGGCGCAGTTTCGCGTCGACTTCATCAACGCCGAGAACTCGATGGGCTTCCACGCGCCGCAGGAGGCCGCGCGCGTGCTCGGCGAGGCCATCGACTACGCCCGCCAGGGGCAGGTGAAGCTGCTCGGCCTGGGCGCGCCGGCGAACTGACGCTCAGCGCACCTCGCGCACGGTGCCGCTCTTCACGTCGTAGATGAAGCCGCGCACCGGGATGTCCTGCCGCACCAGCGGCGACGCCCGGTACGCGCGCAGGTCAGCGCGCACCGACTCCTCGAGGTCGGCGAAGGGCAGGAAGGCGAGGTGATCCGCGTCGGCCGACAGCCGCTCGCGCAGCGCCTTGCGGATCGTCTCGTCGGTGAACGTCAACATGCCGCAGTCGGTGTGGTGCACGAACGCGACCTCCTCGGTGCCCAGCAGCGTCTGGCTGATGGCGAGGCTGCGGAGCGCGTCGGCGAAGCGGCCGCCCGCGTTGCGGATGACGTGCGCGTCGCCTTCCTTCAGCCCGAGCGCCTTCGCCGGGTCGATGCGCGCGTCCATGCACACCACCAGCGCGACCTTCCGCGCCGGCGGGAGCGGCAGCGCCCCCGCAGTGAAGTCCTTCGCGTAGCCCGCGTTCGCGGCGACCAGCTCGTCGATGACTGCCATGCACATGCCTCCGGGTGAGTGAGTGTGTCCGCTATAACGGATGAATGTCCGTTTGTGCAAGTGAGGGGCGGTTCTGATTCGTCGTGTTTCAGAATGAAGCAAAGCTGATGGCTCGAGCGCCGCCGCCCCTGCGAGCTGCACCGGCACACCAAATGCTCAGGGCGGTGCGTGAGGGGAACACCGCCATGCATCGAACCATCGGGTTGTTGATCGTCATCTCTCTGAGCGCGTGGGCAGAGGAGGCGGACGCGGGCGTCGAAGCGAGCCTGCCGCCGCCGGCCGTGGTGGTGCCGCCGCCTCCTCCGCCTCCGGTCGATGCGGGCGTGCCCGCCACCGGCTACGACGCGGTCACCTCGCCGTGGGGTCCCGGGCGCAAGAGCTCCGGTGAGGCCTTCCGCTCGATGGCGAAGGCGCTGCCCGCCGGCCCGACGCGGTGGACCTGGGGGCCGGTCTCGCTGGCCATCGGCGGCCAGTACTTCGCGCGCGGCGAGCTGCGCGACGGCAACGACTTCAACGCCGCGGCCGGCGACCACACCTTCGGCCTCGACCAGCGCGCGCGGCTCTCGGTGCGCGCCTCGGCCTTCGAGCGCGTCGGCGTGCTCGTCGAGCTGCAGGACGTGCGTGCCTGGGGCAGCGAGCCGAACACCGTCACCGTCACGCCGAACACCGGCCTGCACCAGGGCTTCGTCGACCTGCGCGCCACCGACTGGCTCGACGTGCGCGTCGGCCGGCAGGAGCTCTCGTACGGAGAGGACCGCCTCATCGGCAACCTCGACTGGGCGCAGACGGCGCGCGCGTTCGACGGCGTGTTCGCCCGCGCGACGGTCTCGCCGAAGTTCACGCTCGACGCGTTCGGCATGCTGCTCAAGCCGCCCGCGTGGGTGACGCCCGACGGCGGGGGCGCGCGGTTCCACAACTCGGGCACCGTCTTCACCGGGCTCTACGCGCGCACGCGCCTCGAGAAGTCGGGCTTCGACGTGTACGCGCTCGGCCTCTTCGACGACCCGGCCACGGCGGCCACCGGCCGCATGAAGGACAGCAACCGCGTCACGCTCGGCGCGCGCGGCTTCGTGGGCTGGGGCGGGCTGGCGGTGGTGGCCGAGGGCGCCTTCCAGACGGGCAAGGTGGGCCCGCGCGAGGAGCTGCTGCTCGCCGGCGCGTTCGCCGCGAAGGCGACGTACACCTTCAGCGCGGTGTGGGGCGCTCCGTACGTGGGGGCGGAGTTCAGCGGCGCCTCGGGCGACGGCGACGCGACCGACGGCGTGGAGCACGGCTTCAACCAGCTCTTCCCGACCGGCCACATCCACCTCGGGTACATGGACCTCGTCGGCTGGCAGAACGTCGTCGCGGGGCACGGCGTGGTGGGCTTCCGCCCGGGGGGCGCGCACGTGTGGCTCGACGTGCACCACTTCGGTGCGTGGGACCCGAAGGGCGCCTGGTACGCCGCGAACGGCAGCGTGTTCCTCGCCGCCGACGCGACGCGCACCGCGGGCACCATGGGCACCGAGCTCGACTTCAACGTCACCGTGCCGGTGTTCCAGAACTTCGCGCTCGCGGGGAACTTCTCGGTCTTCCTCCCGGGCAACGAGGCCAGCGCGCGCGGCACCTCGCCAGCGACGTGGGGCTTCCTCTCGGTGCGCAGCCAGTTCTGAGCGGCCGCTCAGCCGGGGAAGCACGCGGCGCGCAGGCCGTCGAGGTCCGACACGCCGAAGGCCGCCGCGAGCTCGCCCGCCTCTTCGCGGAGCGTGCGCGCGGCTTCGGGCCTCGCCCACCCGAGCTCCTGGAGCTTCACCGCGAGGGCCACCAGCGCGCCGAGGTCGGCGGTCGGCGTCGTGCGCGGCTGGTGGTGCAGCGCCACCGCGTCGACGAGCGCGGGCGGGAGGTTCCACAAGCGCAGCAGCACCGCCCCCACCGTGGCGTGGTCGGCCCCGAAGAGCCGCCGCTCTGCCTCGCTGCGGTCGCGCCCCGTCGCCAGCGGGTCGGCGTAGAGCGCGGTGCTCTCCTCGGGGATGCGGAGCGAGAAGAGGAGCTGCCCGACGTCGGCCAGCACCGCGGCGGTGGTGGCCTCGTCCTGCAGGTGGGTGGCGTGCGCGCGCGCGGTGAGCTTCGGCATCGCCGCCACGCGCTCGAGCGCGCGCTGGCGCAGCCGCTCGACGAAGGTGCCCGACGCGCCGAAGAGCTCCGTCGTCAGCACCAGCGAGCGCAGCGGGCGCACGCCGAGCAGCGCGATGGCCTCCTTGAGCGTCGACACGCGGCGCGAGAGGCCGAACCACGCCGAGTTCACCGCGCGCAGCACGTTGCCGCACACCGCGGGGTCGGCCTCGAGGGCCCTGACGAAGTCGTCCACCGTCGCGGCTGGCGACTCGGCCAGCCGGTTGATCGCCGCGAAGGTGCCGGGCAGCGCAGGCAGCGTACCCAGCCGGTACACCAGGTCCTTGAGCGCGGGCGTCTCGAGCCGATCGCGCGCCTCGAGCGACTCCTC
>JBMORD010000062.1:0-3275 GCA_049322495.1 Myxococcota bacterium | reverse complement strand
CGCTGGGATGCGACGTCGAGGGGCACGACCTCGCGGAGCGGTGCGACAGCCAGCAACCGAACGACGGCGGCGAAGTGCCTCGGCACCAGGCCCGACAACGACGAGGTCGCACGACCTCGTCGTCTCACTGCGCCGCACAATGCGAGCTCACGCGTCGTCGCGCACGCCGCACTCACGGTGGGATGCGACGTCGAGGGGCACGACCTCGCGGAGCGGTGCGACAGCCAGCAACCGAACAACGGCGGCGAGGTGCATCGGCGCCGACCAGGCCCGACAACGACGATTTCGCACGACCTCGACGTCTCACTGCGCCGCACAATGCGAGCTCACGTCGTCGCGCACGCCGCACTCACGGCCCTCACGCTGGGATGCGACGTCGAGGCGCACGACCTCGCGGAGCGGTGCGACAGCCAGCAGCCGAACGACGGCGGCGAAGCGCATCGCGCCGACAACGACGATTTCGCACGACCTCGACGTCTCACTGCGTCGCACAATGGGAGTTCGTGCGTCGTCGCGCACGCCGCACTCACGGCCCTCACGCTGGGATGCGACGTCGAGGGGCACGACCTCGCGGAGCGAACCGAACGACGGCGGCGAAGCGCATCGGCGCCGACAACGACGATTTCGCACGACCTCGTCGTCTCACTGCGCCGCACAATGCGAGCTCACGCGTCGTCGCGCACGCCGCACTCACGCTGGGATGCGACGTCGAGGCGCGCACGAGCTCGCGGAGCCAGCAACCGAACGACGGCGGCGAAGTGGATCGGCGCCGGCCAGGCCCGACCACGACGAGGTCGCACGACCTCGTCGTCTCACTGCGCCGCGCGATGGGAACTCACGCGACGTCGCGCAGGCAGCACGTTGCACTGACCTCGACGTCTCCGCCTCACAGTCGGAGCTCTCGAATCGAGCCGCGACACTCAGGCCGCGACTCAGGCCGCGACTCAGGCTGCGACTCAGGCTGCGACTCAGTCCGCGACTCAGTCCGCGACTCAGTCCGCGACTCAGTCCGCGACTCAGTCCGCGACTCAGTCCGCGACTCAGTCCGCGACTCAGTCCGCGACTCAGTCCGCGACTCAGTCCGCGACTCAGTCCGCGACTCAGTCCGCGACTGCGCTCACGGGTAGACGACCAGAAGCAGTTGGAGCTGCGCGAGGTCAGCCTCGAACTCCGTCGCTGAAACGCTCCAGCGATCGCCGCGCGGGCCAGCGGCTCCACCGAAGCGCATCACGAGGCCGGTCCTCGAGCTCCGTCACTGACTGCCGCGCGCTCCCGGAGCGGCGCGAGGTTGATCAGCGCAATCAGAGCGGCCAACGCGGTGGCAGAAAAGCGCATCACCAGGCCGAGCCGATCCGCCCCGGCAGCGTGAGTGGCCACCGCCAGCAACCAGCTCACCGGCCAGAGCGGCGCGAGGCGCGCCTGCCTGCCACCCACCGCGAGCACCTCACTGAGGATGAGCGACGCGAGGCCGCCGCCGCGGTACGACAAGAACATGAGCACCGCGGCCTCTCGCGGCGAGTGGCCCTCGAGCGGCTGGCCGGCGTGCGCGGCGGCGGCAGTCGCGCGAACCGACCACGGCAGCAGGAGCGCCAGCGTGAGCAGAAACAACGGCAGCTCGAGCAGCGCGGCCGGTCGAACGAGCCGATCGAGCGCGAAGCCGATGGCGAAGCAGACCGAGAGCACCACCTCCGCCAGCAGCGCGACCAGCAGGGGCGTGAGGCCGCGCCGCAGCTCGCCCATGGCCTCCTGCTGCCGATGGCCGGTGCAGCCGGCGCACAGCTCGAGCCGTGGCAGGCACGCCGCACAGCAATAGCGCCCGCACCGTCGGCACGCGGCGAGGGCCTCGACGCCCGGGTGCTCGGCGCAGACGGCCACTCAGACACCCAACGACTTCAGCCAGCCGGCGACCTCGTCGCGCACCTGTGCCTCGTCCCGCACCTGCACGCGCACCTTCTGGCCGCCGTTGAGCTTCGTGAGCTCGCCGTCGTCGAGGAACACGCCCTTGCAGGTGGTGCACACCTCGACGCGGAGCTCCCCCAGCACCGCCGCGCGCATCGGCGTCGAGCACTTCGCGCACTTGCGCGAGGTGGTGAGGGTGTCGTCGAGCGCGCCGACGAGCTTCTTGCCCAGCACCTGCTCGAGCTCACCACCGTCGAACCACAGGCCGCGGCAGAAGGTGCAGCGATCGAGCTCCACCGCGCCCGCCTGGAAGGGGCGCATCGAAGCGGAACAGCCGGGACAGGCGCGAGTGCTCATGCGTGCACTGTACCTTGGAGCCGGTCTTCACGTCGGTCGCGAGAGCGCCGCCACGAGCTCGGCGACGAGCTCCTCGGGCCGCTCGTCGAGGGCCCGCCAGGTCCACTGCAGCACCCGGTAGCCGCGCGCGATGAGCGCGTTTCTCCGCTGCCGGTCCGCCTCGAAGCTCTTCACGTCGGCGTGGTACGCGTACCCGTCCGCCTCGATGACGACCCGCTGCGCCTCGTACAGGAAGTCGAGCCGCGCTCGCCGCTTCCCCGCCTTCACCTTCTTCTGCACCGTCGGCTTCGGCAGCTCCGCCTGCTCCAGCAGCTCCAGCACCCGGTCCTCCAGCGCGCTCTCCGTCGGCCCTCCCTGCCCGTCGAGCTTCGCCAGCAACCGCCGCAGCGGGCCGACGCCCGCCCAGCCCTTCCACGCCGCCACCTTCCGCAGCGCCTCCATCGTCGTCAGCTGCTTGCGCAGCGCCTGCGTCACCAGCGCCTCCAGCTCCGCCGCGTCCACGCACGACGCGAGGTCGAAGAGCGTCCGCTCCACCGTCGTCACCTGCAGGCCGTCGAGCGCCGTCGTCTCCTTCGAGCCCAGCACCCGCCGGTACACCTTCACCCCGGCCGGGCCCTTCACCCGGTGCTTCACCGTCACGTCGAGCGGCTCCTTCGCGTTCAGCTCCAGCCCGTGCAGCAGCGCCGCCGTGCGGTGGCTCAGCACGCCCCTCGTCCCCAGCCACGCCGCCACCGCGTGCTGCTGCTGCGTGTACGTCTGCGGCGCCCCCGCCACGCGGAACACCTGCGGGTAGACCCGCACCCACGCGCCCGTCTTCAGCTGCCGCTTCACCTGGTCCCGCGTGAGGAGCGCCCTCGCCTGCGCTCTCGTCAGCACGCCGTGTCTCTCTGCCGCCTGCTGCGCGCAGGCCACCTTCGCGTCCATTCCCCGCCCCCTCCACCGTCGAACGCGCCCACTGTAGCGAGGGGGTCTGACAAGTCCGCCCGACGGCAGGCAACGTGGGGGCCGGAAAAGCCCCT
>JBMORD010000061.1:0-24480 GCA_049322495.1 Myxococcota bacterium | reverse complement strand
CGCGGGCACGCCCGTGCGCGGGCTCCCGCAGGCCGCGCGCGCGGCCGGCACCCCGGTCTACGGCGCGCCCGTGGTGCCGCCGCCTCCTCCTCCGCCTTCACCGCCCGAGCCGGTGCGGAGCGTCGCCCCGCCGGTGCTCGCGCCGAGCATCGCGCCTGCGAAGGCCTTCAACCGTCGCGCCGATGCGGCGCCGCCTCCGTACCCGAGCGCGAAGCCGTCACGCGAAGAGGCGCCGCCGCCCGCGGCTCCCCCGCTCGCGCTGGGGGACGCGCCGGTGGAGCGCACCGACCCGCGCATCGCCTACACCGGCAACGTCAACCGCAAGGTGCTCGACGCGCTGAAGAAGGTGAAGCGCGCCGACCCCGTCACCAGCGCCAGCCCCGCGTCGGCGTCGGCGCGGGACGACGTGAACGCCGCTGACGTGCTGGCCCGCGACTCGCTGCAGGTCGCGCTCCGCATGGAGCAGGGTGGGCGTCTCGACGAAGCCATCCGCTTCCTCGAGCGCTCCATCGCCCAGAGCCCCGACGCGCCGTCGCTCTACAACCGCCTGGGCATCATCCTCATGCGCGAGCGCTCCGACCTCCGCCGCGCCGAGGAGATGATCCGCAAGGCGACGGAGCTCGCGCCCGACAACGCCGTCTACGCGGCGAACCTGCGGCAGGTCATCTCGCAGCAGGCGCTCAAGCGCCGCTGACTCACTTCGCGTCGCAGAACCGCAGCACGTCGTCGGCCCCGACGTCGCGGTAGCTGGTGTCGGTGCCGTCGAAGCCGTGGAGGAACTTCAGCGCCTCGTTCACCGACGCGAAGACCTTGATCTGCATCTTCGACTGGTTGAGCAGGAAGAACGCCGAGAGGAAGGTGCGCACCATCACCGCGCCGATGCCGCGGGTGTTCACCACGATGGCCGACGCGCGCACGTTGGCCTCGTACTTCTTGCTGAGCGCGAGGCTGCGGTCGCGCACCTGCTCGTCGGGGCGCTCCATGCCCGCCTGCCCGATGACGGTGAGCGAGCTGATGTTCTGGTGCTGCTTCACCAGCGCCCCCTGCGCGACGTCGAGCGCCTCGAGCGTCTGCAGCGTCGTCCGGCCAGCGTAGTACACCACGAGCAGTGACCCTGCCGTACCAGCGCGGGCACCGGGCACGTCGAAGACGCGAGTGACTTCCATGGGGAATGCCTAGCAGCCCCGAGGAAGAGTAAGCAGCCTCTTCATGCTCGCATTTTCCGCTCTGCTGCTTTCCGCCACGCTCGCCGCCGGCCCGAAGTTCATCGAGGACGACTACGGCAAGGCGCTGAAGACCGCGAAGGCACAGAAGAAACTCCTCTTCGTCGATGCGTGGGCGCCCTGGTGTCACACCTGCCTCTCGATGAAGGAGCAGGTCTTCACCCGAGACGCCTTCAAGGCCTTCGAGAAGGACGTGGTGTTCGCCGCGGTCGACACCGAGAAGGCGAAGAGCGCCGCGTTCCTCGAGAAGTTCCCCATCGAGGTGTGGCCCACGCTGCTCTTCATCGACCCACAGAAGGAGACGGTGGTGCTCAAGTGGCTCGGCAGCGCCGACGAGGTGCAGATGCAGGCGCTGCTCGAGGCGGCGCGCGGCGGGCAGGGCACCCTGCGCGAGGCCGACGACGCGCTGGCGGCGGGCAACTCCGGCATCGCCGCCGAGAAGTACCGCGCGGCCATCGACGCGGGCGAGGTGAAGGCGCGCACGGTGCTCTCGATGGTCTCGGCGATGACGCTCGCGAAGCAGTACGAGCCCTGCACCCGCACCACGCTCGAGCAGCTGCCCCTCTTCACCGTCGCCGCCGACCGCGTGGCCGCGCTCACCTGGGGCCTCGGCTGCGCGCTCGAGCTGCCCGAAGGGAAGCTCAAGTCGTCGTCGCTCGATCAGCTGGTGCGCGAAGGCACGAAGGCGCTCACGCTGCCCGGCGTGGTGGCCGACGACACCTCGGGCCTCTACGAGCTGCTGGTCGAGGAGCGCGCCGCCGCGAAGGACGACGAGGGCACGAAGAAGCTCGCGGCGCAGTGGCTCGCCTTCCTCGACGCGGAGGCGGCGAAGGCGAAGGCTCCCTCGGAGCGCGCGGTGTTCGACCCGCACCGCGTGAGCGCCGCGCTCAAGGCCGGGCAGGCCGAGCAGATGATCGCGCCGCTGCTCCAGTCCGAGAAGGACTTCCCGAAGGACTACAACCCGCCCGCGCGGCTGGCCGCCATCTACCGGGAGCTCGGCAGGACCGACGAGGCGCTCGCCGCCATCGATCGCGCGCTCGGCAAGTGCAAGGAGGGCCCGCGCAAGCTGCGCCTCTTCGACACCAAGGCCGGCCTGCTCGACAAGAAGGGCGACGCCGCGGGGAAGAAGAAGGTGCTCGGCGAGGCGCTCAAGTACGCGAAGAAGCTGCCGAAGAGCCAGGTGAGCAAGCAGCGCCTCGAGGCGCTCGAGGCCGCCGCGGCGAAGTGATGCGTCCTTTCACAGCGGGGGGCGCTCTGGTGTCATGCCCACATGCGGCTGCACCCTCTCTCCCTCGCTGCGCTGTTCCTGCTTGCCCCGCTCTGGGGCTGCTCCTCACCCTCGTCTGACTGCGCGAGCACCTGCAGCGGTTGCTGCGACTCCACCGGCACCTGTCAGCCGGGCAACCTGCCCACCGCGTGCGGCTCGTCGGGCTTCTCGTGCTCGGCGTGCACCACGGGCACGGTCTGCACCTTCGGCGTGTGCTCGGTCGTCAGCAACGTGGGCGGCGGCGGCGGCTCGAGCACGGGCGGTGGCGGAGGTTCGACGACCGGCGGCGGCGGCGGCTCGACGACCGGCGGCGGTGGCGGCTCGACGACCGGCGGTGGCGGCGGCTCGACGACCGGTGGCGGTGGCGGCTCGACGACCGGCGGTGGAGGCGGCTCGACGACCGGCGGTGGCGGCGGCTCGGCGCCGTGCGCGGGCACGCTCCGGCTCTGCGGCAGCGCGTGCATCGACACCTCGGCCGATCCGGCGAACTGTGGCTCGTGCGGCCACGTGTGCGGCCAGGGCCAGGTGTGCAACCACGGCTCGTGCGCGCTGCTCCCCGACGACTGCACGCTGTCCTCGATGGGCTGCGGCGCCGGCTACTCGTGCGACCCGGTGTCGAAGAAGTGTCAGCCGGGGTGCCGGCTCCCGACGGACTGTCCGTCCGGAGCGACCTGCAGCGCGGGCGCCTGCACCTGCCCCACCGGCCAGCACGCGTGCGGCCAGCTCTGCGTGAGCAACGACGCGGTGAGCTCCTGCGGCGCGACGAGCTGCACTCCCTGCACCGCGCCGGCGAACGGCTCGGCCACCTGCAGCGCGGGCGCGTGCGGCTTCACCTGCGGCACGGGCTACCAGCCCTCGGGCACCCAGTGCGTCGACGTCAACGAGTGCCTGACGAGCAACGGCGGGTGCTCGGCGAACGCCACCTGCACCAACACCGTCGGGAGCCGCACCTGCGCGTGCAACACGGGCTTCACCGGCGACGGCGTGACCTGCACCGATGTCGACGAGTGCGCGACGAACAACGGCGGCTGCGCGGCGACGGCGACCTGCACCAACACGCCGGGGAGCCGCACCTGCGCATGCAACACCGGCTACACCGGCAACGGCATCACCTGCACCGACGTCAACGAGTGCGCGACGAACAATGGCGGCTGCGCGGCGACCGCCACCTGCACCAACACCGTGGGGAGCCGCACCTGCGCGTGTAACACCGGCTACACCGGCAACGGCGTCACCTGCACCGACGTCAACGAGTGCGCGACGAACAACGGCGGCTGCGCGGCGACGGCCACCTGCACCAACACCGTCGGGAGCCGCACCTGCGCCTGCAGCGCCGGCTACACCGGCGACGGCGTCACCTGCACCGACGTCAACGAGTGCGCGACCAACAACGGCGGCTGTCACGCGCTGGCGACCTGCACCAACACGCCGGGGAGCCGCACCTGCGCGTGCAACGCGGGCTACTCGGGCGACGGCATCACGAGCTGCGTCACGAGCGGCGAGCGCTGCGCGGGGGCGATTGCCCTGAGCGCGGGGACGACGGTGAGCGGCACGCTGGTGGGGGCGATCAACGACTACGGCACCACGCTGCCCGCCGGGCCGTGCGCCTCGCAGACCGTCGCGGGCCCGGAGGTGGTCTACAGCTTCACGCCGCCGTCGACGGGGAACTACCGCCTGTCGATCTCCGCGGGGAGCTGGTACCCGACGGTGTGGTTGTCGACGAGCTGCGGAGTGGCGAGCACCTGCACGGTGGCGGAGCGGAGCTACGGAGGCGACTCGTTCAACTTCCACGGCACGGCGGGCGTGCCGGTCTTCATTCACGTCGACGCGCAGGACACCTCGGTGTCGACCTTCACGCTGAGCGTGGCGGCGACCACCACGCCGTCGAATGACCTCTGCAGCGGCGCGACGCCGCTCACCCAGGGCGTGGCGACGACGGGCACCTTCACCGGCGCGGTGACGGACTACACCTCGTGCAGCTACTCGTCGGCGATCGGCGAGGTGGTGTTCAGCTTCACGCCGAGCGCGAGCGGGACGTACCTCTTCACGGTGCCGAGCTCGAGCCAGGTGTGGCTGCGCACCGCCTGCACCGACTCCACCTCGGGGACGTGCGCGTCGCTGACGGGAACGTCGGGCTCGTACCAGGCGACGCTGACTGCGGGCACGACGTACTACCTGTACCTCTCGCTCTTCTCAGGCAGCACGTACTCGGTGACGGTGAACCCGCTCGCGGCGCCGGGCAACGACACCTGCAGTGGAGCGACGACGCTCACCCCGGGCACGACGGTGAACGGCACGCTGGTCGGGGCGACCAATAACTACGGCACCACGCTCCCCGCCGGCCCGTGCGCCTCGCAGACCGTCGCGGGCCCGGAGGTGGTCTACAGCTTCACGCCGCCGTCGACGGGGAACTACCGCCTGTCGATCTCCGCGGGGAGCTGGTACCCGACGGTGTGGTTGTCGACGAGCTGCGGAGTGGCGAGCACCTGCACGGTGGCGGAGCGGAGCTACGGAGGCGACTCGTTCAACTTCCACGGCACGGCGGGCGTGCCGGTCTTCATTCACGTCGACGCGCAGGACACCTCGGTGTCGACCTTCACGCTGAGCGTGGCGGCGACCACCACGCCGTCGAATGACCTCTGCAGCGGCGCGACCCCGCTCACCCGGGGCGTGGCGACCACGGGCACCTTCACCGGCGCGGTGACGGACTACACCTCGTGCAGCTACTCGTCGGCGATCGGCGAGGTGGTGTTCAGCTTCACGCCCTCCACCACGGGCTCGCACGTCTTCACCGTGCCGTCCTCGAGCCAGGTGTGGCTGCGCACCGCCTGCGCCGATTCCACCTCGGGGACGTGCGTGTCGATGACGGGAACGTCGGGCTCGTACCAGGCGACGCTGACGGCGGGCACGACGTACTACCTCTTCCTCAACCTCTACTCCGGCAGCACCTACTCGGTGACGGTGCAGTAGCTGAGGTGGATCAAGCCGCGCTCGCAGACGGGCGTGGACAAGCCCGGGCCGCGCCGCTTGAGTGGCCGGCATGAGCCTCGTCGCCGCGCTGAAGGAGAAGATCCGCGACGTGCCCGACTTCCCGAAGCCGGGCATCGTCTTCAAGGACATCACCCCCGTGCTGATGGATCAGCCGCTCTTCCTGCGCGTCATCGACGGCATGGCCGCCGCGTGGAAGGACGAGCCGGTGCACAAGATCGCCGCCATCGAGTCGCGCGGCTTTCTCTTCGGCGCGCCGCTCGCGCACGCGCTGGGCGTGGGGCTGGTGCTGGTGCGCAAGGCGGGGAAGCTGCCGTACAAGACCATCAAGCAGTCGTACGCGCTGGAGTACGGCGAGGCGACGCTCGAGCTCCACACCGACGCGGTGCACCCGGGGGAGCGCGTGCTCATCGTCGACGACCTGCTCGCGACCGGCGGCACGGCCGACGCCGCGGCGAAGCTCATCGAGCGGCAGGGCGGCGCGGTCGTCGGCTACCACTTCGTCATCGACCTCACCTTCCTCGACGGCGCGAAGCGGCTCGGCAAGGACAAGGTGAAGAGCCTGGTGCAGTACTGAGCAGCCCGGAGCCACCATGACCTTCAAGCGAGTCGGCATCATCGGCGGGAGCGGCCTCGGCCAGGCGCTCGGGCAGCTCACCCACGGCGAGTCGCACGTCGTCGAGACGCCCTTCGGCCCGCCCTCGGCGCCCATCGTGACCGGCGAGCTGTCGGGCGTGCCGGTGGCGCTCCTGCCGCGGCACGGCGTGGGCCACGTCTTCAGCCCGACCGGCGTGCCGTACCGGGCGAACCTCTTCGCGCTCAAGAAGCTCGGCGTGACGCACCTGCTGACCACCTCGGCGGTGGGCAGCCTGCGCGAGGAGATCGCCCCGCGCGACCTGGTGGTGCCGGATCAGCTCATCGACAAGACGTACCGCCGCGCGTCGACGTTCTTCGACCACCTCGCGGTGCACGTCGAGCTGGCGAACCCGTACTGCTCGGGCCTGCGGCAGGTGCTGCTCGACGCCGCGCGCCGCACGAAGGCGCGGGTGCATGACGGCGCGACGCTGGTGGTGATGGAAGGGCCGCAGTTCTCGACGCGCGCCGAGAGCGAGCTCCACCGCGCCCACGGCGCGCACCTCATCGGCATGACCTCGCTGCCCGAGGCGAAGCTCGCGCGTGAGGCCGAGCTGTGCTGCGCCACGCTCGCGCTGCCCACCGACTACGACTGCTGGCGCCCGCACCCCGGTGAGCTCGACAAGCACGAGCTGCTCAAGGAGATCATCGGCAACCTCGAGGTCGCCACCCAGAACGCGCTCGAGGTGCTGCGCCACGCCCTGCCGCTCGTCGCGGAGCGCTTCACGAAGCCGTGCGCCTGCCAGTCGGCGCTCGAGCTCGGCATCTGGACCGACAAGAAGAAGGTGCCGGCGGCCGAGGTGCAGCGGCTCGACGTGCTCCTGGGCCGGCACTTCAAGGACTAATCGTCGAGGCCGAGCCCCTCGAGGATGCGCGGCACGTGCTGCTCGACGCGCGCCTCGCGGGTCTTCGCCAGCTTCGGCTGCGCGAAGTGGTGCAGGTACGCCCGCTGCCGCCCCGGGGTGAGCGCCGCGAAGGCCTTCTTCAGCTTCGCGCTCGAGGTCAGCTTCGCCGCGAACTCCGCCGGCACCTCGTAGTCTTCGGTCTTCTTGAGCGCGACCGAGCGGCCCGCACGCTCGTTGGCGATCGCCTCGGCGAGGTACGCGGTGAGCGTCTTCTGGTGCTTCGCGAGGTCCTTCACCGACGTGAAGCGGAGCTGCCGCGCCGCCTGCACGTTCTTCGTCTGCTGGATGAGGAGGCCCTCGGGGTCCTTCAAGAGCGCGCCCTTGTGGAAGAGCACCGCGCAGTAGTCCTTGAAGCCGTGCATCAGCGCGACGTTCTTCCCGTCGAGCGAGTAGCAGGGCTGGCCCCACTTGAGCTCCTCGGTGAGCCCGGTCGCGAGCAGCACCTTGCGCAGCGCCTCGAACTCCGCGCGCCACTTCTCCTGCCGCTGCAGAAATGCGTCCACCTGGGGGTTCATTCGCGCTCCTCGGAAGCCGGGCTCAGCGACGGGCGCGCGCGACCAGCGGTCGGGTGCCGTCTCCGCCCGCAACATAGAGCTCGTTCGGCCCGGTGACGTGAAGGAGTCTCACCGTCGAGCCCTGCCCGAAACCGGGGAGGAGGTCACCCACCGGGCGCAGCGTCGCGCCGTCCCACCTGAAGCCGTTGCCCTGCGCGTTGCTCGACACGTAGTAGCCGAAGAAGAACACCTCGTCGGCGCGGAGCCCGCCCGCAGCGTAGAGCACCTGCATGCCCGAGCCGTTGAGCGGCGTCACCGGCGTGAAGCTCGTGCCCGTGCCGCGCGCGACGTGCTCCTTCCAGCCCGCGACCCACGAGGTGCCCGCGACCGTCATGCCGCCGTTGAAGCCCGTGCCGTCGGTGGTGAGCACGATGGGCGTCGCCGCGCCCTGGTCGTAGTGCACCAGCCCGTCTTCGCCCGACACGTAGAGCGCCCCGTCGTCGCCGTACCAGCAGCGGCTCGGGTTCGCGACGCCGAGGTTGCCGTTGGTGCGCGTCCAGCTCGTCCCGTTCCACTCGAAGAGCTCCGCGAGGCTCTGGGTGTTGGAGACGATCGCCGCGATCTGCGTCGGCCCGCGCCCGCACACCGCCTCGCCGAAGAGATTCCAGCTCATCGCCGAGTTGAGGAGGTCGAGCCTCGCGAAGTCGGACTCCTGCGTGCACGGCGCGGGCGGCGTGCAGGTGCGGATCGCGCGGCCCTGCAGGATGACGACCGTGCCGCCGCTCGCGTACAGGCCGACCGCGCCATCCTGCAGCGAGAAGAGCCGCGTGAAGCCCCCGCCCGTCGAGTGGAACACGCCGGAGTTGTAGTCCTGCACGGCCCACAGGTCGTTCGCCGCGCCGCTGAGCCCGACGATGTGCGAGCCGCTCGGCGCGTCAGCGAGGCCGACGCTCGACCAGGTCAATGGCGCGGGAAGGCCGCCGCCGCCTCCCGTTGCTCCGCCACCACCGCCCGTCGCGGAGCCGCCACCGCCACCGGTCGCGGAGCCGCCGCCGCCGCCGGTCGCGAAGCCACCGCCCGTCGCCGAGCCACCTCCGGTCGCGCCCGCATCTCCCGGCGACGACAGCGGTCCGCAGGCGAAGAGCGAGGCGCAGATGACGGCGGTGAGGCGTGGCGACATGGGCGCGCTGATCAACCCAGCGGGGCCTCGAAAGCAACCCGGTCACGCGATTTCGCGGCTCAACTCTCGACAGGCGTCAGCGAGCTCGTCCGAGGGGCCGGTGCGTCGGGCTCGAGGGCGAAGGCGAGCACCTTCTCGACCGGCTCGTCGAGCATCGTCTCCCAGCGCACGAAGGCGAGGCGGCGCGCGCGGCGTGAGCGCCGGAAGATGCGCACGAACTCGAAGGGCAGCCCCAGCACCGGCAGCGGCCCGTCGCGGCGGAGGAGCTGCAGCGCGCCGATGAGGAACGCCACCACCGCGGAGCCGGAGAAGTACTGACCGAGGAGGAAGCAGAGGAGCCGCAGCTCCTCGTGCAGCTCGGTGCCGTAGCCGGCGACCGCGTGCCACACGTCGTGGGTGAAGAAGAGCCGGTCCATGAAGTACTCGAGCGGGCTCTCGGGCGTGCGACGTCGCGCGAACGCCGGGATGCCCCAGCGCTGGTACCAGGCGGCGAGGTGGTGGCCGAAGGTGCCGGGGGCGTAGCGGCGGAGCTCCTCGGGTTTCGGCACGAACATCGGCCGCTCCGCGAGCAGCGCGCGGCCCTCGGGGCACTGCTCGGCCTGCGCCACCACCCGCTGCACGCCGCCTTGATCGAGCGCCCATTGAAAGGCGAGCGGCCCCCACGGGTCTTCGAAGTTGCGCGCCAGCGAGCGCATCGCGGCGAGCGCGAGCTTGAGCCGGCCCCAGCGGGAGAGCCGCGCCATCTGCGTGACGTCCGGTCGGTGCATGCCCGCACGTCGAGCAAGCGCGGGGCCAGCGCTCATCGTCAGCGCGTTGACTCGGAGGAATCTGCCGCGCCGGGCTCAGCCGCCCGTCACCTCGAGGTGGATCTCGTTGGTGCGCAGGAACCACGGCGTCCACGGTGGATCGTACCGGGCCCAGGTCGGCTCGCCCTTCGCTTCGAGGCCCTCACGCCGCAGGGCCGCGCGGAGCTGCTCGAGGTGCTCGTCGTAGTTCCGCTGCGACCACGTGCCCGAGTAGCGCACCACCGCCACGCGCCGCGCCAGCTGGGTGCGCAGCTTGACCCGCGCGTCCTTCGGAACGGGCAGCGTGTCGAGCGTCCACGCGGCGGGCATCGTGAACTGCACCGTCCAGCGCTGGCTGCCCGCGCTCGTCTGCGTCACCGGCGCGGTCATCGCGATGCGCGTGCCTTCGCTCGGCGTCTGCGCGACGGGCGCCGTCATGGCGATCTTCTTCGCGCCCTGGTTGTTGCCGAAGATGTAGCCCGCGAGGAGCGAGAAGGCCTGGTTGCCCGCCTCCGATTGCTCGCCGTCGACCTCGGTCTCCGCCACCACCACCGGCCCGTAGGCCCGCACCTCGAAGTCGTCGTACCGCTGCACCACCTCGTACTTCGGCTGCTCCGTGGCCATGGCGCTCATCCCCAGCAGCGCCAGCCCGAGGGCCGCGCTGCGGGCTCCTGCGTTCTTCATGCGCCATCGGTAACCGGTGCGAGGCCTCTGCGCAGCCCGCGCCTCCCCGGTCGGAGAGTCGCTTCGGCGAGCGCGTCGAGCCCCCACCGCCCGACGCGCTCGCGCTCCGCGCTCCGCTCAGTTCTGCGCAGAGTCCGTCGTGCCCACGAAGCCGTACCGCCCGGTGATCCAGATGCGGTTGGCGTCGAGCGCGAAGCCGTTGATCAGATCCGAGTCGGCCAGCGACGACACCTGACCGCTGATGTCGGTCCACGTCTTGCCGCCGTCGACCGTGCGCAGGAGCAGCGGCTTGCGGCTGTTGTTGCCGACCGCCCAGCCGTGCGTCTTGTCGGGCGCGAAGAAGAGCGCCGAGAGCGTGATGTCGCTCGACGCCGCGAAGCTCGCCGGCAGCGTGGCCTTCGCCCAGGTCGAGGCCTTCCCCGCCGACGCGTTGGTCGAATAGTAGACGTAGCTGTTGGCCTGGAACTGCGTGCCGTTGAAGGCGAAGCAGGTGTCCTTGTCGAGGCAGGTCACGCCGAACGGTCCCGGGCTGCTGACGTTCAGGTTCTCCGGCAGCTCGACGAAGTAGAAGTGGCGGCCCTTGTCGGTCGAGATGCACACGCCCGGCTTGAGGGCGCCGAACTGCGCTTCCTTGTTGTTCAGCTCGCGCCACGAGTTCTGGTTGAGCCCGTACGCGGGGTGCAGCAGCACCGACAGATCCTGCGCGGCCCAGAACGACTGCGACGGGTATGGCTGCGCGGTGGTCGAGATGTCCCAGTCGCACAGCGTCTTGTCGGCCGTGTACTGCGTGACGAAGTCGGCCGGCACCGGCGGGTTCGAGGTGGGCGCCCACAGCTGCGTCCAGGTGGTGCTCGCCGAAGGGGCCTGCGTCGCGCCGTAGACGAAGCCGTTGTTGTTCACGAAGACCCAGTCGTCGTCGGCCGACGACTGCAGCGTCAGCGTCGCGTTGAGGCCGAAGGTGCCGCCGGTCACCGTGCCGGTCTTCACCGCCGACCAGCTCGCCTTGCTGGTGATGTCGCCGGTCGCCGAGACGATGATGGCCGACGACGTCACGCGCGCCACGACGCCGGTGCGCGAGGGCACGAAGCCCAGGAAGCCGAAGTCGCCGAGCTGCCCCGAGAGCGCCGCCAGCGGGCCGTCTTCGTAGTCGCCGTCGACCAGCCGCTCACCCCACGCCGTCGCGCCGAGCGCGTGCACCGCGCCGCCCCGCGCGCCGCCCGTGCCCACCGCCACCACGCACTTGTCTGCCGCCGTGCAGTACACGCCGTACGCGTAGGTGCTGCTGCTCGAGTAGTCGGCCGGCGGGTCGAGCTTCCGCCAGCCCATCGCGCTGGCGCCGCCGCCGCCCGTGCCTCCTCCGGTGCTGCCCGTGCCTCCTCCGGTGCTGCTGCTTCCTCCGCCGGTGCTCCCCGAGCCGCCGCCGGTGCCGGTGCCGCCCAGGCCGCCACAACCAGCCACCACTGCCAGAATCCCCAATAGAATGAGCCTCTTCACGCGTGCATCTCCTTGTGAGCAGGGACCTCACGTCTCCCTGACGCGCACCTCGAAAAAGGCGGCTGAAACCGGACATGGCGTCTGCACCCGAAGAGGTCTCGCTCACCCAGCTGCTTCGCGACGCGCGCGGCGGAGACAGCTCCGCGGAAGAGCGGGCCTATGCGCTCATCTACCGGCGGCTCCACGACGCGGCGCGCTCGCAGCTGCGCAGGGGCAGCGCGGAGCACGCCACCCTGACGCCCACCGCGCTCGTCCATGAGGCGTGGCTCAAGCTCTCGGCGGCGGCCTTCGAGATCAATGACCGCGAGCACTACCTGGCGATGGCCAGCGCGGCGATGCGGCAGATCGTCGTCGACGCGGCGCGGGCGCGCATGAGCGGCAAGCGCGGCGGCCAGGCGGTGCGCGTCACCTGGGCCGACGACGTCGCGGCGGACGAAGCGGGCGACGTCGACGTGCTCCTCCTCGAAGACGCGCTCGGGAAGCTCGAGCAGGTCGACGCGCGCCTCGCGCAGGTGGTGCAGTACCGCTACTTCGCGGGGCTCACCGAAGAGGAGATCGCCCGGCTGCTGGGCGTCACCGACCGCACGGTGCGGCGCGACTGGCGCAAGGCGCGCGCCTTCCTCCATCACGAGATTCGAGGCGCACCATGAGCACGGACCACGCGCGCACCCGCCGGGCCCTCGAGCTCTTCGACGCGCTGGTCGAGCTCGACCCGGCGAGCCGCGCCCCGGAGCTCGAGCGCCTCGAGGCCGAGGACACCGCGCTCCACGCCGAGGTCATCGCGCTGCTGTCCGCCGATGAAGGAGACGGCCCGCTCGAGCGGCCAGCGCTCTCGTTCCTGCGCGACGAGAGCCCCGAGGAGCACCCGGCGCGCATCGGGCCGTGGCGCATCACCGGCGTCGCGGGCCGCGGCGGCATGGGCGCGGTGTACCTCGGTGAGCGCGACGACGGGCAGTTCCAGCAGCGCGCGGCGATCAAGCTGATCCGCATCGGCATGGACACGCCGCAGCTCCGCGCGCGCTTCCTCCGCGAGCGCCAGATTCTCGCGGCGCTGGTGCACCCGCACATCGCCACGCTGCTCGACGGCGGCGTCACCGACACCGGCGCGCCGTACTTCGCGATGGAGCGCGTGGAAGGCGAGCCGCTCGACGCGTGGTGCGACGCGCGCGCCCTCTCGCTGCGGCAGCGGGTGGAGCTCTTCCTCCAGGTCTGCGCGGCGGTGCAGCACGCGCACCAGAACCTCATCGTCCACCGCGACCTGAAGCCGGCGAACATCTTCGTGGACGCGCACGGGCAGGTGAAGCTGCTCGACTTCGGCATCGCGCGGCTGCTCGACGACGACCGCGCCGGCGCCACCACGCACGAGCGGCCGCACACCCCGCAGTACGCCGCGCCGGAGCAGCTCTCGGGCGGCGCCATCACCACCGCCACCGACGTCTTCGGCCTGGGCCTGGTGCTGCACGGGCTCCTCAGCGGCGCGGGGCCGCGCGACGTGGCCCAGCCGCTCTCGCGCGCGGTGGGCACTGACGAGGTCGCGCGGGCGCGGGGGCTGCCGACGAAGGCCGCGCTGGTGCGCGCGCTGCGCGGCGACCTCAACGCCATCGTGCAGCACTGCCTCGAGCCCGAGCCTGCGCGCCGGTACGGCTCGGCCGGGGCGCTCGCACGCGACCTCCGCGCGTGGCTCGACGGCGCGCCGGTCTCTGCGCGCAACCCCACGCGCGGGTACCTCGTGCGCAAGTTCATCGGCCGGCACCGCCTCGCTGTGGGCGCCACTGCGGTGCTGGTGCTCGCCATCGCCGGTGGGGTGGCCGGCGTGTGGTGGCAGGCGGGCAAGGCGAGGGCGGCGGCCGCCGAGGCGCAGGCCCAGCTGGCGTACCTGCGCTCGCTGCTCCAGGTGCTCGCGCCGAGCACCGCCGAGGCGCGCGAGCTCGACCGCTCGCGGCTGATCGCCGAGGCCGCGAAGAAGGCCGCCAGCGAGCTGGCCGACAAGCCGGCGAGCCTCGCCAGCGTCGAGCTCGCCCTGGCGCAGGTCGCGCAGAGCGTCGGCGACGCGCCCCAGGCGATGCAGCTCGCGGATCTCGCGTACCAGCGGCGCGCGCGGCTCTTCGGGGAAGACGCGCTCGACTCGGCGGAGGTGCTGCTGCTCGCTGGCAGCGTGCGGGCGCAGCTGAGCCCACCGCGCTTCGACGAGGCCGCGCGCATGCTCGACGCCGCCATCTCCATCGCGCGCCGGCGGGCCCCGCGCAGCGTGCTGCTCGTCGAGGCGCTGCAGCGCCGCGCGGCGGTCTACGGAGAGCAGGAGAAGCTCGCCGAGCACGAGCGCGTCATCGTCGAGGCGGCCGCGCTGTGCGACGGACCGCTGGGGCGCGAGGCGGCCTGCGAGGAGGTGTGGATCGAGCAGGGCGCGACCGAGAGCCGCAACCGGCGCCCGGAGCTGGCGCTCGCGGCGCTCACCCGCGCGTGGGATGCGCGCAGCCGCCGTCTCGGCCCGGAGCACGCAGCGACGCTCAACCTCGCGGGCATGCTCGCCTGGGCGCAGGCCGAGGCGGGCGACCTCTCGGGCGGTCTCCAGCGCGCCGAGGCGGTCTACGAGGCGCACCAGCGCATCTACACGCAGCCGACCGAGACGAGCCTGCGCGCCGTGCTGCGGCTCTCGCGCCTCGTGAAGCGCAGCGGTCAGCACGAGCGCGCGCTGGCGCTGGTCGACGAGTACCTGCTCCACGCGCGGCGGGTGCTGGGCGAGCACAACTCGAACACCGTGCTGGGGTACTCGGATCGCGCGAGCCTCCTCTTCGGCATGGGGCGCTTCGACGACGCCGCGGCGCAGTTCGAGGTGGTGGCCACCGAGTACGAAGCGCAGGGCAACGCCATCAACGCCGCGCTCACGCGGAGCTACGCGGCCGACTCGCTGCGCGAAGCGGGCCGGGCCGCCGAGGCGCTCCCCATCGGGGCCGCGGCGGCAGAGACGTTGCGGCGGCTGTACCCGAAGGGCGAGCACGTGATGCTGGCCCGGGTGCTCACCAACCTGGGCCTCACCGAAGACGCGGTCGGGCAGCACGAGCGCGCGCTCGTGCACCACGCGGAAGCGGTGGCGATGCACCGCAAGCTCCAGGCCGCGGGCTCGCCGAACGCCGCCAACGCCGAGGCCTTCCGCGGGAAGACGCTCTTCGACCTCGGCCGCGCGGCGGAGGGCGAGCAGGCGCTGCGCGCGGCGGTGAACGAGCTGACGACCTCGAAGGAGAACGCGCCGAACCTGTACTGGGAGCCCTTCGCGTTGCTCACCTTCGTGGCGTGCGCGAACCGCGCGGACGACTGCGAGGCGCTGCGGCAGCAGGCGCGTGAGGCGCAGGGGCTGCGGCTGGCGGCGGGCACGAAGAAGCGCCTGACCGCGGCGCTGCCCGCGCCGTGAGGCTCACGAGGCGCTGAGTTCCGCGAGGGAGAACTCGATCCTCCGCGCAAGCCTTCGGGGGTGCTGGAGCGCCCTCAGGTTGTCGAGCGTCGAGGTCCTTCCCTCGAAGCGCTCGACGACAAGTGAGCCGACGACGGCCATCGCCCGATGCTCCATCGGCTGCTTGCCCGTCTCCCACCGTGAGACGGTCTCTGGAGTCACGCCGAGCAACTCAGCGAGTTCGCGTGCGCGAAGCCCTGCGGCCTTTCTCATGAAGCGCATGACGTCGCCCGACGCTTCCCCGGCGCGCGCCAGTTCGACGGCCACACGCAGCTCGAACCGCTCCAGCGATGGACCGTCGAGGTACAGCTCTTCGCATTCCCGACACTTGAGCGCTGGGACTCGAGCGGTGAACAGGTGCTCGCCCACCTCGACCGAGTCAGGAGCGACCGTCTTCTCCAGCTTGCCTGTCCTGCACCGTGCGCAGTGCTTCATTGCTTCACTCCTAGAACAAGGTCACGACCACCAGACCGTCGTCGATGACCACCACAACCGTGAGCTCGTCTCCGTCCAGATCTGGACCATCGACCTTCCACTTGTCGTCGGCTTGCGGCGAGCAAGCGTGCGCGTTCTCCAACGCATGGCGGAGATCTCCCTCCCGCACGCCACGCTGTCGCATCCGCTGCCGCGCGTGTTGCGACACCACGTACCTTCCGGGCGCAGCAAGCCCGCGCACCTTTTCCAACGCCTCCGCCGCAGTCACTCACGAAAGCTGTTGCCTACTTGATGTTTTGTCAAGTCAGTGACGTCACCGCGCGGACTCGGACGCCACCGCCGCGCCCGGGCGCGCCGCCCGCGCGGGGATCAGCTCGTGCGCGAAGAAGAGGTCTTCGCCCACGCCCTCGACGCGCACCAGGAGCAGCGGCTCGGCGGGGAACTGCCTCGCCGGCTCGTCATAGAACAGCGCCTGCACCACGCCGCGCCGTCCCGCGAAGCGCTCGTCGCGCGAGTCGTCGTCGTCCTCGCACACCACGAACACCAGCGTCCCGGGCTGCAGCGGCGCGCCGTCCACCGGCTCGCGGCACCACAACGTCCCATTGGGGGAGGGGGTCATGGCGCGAAGGACCTCCGGCCGAGCCGCTCGGCGAGCCACGGCAGCAGCACCACCATCACCAGCAGCACCGGCACGTGGAACAGCAGCACGTGCACCAGGCCGCGCTCGCAGGCGAGCTCCCCGAGGAAGAGGCCGGTGAGGCCCACCGCGGCGCCCGCCAGCGTCGCGCGCAGGCGGCCGGGGTCGAAGCTGCGCATCACGAAGATGGCCACCGCCGCCGGGAGCAGCTCGGTGCCGAAGTGGCTCACCGTGCACAGCCACTGGGGGCTCGACGACTCGTGGCCATCGGCGCGCAGCACCAGCACCGAGACCACCGCCGCCAGCACCGCGCCCAGCGACGCCCAGCGCTGCGTCCAGCTCGTGCCCGGCCGCACCGCCGCCACCACCGCCAGCGCGCCCGCGCCGAGCAGCATCACCAGCGACATCACCCGCGTCAGCAGCAGCTCCGGCGAGAACGCGCCGCCCGCCACGCCGCCGAGCGCGACCAGCGACGCCAGCCCGAGCGTCACCGCGAGCAGCAGCCCGAGGCCGCGCTTCCACGACGCGCCCTTGCGCTCCTGCAGCGCGCGCTGGAGCTGCCCGCGCACCCGCGCCTTCGCCGACTCGCTCATCGGGGCCGGTTGGATGGCGCTCATGACACCAGCTCCCCCAGCAGCTCGCGGAGCCGCTCGTAGCCGCGGTGCGCCCGGATGCGCGCCGCCGTGGAGGTGATGCCGAAGCGCTGGGCGATCTGCTCGAACGACCAGCCGTGCAGCTTGTGGAGGAGCACCGCCTCGCGCTGCGGCGCCGGCAGCTCCGCGAAGGCCTGCTCGATCTTCTTGCGCGCCAGCGGGTCCGACGGCTCCTGCTCCACGCCCACGTCGGGCAGCTCCGGCGCGTCCTTCTCGACGCCGTACGAGCGGTGCCGCAGCGCATCGCGCGCCGCGTTGCCCGCGATGGTGAGCAGCCACGGCATCACCGGGCTCCCGCGCTGGTAGCGGTCGGCGCTGCGCACCACCGACAGGAAGGTCGACTGGAGCAGGTCCTCCGCGAGCGTCCGGTCTCCCACCATGCGGGTGAGGAAGCCGTGCACCTCGTCGGCGCGACGCTCGAACAGGGCCTCCAGGGCCGCAGCTTCTCCTTCCGCAAACCGGGTCATGAGCTCTTCATCCGTCGCACCGCTCATCTGCGCTCCCCCGGCTTACGAGCCGCCCGCGACGATGTTTCTCGACCGCACGTCTCCTCTCACCACCCCGACGCACGCGGTCAAGGGGGCGAAACTCTTGAGGTGTCTTTGTCGAAGGTTTGATCAGCCGACGATACGCCGCACGGTCGCGGCGTCGACCGGCGCGATGACGCCGCGATCGGTGAGGATGCGGTCGACCAGCGCCGCGGGGGTGACGTCGAAGCCGGGGTTGTAGACGTGGATGCCGGGCGGGCAGGTGCGCTCGGCGCCCCAGTCGGTGACCTCGCGGGTGTCTCGCTCCTCGATGGGGATGGCGTCGCCGGTGGCGAGCGAGAGGTCGAAGGTCGAGCGCGGCGCGGCGACCACGAAGCGCGCGCGGTGGTGCGCGGCGTTGACCGCCACCGAGTAGGTGCCCACCTTGTTCGCCACGTCACCGTTGGCGGCGATGCGATCGGCGCCCACCACGCAGAGCTGAATGCGGCCCTTGCGCATGAGCGAGGCGGCCATGTTGTCGCAGATGAGCGTGAAGGGCACGCCGGCGCGGTCGAGCTCCCACGCGGTGAGCCGCGCGCCCTGCAGCCGCGGCCGCGTCTCGTCGACGAAGACGTGGAACTTCTTCTGCTGGCGGTGCGCGATGAAGAGCGGGGCGAGCGCGGTGCCCAGGCCGCCGGTGGCGAGGGAGCCCGCGTTGCAGTGGGTGAGCACGCCCATGCCGTCTTCGATGAGCGCCGCGCCGTCTTCGCCGATGCGCCGGTTGCCGCGCACGTCTTCGTCGTGGAGCGCCCGCGCCACCTCGAGCAGCTGCTCCGGGCTCGCGTCGCGGGTGGCGGCCGCTTCCATCTGCTCGAGGGCCCAGAAGAGGTTGACCGCGGTGGGGCGCGTCTTCGCCAGCACCGCGCGCGCGTCCCTCACGGCGGCGAGCCGGTCGCCCTTCGCCGACGCGGCGGCGAGCACCAGGCCGTACGCCGCAGCGAGCCCGATGGCCGGGGCGCCGCGCACCGTCATGTCGCGGATGGCGGTGGCCACCTCCGGCACCGAGCGGCAGGCGAGCCACTCTTCCCGCGCCGGGAGCGCGCGCTGCTCGAGCAGCTCGAGGTGGCCGTGGCTGGCGTCACCGGCCCAGCGGAGGGGTCGCAGCTCGACGTCGTGCATACAGGTTCTCCAGTGCGCGCAGCTCGCTCTCGTCGAGCGGCCTGGGGTTGCCGAGGGCGTGCGCGAGCCACAGCACGTGCGCGGCGTGCTCGAGGCGCTCGGTGAAGGCGTAGGCCTCGGCGACGTCCTTCCCCACGGCGACGGTGCCGTGGCGCTCGAGGATGACGGCGTCGGTGTCGGTGAGCGCCTGGCCGACCGCGCGCGCGAGCTCGTCGGTGAGCGGCCGCGCGTATGGCACGACGGTGAAGCGCCCGATGGACAACGTCACCTCGGGCAGGAAGCCGTTGAGGGGGCGCGCGCCCAGCGACATCGCGATGCACACCGGCGGGTGCGCGTGCACCACCGCCCGCGCGTCGGGCCGGCGGCGGTAGGCCTCGAGGTGCATCGCCAGCTCCCCGGTCGGCGCGCCCGGGCCGCTCAGCTTGCGGCCGGTGAGGTCGACCTCCACCAGGTCGCCCGGCTCGAGGAAGCCCTTGTGCACCCCGCTGGGCGTCACCAGCACCCGGTCGTCGTCGAGGCGCACCGACACGTTGCCGTCGTAGGCCGCGAGGAAGCCCTTCTGGTGCAGCCACTGGCAGGCTTTGACGACGTCGCGGCGCTCGCGCTCACTCATGCAGACCCACCAAGTAGAGGATGCCGGCGAAGGCAAGCCTTGCGGTGGATCAGCCCTCGCTCACTGGCACTTCACGGCGTTGGGGAGCTCCCAGTCGTAGAACGAGCAGTAGGCGGCGTCGAAGCTGCCGGAGATGGGCGCGCCGGAGCTGAACATGCCGGTGAACGTGCCCCGCACGGAGTTCGTCACCTCGGTGAGGGTGACGGAGATGGCGTCGCCGGACTCGATGAGGGTGCCCGGGTTGTAGCCGTTGATGAGGCTGTTGCAGTTCGGCGTCTGCACCTCGAGCGTGCCGGTGTAGGTGCCGGTGCCGATGGGCGTCGGGGTCGTCGTCACGCTCGGGCCGACGATGCGGAGCGTGGCGAAGCGCTTCGTGGCTCGCGCCGCGCCGAAGCCACCGCTCACCGGGCAGACGGCGGTGTGCTCGCTGAGCCGAACCACCAGGCCGGCGTAGGTGGCCGAGCCGGTGGAGCCGGTGAAGCGCTGGGCCGCGGCCGACGCGATGACCATCGGCGCGCCGTTGACCGAGCCCGTCACCTGGCTCGTCGAGCCGCTCCCGCCGCCGGTCGCGCCACCGCCTCCGCCGTTGCCTCCGCCGGTCGCGCCGCCTGCGCAGAGACCTGCGACGCACGTCTGGCCGGGGCTGCACATCACGCACGCGCTGCCGCTCCCGCCGCAGGCCACCGCCGAAGGAGCGATGACGCACTCACCGGCCGTGCTGCAGCAGCCGGTACAGGTCGAAGGGCCGCAGGGCGCCGCCGTCTGACCGCAGGCGAAGAGGCCGGCCGCCAGGCACACCGCAAACGAGACGACGATGAAGGGGAAGCGCATGCCGCGGCGAGTAGACAAGTTCGCGCGCCGTGACCAGCGCGGAGTCGGACTACAGTCGCGCTGAGATGGGCGAGACGAAGCGGAACCAGCGGCGCCACGCGCGGGTGCAGCCGAAGGCGATGTCGAGCCGGGTGCGCATCGGTGCGGCGCTGCACATCGGGCTCGGCGTCGAGAACCTCTCGATGGGCGGCGCCTTCGTGCGGTGCGCGCACAACCCGCCCGCCCGCAGCGCGGTGACGCTCGAGCTGGCGGTGCCGGGCTTCGATCAGCTCCTCGTGCTGCCGGGGCGCGTGGCCTTCACCGTCACCGTCGCCGACGCCGCGACGCGCAAGGTGTCGCCGGGCATCGCCATCGAGTTCCAGCAGCCGCTGCCGCCCCACCTCGAGAAGGGCCTCACGCGGCTCATCGGGAACATCGACCCGCGCGCCGTGGCGCCGCTCCCGCGCGCGCCGGTCGCCGCCGCCCCCGTGGAGAAGCCGCCGAGCGAGGAGCAGGAAGAGCTCGCCGCCCTGCGCATCCGCTTCGCGTCTCAGGAGCGCGAGGTGGTGCGCCTCAGGCGCGAGAACGAGGAGCTCAAGGCGCGCCTGCAGAAGCTCCTCGGCGGGCGCTGATCAGGCCGGGCCGCAGACGAGCAGCGTGTGCGACAGGCCGACCTCGCGGACCTCCTCGCGCACGGCGAGGCCCGCCTCGGCGATGAGCCGCTTCATCACCGCCGAGTGGTACATGCGGCTGGTGCCGTTGGCGATGCACGCGAAGTAGAGCGACGTGCCGATGACGCAGAAGCGCGCGGCGTCGAAGCGCTGCTCGTTCCAGTACGTCTCGAGGATGAACACCCGCCCGTGCGCCGGCATCGCCTGCCGCACCCGCGTGAGGATGGAGCGGATCTCCGCCTCGCTGAAGCAGTCGAGGAACTGCGAGAGCCAGTACACGTCAGCGCCCGCGGGGAACGGCGCGGCGTCGTCACGCACGTCGAGCGGTGAGAAGCGCGCGCGCTCGCCGAAGGCGGCGAGGTTGGTCTTCGCCTCTGCGAGCTGCGGCGGGAGGTCGACCAGCGTCACCTCGAGCTGCGGGTCGCGCGTCAGGCAGAGCTGCGCGAACTTGCCGGTGTTGCCCCCGATGTCCACCAGGCGGCGCGGCGCGCCGGCGAGCACCCGCGGCAGGCACGCCTCGAACACGCCGTCCGAGTAGTAGTGGTCGAAGTCGAACCACGCGCGGCGCACTTCGGGCTTCAGCGCGTGGAGCGCCTCGTACACCGTGCCCGCGCCCGTCGCGTCGATGGCCGGCAGCCCGGCAGGCCGCCCCTCGAGCAGCGCCTCGCGGAGGTGGAAGGCGCCCTGGTAGCAGACGTGGTGGTTGAACTCCGCGTTGACGCGGGTGAGCGGGTCGTGGAGCCAGTACAGGCCCATCGGGGTGATGACGAAGCGGGGCTCCTCGGCCTCGACGTCGCAGGTGCACAGCCCCGACGCGAAGCCGGCCTCGAGGAGCAGCGAGGCCGCCCAGCGCGAGAGGCCGCTGTGCTGCACCGCCTCGGCGCAGGTGACGCCGCGCTGCCGGGCGCGCGCGACCTGCTCGAGGATGCCGACGTCGCGCAGCGCGCGGCACGCCTGGAACATGAGCGGGGCGAAGGCGAGGCGCTGGGCCTCGTAGCGGGCGAGTTCGTTGTTGAGGGCGTTCATCTCAGGGCAGCCAGAAGGGAAAGAAGTTGAACCAGTTGAGCGGCGCGGCGCGGGTGAAGTCCTCGAGCGTGCGCGCGTAGCGCTCGACGTGGCGGGTGAGGGCGGCGTGGCGCTCGCGGCGCGGGAGCTCGACGCGGTCGAAGAGCGGCACGCAGTGCACGCGGTAGCGGCGCGGCGGCTCGAAGAGGGCGCACACGAAGAAGACCGGGCAGGCCAGCACGCTCGCCAGCAGCAGCGGGCCGCCCGGGAATCGCGCCGGCGCGCCGAGGAACCGGGCGACCACGTCGCGGTCCTCGCGGCCGGTGGGGCGATCTCCCAGCATCGCCACCAGCTCGCCGCGGTCGATGGCCTCCTTCACCCGCAGCAGCGCCAGCGGGTCGTCGGGCGAGAGGTCGAGCAGCCGCACGCGCTCCTTCTCGGCGTCGGCGCGCAGCGTGGCGGTGATGCGCCGCGCGTTGTGGAAGTCGACCACCACCAGCATCGGCACGTCGTAGTGGGCGGCGAGCGCGCGCATGGCCTCGAAGCTCCCGAGGTGCGCCCCGAGCAGCAGCGCTCCGCGCCCGTGCTGCACCTGCGCCATCACCGTCTCGTGGCCGTGCAGCTCGAGGGTGAGCCCGCTCGTCTCGCCCGAGAGGAACAGCGTCCGGTCGAGCGTGACGCGGGCGAAGGTCCACAGGTGGCGGTGGAGGCGCCGCCAGTCGAACGGCTCGCCGAGCCGCGCGAAGAGCGCCCGCGACGCCTCGCGCGCCACCGCCGAGGTCGCCACGTAGTACCAGCAGATCAGCCACAGCAGCCCCGCCGCGAGCGGACGACCGCCGAAGCGCAGCGTGGTGGTGAGCAGACGAACGCCCAGCGCAGTGCCGAGCTCGGGAACGGACCTCCAGTGCACGAGCGGCTTCAAGCGTGTCACGCGCTCCAGACGCTTGATGTGGGTCAAGCATGCCGCGGGCATAAGGACCGCGGCGCCATCGCGCACGCCTGGCTGCGGCGTCAGCTCACGGCACGATGCTGATGCCGCGGAACACGAGGTTGCTCGAGGGGAGCACGATGCGCGTGCCGGCGGGGGCCGTGCCGGTGAAGCCGGTGTCGACCCACGTGTAGACGCCGGTGTTGGTGGTGAGCAGCACGCGCACGCCCGTCGGCCCCCGCGCCGCGGCGACGAAGTACTTCGCGCCCGAGAAGGGGAAGGTGGCGGCCTCGGCCCACGAGGTGCCGCTGAAGACGTACTTGCGCAGGCCGACGGCGTTGGTGTCGTTGTCGACGACGTAGAGCGTGTCGGGCCCGACGACGGTGGTCGAGAGGTCGAGCAGCGCGAAGTTGCCGGGCACCACGATGCCCACGCCCGGGAAGTCGAGGTACGTCGTCACCTGCGTCATCGGCAGGCCCATGCCGACGCCGAAGACGTGCGAGGGCACCGGGTCCGCGCCCGGGTTGGTGGGGGAGCTCCCGTAGAGCTGGCCGCCGACGACGTGCGTCGCGCGCACGTTGCTGCGCGGCGCGTGCACCAGCGTGGTGGCGCCGGTCGAGCCGTGCGTCACCCAGCGGATGCTCCCCTGCGAGCCGCCCAGCCAGTAGCCCGTCGCGTCCTGGTTCGCGGCCGCGGTGCGTAGCGTGTCGAAGTTGTACGCGTCGGTGACGAGCGTCGAGGTGTCGACCGCGCCGGTGGTGACGTTGACGCGCCCGACCACGTGGTACGGCGTGCCGGTCGACGTGGGCTCGCTGCCGGCGAACGAGAACCACGCGCCGTCGCCCGAGACGTTCAGCACACCCTCGGTGGTCGCGTTGCCGCTCATGAGCAGCGCGTGGTTGGCGCCGCTCAGCGAGGTGGGCACCGGGAAGCTGCGAATGAGCCCGCCCGTCTCGACGTCGCGCACCTCGATGGTGACCGGGTCGCTGCCGGTGAAGGGGGCGCCGCTGCCGACGCGCACCACGCCGAACGACTGCGCGGAGCAGACGAGGCCGTCGCCGCTGTAGCCGGCGTTGCACGCGCAGGTGCGGCTGCCGGGCGTGTTGGTGCAGGTGGCGTTGAGGCTGCAGCCGCCGTTGTTGGTCGTGCACTCGTTGATGTCGACGCAGCTCGAGCCGTTGAGCGCGTAGCCCGCGGGGCAGGTGCAGGTGCGGCTCCCCGGGATGTTGGTGCACGTCGCCTCGGTGGGACAGCCGCCGTTGTTGGTCGCGCACTCGTTGACGTCGGTGCACGTCACGCCGTCGCCGGTGAAGCCCATCGCGCAGGCGCAGCTCCGAGAGCCGTCGAGGTTGGTGCACACCCCGCCGACCGCCGCGCAGCCGCCGTTGTTGGTGGCGCACTCGTTGACGTCGACGCAGCTCGCGCCCTGCGCCATCCAGCCGGTGTCGCAGGTCCAGCCGCAGGTGGTGCCGTTGCAGCTCGGCGTCGCGTGCGTGGGCGCCGTGCACACCACGCAGGAGCTCCCGCACGAGGTGAGCGCGGTGTTCGCGACGCACGCCTGGCCGCACGCGTGCTGCAGGGCGGGGCAGGTGCAGGTGCCCGCGTTGCACGAGCCGCCCGCGGGGCAGTCGGTCGAGACCCGGCAGCCCGTCGTGCACCGGCGCGTCAGCGGATCACACGAGTAGCCCGCGCCGCAGGGCGAGACCGTGCAGTCGTCGGGGAGCACCGCGCAGGTGCCGTTGATGCACACGCGTCCGGAGCTGCAGACGTTGCCGCAGCCGCCGCAGTGCTCCAGCGAGGAGAGGCGATCGACGCACATGCCGCCGCACTCGATGAGCGTGCCGGCGCAGACGCCCGAGCCGCCACCGCCGCCGCCCATCGCGCCACCGCCGCCGCCCGTCGCACCACCGCCGCCGCCCGTCGCGCCGCCGCCGCCGCCCGTCGCGCCGCCGCCGCCGCCCGTCGCGCCGCCGCCGCCCGT
>JBMORD010000060.1:0-24525 GCA_049322495.1 Myxococcota bacterium | reverse complement strand
CGGAGGCGAAGATCAGTCCTTCTTCTCTTCAGCCTTGGGCTCGGTCGCGGCAGCGGCCGGCGCCTTCTCCGGACGATCGACGAGCTCGAGGATCGCCACGTCAGCCGCGTCACCGCGGCGGAACCCGCCACGCATCAGGCGCGTGTAGCCGCCCTTGCGCGACGCGTAGCGCGTCTTCAGCTCGCCGAAGACCTTCTGAAGCACCTCGCGGTCCTTCACGATCCGCTGCGCCAGGCGCACGTTGTGGAGACCGCCCTTCTTGCCGAGGGTGATCACCTTCTCCGCCATCTTCCGGGCCTCCTTGGCCTTGGGGACGGTGGTGGTGATGCGCTCGTGCTGCAGGAGCGAGGTCACCATGTTGCGGAGCATCGCCAGGCGATGCGACGTCGTGCGCTGCAGCTTCCGGCTTCCAACCTTGTGTTCCATCGTCGTCTTCCTTCAACCACCGCGGCCGTGTGAGGTACCCGGTGGAAATTAACCCGCGCAGTCACCCGCGCGGATTTTGGTGGACCGGAGCGCGACATGCGCCCCGGGTGCTTCACGGCTTCTCAGACGCGCGGCGCGGCCGGGGCCGGGGCGGTCTTCGGCGGCCAGTTCTCGAGCTTCATGCCGAGCGACAGGCCCATCTCAGCGAGGATCTCCTTGATCTCCTTGAGCGACTTACGGCCGAAGTTCTTCGTCTTGAGCATCTCGGCCTCGGTCTTCTGCACGAGATCGCCGATGGTGCGGATGTTCGCCTGCTGCAGGCAGTTCGCGCTGCGCACCGAGAGCTCGAGCTCGTCGACCGAGCGGAAGAGGTTCTCGTTGAGCTTCGCCTCCTGCTGCGGGGTCTCAGCGACCACCGGCTCCTCGGTCTCCTCGAAGTTCACGAAGACCGTGAGCTGCTCCTTGAGGATCTTCGCCGCGTAGGCCACCGCGTCCTGCGGGGTGACCGACCCGTCGGTCCACACCTCGAGCGAGAGCTTGTCGTAGTCGGTCTGCTGGCCGACGCGCGCGTTGGTGACGAGGTAGTTCACCTTCGACACCGGCGAGAAGAGCGAGTCGATGGCGATGGTGCCGATCGGCGAGCCGGCGACCTTGTTCGCCGTGGCCGGCACGTAGCCGCGGCCGCGACGGCAGGTGATCTCCATGCGGATCTTGCCGCCCTCGGCGAGCGTGCAGATGTGGTGGCCCGGGTTCAGCACCTCGACCTGGTCGTCGGTGATGAGATCGCCGGCCTTCACTTCCTTCGGCCCTTCCGCCTCGATGCGGATCGTCTTCACCTCGTTGGTGTGCATGCGCAGCCGCACTTCCTTGAGGTTCAGCACGATGTCCGTCACGTCCTCGGACACCTCGGGGATGGTGGTGAACTCGTGCTCGACGAGCCCGCCGTTGCCCTCGATCTTCACGGTGGTGATCGCCGCGCCCTGCAGCGACGACAGCAGCACGCGCCGCAGCGAGTTGCCCAGGGTGGTGCCGAAGCCGCGCTCGAGCGGCTCCGCGACGAACTTCCCGTAGGTGCCGGTGCTCTCGGAGTCGACGTCGATCTTCCGGGGCTTGATCAGGTCACGCCAGTTCTTCGCAACAAGGGACATCTCTGCCATGTGTTTTGCCTCGAAACGAACCGCCACCAACGTACCCGCCACAAGAGCGGGAGGACGGCTCGGGAGATGGGGAAGCTTTGAAAAGCCAAGGAGCAGACCGGCCTCTTTCGAGGGCGCGGCCTGCTCCGGAACAGCGGGAGCGTCGGCTTACTTCGAGTAGAGCTCGACGATGAGCTGCTCCTGGATGGGCATCGTGAGGTCCTCACGGTTCGGGCCCGTCTTCACGGTGCCCTTGAGGGCCTTCTTGTCGACCTCGAGCCACTGCGGGATGCCGCGGCGGTCGACCGTCTCGATGGCCTCCTGGATGCGGAGGATCTTCTTCGACTTCTCGTGCACCTCGACCGTCGCGCCCGGCTTCACCGAGAACGAGGGGATGTTCACGCGCTTGCCGTTGACCGTGAAGTGGCCGTGACGGACCAGCTGGCGGGCCTCAGCGCGGGTGTCCGCGAAGCCCATGCGGAAGACGACGTTGTCGAGGCGCAGCTCGAGCATCTGGAGCAGCGTCTCGCCGGTCTTGCCCTTGGCCGCCGCGGCGCGGTGGAAGTAGCCGCGGAACTGGCTCTCGAGCAGGCCGTACATGCGCTTGACCTTCTGCTTCTCGCGCAGCTGCACGCCGTAGTTCGAGAACTTCACGCGGCCCTGGCCGTGCTGGCCGGGCGGGTACGGGCGGCGCTCAATGGCGCACTTGTCCGTGTAGCAACGGTCGCCCTTGAGGTACATCTTCAGGTTCTCGCGCCGGCAGATGCGGCAGACGCTTGCGGTGTAACGAGCCAAAGTCGGTTCTCCAGGTAGAAGGTTCGGGACTCAGACGCGGCGGCGCTTGGCCTGGCGGCATCCGTTGTGCGGAATCGGGGTGACGTCGCGGATGAGCGAGATCTTGAGACCGGCCGCCGCGATCGCGCGCAGCGCCGACTCACGACCCGCGCCGGGGCCCTTGACGAGCACCTGCACGTTCTTGAGCCCGTGCTCCATGGCCTTCGCCGCCGCGTCGCCCGCCGCGACCTGCGCCGCGAAGGGGGTCGACTTGCGCGAGCCCTTGAAGCCACGCGAACCGGCCGACGACCACGAGATCACGTTGCCCGAGACGTCGGTGAACGTGATGAGCGTGTTGTTGAACGTCGACTGGATGTGAACGATCCCGTTGAGGATGTTCTTCTTGCTCTTGTTCTTCTTCGCCTTCTTCTCGCCGGCAGCCTCGGGAGCAGCAGCAGCGGCGGCGGGGGCGGTGTTCGTCTCTTCAGCCATTCGATTCAGTCCCTGCAGGTGATCAACCCCGCTCGCGCGAGGCCTTGGGTGGAATTACTTCGCCGGAGCCGCGGCCGCCGCGGGCTTGACGCGCTGCACGCCGCGCTTCGGGCCCTTGCGGGTGCGGGCGTTGGTGTGGGTGCGCTGGCCGCGAACGGGCAGGCCCTTGCGGTGACGGAGGCCACGGTAGCAGCCCAGGTCCATCAGGCGCTTGATGTTCATCGTGACCTCGCGGCGGAGATCACCCTCGACCTTGTAGTTGGCCTCGATGATCTCGCGGATCTTCTTGGTCTGGTCCTCGGTCAGGTCCTTGGTGCGCGTGGCGAGGTCGATGCCGGCCTCAGCACAGATGTCGTGCGCGGTCTTCGAACCGATTCCGTAGATGTACTGAAGCGAGATGACGACGCGCTTCTGAACCGGGAGATCGACGCCTGCGATACGAGCCATTGAGTTTCGTTCCTTCGTGGGAGTTGGTCTGGAGCTGAGAACTCAGCCCTGGCGCTGCTTGTGACGGGGGTTCGCCGGGCAGATCACCCGGATGGTGCCCTTGCGACGGACCACCTTGCACTTGTCACAGATCTTCTTGACGGACGGACGGACCTTCATGTGTTCCTCGTTGAACTTCGTGACTTACTTGGCTCGGTACGTGATGCGACCGCGCGTCAGGTCGTAGGGCGAGAGCTCCACCTTGACCTTGTCGCCCGGGAGGATGCGGATGAAGTGCATGCGCATCTTGCCGGAGATGTGCGCCAGCACCTCGTGCCCGTTCTCCAGGGTGACTTTGAACATGGCGTTGGGAAGCGGTTCCTTCACCGTTCCCTCCACCTCGATCGCGTCTTCCTTCGCCAATGAAAACCTCGTGACAACAGACAAAAGGCCGTGAGGGCCTCGGGGAGGGGCGGCCACTACCACCACCGCCCACCGTATGCAAGCGCCGCCCTTCTCTAGCGGCCGATCGCCTTCTTGATGCCGGCGTAGATCTCGTCGAGCGAGCCCACGCCGTTGATGGTGCGGAGCAGCCCCACCTTCGCGTAATGGTCCTTGAGGGGGGAGGTCTGCTGGCGGAAGACGTCGAGCCGCTTCTGCACGGTCTCGGGGCTGTCGTCGGCGCGCCCGCGGCCCTTCATGCGCTCGTGGATCACCGCGTCAGGCACCTCGAGCGAGACCACGTGCTCGATCTTGCGGCCCATCTTCGACAGCACGCGATCGAGCGCCTCGGCCTGGGGGATCGTCCGCGGGAAGCCGTCGAGGAGGAAGCCCTTCGCGCAGTCGGGCTCCTTGAGGCGCTCCTCGACGATGCCGATCACCAGCTCGTCGGGCACCAGCTTGCCGGCGGCCATCAGCGGGCCAGCCTGCCTGCCGAGCTCGGTCCCCTTCGAGACCGCCGCCCGCAGGATGTCCCCCGTGGAGATCTGGGGGATGCCGAACTCGGCGACGATCTTCTGGGCCTGCGTGCCCTTCCCTGCTCCAGGAGGACCAAAGAAGACGAGGTGCATGAACGTGTCCCTTCTTCAGACCGCTTCCGCGTTGCGGACGCGGCCGCGAATACGCGGACCCCGCGGACCTGCGAAGCCTTCGTAGTTGCGGCTGATGAGGTGCTGCTCGATCTGCTGCACGGTATCGAGAGCCACGCCGACCACGATGAGGAGCGCGGTGCCGCCGAAATAGAAGCGCGCCCCGACGTGGAGCAGGTTGCTGACCACCGTGGGGAGCACGCTGATCGCCGCGAGGTAGAGCGCGCCGCCGAACGTGAGGCGGTTGAGGACCCGCTCGATGAAGTCGGCGGTCTGCCGTCCCGGGCGGATGCCGGGGATGTAGCCGCCCTGCTTCTTGATGTTGTCCGCCACGTCGTCCGCGCGGAAGGTGAGCGAGGTGTAGAAGTACGAGAAGAAGATGATCAGGGCGACGTACAGGCCGTTGTACACCCAGGCGTCAGCCTGCACCGCCCGCTGCACGCCGTTGAACGCCGGAATCCACGTGGCGAGCGTCGCGGGGAACGAGAGCAGCGCGCCGGCGAAGATCGGGGGAATGACGCCCGACGCGTTGACCTTGAGCGGGAAGTAGGTCGCCTGCCCCGCGAACATCTGCCGCCCGGAGACCCGCTTGGCGTACTGGACCGGAATGCGGCGCATGCCGCGCTCGACGAACACCACCAGCGCCACCACCACCACCATCATCGCCAGGAGGCCGACGACCGCGCCCGCCTCGACGCTGCCCGACTCGACCGCGAGCCACAGCGTCTGCGCCGACGGCGGGATGCCCACCACGATGCCCGAGAAGATGATCAGCGAGATGCCGTTGCCGATGCCGTTCTCGGTGATGCGCTCGCCGAGCCACATGATGAACGCCGTGCCGGCGGTCAGCGTGAGCACCGTCATGAACGAGAACCACAGGAGGTTCACGTTGTCCGGCACCACCACCTTCGACAGCGCGTTCGGGTCGCTCGACCGGCCGAACGAGTACAGGGTGCGGGCGACGCCCATGCCCTGCACCACCGAGAGCACGATCGAGCCGTAGCGCGTGTACTGGTTGATCTTCTGGCGGCCGGCGGCGCCCTCCTTCTGGAGGCGCTCGAGGCTCGGCACCACCACGGCCAGGAGCTGCATGATGATGCTCGCCGACACGTACGGCATGATCCCCAGGGCGAAGATCGACGCCTGGCTGAGCGCGCCACCGGAGAACATGTTGAAGAGGTTCAGGAGGCCGCCATCCTTCATCTGGGCCTCCATCGTGGCGTTCAGCGCGGCGCGATCGATGCCGGGCGTGCTGATGAAGATGCCGAGGCGGTACACCGCCAGGAGCACCAGCGAGTAGACGATGCGCGCGCGGAGCTCGGCGACGCGGAAGATGTTGGAGATGGCGTTGAGGGCCACGGGGCAGCTTCCTGAAGGTTGAAAGGTGGAACCGAAGAAACGTCGAACGCCCCTCGGCCCGTTTGGAGGGACCGAGGGGCGCAGCGCACTAGCCGTTGGACGAGGCCGTGCGCACGGCGTCAGGCCTTCGCGGCCTTCACACCCTTGCCGGCGTGCGCCTTGGCCGCCGACTCGGGCTTGTGCACCATGAGGGCGATCTCCTCGACCGAGCCGCCGGCCGAGGTGATGGCGTTCTTCGCGCTCTCCGAAGCCTTGTTCACCTTGAGGGTGAGCTTCTTCGAGAGCTTGCCGTCGCCGAGCACCTTGACGCCGTCATAGACGCCCTTGATGAGCTTGGCGGCGCGCAGCGCCTTCTCGTCGACCGTCGCGCCGTCCTGGAACTTCGCGTCGAGCTCCGAGAGGTTGACGATCGCCCAGGCGATGCGGTTGGGCGAGTTGAAGCCGAACTTCGGCAGGCGGCGCTGGAGCGGCGACTGACCGCCCTCGAAGCCCTCGAAGCGCATGTTGCCGGAGCGGGCCTTCTGGCCCTTGCCACCGCGACCGGCCGTCTTGCCGAGGCCGGAGCCCTGGCCACGACCCACGCGCTTCTTGCGGTGCGTGGAGCGGTACGGCGCCTTGAGCGTATGCAGAGTCACCATGGTCGTTGTCCTCACTTCGCCTGCGCGGCCTTGGCGCGCGCCGCGTCACGCACGCGGATCTTCCGCGGCTTGGTCCGAGCGCGAACCTTCGGCTCGTCCTTGACGATCTCGAACGCCACCAGGTGGCGCACCTTGCCGATCATCCCGCGGATGGCCGGCGTGTCCTTGAGCAGCTTCTCGGACCCGAACTTCCAGAGGCCGAGGCCCTTCACGGTCGCGACCTGCTGCTCCGACGCGCTCGAGGGGCTCTTCACCAGCTTGACCTTGATGCCCATGGATCAGGCCTCCTTCTTGCGGCCGAAGCTGACGTCCTTGCCGCGGAGGCGGCTGACCTGCTCGGGCGACTTGAGCTGCTTGAGCCCGTCGATCACGGCCTTCACCACGTTGTGAGGGTTCCGCGAGCGCTGGCTCTTGGTGAGGATGTTGCGGATGCCCGCGGCCTCGAGGACCGCGCGCACCGGACCGCCGGCGATGACGCCCGTGCCTTCCGACGCGGGCTTCAGCAGCACCTGGCCCGAGCCGAACCGCCCCAGCACCTCGTGCGGGATGGTGTGGCCCATGAGCGGCACCTTGAAGAGGTGCTTCTTGGCGTTCTCGCCGCCCTTGCGGATCGCCTCGGGCACCTCGTTCGCCTTGCCCAGGCCGATGCCGACGTGGCCGTTGCCGTCACCGACGACGACGATGGCGCCGAAGCTGAAGCGCCGGCCGCCCTTCACGACCTTCGTGGGGCGGTAGATGTTGACGACCCGGTCCTGGAGGTCCAGGTCGTTCGCGTTGATGGGAGTGGAGCTCATTTCAGTGTGTCCTTTACCGGGTCAGAACTGCAGACCACCCTCGCGCGCGCCGTCGGCAATCGCCGCGATGCGACCGTGGTAGGGGAAGCCGTTGCGATCGAAGACCACCTTCTCGATCTTCGCGCCCTTGCACTTCTCGGCGATCAGCAGGCCGACCTGCTTGGCGGCAGCCTTCTTGTCGCCCTCGTCGAGCTTGCCCTTGAGCTCCTTCGAGAGGGTGGAGGCGGCCACCAGCGTCTTGCCGGTGGTGTCGTCGACCACCTGCGCGTGCAGGTGACGGAGCGACTTGTAGACGGTGAGGCGGGGACGCTCGAGCGAGCCGGAGACCTTCTTCCGGATGCGCTCCTTGCGATTCAGACGGGGATTGATCTTGGACATGGTGTTTTCCTTTCCTTCCGCGCGGGATTCGGACGTCCCCGCGCGGATGAACGGGAGGCTTAGGCCGTACCCGTCTTGCCCTCCTTGCGGCGGACAGTCTCGTCAGAGAGCTTGATACCCTTGCCCTTGTACGGCTCGGGCGGGCGCAGGTCGCGGATCTTGACCGCGGTCTGGCCGAGGAGGTGGCGGTCGACCGAGCGGAGCGTCAGGTCGATCGTGGGGAGCGTGTCCTCGGTGCGCGGCGCCTTGCCGACCTCGGCGGTGACGCCCTCGGGGAGGTCGAACACCACGGGGTGCGAGAAGCCGAGCGCGAAGTGGATCTGCTTGCCCTTGACCTCGGCGCGGAAGCCGACGCCGCGGATCGCGAGCGCGCGCTCCCAGCCGGTGCCGACGCCCTTCGCCGCGTTGGCGAGGATGGCGCGCGTCAGGCCGTGGGCCGAGCGGTGGGTGCGGTGATCCGACGGGCGGCTGATGATCAGCTCAGAGCCCTTGACCTCGACCTTGATGTCCGAGACGGGGATCTTGACCGACAGCTTGCCCTTCGGGCCTTCGAAGTTGACCTTGTCGCCCTGGACGACGGCCTTCACCTTGTCGCCGAGCTTGATGGGGAGCTTTCCGATGCGGCTCATGGTCGTTCCTCAGTAGACGGTGCAGATGAGCTCGCCGCCCACGTTGGCCTTGCGGGCCTCGTGGTCGACCATCACACCGCGCGAGGTGGAGAGAATCGCCACGCCCATGCCACCCTTCACCTTCGGGATGTCGCGGACGTTGACGTAGCGGCGAAGACCCGGCTTCGACTCGCGCTTGATGCCGTTGATCACGGACTCGCGGTTCGGGCCGTACTTGAGGACGATCGTCAGCTCGTTCTGCGGCTGCTTCTCGTGAACGATGATGTCGGCCACGAAGCCCTCGTTCTTCAGGCACTTCGCGACTTCGACCTTCAGCTTCGAGGAAGGCAGCGTCAGCTTGTCGTGACGCACCATCGCCGCATTGCGAATGCGGGTGAGCATGTCGCCCACGGGATCGTTGATGACCATTCGGGGACTACTTTCCGGTGAGGCGCTGTCCGCGCCCTCGCTGGAGCTCCTGGCGCCTGCCGGGCCAATCCCGGGGGTTCGTCAAGAGCGGTGAGATACTGCAGGAAGGCGCCCCCTACTGTGGTTGGAGCGCGCCGTCAACTGGGTGCGAAAAGAAAACAGCCCGTGGCTCCCGGAAACGGAGACCACGGGCTGCTTCAGCAGAGTCGGAAGGCTCAGGCGCGGAACGGCACGCCGAACGCCTTGAGGAGCGCCAGGCCGTGCTCGTCGTTCTTCGCGGTGGTGACGATCGAGACGTTGAGGCCCTTCACCTTCTCGATCTGGTCGTAGTTGATTTCCGGGAAGATGATCTGCTCGCGCACGCCGAGCGTGTAGTTGCCGCGGCCGTCGAACGCCTTGGGCGAGATGCCCTTGAAGTCGCGCACGCGGGGCAGCGCCACGCTGATCAGGCGATCGAGGAACTCGTACATGCGGTCGCCGCGGAGCGTGACCATCGCGCCAATCGCCTGCCCCTCACGGAGCTTGAAGTTGGCGATCGCCTTGCGGGAGCGCGTGATGACCGGCTTCTGGCCGGTGATCGCGTTCATCTGGTCGACGGCCGACTCGAGGAGCTTGTTGTTCGCCAGCGCCTCGCCCAGGCCCATGTTGACCACGATCTTCTCGATCTTGGGGACCTCCATCGGGTTCTTGAGCCCGAGGTCCTTCATGAGCTGCGGGACGATCTCCTTGCGGTAGCGGAGCTTCAGGCGCGCGGGCTTCGCCTCGAGGCCTTCCTCGATGTTCGCCGCAAAGCCGGCCTTCTTGACTTCTTCCTTCTTGCGCTTGCCACCGCCCTTGTCCGCCTTCTCCTTCTTGGCGGCCGCCGGAGCAGCTTCGTTCTTCGTCTTTTCGTCAGCCATGACCGTTTCTCGTCAAAAGGGGAGCAACGCTCTCGCGCAGCTCAGTCGATGGTCGCTTCGCACTGCTTGCAGAAGCGCTTCTTCTTCTCACCCTCGGTGCGGAGGCCGACGCGGGTCGCCTTGTCGCACTTGGGGCACACGAGCGAGACGTTCGAGAGCTCGATGGTGCCGGGCTTCTCGACGATGCCGCCCTCGGGGTTCGCGCGGTCGCGGCCCTTGGCCACGTGCCGCTTCACCAGGCGCAGGCCCTCGACGCGCACGCGGCGCTTCTCGCGGTCGATCTCGAGGATCTTGCCGCGGTTCGCCTTCTGCGAGCGCTCTTCGCCGCTGGTCACCTGAACCGTGTCGCCAACTTTGAGCTTCTGCATGACTCAGAGCACCTCAGGCGCGAGCGAGATGATCTTCATGAACTTCTTGGCGCGGAGCTCGCGGGCGACCGGGCCGAAGATGCGGGTTCCGACGGGCTCGAGCTCCTTGTTGATGAGCACGGCCGAGTTGCCGTCGAACTTGATGTAGCTGCCGTCCGCGCGGCGGACCTCGCGCGCGGTGCGGACGACGACGGCCTTCGCCGTGTCACCCTTCTTCACCTTCGCGCCCGGCAGGGCCTCACGGATCGAGACGACGATCACGTCGCCGATGGACGCGTACTCGCGGTGCGAGCCGCCCATCACCTTGATGCAAAACACCTTCTTGGCGCCCGAGTTGTCGGCAACGTCGAGCACGCTGGTCATCTGGATCATGACTTAGTTCTCCTGTGTCCTGGGCGGATCAGACGTTCGACGCCTTCTCCAGCACCTTCACGACACGCCAGCGCTTGTCCTTCGACGTGCGGCGGGTCTCGGCGATGAGCACCTTGTCGCCCTCGTTGATCGTGGGCTTCTTCGGGTCGTGCTCCTCGGCGTGCGCCTTGTACTTCTCGCGGCGCGAGAGGACCTTGCCGTACTCGGCGTGGGCCGTGCGGCGGCGAACGGTCACGACGACCGTCTTCGCCATCTTGTTCGAGGTGACGATGCCGATGCGCGTCTTGGGACGGCCGCGCGACGACTCTGCAGTCTGGGTCTGGTTCTCAGCCATGGTTCACTTTCTCACTTCTTCTTCGACTGCTTGGCGGTCAGCACCGTCAGCACGCGCGCGAGATCGCGCTTGTGGGTGGTGCGCTCGGCCGGGTTGTCGAGGGCGCCGGTGCGCAGCTTGAGGTTGTCCTGGACCAGCGTCGCGCGGAGCTCGGTGGCGCGGCGCGAGAGGTCATCGACGGAGAGCTCGTTCAGTTCCTTGGCGGTGGCCATGATCGGTGCTCCTTACAGGCTCTGCTCGGCGCGGTTGATGATGCGCGTCATCACGGGCAGCTTCGCAGCGGCCAGCTTGAACGCGGCGGTCGCGGTGGCGGCGTCCATGCCGCCCATCTCGTACAGCACGCGGCCCGGCTTCACGACGGCCACGTAGTACTCGACGTTGCCCTTGCCGGTACCCATGCGGGTCTCGGCCGGCTTCTTGGTGATCGGCTTGTCCGGGAAGATCCGGATCCAGATCTTGCCGCCGCGCTTGATCGAACGGCTCATGGCGATACGAGCCGCCTCGATCTGGCGCGAGGTGATCCACCCCGGCTGGGTGGTCATCAGGCCGTACTCGCCGAAGGCGAGCGTGTTGCCGCGGTGCGAGGCGCCGGGCGTACGGCCCTTGTGCATTTTGCGGTACTTGGTGCGTGCAGGCTGAAGCATGACGTTCCTCGGTCAGAGACCGCTCGGCGTTAGCGAGCGGCCTGGGCGTCCTTGCCGCCCTTGGTGGGGAGGATCTCGCCGCGGCACACCAGCACCTTGCAGCCGATGGTGCCGTAGGTGGTGCGCGCGATGGCGTACCCGTAGTCGATGTCGGCGCGGAGCGTGTGGAGCGGAACGCTGCCCTCGCGGTACCACTCGTAGCGCGCGATCTCCGCGCCACCGAGGCGGCCCGAGCAGGCCACGCGAATGCCCTTCGCGCCGAACTTCATGGCGGTCTGGATCGCCTTCTTCATCGCGCGGCGGAAGGCGATGCGGCGCTCGAGCTGGGTGGCGATGTTCTCGGCCACGAGCTGCGCGTCGATCTCGGCCTTGCGGACCTCGACGATGTTGAGGAAGACCTCGTTCTTGGTGAAGCGCTGCAGCTCCTTCTTCACCGTCTCGATGCCCGCGCCGCGCTTGCCGATCACGATGCCGGGACGCGCGGTGTGCACGTTCACCTTCACCTTGTTCGCCGCGCGCTCGATCTCGACCTTCGAGACGCCCGCGTGGTTCAGGCTCTTCTTGACGTGCTCACGGATCTTGATGTCCTCGTGCAGCCACTGAGCGTAGGTGCCCTTCTCGACGAACCACTTCGAGTCCCACGTCCGGATGACGCCGAGCCGGAAACCAACTGGATGAACCTTCTGACCCAAGGTGTATCTCCCTCAAAAAGTCTGGCGACTTACTTCTTCGCCTTCGTGGTCTCGTCGGACAGCACGACGTGAATGTGGCTGGTCTTCTTGTTGACGCGCGTCGCACGACCCATCGCGCGCGGCAGGTAGCGGCGCGCCGTGGGGCCCTGGTCGACCGAGATGGTCTTGACCCAGAGCTTGTCGATGTCGACCGAGCCCTTCGAGAGGTCGGTGGCGTTGGCCATCGCCGACTCGATGAGCTTCTTGACCGGCAGCGCGGCGGCGCGGCGGGTGAACTGCAGCGTGCTGATGGCCTTGGAGACCGGCATGCCGCGGACGAGCGCCGCGACCACGGAGATCTTCCGCGGGGCCATGCGCAGGTGACGGAGGTGAGCAGTCGATTCCATGGTGGCTTAGCCCTTCTTGCCCGGAGCAGGAGCCGCCTTCTTCTCGGCGCTGTGGCCCGAGAAGGTGCGGGTGGGGGCGAACTCGCCGAGCTTGTGACCGACCATGTTCTCGGTCACGTACACGGGGATGAACTTCCGCCCGTTGTGCACCGCGAACGTGTGACCCACCATCTCGGGGATGATGGTCGAGCGGCGCGACCAGGTCTTGATGACCGACTTCTTGTTGCCCTTGTTCATCGCCTCGACCTTCTTGCTGAGGCTGAGGTCGATGAAAGGGCCCTTCCACGTTGAACGAGCCATGGTGTTCTTCTCGCTCCTTAGTTGCTGCGGACGCCCTGACGGCGGGCGGCAACGATGAACTTGTCAGTGCGCTTGTTCTTGCGCGTGGTGAGGCCCTTGGTCTTCTTGCCCCAGGGCGTGACCGGGTGCGGGTTGCCCTGGCCGGACTTACCCTCACCACCACCGTGCGGGTGGTCGACGGGGTTCATGGCCAGACCGCGGACGGTCGGACGGATGCCGAGCCAGCGGCTCTTACCGGCCTTGCCGATGCGGATGATCTCGTGGTCGATGTTGCCGAGCTGACCGATGGTGGCGCGGCAGACGATGAGCACCTTGCGGACCGCTCCCGACGGGAAGCGGACCTGGGCGTACTCACCCTCCTTCGCCATCAGCTGGCCCCAGCTGCCGGCCGAGCGGATCAGCTGGCCACCGCGGCCGGGCTTGATCTCGATGTTGTGGATCACGGTGCCGACCGGGATGTTCTGGAGCGGCAGCGTGTTGCCCGGGCGGATGTCGACGCTGTCGCCCGAGAAGAGCGTGTCGCCGACGTTGAGGCCGACGGGAGCGAGGATGTACTTCTTCTCGCCGTCTGCGTAGTGGAGCAGCGCGATGTTCGCCGTGCGGTTCGGGTCGTACTCGATCGAGAAGACCTTGGCCGGCACGCCGTCCTTGTTGCGCTTGAAGTCGATCACGCGGTAGCGGCGCTTGTGGCCGCCGCCCTGGTGGCGACGGGTGATGTGACCATCACCGTTGCGACCGCCGGAGCGCTTCATCGACTCGGTGAGGCTCTTCTCGGGGCGATCGTGCGTGATCTCCGCGAAGTCCGACACCGTCATCAGTCGGCGAGCCGCCGACGTGGGCTTGAACTTTTTGACACCCATTTTAGACCGTGCCTCCCTCGAACAGCTCGATCTTGTCCCCCTCCTTGAGGGTGACGAAGGCCTTCTTGAAGTTGGAGCGCTTGCCCATCGACATGCCGACGCGCTTGATCTTGCCGCGCATCACCAGCGTACGGACGTCTTCCACCGTGACCTTGAACTGAGTCGCGACCGCACGCGCCACGTCGTGCTTCGTCGCCTTGCGGTCGACGATGAACGAGTACTGACGCTGCGTCTCACGAGCCTTGTCCAGCTTCTCGGTGATCAGCGGACCCTTGATGACAGAGTTGAGATCCATGATCGATTCTCCTTAGCCTTGGGCCTTCGAGCCGCGCGTCTTGAGGAGCGCGTCGTTGAGGGCCTTCGCGGCGGCGACGGTCATGACCAGCGTCTCGCGACGGAGCACGGACTCGACGTTCACGCCCTCGACGGGCAGCACGTCGAACTTCTCCATGTTGCGCACCGCGCGCAGCAGCTTGTCGTTCTTCTTCTCGTCGACGACGAGCGCGCTGGCGAGCTTGAGGCCCTTGGTCAGCGACTCGAACGCCTTCTTCGACTTGCCGTCAGACGGGAACTCGTTCACCAGCACGAGCTTCTTCTCGCCCGCGCGGAGCGAGATGGCCGACGACAGCGCCGCACGGCGGACGCCGCGGGGCGGACGGTAGGTGTAGTCGCGGGGCTTGGGGCCCATCGCCTTACCACCGCCGACCCAGTGCGACGCGCGGGTCGAACCCTGGCGCGCACGGCCGGTGCCCTTCTGCTTCCAGGGCTTCTTGCCACCGCCCGAGACCAGCGAGCTGTTCTTGACCGCCACGGTGCCCGACCGGCGGTTGATCTGCTGCATCTTCGCGGCCTCGTACAGCAGGTGCGCGTTGGGCTTGGCAGCGAACACGGCGTCCGAGAGCTCAATCTCGGAGACCTTCTTGTTGCTCAAATCGACGACGTCGAACTTAGCCATGGTCGTAGATCTCCTCAGCTCTTGATCTCGACGTCGACGCCAGCCGACAGGTCGAGCTTCATGAGCGCGTCGAGCGTCTGCTGCGTAGGCTCGAGGATGTCCAGGAGCCGCTTGTGCGTGCGGATCTCGAACTGCTCACGGCTCTTCTTGTCGACGTGCGGCGAGCGCAGGACCGTGAAACGGTTGATGCGCGTCGGCAGGGGGATCGGGCCGGAGACCCGAGCGCCAGTGCGCTTGGCGGTCTCGACGATCTCCGTGGCACTCTGGTCCAGGAGCTTCGAGTCGTACGCCTTCAGACGGATGCGAATCTTCTGTGTCGCCATTCTCGGTTGACCCTCAGTTTGCGACTCTCAACAACGAACAACCTCAACTCGCCGAATGGCTCTGTCTACGACCCGGAAGCCCCTGGTTTTCACAGAGCGATGCGGCGAAGCGGCGGCGCGTATACGTGCCCTTGAAGCGCACGTCAAGCACCCTTCTTCGGAAAGGTGGTTTCAGTACCCACGCAGGCGCAGCAGGAGCGGGCCCAGCACGTTCTGGGGGATCGACGCGTAGTTGCCGAACTGCATGGTGTAGCTCCCGCGGCCCTGCGTGAGGGTGCGCAGCGAGTCGACGTAGCCGAACATCTCGGCCAGCGGCACCTCGGCGTCGAGCACCTGGTTGGTGCCGCGCTGGTTCATCGCGCTGATGCTGCCCCGGCGGGCGTTGACGTCACCGATGACGCTGCCCATGTACTCGGCGGGCACGATGATCTCGGCCTTCATCATCGGCTCGAGGAGCACCGCGTCGGCCTTCTTGCAGGCCTCGGCGAAGGCCATCGAGGCGGCGATCTGGAAGGCGACCTCGTCCGAGTCCTGCTCGTTGAAGGCGCCGCCCACCACCTCCACCCTCACGTCGATGATGGGGTAGCTGGCGACCACGCCGCGCGAGAGCCCGCTGACCACGCCCGCCTCGACGGCCGGCCAGAAGTCCCTGGGGATCTGCTCGACCGGGGCGGACATCTCGTACTCGAAGCCCTTCCCCTTCTCGTTGGGGCTCACCCGCAGCTTCACGTGGGCGAACTGCATCTTCTGGCCGATCTGGCGCTCGTGGCGGCACTCGGCCTCGGCGAGCTTCGAGACGGTCTCGCGGTAGGCGACCTGCGGCTTGCCGACCCGCGCCTCGACTTTGTACTCGCGCTTCAGGCGGTCGACGATGATCTCCAGGTGGAGCTCGCCCATGCCGGCGATGATGGTCTGCCCGGTCTCCTCGTCGGTCTTCACGCGGAAGCTCGGGTCTTCGACGGCCAGCTTCTGCAGCGACTGGCTGAGCTTGTCGGCGTCTTCCGTGCTGCGCGGCTCGAGGGCGAGCTGAATCACCGGCTCCGGGAACTCGATCTTCTCGAGCAGCACCGGGTGGGCCTCGTTGCACAGCGTGTCGCCGGTGGTGGCCAGCTTGAGGCCGACGATGGCGCAGATGTCGCCGGCGAGGCACTCCTGGATCTCGTCACGCTTGTCGGCGCGCATCTGCACCAGCCGCCCCACCCGCTCGCGCTTCTTCTTGGCCGTGTTCCACACCGCCGAGCCCGCCTCGAGGCGCCCGGAGTACACGCGGATGAAGGTCAGCGAGCCGAACGAGTCGTTCATGATCTTGAAGGCCAGCGCGCTGAAGGGCGCGTCGTCCTTCGTCTCGCGGACCACCTCGTGGCCGTCCTTGTCGTGGCCCTTCACCGGGGGGATGTCGATCGGCGACGGGAGAAAGTCGATCACCGCGTCGAGCAGCGGCTGCACGCCCTTGTGGCGGTAGGCCGAGCCGCACAGCACCGGGAAGAGCTTGAGCGCGATGGTGCCCTTGCGGATCGCCGCGCGGAGCTCCGCCTCGGTGATGTCCCTGCCCTCGTTCTCGAGGAACTTCTCCATCAGCGCGTCGTCGAGCTCGGCCACCTGCTCGAGGAGGCGCGCGCGCGCGGCCTGAGCGGCGTCGGCGAACTCGGCGGGGATGTCCTGCTCGCTGAAGTTCGAGCCCTTCTCGGAGTCGACGAAGACCAGCGCCTTCATGCGGAGCAGGTCGATCACGCCCTCGTGCTTCGCCTCGCTGCCCAGCGGGAGCTGGATCACCAGCGCGTTGGCCCCCAGCCGCTCGCGGATCGACGCCACCGACATCTCGAAGTCGGCGCCCACCGCGTCCATCTTGTTGATGAAGCACAGCCGCGGCACGTGGTGCTTGTCGGCCTGGCGCCACACCGTCTCGCTCTGCGGCTCGACGCCGTTCTTCCCGTCGAACACCGCGACCGCCCCGTCGAGCACGCGCAGCGAGCGCTCGACCTCGATGGTGAAGTCGACGTGGCCCGGGGTGTCGATCAGGTTCACCCGGTACTTCGTCTTGTTCCGCTCCCAGAAGCAGGTGATCGCCGCCGAGGTGATGGTGATGCCGCGCTCGCGCTCCTGCGGCATCCAGTCGGTGGTGGTCGTCCCCTCGTGGACCTCGCCCATCTTATGGATGGCGCCGGCGTAGAAGAGGATGCGTTCGGTGGTGGTGGTCTTGCCCGCATCGATGTGGGCCATGATCCCGATGTTGCGGTAGCGGTCGAGCGAGGTTTCGCGAGCCATGACGGCGGGCCTTTACGGAAAGTGGACGTGCTTCGGAAAGCAAAAAGGCCCCGAGCGAAACGCTCAGGGCCTCCTTGAAGAACCAGCCGCGGGGACTTACCAGCGGTAGTGCGCGAACGCCTTGTTGGCCTCGGCCATCTTGTGCGTGTCTTCGCGCTTCTTGACCGCGTTGCCGCGGTTGTTGGCGGCGTCCATGATCTCGCCGGCCAGCTTCTCCATCATGGTCTTCTCACCGCGGCTCTTCCCGTAGAGGATGAGCCAGCGCATGCCGAGCGCCACGCGGCGGTCCTGACGGACCTCGACGGGCACCTGGTAGGTGGCGCCACCGACGCGGCGGCTCTTCACCTCGAGGACCGGCTTCACGTTGTCAAGGGCCTTCTTGAAGACCTTGAGGGGCTCTTCCTTCGCCCGCTCCTCGATCAGCGCGAACGCGCCGTACACGACCTGCTCCGCGGTGGACTTCTTGCCCTTCCGCATGAGGTCGTTCATGAACTTCGCAACGAGCCGGTCCTGGAACTTCGGATCGGGGTTGATCTTCCGCTTATTGGGTACGCGACGGCGCGGCATGAGTGTCTAGCTCCTGAGAAGGTGATTACTGCGGACGCTTGGCGCCGTACTTCGAACGGCCCTGCTTGCGACCCTGGACGCCGACCGAGTCGAGCGTGCCACGGATGATGTGGTAGCGAACGCCGGGGAGGTCCTTCACACGGCCGCCGCGGATGAGCACCACCGAGTGCTCCTGGAGGTTGTGGCCGACGCCCGGGATGTACGAGGTGACCTCGATCCCGTTGGTGAGGCGAACACGCGCGACCTTGCGCAGCGCCGAGTTCGGCTTCTTGGGCGTGGTGGTGTACACGCGGGTGCAGACGCCGCGCTTCTGAGGGTTGGCCTTCAGGGCGGGGCTCTTCGACTTGTAGCGGAGCTGCTCGCGGCCCTTACGGATGAGCTGGTTGATGGTCGGCATGAAGTCCTTGAAGCTGCTGGAATACGAAAAGGGCGGCCCGCTTACATTTCTCGAGCGGGGGTGTCAAGCGCTACAGGTCGAGAATCATGATGACCGCGTCTTCGCGGTTGTCCTGGTAGTACGCGGGGCGCAGGCCAACCGCGCGGAATCCCAGCGAGGTGTAGAGGCGTTGGGCGGGATCATTGCTTCTTCGGACCTCGAGCGTGGCGAGGCGGCATTTCTGGGCGCGGCCGGTCGCCAGCACCGCGTCCATCACCTTCCGGCCGAAGCCACGGCGGCGCACCGCCCCGTCGGTGGCGACGTTGAGCACGTGCACCTCGTCGGCGACCAGCCAGAAGATGGCGAAGGCGCGGAGCTGCCAGCCCGAAGGCCCGGCCTCCTCGCACACCAGCACCGTCGACCAGTCCTGGGTGAGCTCCTTCTTCACCATCTCGGTCGACCACGGGTTGGTGAAGGCCTGATGCTCGATGGCCATCACCGCCGGCAGGTCGGCGAGCGTCATCTTGCGGATGCGCGTCTCGGGCAGCAGCGCTCTCACCGCGGCGCCCCCTGCACGGGAGAGAAGGGCCCCAGGAGGCGCACGTCGGCGACGCGGCGCTGCTCGGCGAGCTCCTTGCGGACCAGCTCGCCGAAGCGCTGCTGCACGAGCATCGCCCTCACCTTCTCCACCGGCACGTCCTTGAGCTCGGCGTGCTCCTGCTGCCAGACCCGGGCTTCCGCCTCGCTCACCTGGGCGCGCAGCCGGAGCTTCCCCTCGAGGGCGCGCTGGGCGCGGAGCGCGCGCCGGAGCACCTCCGCGAGATCGGTCAGATCGGCCTCGTGACGCGCGAGGAAGGCGGCGAAGCGGCCCTCGCTCCCGAAGCGCTCGCGGAAGGCGATGATCGCGCGCTCGAGCTCGCCCGGCTCGAGCGGGTAGGTCTCGAGCTTGTCGGCCTCGAGCAGCGCGAGGCGTTGATCGATGATCGCCCGCAGGCTCGCCTCGAGCGCGGCGTGATCGAGCGGGGCGAAGGCGGCCTCGACCCCACCGGCGTTGATCAGCAGCACGCGCGCTTCGAACTCCAGCTGCGACGAGGCGATGACCTTGCCCTCGATCGATGCCACGGCGCGATCGATCACCCGGGGCTCCTGCGCGGCCGCAACCGCCCCGAATACCGACAGAACCAGGACCAGCCGGCGGTGGCGCGACCACAACGGCTGGTTAGGCTGCCAATCGGACATGGTGCAGGACTACTACCAGCGACTCGGAGTCACTCGCGGCGCGTCGGCCGACGAGATCAAGAAGGCCTACCGCAAGTTGGCCCGCCAGTACCACCCGGATCACAACCCCGGTGACAAGTCGGCGGAAGAGAAGTTCAAGGCGGTCAACGAGGCCTTCGAGGTGCTGTCCGACGCGAAGAAGCGGCGGCTGTACGACGAGTTCGGCGACGACGCGGCGAAGCTCGGGTGGGACGAGAAGAAGGCCGAGCAGTTCCGCGCGTACCGCAGCGGCGGCTTTGCGGGTGGAGGCAACGGCGGCAGCCCCTTCGGCGGCGGCTTCGGGTTCTCGACCGAGGGCGCAGGCGGCGTCGACTTCGAGGAGATCCTCTCGCAGATGTTCGGCCAGCAGCGCGGGGGCCGGCGCGGTGGCCCCCGGGCGGGCGGCGATCTGCACGCCGAGCTCGAGGTCTCGCTGGCCGACGCGGTGCTGGGCGGCGAGAAGACCATCTCACTGCATGGGCGGCGGCTGCAGGTGAAGATCCCCGCGGGGGTCGAGACGGGCTCGCGCATTCGGCTCAGCGGCCAGGGCGAGCCGGGCGATCGCGGCGGCCCCAGCGGCGATCTCTTCATCGACGTCACGGTCGCCGAGCACCCGCTGGTGCGGCGCGACGGGCGCGACCTGTACATGGATCTGCCGGTGACGATCGGCGAGGCGGCGCTGGGCGCGGAGGTGCGGGTGCCGGTCTTCGGCGGCTCGGGCACGGTGACCCTCAAGCCGGGCACCCAGTCGGGCACCAAGCTGCGGCTGCGCGGCAAGGGCGTGCCGGGGCTGCGCGGCGAGCACGCGGGCGATCTCTACCTCGTGGTGATGGTGAAGCTGCCCGAGCACCTCGACGAGGCGACGAAGAAGGCCATCCACACTCTCGACAAGCACTACGCCCACGACGTCCGCGCGAAGTTGGCGCTGTGAAGTCGCGCGCAGGCTGGTAAGGCACGACACCTCTATGGGTTTCCTCACGGATCTGTTCGGCGGCGGCACCCCGGCCGAGAAGGCGCAGCGGCTCAAGGCGAAGGCCACGCAGAAGTACGGCGACCCCGCGACGCGGCAGAAGGCGCTCCACCAGCTCTCGGAGCTCAAGCACGCCGACGCGGTGCCGGTGCTCATGCAGCGATTCACCTTCGTGGTGGAACCCCAGACCACCGACGCCGAAGAGAAGCAGCACGTCTTCCAGTCGATCTGCGAGCTGGGTGACGACGCGGTCGAGCCGGTGAAGACCTTCCTCACCAGGAGCGAGGCGGCCTCGAGCTGGGCGCTGCGCATCCTCGACGCGATCCTCCCGCACGAGAAGGTGGTGGCGATCGTCTCCGACGAGCTCAAGCGCCTCGGCGCCGAGTACACCCGCGATCCCGAGAAGAAGGAGGTCCTCCTCCACTTCATCGCCGAGAAGAACGAGCCCGGCGTCGGCGCGGTGCTGCTCCCCTTCCTCCACGACATGTCTGACGACGTGAAGATGGCGGCGGTGAAGGCGGTGGCGCTGCTCAAGTACGACGGCGCGCGCGAGCCGCTGCTCGAGCTGCTCACCGGCGACGACATCGCGAAGCGGGTGCAGACGGCCTGCGTGCAGGCGCTGGTCGACACCGGCTTCGAGGTGCAGGGCTTCCGCGAGAAGGTCGAGAAGCGCCTCCCGGAGGGCTACTTCCTCGAGAAGTCCGGCGTGGTGAAGAAGCGCGGCAGCTGAGCAGAGCGGTTGAGTAAGGTGGCGCGCATGCGCGCGGCCTGGTGGCTCTTCCCCACGGCGTTCCTCCTCGGGTGTCCGCAGCCGAGCCCCGGCACCGACGCAGGCACCGAGCAGGACGCGGGCGTCACCCTCTCTCCCGTCGAGCTGTGCGCCCGGCTCGCCGAGGCGAGCTGCGAGCTGGAGGTGCGCTGCTGGCCCGCCTTCACCCGCGCCGATCGGCCGGCCTGCGTCGAGACCTCCCGCGCGCAGTGTCTGGCGGAGATCGATCGACTCCAGGCGTCGTTCGCCGCCGGCCGGGTGTCGATCGACGTGCCGCAGCTGCTCGCCTGTGAGCGCCGCCTCACCTCGAGCGCCTGCCCGCCTTCGTTCCCGCGCACGTACCCGCTCGACGTCGCGCGCTCGTTCTCCGACTGCCAGCTGGGCACCGGCCTGCTCGCGGGCGCCGTGCCCGTCGGCGAGACCTGTGACGACCCCGTCGAGTGCGTCGAGGGCACCTTCTGCGTGAAGCCGAGCGGCGTCTGCCGCGGCACCTGCATCGCCTGGAGCCAGCTCGGTCAGCCGTGCGGCATCGGCTGCGCCCCCGGCCTGCGCTGCGACGGGAACGTGTGCGCGCCGCTCAAGACGCTCGACGAGCGCTGTGACTCGAGCCGGGAGTGCGAAGCCGACTTGATCTGCCTGGGCTCGTGCCGCCCGCGGCGGAAGGTCGGCGAGACCTGTCGGATCGATCTCGAGCGCCTCAGCCCCTGCGAGCCCGGGCTGGCGTGCGACGTGGCCCCCTTCGTCGACGGCGCCGAGGGGCGCTGCGTGGTGCCCGGGGAGGCCTTCGCGGAGTGCCGCTTTCACTGGAGCTGCCAGCCCGGCCTCATCTGCGGCGATCTGATCTGGGAGCTCTTCCCCGGGTCGGCGCCGCAGCCCGGCTTCTGTCGCCCGCCCGACGGCGCCGACTTCAACTGCCCCTCGACGAAGTGGGCGGCCTTCGTCGGCGATCAGTGCGCGCCGGGGCTGAGCTGCGACAGCGTGGCCCGCAAGTGCCGCGCCCTGCCCGCCCGCGGCGACGCCTGCTCGCCCTCGCGGCAGAACTGCGCGGGCTTCGACACGTGGTGCAAGCCGACCGGCTCCGGAGACGTCGGGGTGTGCGCCGGACCTCCGTCGCAGGGCGAGCTGTGCGCGGTGCGCCTCGACGCGGCGCGCGTCGTTTCCATCCCCTGCGCGAGCGGCTTCTGCGACGACGAGATCACCCTGCAGTGCCGGCCGCCCTCGCGCCCCACCGGGAGCACCTGCCGCAAGGACGGCGAGTGCATCTCCGGCCGGTGTGTGCCGCAGCCCGACATGACGCTGCGCTGCGCCCCGCCCTGCTGAGTGGCAGCGATTTTTCTCTGTCACCGATTTCGCGCCGCGGGCGTTGAATCGCTGAAGACCGGATTGATGGGAGGGACGTGTGACCAGCCTGATCTCGAAGTTGGACGCAGTGACGGTGTACCGCGAAGGCGCGTCGTGCCGGCGGACCGCGCAGGTGGCGGCGGGCAGCGCGCGGCAGCTCCGCCTCGGAGGCCTGCCGCTGTCGCTCGAGCCGGGCACGCTCCGCGCGCGGGTGACGAGCGGCGCCGGCCGGGTGATCGACGTGCGCGCGCAGTTCGACGTCGAGCTCGCCGAGGAGGTCGACGTGCCGGCGGAGCAGAAGGCGTGGGAGGCGGCGAGCGCGGCGGTCGCCAGGCTCGAGACCGAGCGGACGCGGCTCGAGGCGGAGATCGCCGAGCTGGAGGCGCTGCGCCCGGCGTTCCTCGAGCCGAAGCGCGGCGACCCACCGCGCCCTGCGCCGATCGAGGCGATGCTGGCGCTCGGTGACTTCACCGAGACGGAGCTGGCGCCGCGCCTCGAGCGCCGCCGCACGCTCGACGAGGAGCTGCGCGACGCCCGCGCCGAGGAGCAGCTCCGCGTGCGGCGCCTGCAGGAGGCCTCGACCGCCAGGCGATCCGAGCGCGCGAAGCTCTCGCGGGTGGCGGTGGTGACGCTCGCCGAGGCGCCGACCGAGCCCCTCGACCTCGAGCTCGAGTACCGCGTGCCCGGCGCGCGCTGGGTGCCGAGCTACGCGCTGACGCTCGAGCGCGGCCTGGCGGCGGGCACGCTCCAGAATGCGCGCGTCGATCGCGCAGAACACCGGCGAAGACTGGTCGCAGGTGCAGCTCTCGCTCTCGACCGCCTCGGCCTCGCGCCGCGCCGACATGCCCGAGCTGCGCGCGCTGAAGATCGGCCGCCGCCAGGAGCCGCCGCCCCGCTCGGGCTGGCGCGAGCCGCCGCCGGGCCTCGAGACGCTCTTCGAGGGCTACGACGAGGCGATGGCCGTGCTGCCTCCGCCGCCGGCGGCCGAGCCGGTGGCCGGCGCGGCAGGGCCGATCGTCCCGCACGCGCCGCCTCCGCCCCGTCCGCAGCGGGAAATGGCGAAGAGGGCCCCCGGCGCGCCGCCCCCGCCACCGGCGCCTTCCGCGATGCCCGTGGGAGCCGCCGCCGCCGCCGCGCCTCAAGCCCTGATGCGCTCGCGCTCCGCTGCCCCCGCGGTGTCGGCGCCGATGCCGAGGGGAGGCGCGTTCGGCGGCCTCGCCAAGAAGGCGAGGATGATGAACGACGAGGGGCCTCCTGAGCTGGAGGAGGCCGCCGCGGCGCTCGAGGACATGGACATGTTGTCGGAAGGCGGCGCCGAGTTCGCGCCGGAGCCCGAGCCCGAGGCGCCGGGCCAGGCCGGCCTCGACACGAGCTTCGGGGACTACGCGCGGCTGATGATGGGCCCGCCCGAGGCGCGCCCCACGCGCGGGCGGCTCACCGCAGCGAACGAGTGGGACTTCGCCTTCGTGGCGGGGATCTCGGTGCAGCTCGACGTGGTGCTGGCGGTGGTCGCGCGCGCCCAGCGGCTGGCGAGCAGCGTCCAGTCGCTCGCGCTGCCGGCGCTGTGCAACCCGGTGACGGCGATCGACTCCTTCGACTACCGCTACGACTGTGGCGCGCGGCTCGACGTGCCCTCGACGGGCAAGTGGGTGCTGGTGCCGGTGATGCGCTGCGCGTGCGGCCTCACGCCCGAGTACGTGTGCGTGCCGGCGGTGGAGCCGAAGGTGTACCGCACGCTCACCGTCGCCAACCGGAGCGCCCACGCCCTGCTCCCCGGGCCGGTCGACGTGACGGCCGGCGACGAGTTCCTGATGACCACCACCCTGCCCGCCATCGCCCCCGGCGCGGAGCACTCGCACCGCCTCGGCCTGGGCGTCGAGGAGTCGATCAAGGTCGCGCGGAAGACCCAGTACAAGGAGACGACCGGCGGCTTCCTCGGCGGCTCGACGGTGCTGCCGCACGAGCTCGAGATCGAGCTCAACAACCGGCTCGCCACGCCCGCGCTGATCGAGGTGCGTGAGCGGGTGCCGGTCGTCGACCCGACGGAGAAGGATCTCAAGGTCGAAGACGGCGAGTGCAGCCCGCCGTGGGAGAAGGTCGACGTGCCGATCGACGGCGTGGTGGTGAAGGGCGCGCGCCGGTGGCGGGTGACGCTCGCGCCGGGCGCCACGCAGAAGCTCACCGCGCAGTTCGCCATTCGCATGCCGGCCGACCGCATGCTCGTCGGCGGGAACCGGAGGAACTGAAGCCATGACCACCCTGCTCCCCGTGAAGAAGGTCGTCGTGATGGAAGACCGCG
>JBMORD010000059.1:0-24604 GCA_049322495.1 Myxococcota bacterium | reverse complement strand
GCTCGCGGGCGAGCACCGCGTCGATGACTTCCTGCACCGCGTCGGGGCCCTTGTCGGCCCACTCGATGCCCTCGCGGAGCACCGAGGCCTCCATGCCGCTCTTGCCATCGATGATGCCCTTCACACCGGCGAGATCACCCTTGGCGATCTTCACCAGCGCGTCGTCGGCGCCCGGCAGCCGGTGCGTGAAGAAGTAGATCCACCGCTCGAGCACCACCGCCAGCGAGAGAACCGAGAGACCGGCGAGCAGCCAGAGCACCCATTCGGCGTTGCCGGTGAAGGTGGTCAGCAGCTTCGCGGTGAGCCAACCCTGGTGCTGCTCGACCTGCGCCAACGAAAGAAACGGAGTCATGGGACCTGATGAGGAGGGGCCTGGAAGGCTGAGGCGAAAGACGGGGTGATCTCGTGTGGGAGGTGTCGAATGTCAACGGAAACGCACGTTCCCGTCCTTTTGCTACGCGCGCGCCGCGTCCCTCAACGAAAGGGCAGCGTCCCTGATTTCCATCAACCGGTCGATGGACAGGCCTGTCCCGCCGGGGAGGCTCTGGGGCTCGCCGAGGCCGGCGTCCTTCTGCTGGCGCAGCATGCCGAGGATGAGGGCGCGCAGCTCGTCGGCGTCTTCGAGGCCCATCAGCGTCACGAGGTGTGAGTTCTCGGCGCCCGGCGTGGTGTCGGCGCCGGCGGTGGAGATGATGAGCGACTTGAAGCCAAACAGGCGCTCGAGCGGGCCCTGGGTCACCTCGAGGTTCTGCACGTTGGCGTAGCTGAGCGTGACCTCCTCGCGCTTCCACGCCCCCTGGGCGACGCGGAGCGAGCGGTCTCCGACGAGGTAGTGGCGCAGCTCGAAGTCGACGCGGGTGGTGACGAGCGCCAGGCCGATGGCGAAGCACTGCAGGGCGAACACCACCGCGGCGATGAGCAGCCCCCACTTTCCGAGCTTCGCGACCAGCGCGATGACCGCGATGCCGGTGCCGATGAACTGGTTGAGGAAGCCGAACAGCGTCTGCAGGTAGCGGTACGCCAGCCAGCGCTCCGACGGCTTGAGGCTGCGCACGAGCGACGAGCCCTCGGGGAGGTGCGGCGGCGTGAAGTCGAGCTTGAGCAGCGGCAGGAAGAGCGGCTTGAGCAGCCGGAGCAGGAGGTCCATCGCTCAGGCTCCCTTCTTCGCGGCGAGGGCCTTCGCGGCGTCGGTGAGGGCGTCGCGGATCTCGACGAGCACCGCGTCGGTCGAGGGGCCAACGCTGGCGTGCGCGTCGTGGGTGTCGGGGCGGACGCCGCGCATCTTCGCGTAGAGGTAGTCGCGGATGGCCTCGAAGTCCTTCACGCCGACGATGGTGAGGTTGCCCGCCGAGCCTGCGCCGGCGGTCTGCACGGTGACGGTGCCGATGCCCAGCCAGCGCTCGAGGATGTTCTGCGAGAGGTGGATGTCCTGCATGCGGGCGTAGGTGAGCTGCATCTCGCGCCGGAAGAGGATGCCGTAGCCCATCGACACGCCCGTCGCGTCGAAGCGGTACCAGAGCGTGTGGTAGCGGAAATAGAGCGGGACGAGGGCGACCGGCGCCGCGCAGAGCAGGGCGAGCGAGGCGATGAGGTACGACCAGAGCAGCGCAGGCTCGGGCCGGGTGATGGGGTGAACGCGCTTCTCGAGCGCGGCGAGTTCGGTGGGCGTCACGGCGGCGCACGCTACACGACGCCTCAGGGGCCGCTGAGTCGCTTCCGCGCGTCGCGGGTCACCTTGCTCGCGGGGCCGAGGCTCTCTTCGAGCACCGCGAGCGCGTCCTTCAGCTCGCGCCGGCCCTCGTCGCGCGCGCCGTCGGCGAGCAGCGCGAGGCCGAGATCCGACCGGCTGCCGGCGGTGACCCAGTGGCGCTCGCCGTACCGCTTCGCGTGGAGCTCGACGAGCTGGCGCGCGAGCGCCACCGCCTCCTTCGTGCGGCCCTGCGCGACGCGGATGGGCACGCGTGCCTGCGCGGCCCGCGTGTAGCGCGGGTGCTCGACGCCGAAGCTCTTCTCGGCGATGCGCAGCGCCTCGTCTTCGGCCGCGTCGGCCAGCTCGACGTGACCCAGCGCGAGCTCGACGTACGCCTCGAGGTTGCGCTGGATGCCGACGCGGGTGTGTTCCTTCCCCAGCGTCGAGAGGCGGATCTCGAGCGCCTGATCGAGCAGCGCCTTCGCGGTCTGCGCGTCGTCGCGCTCGTTGGCGAGCCACGCGAGGTGATGGAGATCGACCGCCACCTCGGGGTGCCGCGGCCCGAACTCGGCGAGGTCGAGCCGCATCGCCTCGCGGTACAGCGGCTCCGCTTCGTCGTAGCGCCCGAGGTAGGCGAGCGTCACCGCGAGCTGGTTGAGCGCGTCGGCGAGATCCTCGTCCTTGCCCGTCTTCGCCGCGAGCGCGCGCTCGAGCTCCACGCCCTCGCGGTGGAAGCGCACCGCCTCAGCCATGAAGCCAGCCTCGCGGAGCGCGACCGCGTGCACGTGCAGCGCGAAGCCCACGTGCGTGTGCGGCTCGGGGTGCAGGGCGCGCTCGACGGCGATGGCGCGCACGCTGGTGGCGCGCGCCTCGTCTCCGCGGCCGGCCTGGTGGTGCACCTGGGCCAGCAGGAGCAGCGTCTTCGCCAGCAGCTCGTCGTCGGCGAGCTGCCCGTGCTCGTAGAGCGTGAGCGCGGCGCGGGCCTCCCGCTCGGTGGCGACCCAGTCTCCGAGCCCCTGGTACGTCTCGGCGAGGCTGGCGTGAATCGCGGTCGCCACGCGCGGCTGCTCCGTGGAGAGCTTCGGGTCGCTGCGCAGCCGCTCGGCGGCGCGATCGACCGCCTGGTGCACGGTGACGTCGCGGCCCGCGCGCTCGGGGTCGCCCTGCTTGAGCACCGAGATGACGAAGCCCAACGTCGCCGCCGCCCGCCGGGCCTCGTCGTCGGCGCGCTCGAAGCTGCTGCGCGCCTGGCGGTACTGCGACCACGCGACCAGCAGGCCCGCGAGCACGCCGGTGAAGGCGAGCGCCACCACGGCGGCCATCACGCGATGCCGGCGGAGGAAGCGCCCGAAGCGGTACGCGCGGCCGCCGGGGTGCGCGCGCACCGGGAAGTGGCCGAGCCAGCGACGGAGCTCGTCGGCGAGGTCCGCCGCCGACGCGTAGCGCTCGCCGGGGCTCGGCGCGGTGGCGCGGGCGATGATGAAGCGGAGCTCGGCGGGCAGCGCGTCGACCACCGGGTGGCCCTCCTCCTTCGCGGCGTCGTCGGTTGCGCGGCGAGCCTGCGCGCTCCCTCGGCCGTCGAAGAGCTCGGAGGCGATGAGGCCGAGCGCGAACACGTCGGAGCGCACGTCGACCACCGCCCCCGGCTCGAGCTGCTCCGGCGCCATGTACGCCGGCGTGCCCGCGACCTCGGAGCTCGTCTCGCCGAGGCCGGCGGCGATGCCGAAGTCGAGCACCCGTGGCACCCCGTCGTCGGCGACCCGCAGGTTGTCGGGCTTGAGATCGCGGTGCACGAAGCCGCGCAGGTGGGCGTGGTGAACCGCGTCGCACACCTTCGCCATCAGCTCGACGCGGGCACGCAGCGCGAGCCGCTGCCTGGCCGCGAAGTCGAGGAGCGTCGGGCCCGACACCAGCTCCATCGTCAGCCACACCAGGCCCTCGTGCTGGCCGACCGCGTACACCGGCGGGATGCTCGGGTGGCGGAGCGTCGCCAGCGCCCGCGCCTCGAAGCGGAAGCGCTCGAGCGTCGCTTCGCTCATCAGCCAGGGGTGCAGCACCTTGAGCGCCACCACCCGCTCCGGCGCCGACTGCCGCACGCGGTAGACCGTGCCCATGCCGCCCGCGCCGAGCCGCTCGAGCACCTCGAACTCGGCGATGCGCTCCGGCACCTTGCCGGGGTCCCGCGGCAGCCCGGCCCGACCGAGCGCGCTCTCGAAGAGCTGCCGCGCGAGCAGCGCCCGGCCACCGCTGGTCTCGTCGAAGAAGATCTCCGAGTGATCCGCCCGCAGCATCTGCTCGAGCTCCCCGCGCAGCTCGGCGTCGTCGCCTGCCAGCCGCGAGAGGAAGTCACGCGCCGCCGCGGCCGGGAGCTCGCAGGCCTCGTCGAACAGCTCCATCAGCCGGCGGTGGCGTTCGGGCGTCATCGGGTGTTCCCCGACGACCCCACGCATTCGCGGCGCGAAGCCCGTAACGCGGCGCTCAGGGGACGGTGAAGGTGAGGCCGGTCGTGGTCGACGAGCAGTTCTGCCCCCGCACCGTGACGGGGTACGTGCCGGGCGCGAGCTCGGGCAGGAAGCCCACGAAGCCGCCCTGCGCCGACGAGTACGAGCCGTTGACGAGCGCCTTGTCGCCGATGACCACGTCGAGCGCGCGCGCCATGTCGTCGCCTGCGACGATCACCGGGTCGGTCGCGCTCGCCGGGGCGGTGATGGTGCGCACCACCGGCGTGGGGAGCGACTCGTCGCACACGAAGTACCGGAACTGCTGGTAGGCCTGCGCGCCGCGGTTGTCGCGCACCACGAGCCACAGCTGGGCGGTGCGCTTCTCGGGCACCGGGTCCTCGGGGAACTCCGCCGAGCCCGGCGCGGTGAAGACGGTGGGTGTGGAGTCGGTGACGTCGAAGCGCTCCTGGCTGAAGCGCCCGCCGCTCGAGTACCAGGCGCCCACCACCGTCTCGCGCTTCTCGACCGGGCCCGCCTCTCGGTACTCGACGAAGGTCTCGCGTGACGAGTCGGGCACCTCGACGCCCAGCGACACCTTCTGGCCCGCCTTCACCTGCAGGCGCGCCCCGACCGGCAGCGGCGCCCCGTCGAAGGTCAGCGTGGAGATGACCGGGTTCTTGTTCTTCTGCTCCTTCTGGCTGACCACGATGCGCGTGAGCGCGATGGCGGTGGGCAGCTCCTTCTTCTCGATGCGCTCGAAGACGTTCTTGAGCTCGTCGCCCATGAGCGTCACCGGCACCTCCTCGGCGATCACGATGGCGATCACCTGCCCGATGCTGCCGTTCTTGCGGATCAGATCGTCTGGCGGGAGCACGTCGAACACGCCCGGCGTCGCGGAGTAGGTCGCGGTCTTGCTGAAGCCGAGCAGCTTGAGCCCCTCGGGGTAGTTGGTGATGGTCGAGGGCTTGATCAGCACCGACGCGTCGTTGCAGGCGGTGCGGCTGCGATCGAGCGGATCCGGCTCGCAGCCGACCCAGATGATGGTGTTCGGCTGCCCGACGCGCTGGGGATCTCCGAAGAGCACCGAGAGCGTGGTCGGCTCGCCCGGGGCCACCTCGGGTGGCTCGGCGCTGACGGCCATGATCCGCAGCGCGTTGACGAGCGTCTCCGGCGTGAACTGCACGCCGCACGCGGTGAACAGCAGGAAGAACGACGCCAGGAGCGCGCGCATCACCACTCTCCTCTCAGGCCGACGGTGGGCAGGATGGGGATGCCCGTCACGAAGGCCGACTGCGAATAGTCATGGTTGTAGAAGCGCGCCTCGGGGTTCTGCTGGTTCGTCACGTTCTGCACGTCGAGGTACGCCACCAGCGTCCACGCGTCGAAGACGAAGCGCTTGTCGAGGCGCGCGTCGAGCTGGAAGAAGTCCGGCAGCCGCTCGCTCCACGGCAGGCCGGGCAGCGGCACGTAGTAGTTGCCGCTCGCGTCGAACAGCGACCCGAGCACGGGCGTCACCAGCGGGCCCGACGCGTAGCGGAAGCGCAGGCCGAGGTTGAGATCCCACGGGAGCTTCGCGCTGCCGACGATGATCAGGTTGTGCGGCTGATCGAGCGGACCGGGCGCGAAGGCGACGCCGCCGAAGTAGTCGCGCTCGAAGCGGCTGATGGAATACGCGACCCAGCCGGTGAAGTAGCGCGTGGGCCGCAGCCGCAGCAGCACCTCGCCACCGTAGGCGCGGCCGTAGCCGTCGCTCGTGTAGCGGGTCTCGTTGCCGGCGATGGCGATGTCGCTGCCCTGGCCGCTGGCGAGCGTCTGGCGCGCCTGGTTGAAGAGCGGCTTGTAGTAGCCCTGCACGTCGAGCTCGAAGAGGTCGAAGAGCTTCGCTTCGGCGCCGGCCATGAAGTGCCACGCGCCCTCGGGCAGCAGCTTCGGGTTGCCGAAGACCGGCGAGAGCTGGCCGGTGCGGTAGTCCGGCGGCTGCTGGTACATCGCCGCGCCGGCCTTGAACGCGAGCTGCGGAATGACCTGGTAGCGCGCGGAGATGCGCGGGTTGAGCCAGACCTTCTGCATGGTGGTGAGCTCGCCATCGAAGCGGAGGCCGCCGCGCACCTGGAGCGCCTCGATGGGCGTCCACGTCGCGTCGACGAACAGGCCCGGCTCGACGTAGGTGCGCGCCTCGGTCTGCGCGATGAGCCGGCGCGTGACGTAGGGGTCGGGCAGCTGGTTGGCGCTGAACGGCGGCGGCTGCTGCGCGTCGAGGAAGGCGGGGGTGATCAGCGCGTCGAGACCCGCCCCGAGCACCAGCTTCGCTTCGGGCACGTCGATGCGGAAGCGCTCTCGGAGCTGGATGGGGAACTGCGTCGCGCGGAAGAAGATCTCGGTGGTGTTTCCCTGCTGCTCGTTGACGTCGAAGCCGATCGAGTTGCGAGAGATGAAGGTCACGCGATCGCTCAGGCGCTGATCGATGCCGAGCACCAGGCGGTTGTAGAGCTGCGAGCTCGCCGCCGCCCCCGCGTTGCCCTCGACGTCGGCGTCGGCGAACGGGTTGCGGCTCACGAAGGCCCAGCGGTCCGAAGAGCCGAAGAGGCTGATGAAGAGCCGGTTCTTGCTCGTGCCCACCCGGCGCTCGGCGCGCACCTGGTAGTCCCAGAACTGCGGCGCGCGCGCGAGGCCGATGAGCTTCTGCGCCTCGACCGGCACGAAGGTGCTGATGGCGAAGGGAATGGTGAGCTGCGCGAGGCCGTAGCGGCCCGCGGCCGAGACGCTCCACGTGTCGGTGAGCGGCGCCTCGACGTTGGCCGACACGTCGAAGAAGTTGAGATCGACCGCGCCGTGCACGCCGCGCTTCGAGGGCGTCTTCACCTCGGCCTGGATGAGGCCGCCGATGCTGCGGCCGTAGTCGACGCCGAAGTTGCCGGGCTGGAACGCGATGCTCTCGACGGTCGCCGAGTTGAACGTCGCGTTCAGGCCCGCGAAGTGGAACAGCTGGGGGATCTGAATCTCGTCGACGTAGATGCGCGAGTCCCACGCCTTGCTGCCGCGCACCACGAGGGCCGAACCGCCGAACGGCGAGCGCGCGACGCCCGGGAGGTTCTGCACGACCTTGAACGCGTCGTTGCGCGCGCCGGCCACCATGCGGAACTCCTGCTGCGTGAGCTTCACCTGCGCGACCTCGCGGCGGTCCCTCGTGCCGCGCACCACCGTCACGTTCGGATCGCCGCTCGGGCGCAGCGCGTAGCGAACCTCGGTGCGCTCACCAGGCTTGATCTCCTCGGTCGCCGCGTACGGCTCGAAGCCGGGCGCCGTGACCTTCACCTCGACCTGGCCCGAAGGCACGTCGGTGAACTCGAAGCGGCCCTCTCCGTCCGAGTCGGCGGTGCGCTCGAGCACGGCGATGGTGGCCCCGGCGATCGGTTCCCGCGTGCCGGCCGCGAGGAGCTGCCCCTTGAGGTTCACCACCGGCACGCCCGCGTCCTGCTCCAGCGGCACCTCCACTACCTGCTGCTGCACCACGAACTGGCTCGAGTACTGAATGCGCACCGGCGTCGGCTTGCCGTCGAACTCCGCGGGCGTGAACTCGAGCTGCTTCGCGGCGGCGACCGCGGCCTCGTCGAACTCCGGGCCCGCGCTGCCGATCACCTTCACGTCCATCACCTTGCCGTCGGCGCCGATGTCGATCTCCATCACCACCACGCCGCCCACGCCCGCGTCGGCGAGCGAGGCGGGGAAGACGGGATCGACCTGCTTCACGAGCACGGGCATCTTCGGCGTCGACTGCGCGAACGCCGCGAGCGCCAGGAGCACCACCAGGAGGGCAGGAACGCGTTGCACGGGCGCGCATGTAGCGCAGTGGGCGACGCACAGACACCGGCTTGAGCGGCCCCGGGCGAGCAGCATGGCGCGCTGCGCAGATCCTTGCGCACCGTCAACGCCGCGCCAGCGACCGTTCGGACACCTCCGGCGACGGCTCGGTTCCGCGCGTGACGCCCGGCCAGAAAGGGGAAGGTCGGCGTCGCGGTGCGGGTTAGTCTCATCCGAACGCAATGGCCGCCGGAGAAGAGCGACGGAGACAGGCGGTGCTCTCACGCATCGCGCGAGTGCGGCGACACCTCAACCTCGAGGTGGTCCTCCGCGCCGCCGTCGGCCCCGCGTGGGTCGCCGTCACCGCCTTCGTGATGTGGCGCATGCTCGTGCAGCGCGGGCTGTGGATCTTCGGCGCCGCCGCGCTCGCTCTCGCGGCCGTCGTGACGTGGCTGGTCGCGCGGACGCGCGCGGTCTCTCATGAGCGCGCGGCGGTGATCGCCGATCGTCAGGCCTCGGCAGGCGGGCTGCTGCTCACGCGCCTCGAGCTGCCGGTCGGCGAGTGGGAGCTGGCGCTCAACCAGCAGCTCAAGACCCTGCCCCTGCCGGACATCGACGTGCGCCGACCGCTGTCGCTGATCGGGCTCGCGGCGTGCTTCCTCGTGGCCGGGCTGCTCGTGCCGCAGCCAACGACGCTCAACCCGCCGCCGAACGCCGCCGCCGCCACGAGAGTCGAGGAGCTCGTCGAGAAGCTCGAGGCGATCGCGAAGGAAGAGCCCGTTGATCAGGCGGCCCTCGATGAGCTCCAGCGGCTCCAGGACGAGCTCGCGGACAGCTCGTTCGACGCCGCCGACTGGGAGGCCGCCGACGCGCTCGACAAGCAGCTCGACAAGGCCGCCGCGGAGGCGTCACGCGAACTCGAGCGCGCCGAGAACGCGGCGAAGAACCTCGAGCAGGCGATGGCCGAAGCCCAGCAGAGCGAATCGACGCAGCGCGAGCGCGACGAGCTCGAGCGTGCGCTGATGGAGCTCTCCGATGGCCGCTCGAAGTCCGGCGAGGACGCCCTCGACGAGGCGCTCGGCGAGAGCGGCAGCGGCCAGCAGGGCGAGAACGGCCAGCAGGGCGAGAACGGCGAGCAGGGCCAGAACGGTCAGCAGGGCCAGAACGGCCAGCAGGGCCAGAACGGCCAGCAGGGCCAGAACGGCCAGCAGGGCCAGAACGGCCAGCAAGGCCAGAACGGGCAGCAAGGTCAGAAGTCGGGCCCGAGCCGTTCACAGGTGGGCGATCTGCGGAAGGCGCTCCAGCAGCGTCAGGACCAGCTCGCGAAGCAGTTCAGCCCGGGCTCGGGAAGCTCGCCGCAGGCCAAGCGGCCCTCGAGCAAGTCAGGCAATCAGGGCAAGGGGCAGGGCGCCGGCGAGAAGGGAACAGGGCAGGGGCAGGGCGAGGGTTCGGGGAAGTCGGACGGGCAGGGCAGCGGCGAGGGGCATGCCTCGCGCAGCACGCAGCAGGGCGGCGACGTCGGTCGCGGCGGTGACACTGCGGAGCTCGTGTTTGGCGGCGAGGCGGAGATGGATCCCGAGCGCCTCAAGTACGAGGCGCTGCCTGAGGGGAACGGCGGCGAGGCGGACGAACTCTTCGGACTCCGCGCCACGAACCCGAAGGCGAAGTCGTCGACGTTCGTGAGCCCCGCGACGGGCGGCGCGGCGTCGGGTGATCAGGCGGCGGGCTACGACGAGGGCGCGATGCGCCCGAGAAACCGCGCGCTCGTGCAGCGCTATTTCGATTCGAAGTGAAGCAGCGGAGAGGGGACTCATCGTGTCAGAACAACTGCTCACCCCGCTCGAGGTGCAGGCCGCCGGCGAGGCGATCGGCAGACTCAAGGCAGGGCTCAACCAGGTGCTGCTCGATCAGACGGCGGTGGTCGATCGCGTCGCGACCGCGGTGCTCGCCCGAGGCCACGTGCTCCTCGAGGGCCTGCCCGGGCTCGGCAAGACCGAGCTCTGCAAGGGCCTCGCGCGCCTCATGGCGCTGCCCTTCAAGCGCATCCAGTTCACGCCCGATCTCCTGCCCGGCGACATCACCGGCACCTACGTGATTGACGGTGAGACGAAGGCGTTCACCTTCCGCCAGGGCCCGCTCTTCGCGTCGATCGTGCTCGCCGACGAGATCAACCGCAGCTCGCCGAAGACCCAGTCGGCGCTGCTCGAGGCGATGCAGGAGCGCTCGGTGACGGTGCTCGGCACCACCCACGCGCTCCCGCAGCCTTTCTTCGTGCTCGCCACGCAGAACCCCATCGAGCTCGAGGGCACCTACCCGCTGCCGGAAGCGCAGCTCGACCGCTTCATGTTCCGCGTGATCGTGCCGCCCGTCGGCGCGAAGACGATGGCCTCGATCCTCACCTCGCGCGTGCGCGGTCAGCCGCCGCAGCTCGAGGCGGTGACCGACGGGCCGGGCCTCGCGACGCTCTTCGGGCTGGTCGACCGGGTGCACCTCCCGCTCCCGGTCGCGGAGTTCATCGGGCGGCTCGTCGAAGCGACGCACCCCGCGAGCGCCACGGCCCCTGATGCCGTGCGCCGCTTCGTCCGCTACGGCGCCTCTCCGCGCGCCGCGCTCGCGCTCGCCGCCTCGGCGCGCGCGTGGGCGCTCAGCAAGGGCAAGCCCAACGTCGGCTTCGACGAGGTGAAGGACATGGCGGGGGCGGTGCTCAACCACCGCCTCGTGCTCTCGTACGAAGCGGGGCTCGAGCGCATCTCGCCCGAGAACGTGGTGCAGCAGCTGCTCGACGCGGTGCCGGAGGTGCCTCGTGGTTGAAGCGCTCCTGGCCGCGGTGCTCCTCGCGGCCGCGCAGGGAGAGGAGGCCGAAGACGTCGCCGCCGACGCGGTGGCGGTCCCTGCGCCTCCGACCGCCGAAGACCAGCGCGAGGGCGACCCGGAGCTGGTCTCCCTCCTCGACTATCAGATCGCCCAGGTGACGCGCCTCGAGGTGGCGAGCGGGCGCACCAGGGTGTCCGTGGAGTCGAACGCCCCCTCTCCGCGCTCGGGCACGTTCCCGGTGCGGTTCTTCATCGACAACACCACCGGGCTGCGTCAGGTGGTGACCCTCAGCATCCGCGCCACCGTCAACGGCAGCTCGCACGTCGTCTCGCGCGCCGTCGAGGTGAACCCCGGTGAGCGCCGCACGGTGAACGTGCCGGTGCCGTCCGAGATGCGGTACGGCGCGGTGCGCGCTGACGGCGCGGGCATCACCGAGAACGCCGGCACCTCGATGTACTTCCAGGCGACCTACGAGCCGCAGCGGGTGGTGATGTCGATCTCCCGGCCCGAGCAGTTCGAGAAGTTCATCGGCAAGCCGCCGAAGTACTCCGGCGCGAACGTGCTGGTGCACGCCATCCCTCCGCAGGAGGCGCCCGAGGAGCTCGCCTCGTACCTCGGCTACGACTGCGTCACGGTGCCCGACGGGGCGACGCTCGACGGGCTCGACGAGGCGGCGCGTCGTGCGCTCGAGGCCTACGTGGCCACCGGCGGGCACCTGCTCGTCGGCGGCACGATCCGCAGCAGCGCGGTCTTCCCGCTGCAGACGAGCCTCAAGCCCGGCAACAACGACTACGGCTTCGGCAAGCTCGTCCTCTCGGCCGGCGCGCCGACCTCGACCGGCCTCGACGTGTTCCGCGAGGGGCCCTCGGTGCTCCCGCACGGGCCGATGCCGGAGTACGAGCGCCGCTACAACGCCGCCGCCGCCCAGCGTGATCTGCTGCTGCCGCAGGCGACGGCCCCGCTCGGGCGCTTCCTCTTCATCATCGCGCTCTTCACGCTCGCCATCGGGCCCGGAAGTGTGTGGGTCGCGCGGCGCCGCGGGCCGGCGGCGCTCCTCGTCACCATCCCCGCGACGGCGATCGTCACCTGCGTGCTGATCATCTCGTACTCGGTGATCGCCGACGGCTTCGTGGTGCACGGCTCGACCTACGGCTACACGCTGCTCGACGGGCGGGAGCACCGCGCCATCACGCAGGGGGTCACCGCGTACTACGCGAACCTCGCGCCGGCGAAGGCGGTCTTCGGGCCGTCGACGGTGGTGGTCGCGCCGTCGGACGAGCGCCGCGATCGCTACGTCGCCGATCTCACCTGGCGCGACGGCCTCACGCTCGGCGGCGACTTCGTGCCGTCGCGCACCTACCGCGAGTGGGGCTTCGTGTCGGTCGAGCCGTCGCGCGCGCGCCTGGTGGTGAAGCGCAAGGGCGACACCTGGGTGGTGCAGAACGCGCTGGGCGCGCAGATCGAGCGCGTCGCGCTCAACATCGACGGGCGCTTCTTCTCAGGCGGGCCGGTGCGCGACGGCGGAGAAGAGGAGCTCAAGGCCGGCAACACGCTGAGCGTCACCGCGACCACCGCGAACAGCCGCTTCGGGTCGAACGTCGCGCGCGCCGTCTCCGACAAGCCGCTCAAGCCGCGCGAGTTCCTCGCCCGCATCGAGGGGCAGGGGCTCGTACCGACCGGCGGCATCGGCATGCAGCTCCACGACGGACAACACTGGGTGCGCGGGGAGTTCGAAGAATGAGCGCTCTGCTCGAGGTGAAGGGCCTCTCGCGGTACTACGGCCACCTCAAGGCGGTCGACGACATCACGTTCTCGCTCGAGGCGGGCACCATCCTCGGCTTCATCGGGCCCAACGGCGCCGGCAAGTCGACCACGATGCGCATCATCGCCACGCTCGACGTGCCCACCAGCGGCGAGGTGCTCCTCGACGGCACCTCGCTCGTCGCCCGGCCTGATCAGGCGCGCCCGCTGCTCGGGTACATGCCCGATCGCTACGGCACGTACGACGACATGACGGTGTTCGAGTTCCTCGACTTCTTCGCCCGCGCGTACCGGCTGCGCGGCCAGGAGCGGAAGAACCGCGTCGACTCGGTGATGGACTTCACCGGCCTCATGCCGCTGAAGGACAAGCTCACTTCCGAGCTGTCGAAGGGCATGAAGCAGCGCGTGGCGCTCGGCCGCACGCTGCTGCACGACCCCAAGCTGCTGATCCTCGACGAGCCCGCCGACGGCCTCGACCCGCGCGCCCGCATCGAGCTCCGTGAGCTCCTGCGCGCGCTCGCCGCTCAGGGCAAGGCGGTGCTGATCTCGAGCCACATCCTCACCGAGCTGTCGGAGATCATCGACACCTGCGCGATCATCGAGCAGGGCCACCTCCTCGCGACCGGCACGGTGCAGGACGTGCTGGCCCGCACCTCGAACGCGGCCGCGTTCAGCGAGGTCGAGCTGTCGCTGTGGGTCCCCGCGGGCGCGCCGCTCGACGAGGTGGCGAAGAAGGCCGAGCGCCTGCTCCTCGAGCAGCCGCTGGTGACCAACGTCTCGGTGGTCAACAACGCGGTGCGCTTCCGGCTCGAGCTGGCGCCCGGACAGACGCCGCCCAACGGCTGGGTCGAGGAGGCGAGCGTGCGCGTGCTCAAGGCGCTCGTCGCCGCCGAGCTCCCCGTCGCGAGCTTCCGCACGCGCGAGCACGACCTCGAAGACGCGTTCATGTCGGTCACGAAGGGGAGGGTGCAATGAGCGCCGAGGCCGTGCGCGCCCCGGACGCGTTCGATCGCTTCGGCGAGCGCCTCGCCGATCGCGTCAACCCCATCATCGTCAAGGAGGTCCGCCAGGGGCTGCGCACGCGCGTCTTCTGGATCTTCTTCTCGCTGATGCTGGTGGCGTGCCTCTTCATCTCGCTGTTCGCCTTCGCCGCGAGCGATGGCATCGCCGACCGCGCCGGCCAGCCAGCGTTCATCGCGTACTTCGTGGCGCTCGGCTTCGTGCAGTTCTTCGTCATCCCCTACGCGGCGTACCGCTCGATGGCGCGCGAGGCCGAAGACGAGACGTGGGTGCTCCTCACGCTCACCGGCATCGGGCCACGGAAGATCCTCGCGGGGAAGCTCGGGAGCTCCGTCCTCCAGGGCTCGCTGTACGCCAGCGCGGCCACGCCCTTCCTGCTCTTCAGCTACTTCCTCAACGGCATCGACCTGCCCACCATCATCGTGGGCGTCTTCGTGGCCATCGCCTACCAGGTGTTCCTCGTGGCGATCTCCGTCAGCCTCGCCACGCTCGCCGAGTCGCGCATCGTGCGCGCGCTGCTCCACTTCGTGCTGCTCGGCGTCCTCCTCCAGGGGCTCGGCTTCGGCATCACCGGCGCGGTGCTGATCGGCGAGTTCGCGCAGCGCATCTCGTCGACCGCGGCGTTCTGGCTCACCGCGCTCTCGGTGCTCTTCGGCATGATCACCACCGGCCTGCTGCTCTTCGAGGCCGCGGCGGCCAGGCTCTCGCTGCCCACCGAGGACTACGCGCGGGGGCCGCGCCTCACCTACATGGTGCAGTTCCTCGGCGCGCTCGGCCTCTTCATCTGGGGCTACTTCGTCAGCCACGAGGAAGAGCTGCTCACCGCGGCGAGCGTGAGCCTGGCGCTCTACTCGACGCTGGTGGGGCTCTTCGTGGCGAGCGATCGCGACGGCATGGCGAAGGTGCACTGGGCCACGGGCTCGCGGCTCTCGCTCCTCAGGCCCGGCGGCTACCGCGGCTACCTGCTGGTGGTCGGCATGCTGCTCGTCGCCGCGGCGACGCTGGTCGCCCTCGCGCTCGGTGACGGCACGCTGTCGATGGGCGCGCTCCTGGTGCTCGTCGCCGCGCCGGGCTTCGCGCTGCTGATGATCTCCCTGCCCATCGTCGTCGCGCGGTGGATCCCCCACCCGCCCTGGCAGACGCCGGCGATGATCCGCCTCGTGTTCCTCGGGCTGGTGGTGCTCATGACCGGCGTGCCGCCGCTCGTCGGGGAGATCGTCTCTGACGCCGACGATCTCTTCCTCAACGCGCTCAACCCGGTGGTCGGGCTGATCAACATCGAGCGCCAGTCGCACGACGGCCTGCCGCTGGTGCTGCTGGTGTGGGGCGTCGCGCTCGGCGTCGCCGCGTCGGCGGCCTTCTCGCTGCGCGCGCGCGACACGGAGTGGCTGGCGTGAGCGCCGCCGCGGCGAGCACCGGGCGCTTCGATCTCTCGGAGCGCGTCGGCCCCATCGTGGTGAAGGAGGTGCGTCAGGGCCTCCGCGCGAAGGTGTTCGCCATCTTCTTCGGCACGCTGCTCGCGGTGTGCTTCTCGATGGCCCTCGTCGCCTTCGCGGGCGCGGCGGAAGCGGCTGGCGGTGTCGGGTGGGGGCGCGGCTTCTTCTCGGGCTACCTCACGGCGCTCGGCGCGGTGTGCTTCTTCGTCATTCCCTTCGTGGCCTTCCGCTCGATGAGCCGCGAGCTCGAGGACGAGACCTGGGTGTTGCTCACGCTCACCGGCCTCGGCGCCCACAGCATCACCCGCGGCAAGTGGGTGAGCGCGCTGTCGCAGGCGGCGCTGTTCGGCTCGGCGTGCGCGCCGTTCGTGCTCTTCAGCTACTTCCTCAACGGCATCGATCTGCTGCAGATCGTCGTCGCGCTGGTGCTCTCGATGGCGTGGACGGGGTTCCTCACCGCGCTCGCGCTCGCCATCGCCACCCAGGCGCACGGCAAGCTCGCGCGCACGCTCGCCACCTTCGTGGTGCTCGGCGTGCTCGGCGCGGGCACGGCGGGCGGCGTCGCCTTCTCGTGGGTGCTGGGCGAAGAGGGGCAGCGCCTGCTCGGCCGCGACGAGTTCCGCGCCTTCGTGGCGGGCATCCTCCTCTTCAGCGCGTCGCTCACCTGGCTGGCGCTCGAGGCCTCTGCCGCAGGGCTCGCGCTGCCGTCGGAGCCCGCGTCGCGCGGGCCTCGCATCGCCTTCACCGTCGTGAGCCTGCTCGGGCTCGCCTTCGGGTTGGTGGTCTTCGTCGTCAACGACGGCGACAAGCGCGACGCCATCCCCGCGCAGGTGATCTCCTGCCTCTTCCTCACCTTCGGCGGCGCGTTCTGCATCTCCGAGCGTGACGGCTGGCCGCGCCAGGCGGCGAGCGGCGGCTGGCTCAAGCCCGGCGCCCTGCGGAGCTTCGCGCTCATCCTCGCGCTCCTCATCGGCTCGACCGCTCTGTGGACGTGGCTCTACGCGACGGCGCGCGGCTCGTCGTGGCGTGGCGACCAGACGCTGCTCGCGGCGCCAGCGTACCCGCTGCTCTACCTCTCGCTCGCGGTCCTCGCCGGCCGCCTGACGCCGCTCCGTGCGCTCGGCGAGCCCACCGCCTCGCGCGTCGGTCTGATCGTCGCGATCGCGCTCGGCACGCTCGGGTCGGTCATCGCGTCGCTGGTGTTCGAGAGCAAGCCCGATGGGCGCGTCACCAACGCGCTCAACCCGTTCGTCGGCATGGTCCACTTCGTCGAGCGGAGTCGCCACCAGATGACCACGCCGTTGATCGTGCTCCTGAGCGCGACGGCGCTCGCCCTGCTCGCCGCCCTGGTGACGCTCAAGTCGAGAGACGGAGTGCGCGCATGACGGTGCGGCTCGATCACGCCAGCGTCGAGCGCGCCGCGGCCGGGTGTGCCCTGCGCCTGCCCCGCGTGCCGCACCGCGGGAAGATCGGCGAGGTGCGCGCGTCGTCGGTGGGCAGCAGCCTCGAGCTCCACGACTTCAGGCAGTACGCGCCCGGCGACGATCTCCGGCACATCGACTGGAACGCCGTCGCCCGCACCGGCGAGCTCTACCTGCGCGTTCGCCAGGACGAGGTGAGCCCGCGCGTCGAGGTGCTGGTCGACGGCTCGGCCTCGCTCGGCATCAGCGAAGAGAAGGCGGCGCGCGCCCGCGAGGTCGCCGCCTGGGTCTGCGCGCTGGCGCGCCGTGGCGGGCTCGAGCCCGTGGTGATCGCCACCGGCGCGACGGTGCGCAAGGGCCTCGGCCCGTCGACGCGCGCCCTGCTCGAGGCGCTCGAGTTCGACGGTCGTGAGCCCTTCGACGTCGCGCTCCGCCGCGCGCCGCCGCTCATGCCGTGCGGGCTCCGCGTGGTGGTGAGCGACTTCCTCTTCGAGTCGGCGCCGGAGCCGTTCGCGGAGCGCCTCGCGCGCGGCGCGGCAGGGCTGGCGCTGGTGCAGGTGCTCGACGCGGAGGACCTCGACCCTTCCGGTGGCGCAGGGGCACGGCTCACCGACTCCGAGACGGGCGAGGTGCTGGAGCGCATCCTCACTCCGCACGTGCTCGAGCAGTACCTCGAGCGGCTGCGCGGCCACGAGCGGCTGTGGCAGGCGGCGGCGCAGCGCGTGCGCGCGTCGTGGATGCAGGCCTCCGCCGAGCGACGGCTCGACGAGCTGGCGCGCCGCGAGCTCGCGCCGCTGGTGGAGGTGGCATGACGCTCGGTGCTCCCCTCGGCCTCCTGGCGCTCCTCGCGATGCCGGCGCTCGTCGCGGCGTACTTTCTCCGCCGTCGCCAGCCGCCGCGCACCGTCTCGGCGCTCTTCCTCTGGCGCACGCCGGACCAGCGCGCCGAAGCCGGCCCGCGCCTCAACCGCTTCTCCCGCGAGGCCTCGCTCGCGCTGGAGTTGCTCGCCATCGCCTTCGCGGCCCTCTTCCTCGCCGACGTGCGGTGCGGGGCCAACGCGCCGAAGCAGCACGTGGTGGTGGTCCTCGACGGCAGCTTGTCGATGAACGCGAAGACCGGCGGGAGCACCGCGGCCGAGCGCGCGAAGACCGAGGTGGCGCGCCTCGCCCGAGAGGAGAACGCGGGCGTGCTCACGATCATCGAGACCGGCGTGAAGCCCTCGTTGATCGCCGGCCCGCAGCTCGAGCGTGATCGCGCGCTCTCGGCGCTCGAGGCGTGGGCGCCCGCGCAGCCTGCGCACGATCCCGGTCCGGCCTTCACGCTGGCGCGTGAGCTCTCCGGCTCGAGCGAGCATCGGGTCTTCTTCCTCACTGACGGTCCGTTGCCGGAATCGGTCGCGCTGCCCTCGCAGTTCGAGGGCCGCTCGGTCGGTGGTCGCGCCACCAACGTCGGCTTCCTCTCGGCGCAGCGGCGTGACGAGAACGGCTTCGCGCAGGTGACGGTGCGCGTGGGCAACTTCGGTGACGCGGCGGCCGAGGTGCCAGTGCGCTTCAGCACCACCGACGCACCGCCGCAGACGCAGCGCGTGAAGCTCGCCGCGTCGGGCTCGGCGGTGCTGCGCGTCGGCTTCAAGTCGGCGCAGCCGATCGAGGTGAGCATCCCCGACGACGCGCTCGTCGAAGATGGGCACCTGGTGCTGCTCCCGGCGCCGCTGGCCGACGTCACGGTGAGCCTGCTCGACGGCCTCGACCCGGCCGCGCTCTCGGCGACGAAGCGCTTCCTCTCGGTGGCCGCGGGCGTGCGCCTGGCGTCGCCGGCGCTGCTGACCATCGGACCGCCGGGCACCCAGGCGACGCTCCAGCTCGGGGCGAAGGCGCCGCTCAAGTCGTTCGTCGGCCCGTTCTTCGCCCAGAAGGGCAACCCGCTCCTCGACGACGTGCAGCTCGGTGGCGTGGTGTGGACCGCGGGCGTCAACCCGCCAGGACGCGTGCTGATGAGCGCCGGCGAGGTGGTGCTGATCAGCGAAGACGACGACGGCACGCTCCACTTCAACCTCGACGTCGCTCGCAGCAACGTCCAGCGCACGGTGGCGTGGCCGGTGCTGCTCGGCAACGTCGTGCGGCAGGCGCGGCTCGGCTCGCCGGGGTTCCCGCGCAAGCACCTGATGCTCGGAGAAGACACCCCGCTCGTCGCCGCCGCCGGTTCGACGTGGGAGCTCCGCTCGCCCAGCGGCGCGGTGCGCCCGGTGATGGGCTCGGGCGTGCTCACGCTGCCGCCGCTCCCCGCCGCGGGGCGCTGGGGCCTCGAGCGCGACGGCAAGCCGTTCGACTCGCTGGTGGTGCTGCCGCTCGACCCGCGTGAGTCGGATCTCCGCACGCGCGGCGCGTGGGAGAGCGTGCCCGAGAAGAAGCAGGCCTTCGCGTCGTTCGCCAGCACGCACCCGCGGCCGTGGTGGCCGCTGGCCGTCGTCCTCGCGCTCGTGCTGCTCGACTTCTGGCTCACCGCGGCGCCGAGGCGGAAGGAGGCCGCGCCATGACCCTCGTCGCGCCGCAGGCGCTCCTGCTCCTCGTCCCGCTGGGGCTGTTCCTCTTCTTCACCGCGCGCATCTCCGGACCGCCGATGTGGCTCCGCGTGGCGCTGGTGCTCCTGCTGACGCTCGCCCTCGCGCGCCCGGAGCTCCGCCTGCGCGAGGCGGGGAGCGACGTGGTGGTGATCGTCGATCGTTCGCGCTCCATGCCCCCGCGCGGGGAAGCGAGCGCGGAGGAGCTCATCCGCCTCCTCGAGCCGCAGCGCCGGCCCGGAGATCGCCTGGGCGTCATCTCCTTCGGGCGGGAGCCGCGCATCGAGCTGCCGCTCACGGGCGACGGCCACTTCGGCGGCTTCATCGCGTCGATCGACGGTGAGGCGTCGAACCTCTCGGCGGCCCTCGATGCGGCCGGAGATCTCATCCCTGCCGAGCGGAGCGGGCGCGTGCTGGTGCTCTCCGACGGGCGGGCCACCGGGCTCGATGCGCGCGCCGCGGCGAGGAGGCTCCTCGCACGCGGCATCCCCGTCGACGTGCGCCACCTCGGTCGTGAAGACGCCGCGATGGACGTCGCGGTGTCGTCGCTCGTCGTGCCCCCGACGGTCGCCGCCCGCGAACCCTTCCTCCTCACCGCCACGGTGAAGGCGACCGCGCCCACGAAGACGACGCTCACGCTGCTGAGGAACGGCAAGCCCATCGCGCGCACCACGCGCGAGCTCCCCGCCGGGCCGACGGTGCTGACCTTCCGCGACCTGGTCGAGGCGCCGGGGCTCGCGGCCTACGAGCTGCGCACCGAGACGGCCGGTGACGGCGTGGTGGAGAACGACTTCGGACGCGCGGTGGTGCGGGTCGAGGGGCCACCGCGGGTGCTGGTCTTCACCGACAAGCCGGCCGGCACGCTGGTGCGCGCGCTCCGCGAAGCGAACCTCGAGCTCGACGTGCGCGCCCCGGCGCCGCTCACGATGGAGCAGCTCGAGGGCGTCGGCGCGGTGGTGCTCGAGGACGTCGAGGCCGGGCGGCTCAGCGAGAGCGGCCTCCACGTGCTCGCGCAGTTCGTCAAGGAGGCCGGCGGCGGGCTGGTGATGACCGGCGGCAAGCACAGCTTCGGCGAGGGCGGCTACCGCAAGTCTCCGGTCGAGGACCTGCTCCCGGTCTCGCTGGAGGTGCGCGAGGAGCAGCGCAAGGCGGCGATCGCCATGGCGATCATCATGGACTGCAGCTGCTCGATGGGCGCCACCATCTCCGATGGGCGCACGAAGATGGAGCTCGCCGCGGAGGGCGTCGTCGGCGCGCTCCAGCTCCTCAACCCCCGCGACGAGGCCTCGGTGCACATGGTCGACACCGAGCCGCACGAGATCTTCCCGATGAGCCCGGTGGCGGGCGGCCTCCCGCTGGACAAGGTGGCGCGCGGCTTCTCGGGCGGCGGTGGCATCTTCGTCGGCGTCGGCCTGCGCACCGCGAAGAAGCAGATCCTCGCCTCGGACAAGGAGACGCGGCACGTGCTGCTCTTCTCCGACGCCGCCGACTCCGAGGAGCCCGACGACTACCAGCGCACCATCAGCGAGCTCGTCGGGAAGAACGTCACCGTGTCCGTCATCGGCATGGGCACCCGGTCCGACCCCGACGCGAAGCTCCTCGAGGAGGTCGCCAAACGCGGCAACGGCCGCATCTACTTCGCCGAGGACGTCACCAGCCTGCCGCGCATCTTCAGCCAGGAGACCATCGCCGTCGCGCGGAGCACCTTCGTCGAGGAGACGACGGCCACGAAGCTCGGGCCCGACCTCGCGCTCATCGGCAAGCTCCCCACCGCCGACGTGCCATCAGTGGGCGGCTACAACCTCACGTACCTCAAGCCCCAGGCGAGCGTCGGGCTGCGCACCGTCGACGGAAACGAGGCGCCGGTGGTGTCGCTGTGGCCGCGCGGGGCAGGGCGCGTCGCCGCGCTCACCGCCGAGGTCGACGGCGCGTACACCGGCGGCCTCCGCACGTGGACCGGGCAGCGCGCGCTGCTCACCCAGCTCGTGCGGTGGACGATGCCTCCTCTCGAGCTCCAGGTCGACGCGGTCGCCCGCGCCACGCTCACCGGGAACGATCTTCACGTCACGCTCGACTTCGACCCCAACGCGCCGCCTCCCGCCGGCACGCCGACGCTCATGCTCCTGTCGGGCGACGCGCGCGTGAAGCCCCTCGAGCTGCCGATGCGCTGGGAAGACGAGGATCGCGTCGGCGCTCACTTCGTCCTTCCCGGCAGCGGCACCTGGCACCCGGTGGTGAAGCTCGGCGAGCGGCTCTTCCGCGCACCGCCGGTGACGCTGCCCTGGGCGCCCGAGTTCGAGCCCGCCCCCGCGAGTGAGGGCAAGCAGCTCCTCACCCAGGTCGCGAAGGCGGGCGGAGGCCTCGAGCGCATCGCGATGGTTGGCCTCTTCAAGGACGCGATCGAATCGGAGGCGGCGCTCGCCCTCGCGCCCGCGCTCCTCGCGCTGAGCGTCGCCCTGCTCGTCGCGGAGGTGTTCCTCCGCCGCTTCCTGTCGGGCCCCCGCCTCCGTCGCCGCAAGCCGGTGGCCGCAGCACGCGCTCCGGTCGTCGCCGCGGCGGGTCCGAAGGCCGCGACGGCGTCTGCCCCGGCCGTCTCTGCTCCCCCGCCAGACTCTCCGAAGGGCGACGAGACCGTGGTCGAAGCGAAGCCGAGCGCACCGTCGATGACCGACGCGCTCGCCGCGGCGCGTGAGCGGGCGAAGAAGCGCACCGGCCGCTGATCAGGGACATCGCCTCGTCGACGTTCGCCGAGTCGCCGTGCGTGCCGGTAGCGCGGAAGGTGACGTGATCGATCACCACGCGCTCCGAAGGGCCCAGCGTCGGGTCGCCGATGCGCAGCCCGTCCTCCGAGTCGGGCCCGACGTCGACGATCGCCAGGTTGATGATGATGACGTCGTCGCTCCCCGCGAGGATCAGCCCCTTCCCGCAGGACGGAGTCGAGCTCCTTCACGCCGCGCTCGATGCTGGCCGCGACGAAGGCGGCGCGTAGCTCCGTCCACCGCATCTTCGGAGCGAGCGAGCCATCGGCCCAGCCGCGCTCAGTCTCGCCGCCGTCGCCCCCACGCCAGCAGCCCGAGAACCGCCAGCCCCGCCGGCGCAGCGCCACAGCCGACGACGACCGGCGGGCGTGGCACGCACCGCCCGTTGACGCAGGCGAACGTGCCGCCGCACGACTTCGCGTCGAGACACGCCATCCCGGTCGGGTCGTTCTCTTCGGAGCCCCGGTCTGCCCCGCCTTCGCCGACGGACGCGTCCGGAAGACCGGAATCGGGCAACTCCTGCGCTCCCACTGAAAATGCAGCGAGCAGGAGCCACAACCTGACCAGTCTCATGATGCGTTTCCTTTGGGCGCGCTCGGCGCTGAGAGTAACGTCGCGCGCGGAATGACGCCCAGCATTCTCGTCGTGGACGACAACAAGGAGCTGGTGGCTCTGCTCACGTCCCTCTTCGAGGAGGCAGGCTACCGCGTGGTCGGGGCCAACAAGGGCAAGCCCGCGGTCGAGCTGATCAAGACCGAGCCGGTGGACGTGGCGGTGATCGACGTGCTCCTGCCCGACATGATGGGCTACCACGTGGCAGAAGGCCTCCGCGCCGCGAAGCCCGGGCTGCCCCTGCTCTTCATGAGCGGCGTCTTCAAGGGGCACAAGCACTCGACCGAGGCGATGACGCGCTTCCCCGGAGCGAAGTTCTTCGAGAAGCCCTTCGACGCGAAGCAGCTGCTCGAGACCGTGCGGGTGTTGGCGCCCGTCGCCACCGCCCCGGTGCCTCCGCCTCCGCCGCCCGGCTCGACGGCGGCGCCCTTCGACGTCGAGCTCGACATCGACATCGAAGACGGTGACGACGAGCCGATGGAGCTGACCGGAAAGATCCGCGTCACTGGCGGCGGCAACATCACCGCCGAGCTCCAGGGCGCGACGCTCACCGCGCAGCGCCACGTCGCAGGGCCGGTCGCCGGTCCGCGCCCGACGGGCGTCGGCTCCCCGAGCGGCATCGTCGACCCCGGCACGCGCGCTTCACGGCAGGGCGAGCTGCGCGACAACCTCCCCGGGCTGATCAGCGCCTTCTACCTGTCGAAGGAGACCGGCGAGCTCTACTGCCAGCGCGGCAAGGTGAAGAAGGTCATCTACTTCGAGCGCGGCCAGCCGGTGTTCGCCCTCTCGAACCTCGCCGCCGATCGCTTCGGCCAGTTCCTGGTGCGCGTCGGGAAGATCAAGCCGGAGCAGCTGCAGGACGCGGCGGTCGTCGCGGCCGCCAGCAAGCGGCGCACGGGCGACGTGCTCATCGAGCGCGGCCTGCTCAAGGAGACCGAGCGGCTGTACTACGTCGGCCAGCAGGTGAAGGCGATCATCTACAGCCTCTTCGGCTGGGAAGAGGGCCACTTCGTCCTCACCTTCCGCGAGAAGGCGCGCGCCGAGAGCATCAAGCTCGACGTCTTCCCCGGCAACCTCACCATCCGCGGCGTGAAGAAGCTCTACAAGCCGGAGCGCCTCAACCGCATCGTGCGCCCCGAGGATCGCCTGCTGCCGAGCCAGCAGCCCGCCTACCAGCTCCACGAGCTCGAGCTCGAGAAGTGGGAAGCGCAGCTGCTGCCGCGGGTCGATGGCACGCGCACCAACGCGGAGATCATCGCCATGGCGCAGAAGCCCGAGCACCAGGTGAAGGCCTTCCTCGCGGCGATGCTGGGCGTGCAGATCCTCGAAGCGCGAGAGGCGTGACGCGCTTCAGGCCGCGCGCGTGAGGAAGCCCCGCAGCGCCTCGCGGTCGCGCAGATCGGTCTCCACGCCTTCGAAGCTGACGCCCAGCCCGCGCGAGACGCCGCGCGCGTCGCGATCGACGCGCACCACCGAGCCGACGAGCGTGCAGTAGCGAGGACCATCGGGGAACGGCAGCGCCAGCGCCACGCGCACCGGGGTCCCGCGCGGCGCCGGCTCCTTCGTCTTGAGGTACAGCCCGCCTTCCGAGAGGTCTGCCACGGCGTCTCTGACGAACCGGTTGCCGATGCGGCAGTGCGCGGTGAGCGCGACCTGGATGCGGGGGAAAACGCGCTTCTCTTTTCCCTGCGTCGAACTGCTCGGCATTGGACCTCCGGCCTGTGTCAGTGCCTCAGGCAGGGAAAGGTGCGCGAAGTGCCTACCCGTTGTCAATGCACCCCGGGCAGTGAAACCGGGGCGATTCAGCTCTCGACCGCGATGCTCTGCACCGAGTGGCGGAAGATGAAGATCCGCTCGGTATTGGTGCGGTTGTCGGCGGGCACGACGAAGAAGCCGGCGGTGGTCGCGCGGTGATCCTTCGAGAAGCCGGCGACCTGCCGACCGTCCTTGAAGGTGACGCGCACCTTGTTGCCCTCGGGCGAGGGGGCGCGCGCACCTGGCGCGAGCATGAAGAACAGCGCCTTCACCCGCTCGCGCGCGAGCGTCTCGGCGCCACCGCTCGCGAGCTGGAGCTGGAGCTGCGGCTCGCCGAGCTTCGCGTCCTTGATGGCGCCGCGCTTCACCTGACCCTCGACGGTGTGGAGGATGACGCGGTGCTCACCGGCGACGAGCACCGGCGTGAGCCCGGCTGCGGCAGGCGCAGCGGCCTGTGGAGGCGGGGCCACGGGAATCGGGACCGCCACGCGCGTCTGGAGCGGCGCCGCGGCGACGGGCGGAGGGGGCGCAGGC
>JBMORD010000058.1:0-24725 GCA_049322495.1 Myxococcota bacterium | reverse complement strand
TCCTCGACGAGCTTCTTCGCGTCGGCCATGCACGCGTCGAGCGCGCCGCAGCGATCGATCAGCCCGATGGCCTCGCCGACGATGGCCACGTCGCGCGAGCGCTGCGAGACGAGCCCCCACAGGCGCCGACGCTCGCCGTCACCGAGCAGCCCGAACGCGCGCGCCACGGGCATGGTCACCTTGCCGTGCGCGATGTCTTCGCCGGTCTGCTTGAGGTCGCCCTTGAAGCCGCGAAGGTTGAGCACGTCGTCGACGATCTGGAAGGCGAGCCCCAGCGCGTCGAAGTAGCGGCCGACGGCGTCGATCTGCTCGGGCTTGCCACCACCGGCGATGGCGCCCATGCGCGCGAGGGCCGCGGCCGGCGCGGCGGTCTTGAGCCGGTGGATCGCCACCACCCGCTGCTCGAGTGAGCGCGCGTCTCCGGAGTCGAGCGTGGCGGGCACGAAGGCCTCGAGCCCGTCGAGGTCGATCGCCTGGCCCGCGTGCCCCTCGCGGAGCGCCTCGAAGTAGAGATCGTAGAGCAGCAGCTTCGCGTCGTCGGACACCAGCGAGCGGCGGAGCATGCGCTCGCCCATGAAGTACGCCGCCGTGCCCGCGTTGATGGCGATGGCCTCGCCGTACTTGAGGTGCGCCGCCGGGCCGCCGCGCCGCACGACCGACTTGTCCTGCACGTCGTCGACGATGAGCGAGCCGGTGTGCATGAACTCCGGGAAGGCGAGCCACTCGGCGAACTTGCGCGAGTCGCCGAGCACCACGTCGCAGCACGCCAGCGCGGCGTACGAGCGCCACGCCTTGCCGCCGCGATCGGTGATCTCGCGAATGGGGGCGATCATCGTGCGCGCGAGCTGCTTGAGGTCGACGCCATCGAGCAGGTTCTCGCGGCCGGGCGCGGTCACCATCTTCTCGGCGTGCTCGCGCGTCAGCTCGAGCGGCGCGTACTTCGCCACCGACTCGCGCACCGCCTCGCCGACGCTCTTGAAGAAGCCATCGAGCGTCTCGGCCGAGAAGAAGCCGCTGCGCTCGACGTACCCCAGGCCCTGCACCGGCCGCCCGCCGAGCGTGCCCTTCACGCGGCACCGGCCCTCCCAGAAGGCCGGCTTCGAGATGACGGTGACGAGCTCCTGATCTCCGAACTCCGCGGCCACCTCGAGCTCGAGCGCGGCGCCCGGGACCTCGAGCGCGAAGCCCGTCGGGTACCGCTCGAAGGTGCGCACGCTGCGCCACTGGCCCTTCGTCTCGAGGGTGAAGGCGTCGAACGCGCGCCGCGTGCCGTCGGGGTCGATGACGATGGCCCAGCGGCCGCGGCTCTCCTTCGTCTCGGAGTGCACGAGGTCGTAGACACTCACGTCGGTGCCGTCGTCGAGCTGCGCCGAGACCCAGTTCCACGCCACCACGCCGAGGTCGCTCTTCATCGCCGCAGACGCCGGGGCGGGCGGCGGCGCGCCCTTCTTCGGAACGTGGCAGCCGAACTCGTGGTCGTACCAGCCCTGGCCCTTCACCTCGACCGGCTTGCCGTCGAGCGTGATGGTGCCCTCGACGTCGCAGCGGGGCACGAAGACGTAGAACATGTCTTCGCCGTGCACGCCGCGCACGACGCCCTCGTCGCCGTGGCGAATGGGCGGCTTGCGCAGGGTGAAGCGCACCTCCGCGCCGGCCGGCGAGCGCGGCCCCTCGGGGCTGCCGACCTTGAGCTGATACTCGCCCGCGCGCGTCTTCTCGAAGCGCAGCCCGCCGTAGTCGAGCGCCAGCCGGTCGGTCGCCACGTGCACCGGGCCGGGGAAGAAGCGATCGGGGAGCGGCACGCGGCCGGCCTCGAGGACCTCCTTCACCGCGCGGTTGAGGCGCTCGTCGCGCGCGCCCTGCCCCTTCGCGATGCGCTCCAGCCCGATGGACGGCGCGTTGGCGTCGACGAAGCTGCGCGCGACGTACTCCTGCTTCTCGACGTCGGACAGGCCCCAGGTGAGCGAGTGCGCGTACTCGAGCGAGCCGTCGTCGCGCTTGCGCCGCACGATGCGGAAGAAGGCCGCGAAGAGCGAGAAGGCGCGGCCGTCCTGCGCGGTGAGGTGCGCGTTGACGTACCACCACTCGGTCGTCGACGACGCGTGCGGCAGGTCGTGCTGCTCGAGATCGATCGGCCCGGCGGCCGGCCAGTCACTGGGGAACTCGGTGTTGCTCACCCGAACCTTCTCTCTGCTTGAGGTGGTCCCCCCTTGTGCTGCGGCTTCAGGACCGGCGGAGAGTGAGAGGCGCGGCGCGCGCTGTCAACGGGAGATCATTCGATGACCTGCGTGAGCAGCTTCCCCTTGCGCGGCACGCTCCAGTCGACGTCGCTGGTGTCGGCGGCGATGTGGACCGCGGCGGCCGAGTCGTAGAACTCCTGCTTGCTGATGGTGATGCGGCGGCCGTTCTGCGGGTCGCGCAGCAGCACGAGGTCACCCTTCACGCCCTCGAAGGCCACGCAGTGGTTCTGCCGCTCGTTCACCACGAGGTCGATCAGCACCGGGCGGTTGGGCTGCTCGCTGCGCTGGAGCTGCGGCAGCACCCGCATCGCGTCGTCGTTGGTGTTGATGCGCGTCGTCTCGTAGCGCGTGCCGAAGAGCTGGCCGAGCATGTCGCGGATCTGATCTCCGTACAGCCCGCGGTAGGTGCGCCGCTCGGTGCCGAGCTGGCGCGTGCTCTCCATGCGATCGAGGTCGTAGGCGTCGCGGCCGTTGGCGAAGTCCATCACCGCGGCCTGAAAGACCGCCTCGGTGGGCGAGCGCCCGTCGTCGGCGTTGCGGCTGGCGCGGAGCGCGTGGTCGACGTCGACGGTGAGCCGGCCACCGCCCGCCATGTCGACGTGGCCCTCGAGGGCCAGCCCCGCCATCAGGCGCGCGTACTCACCCGCATTGTCCTTCGCGAGCTCGTACTGCATCGTCGACGCGGTGCAGGTCGGCGCGTCGCCCTGCCAGATGCGGTCGGGGATGATGACGTCGGCCATCACCTCGAGCGCGCCGTCGATGAGGCCCGCCTTCGTCATGCGGTCGAGGTGGTCGAGCGCCGTCGAGCCGTCCACCGCGCGCGGCGCCGAGAGGTCCGCGCCGGTCTCGCACTCGATCGCGAGGAGCCGCGCGCCGTTCGCGCCGGTCGCCGCCAGCACGTCGACGAACTTCTGCTTCTGGCCGGCGTCGAGCTTCTGGAAGCTCTCGCTGCGCACCGCGAAGGCGACGTCACCGGCGATGGCCGGATTCTTCAAGAGGGTCTCGACCTTCGCCCGGGCAGCGGCGTCGAGGCCGAGCGTGGACGTGTCGACCGGCGTGGTCGGTGCCGGCCGTGGCGCGCCGAGCCGATCGAGCTCGCGCGTCAGGCGCCCCTGCCCCGCGCGCCCGATGGAGTCATCGTTGGTGCCCTTGCCGCGGCCGATGGAGTCGTCGTTGGTGCCCTTGCCGCGGCCGATGGAGTCGTCGTTGGTGCCCTTGCCCCGGCCGATGGAGTCGTCGTTGGTGCCCTTGCCGCGGCCGAGCGAGTCGTCGTTGGTGCCGCAGCCCCGGCCCTCGCTCGGGTTGAGCGCGACCGGGTTGCGCCGCGGCGCCTCGAAGCTGCTCTCGGGCGTGGACGCTGCCGGCCTGGCCACCTTCGGCGCCGAGGGGCGCGGCTCCTGCGCCTTGAGCTCGGGCGCGGTCACGGCACGGCTGATCTTCGAGATGGTCATCCGCTAGCCTCCAGGAACTGAGTATCGGAACTGATGGCTCCGGAGTTCCCACCTTTCACTCCCTGCGACACGCACCCACATCGTGCACTTCGGCAAGTACAAGTTGATCTCGCTGCTTGGCCGAGGAGGCATGGGGGAGGTGTTCCTCGCGCGGGCGCCGGGGCTGAAGCGGCCGGTGGTGATCAAGCGGATCATCCCCGCCTTCGTGTCCGACGCGGACATGCTGCGCGGCTTCCTCGACGAGACGCGCATCGCGGCGCGGCTGAGTCACCCGCACATCGTCCGCATCGACGAGCTGGGCGAGGTCGACGGCGAGTGGTTCGTGCGCATGGAGTACGTGGAGGGCGCGAGCCTGTCGCAGGTGCTGAAGCGCGCGAGCAAGCAGGGCGAGAAGCTCCCGCTCGAGGGCGTGCTCTCGATGGGCGCCGCGCTCGCGAGCGCGCTCGACTACGCGCACCATGCGGCCGACGCCGAGGGGCGGCCGCTCCACATCGTACACCGCGACGTCACGCCGCAGAACGTGCTCCTCGGGCGCACCGGAGCGGTGAAGCTCATCGACTTCGGCGTGGCGCGCGCGGCGCAGCGGTTCCTCCGCACCTCGCCCGGGCTGATCAAGGGCAAGCTCGCGTACATGTCGCCCGAGCAGGCCGAGGGGCAGCCGCTCGACGCGCGCAGCGACCTCTTCGCGCTCGGCATCTGCCTGTGGGAATCGCTCACCGGCCGCCGGCTCTTCCGCGGCGCGAACGCGGCGGAGACGATGGCGCAGCTCTTCGCCTGCCAGGTGACGCCGCCCTCGCTCTTCCGCCCCGACGTGCCGCCCGAGGTCGACGCGCTGCTGCTCAAGACGCTGGCGAAGGAGCCCGCAGCGCGCTTCGCCCGCGGGGCAGACCTGGTGGAGGCCATCGAGACCATCGTCGAGCAGTACCACCTGCCCTCGGGCTCGCGCGCCATCGCCGGCTTCGTGCGCGCGCTCGTGCCTGAGGCGGGCCACGCCGAGGGCCTCGCGCCCGACGAGGAGCCGACGGCCGCGCTCGGGGCGGAGCAGCCCGCCACCGGCAAGCTGGTGCGCGCGTCGGGCGCGATGCCGCGGTGGACCGACCCGTCCATCCCCTTCGCGGAGGCCGAGCTCGACGAGGACGCGACGCAGGCCGGCGACGTACCCATCGACGAAGACGAGCTCATCGGGCGCGCCGCGGAGCTGGCCGACCTCCACCAGCTCATCGGCGCGGGTGAGCGCTTCATCACGCTCCTCGGCCCCGGCGGCGTGGGCAAGTCACGGCTGGCGCGGGAGGTGGCGCGCCAGCAGACCTCGGCCTTCCACGGGCGTGTGTGGGTGGTCGACGTGGCCGGCCTGCGCAGCGTCGAGCGGCTCGCGCTCGCAGTGTCCGAGACGCTCGGCGTGGCGCTCCCGCCCGGTGCCCCGCTCGACGCCGTCGGGGCGCTGCTCGCCGGCCGCCGCGAGTGCCTCCTCGTGCTCGACCACGTCGAGTCGTGCCCGGCCGAGGTGAGCGCCGCGATGACCGCGTGGCTGCCGGTGGCGAAGGGCGCGCACTTCCTTCTCTGCTCACGCGTCGCGCTGGGCCTCGAGGCCGAGAAGCAGTGGGAGGTCGCCCCGCTGAGGCTCGAGGGCGACGGCGCGGTCGAGGGCGACGCGACGCGCCTCTTCATGGAGAGGGTGCAGCGCCTCAACCCGAACTTCCCCACCGGCCGCTGGGCGCTCGAGCTCGTGCGCGACCTCGTGCGCCGCCTCGACGGCATGCCGCTCGCCATCGAGCTCGCCGCCGCGCAGATGGCCGACGCGCCGCAGAAGCTCCGCGAGGCGCCGCGCGGCCGCACCGGCACCTTCGTCGCCCTCGACCAGGCCTTCGAGGCGAGCTGGCAGCAGCTCACCGCCGACGAACGCGCCGCGCTCGCGCAGTGCACCGTCTTCGTGGGCGGCTTCACCGCCGCGGCGGCGCTGGAGGTGCTCGAGCTCCGGTCACGGCCGGACACCATGAAGCGCGATCAGGTGCTGCAGGTGCTGCACCGCCTGCGGAGCAAGTCGCTGCTGCGCGTGAGCTTCTCGTCGCACTCCGAGCTCGCGCGGTACGGGATGTATGAGTCGATCCGCGCGAAGGTCGTCGGGCGACTCCCGATGGAGGAGGACCGCGCGCGCACCCGGCACGCGGCGTGGAGCCTCAAGCTCGGCGAGACGCTCGGCCCGGCGGCGGAGCGCGGCACGGGCGTGCTCGACCTGCTCGCCGCCGAGCGCGGCAACCTCGTCAGCGCGTGGGAGTGGTGGCTGGAGCAGAAGCCCGACGGCCCGAAGCAGGCGCTGCGCGTGCTGCTCGCGCTCGACGCGCTCTTCGTCGTGCGCGGGCCGTACGGCGAGCACCTCACGATGCTCGACGCGGTGCTGGCGCAGCTCAAGACGCCCGACGAGCGCGCCCCGGCCCTCGAGGCCCGCGCGCGCGTGCTGCTCTCGCGCGGTCGCTTGCAGGAGGCGCACGCCGACCTCGACGCGGTGCTCGCCAACCCGCTGGCTCCGCCCGCGGAAGGCCGCGCGCTCGCCTACCTCGGCTCGGTGCGGAAGCAGGAAGGCTCGCTCCCCGAAGCGCGCGCTCTCTTCGAGCGGGCGCTGACGCTGCTGAGCCAGGGCAGGGACAAGCGCATGCAGGGGCGCGTGTACGCGAACCTCGCGGCGCTCGCTCAGGAGCAGGGGCGGCTCGACGAAGCGAAGGACCTCTCGGCCGCCGCGCTGCAGCTCCACCGCCAGGCGCAGGACCGGCGCTTCGAGGGCGTGACGCTCACCAACCTGGCGGTGCTCCAGCAGACGATGGGCGACTGGGCCGCCGCCGAGGAGAGCTGTGAGAAGGCCATCGCCGTGCACCGCGAGCTCGGCAACCGACGGAGCGAGGCCATCGCGGTGACCAACCTCGCCGACATCGAGCGCGACCGCGGCGCGCAGGCCCGCGCCGCGGCGCTCTACCGCCGCGCAGTGACGATGCACCGGGAGGTCGGCAACCGCCGCTTCGAGGGCATCTGCGTCCTCAACCACGCGCTCCTGCTGCTCGAGCAGCGCCAGCTCGATGAGGCAGCGGAGCTGCTCGACGAGGCGCTCTCGCTGTTTCACGTCGTCGGCGACAAGCGGCACGCCGGCCTCACCCATGGCGCGCGCGGCGCGCTGCGCGCCCACCGCGGCGTGCTCGGCGGCGCGGAGCAGGACTTCCAGTCGGCGCGCGGGCTGCTCGCGGAGAAGGACCTCGCGTTCGCCGCCGCGGTCGAGGTGTACCGCGCGCGGCTCGACCTCGCGCACGCGGAGGCGACCGAGCAGGCGCAGCGCAGGGCAGAGACGCAGCAGCACCGCGCGGCCGCCGCCGGGCGCGTCGACGCTGCGGTGGCCTCCGGCCCCACCGGCTCACAGGCAGAGCGCTTCGAGCACGTGCGCATGGCGCTGCGCGTGCTGCGCGCGCTGGCGTGACCGGCACAGTTCGTCGCCGCTCGCCTTGCTCAGCCCGGCGACCAGGCGCGAGCGAGACACCGGGCGCTTTCCTCACTCGGCCCGTGACGCGCCTGTCCGCGTCGCTGGGGCGCGGTCGCACGCATCCGCAAACAGCAGGGCCACTCAGGTCAGGACGCGACGCGGCCCTTCTCGAGCCGCACCACGCGGCTGCTCATCGCCGCGGCGTCACGCGAGTCGTGCGTCACCAGCAGCGCGACCAGCCCGAGCGACGTGACGAGAGACCTGAGCTCGGCAACCAGCTCCCCGCGCAGCTCGACGTCGAGCGCAGAGAACGGCTCGTCGAGGAGCAGCGCCTTCGGCTCCGACGCCAGCGCACGCGCGATGGCGACCCGCTGCGCCTCTCCGCCCGACAGCGAGCCGGGGAGCCGCTCCGCGAGATGCGCGACGCGCGTGCGCTCGAGCCACGCCTGCGCCTTCTCGCGCGCCGCGCCGGGGATGCCGTAGGCGACGTTCTCCCGCGCGCTCAGGTGCGGGAAGAGCGCGAGCGACTGGAAGACGAGCGCCACGCGGCGTCGATGTGCGGGAAGCTCGAGGTTGCCCGCCGCGTCGAAGAGTGTCGTCTCGCCGAGCGCGATGCGCCCACGCGCCGGCCGCACCAGCCCGGCGATGGTGGTCAGCAGCGTCGACTTGCCCGCGCCCGAGGGACCCATCACCACCGTCACTCCCGGCGCGAAGTCGAGGCACACCTCGAGCCGCGATGGCACGAGCACGTCGACGTGGAGGCGGGGCTCACCAGCCATGCGGCCTCCGCGTGGTGAGCTTCGTGCCGAGGTAGAGCACCGCGATGGAGGCGGCGAGCATCACCGCCGACAGCCCCGCAGCCTCGGTGTCACGCCCCGCCTGCACTGCGTCGTAGATGGCGAGCGCGCCGGTCTGCGTCAACCCGGGGATGTCGCCCGCCAGCATCAACATCAGCCCGAAGTCGCCGAGCGCGCGCGCGAAGCCGAGCATCACGCCCGCCGCGATGCCGCCGCGGCTGAGCGGGAGCACGATGGTCCACCACACGCGCAGCGGCGAAGCGCCGAGCGTCGCGGCCGCGGCGACGAGGCGCGGGTCGACGTCGTCCATCGCCGCGCGCGACGACCTCACCACGAAGGGGAACGCCACGATGACCGCCGCCACGACGGCCGCGGCCGGGGTGAAGACGAGCGGACTGCCGGTGAGCGATTCCCAGGCGCGGCCGAGCGTGCTCTCGCGGCCCAGCACCGTGAGCAGGTAGTAGCCCAGCACCGTCGGCGGCAGCACCAGCGGCGCCGTGGCGAGCACCTCGAGCAGGTCGCTCCCCGGAAAGCGGCCGCGCGAGAGCAGCCCCGCCATCGCCACGCCCAGCACGCCCGCGACGAGCGTGGCGAGCGCAGCGACTTCGAACGAGAGGAGGAGCGGCGCCCAGTTCATGACTCAGAGCGAGCCGGTCAGCTGCCCGTAGAAATACGCCGCCGGCTCGTCACGGCCGCCCACCTTACGGGCGAACTCGCCGCGCAGCAGCAACGCACCGCCGACGTCGAGCACGAGGTTCTTCGGGAAGACGTGCCACCGCGCGCGGGCCTCGAGGAGGTCGCCGACGAAGCGCCCGCTGGCGCCCGTCGCGTCACGCAGGCTGGCGGTGGTCCACGCGTCCCTCGCCGATGCCAGCCACACCGCGCGCACGCTCACGAAGCCGTCGACGCGCTCGTGCGGAGTGACCTCCAGCTTGAGCCCTGGCGAGCTGAGGTTCGCGCGCGCGAGCGGCCCGAAGAGCCCGGTGGGCCCGAAGTCGAAGCGCCGCGCCCCGAAGAGCGGGTCGAAGCGGCCGTTCTTGCCGTCATTCGCATCGTCGTCTCCGCTGGCGAAGTCGTAGAAGCCCGCGAGGCGCGGCTGGAACGGCAGCGCGAACTGCCAGCCGACCGTCGCGTGGAGCGAGCCGGCAGCGTGCGCGAGGTCCTTCCGGTCGACCTCGAGCACCGAGCTGCGCGAGGTGCCCGCCTGGAGCATCGCCTCGAGCTGGAAGTCGAGCTCGCCGGGCTTCGGCGCGCGCAGCACCCGCAGGCCGGGCGTCACCAGCTGCCGGTTGGCGGTGGCCACCGGGCCGTCTCCTTCGTGGAGCCCGAACACGTAGCCCTCGAGCTGCACGCGACCGCCCAGCGGCGCCGACTGGGCCCACAGCCCCCACAGCAGCGCGTTCGGGTTCTCGAGGTCGGGCTGCACGGAATTTCTGACGAGGTCGGCCTGCGCTGACGGGTTGCGCTGCACGGGGAGCACCGCGAAGGCGCGCACCTGGTGCCCGGCGTGCGTCCAGCGCGCGTCGAGCCCGGTGAAGGCGTTGATGGTGTTGCGGTAGTCGTTGCGCGCCACGAGCCTGCGGCTGCCCACGTCGAGCGTGAGCCGGCCGACCGACACGGTGAGCGACTCGCCGCGCAGCGTCGCGTACGCCTGCAGCACGTCGAGGGGGTTCGCCAGTCCGTTGTTCAGCGGCGTGCCGTCGGTCGCGTAGAAGCGCGCGTCCATCAGCTCGACGCCCACCGCGAGCGGCTTGAAGCGCAGCTCGACGGGGACATTGGTGCGGAGCGCGAACGCGTTCTCGGAAGCGGGCGCGTTCGCGCGGAAGTCCTGCTCGAGATGTTCGAAGCGCGCGCGCACGTCGACGCTCACCCGCAACCACGCAGGGAGCGCGTCGTTGAGCCGCACCGGCGCCTGCGCGAAGGCCGGCAGCGCGACGACGAGGACGGCGAGCGCTCTCATGTCGGCTCGCCGGGGAGGATGAAGCCGTACTTCCGCATCACCGCGCGCCCGTCCGGCGAAGCGAGCAGCTCGGCGAACCTCCGCGCGCCTTCCTGCTGCGCGCCGCGGGTGCACACCACCAGCGCCTGCTCGAGCGGCGGGTGCAGCTCGGCGGGCAGCAGCAGCCACGGGTTGTCGTGGTCGGCGACCACCAGCGAGAGCGCCACCAGCGCGGCGTCGACGTTGCCGCTCTGCGCGAACTGCAGCGTGGTGCGCACGTTCTCTCCAAAGACGAGCCGCGGCTCGAGCGCGCCCCACAGCCCGGCCTTCTCGAGCGCCGCGCGCGCCGCCGCCCCGTACGGCGCGTGCTCGGGGTTGGCGAGCGAGATGCGCTTGAAGCGCGCGTCGACGAGGTCCTCCAGCCTGGCCGGTGGCGCGACCCCGCCCTTCTTCGTCCACACCACGATGCGCCCACGCGCGTAGGCCGCCTTCGTCGCGCCGTCGCACGCCCCCGCCTTCACGGCCGCGTCGACGAACGACTCGTTGGCGGCGGCGAAGAGGTCGAACGGGGCGCCCTCGGCGAGCTGCTTCGCGAGGAGCCCCGACGAGCCGAAGGCGAAGGTGACCTTCTGGCCGGTGCGCTGCTCGTGAAGCCGCCCCAGCTCGGTGAAGGCGTCGGTGAGGTCGGACGCGGCGGCGACCCGCACCTCGCGCGCGGGCGGCGACTTGCAGGCCGCGAGGGCCAGCACGGCGATGACGACGAACGCCCTCATGAACGACCTCTCTTCTTCTTCACGCGCTGACGCGTCGGGAACGCAGGGACCGCGGCGAGCCACTCGCCGAACGACGTGGTGAGAGCCCAGAACGCGGAGATCGCTTCTTCTCCCGCCGGGGTCAGCCGGGTCCCTCCGCCGCCCCTGCCGCCGGTCGCGCGCTCGACGAGCGGAGCCGGCGCGAGGCGGTTCATGTCCTCGACCAGCGCCCAGGCGTGCCGGTAGCTCATGTTCATCGACTTCGCGGCGGCGAGCATCGAGCCCGTGTCGCGGATGCGCTCGAGCAGCACCACGCGGCCCCACGCCAGCCAGGTCTCGCCGTCCTTCTCGAGCCAGAGCCGGCCCGCGACGCGATAGCCCGAGCGCTCGTGCCCTTTGGCGAGCGCCGGCTCGCGCCCGTGTGGCTTCTGCGTCTTCAGGGTTCGTCCCACGGCGCGCTCCGTTCTTCCCTCACGGACATAACGCCGCTATTCCCGCTGCGACATAACGAATTCTTGCCGCGGCGATGACGCCACGGCGCCGTCCCTTCAGGGGCAGCTCACGACCTGGACGGTGTAGGTGATGGGCGTCGTCAGCGAAGGCGCGGTGACGGTGACGACGTAGTCGTGGCCGGCCTGGCTCACCCACCCGGAGGGGATGATGCTGATGGCCGAGCGGCTGCCGTAGTTCGCGCCGAGCTGGGTGACGGTCACGGGCAGCAAGGTTCCCTGGTCGGAGATGGTCACCGACGCGCCCGCGAGCGAGTCGGCCGCGGTGTAGGTCTGGACGGTCCACCCCGTCTTGTCGACGGAGTTCGCCGCGCCGACGGTGGGGATGTTGATCGCCTCGAGGGGAACCGGGCCGGGAGGGGGCCACGCGGCGAAGCGCTTGTTCGCGGTGCCCGAGCCGTTGATGACCCAGTGGCAGCTCGAGCCGGTGGTGCCGCCGATGCCGACGGGGCCGAGCTGGTTCGAGAGGAACCAGCGGCGGTGCCCCATGGTCGACGCGTTGCCGAAGTCGCTCATGTACATGTCGATGGAGCGCACCGCGCGACCGCTCGAGATGTTGCTCCTGCCCGCCGCGTTGGCGCCGTTCGCCGTGTAGCAGGGCCAGCCGGCGTCGGGCGTGTGGCTGAGCATGTTCGCCGCGTCCATCATCAGCGCGCACTCCTGCGCGGCCTGATCTCGCGTCGGGTCGTTCGTCACGGCCGGGAGCTCGGCGAGGAAGCGGTAGGTGTTGAGCAGCTTGAGCGCGTTGGCGCGGCCGTCGGCCGAGAGCTCACCGGCGGTGCACGCCATCACGTTCCCGCTCCAGGTGCCCTCGGACAGGTTGGCGCGATCGCAGGTCCACCGCAGGCAGACCTGCGTCTTCCGGTCGCCCACGATGTTCGTGCACGACGGAACGCCTGCGTCGCCGGCGCCTCCTCCCGTCGCGCTGCCTCCTCCGGTCGCGCTGCCTCCGCCGGTCGCACCGCCACCGCCACCACCACCGCCGCCGGTGGGGCCCCCGCCTCCGGTGCCCGAGCCGCCGCCCGTCGCGCCGCCGCCAAAGCAGATGCCGAACGAGCAGAGCTGGTCGGACTGGCACGCCGTGCACACGCCGCCCGACACGCCACACGCGGAAGGCGCAGTCCCGGGCTGGCACTCGTCGTTGGCGTCGCAACAGCCCGTCGGGCAGGTGGTGGCGTCACAGGGGTCCCTGGGGCGCGAACCACACGCGGCCGCGAGGAGCGCGAGCGTCATCATCAACAGGAGCTGTCGCATGAAGGCGCGACGCTACCCGATTCTCCGCCGGCTGCGCCGCGACTGCCGCCGGTTCGGCGTTAGAGTGCCCGCGTGCGTCTCGCCGTGCTCACCGTCGCGCTGCTGTCCGCCTGCGGGCCGACGGTGATCGACCTCCGGTTCACCTCGAGCCCTCCGGCGACGCTGCGCGCGCTCGAGGTCCAGCTCAGCGGCGGCGCCAACCACCTGGAGCGCATCGCCCCCGACGCGGGCGTCACCCTGCCCGCCTCGCTGCGCCTGGTCGTCGACGCAGAGACGAGCGCGCTCGGCGTCACCGCGAGCGGCTTCGACACCGACGGGGCGTTCCGCTCGGCGTCGCTCGAGCTCAGCCCTCGACGCGGCGGTGCCCTCTCGCAAGACGTGGATCTCTCGAGCCGCGCGTGGTGCCCCGCCGCGCCGCCGGCGGACGGCGACTTCGTGGTGTTCGACGATCAGTTCCGCAACGGGAGCAGCGGCTTCGGCTACGCCGCGTCGAACTGGTCGGTGCCGCGTGACGGCGCGCTCGCGTGCAGCGGCGACGGCGTCATCCAGTACCAGCTGCGGCACGTGTACGACGGCATCGGCATCGACCTGCCACGCAACCTCGCCATCAAGCGGTACTCGCTGCGCATCTACGTCGAGAGCGACTGCGAGTGGGCGTGGGCCTTCAACGCCATCGGCTCGTCGATGCAGTACTTCGTGCCGATGAACGGCACCGTCAGCCTCAAGCGCGGCTGGCAGCGCGTGGTGCTCGAGGTGCCCGACAGCGTGCCGCCGGTCGGCGGCGTGCAATGCAACGTGCAGCAGACGGGGAGCCTCACCTTCCCCTCGATGGTGCGCTTCGACGACATCCGCATCGAGCTGCGCTGATCAGCGGAAAGGATCGACCACCGCGCCGTCCTTGAGCGTCGGCTTGCGCTTGTCGCGGCGGCTCGGCGACTTCTTCGTCGGGCTCGCCTTCGTCTTCAGTGCGCGCAGCGTGACGGTCTTGCGCTGATCCGCGACGTCGTCGAGCGGCACGTCGGTGCGCGCGAAGCCCGCCAGCTCGAGCGTGAGCGCGCGCGGGCGAGCCCCCTCGTCCCACGACTGCTCGAAGGGCGTCTTCCCGAGCACCTCCCCCAGCGCGGTCTTCACCGTCGCGCCCGGTGGCGTCGACTCGAGCACCACGCGCTGCCTCGACGGCGGCGGCGGCGGTGGCGGGGCAGCGACTGGCAGCACCGGGCTGCTCGGCGCCGCGACGACCGGCGGCGCGACGGGCAGCGGCGCCGGCTCCCGGACGAGCGGCGCGGGTCGCGTCAGCCACCAGCCGGTGAGGCCCACCACGAGCGCGCCCAGGGCGAGCGCGAGCGTGGGCAGGCGACGCCGCGGACGTGCGAGGGTGTTCGTCTCGGCGACGGCGGTGACGACCTGCGCCGCCGGAGCGGGAGGATGCGCGGCGAGGAAGGAGCTGAGCGCGTCGGGCGTGCCCTGGAGCTGCTCGACGAGCGGGGCCAGCGCCCGGGCGAGCTCGCCCGACGACTCGAAGCGATCCGCCGGGAGCCTCGCCAGCGCCCGGAAGCAGACGTCGTCGAGCGAGGGCGGCACCTCGCGGTTGAGCTCCGACGCCGGCGGCACCTGCGCCGCGCGGACGAGGCCGAGCGTCTGGATGTCTGACGCGCCGCTGAAGAGCCGACGCCCCGCGAGCATCTCGTGGAGCACCACGCCGAGCGCGAAGAGATCCGACCGCGCGTCGTGCGCCCCGCCCTCGACGACCTCCGGCGACGCGTAGCCCACCTTGCCCTTGAAGGTGCCGGTGGCGGTGAGGCGGCTCTCTCCCGCCGCGCGCGCGATGCCGAAGTCGACGAGCTTCACGCTGCCGTCGCGCCCGAGCAGCACGTTCGAGGGGCTCACGTCGCGGTGCACGAGCTCGAGCGGCCGCCCCGCTTCGTCGGTCGCGGCGTGCGCGTGCTCGAGCGCCTCGGCGAGGTCGTGCGCGATCATCGCCGCGACGCCGACGGGCAGCCGCGCTCCGGTGCGCGCGAGGGTGGTCATCAGCCGCGCGAGGTCGACGCCGTCGACGTACTCCATGGCGATGAACGGCTCGCCGTCGACCTCGCCGAAGTCGAACACCTCGACGATGTGCGGGTGCCGCAGGCGCGCCGAGAGCCTCGCTTCGCGCGCGAACATCGCCGAGAAGGCCGGGTCGGCGTGGTGGCCGGGCAGCATGCGCTTGATGACCACGTCGCGCTCCGAGCCGACGCGCCGCGCGCGCCACACCTCGGCCATGCCGCCCTGACCGAGCCGCTCGAGCAGCAGGTAGTCGCCGAACCTGGTGCTCATCGGGTCCTGAGGTCGACGCAGCCGAGCGTGCCCGCGCCCGCGCACGCGCTCCCGTTGGCCACGGCCACCGCGATGCCCACGCCCGCGGCCGCCACGACCGCGACCCCGACGGGGATGATCCACACCAGGTGGTTGATGGGCTTCGCAGGGGGCGTCGCCTCGACGAGCGCGCCGGGTGCCGCAGCAGACGGCTCGAGCTTCGTGACGCGCGGCGCGTCGTCGGCGGGCTTCGGAGGCGCCTCGGCGATGGCCTTCTCGAGCTCGCGGATCAGCTCCCGCACCTCGCCGCGGTTCGGCGCGTCGGCCGGCGCTTTCTCGAGGTACTGCTGGAACATCTTGAGCGACATCGGGAGGTCGCCGATGCCGCGGTACGCCTGGCCGAGGTTGATGAGGAACTCCGGGCGCGGCGCGAGCGCGTACCCCGCGGCGAACTCGCGGATCGCCTCGGAGTAGTTGCGCAGGTCGTAGTGCGTCTTGCCCGCACGAAAGTGCGTCTGCGCGCGCTTCAGCTCGTCACTCGTCGGTCCCGCGTGGATCAACAACGCGAGGCACAGGGCCCACGACATGGGCGCACCGTATCGTGACCGACTGGGTGGAGGAATCGCGCACAGCTATAAGGCGCGCCGCGTGCCTCCCCCGGACCAGAGAACCGAAGTCGCCCTCTCGCGCACCTCGACCACGGTGCAGTCGTTCGTCCTCTCCATTCAGCCGGCGAGGGGACAGGCGAGCCAGTGGCGCTCGACGAAGGACAGCTGCTCGGTGGGCTCGCACCCGTCGAACGACGTCATCATCGAGGACCCGCGCGTGTCGCGCTTCCACTGCGAGCTGCGGCTGGGGCCGCGCGGGCTGACGGTGCGCGACCTCGACAGCAGCAACGGCACGGTGCTCGACGGCGTGCAGGTGATGGAGGCGGTGGTGCGCTCCGGCAGCCGGCTCACGCTCGGGGGCAGCAGCATCGAGGTCACCTTCGACGGCGCCGAGAACACGCTCCCGACGTCGGACCGCGAGCAGTTCGGCGCGCTGGTGGGGCGTTCCCCGGCGATGCGCACCGCGTTCGCGCTGCTCGAGCGGGCGGCGCCGTCGGACATCACGGTGCTGCTCGACGGCGAGACGGGCACGGGCAAGGAAGAGGCGGCGGCGGCGATTCACGCCGAGTCGAAGCGCCGCGACGCGCCCTTCGTGGTCATCGACTGCAGCGCGCTGCCGGCGACGCTGCTCGAGAGCGAGCTCTTCGGCCACGAGCGCGGGGCCTTCACCGGCGCCAACACCTCGCGCGCCGGCGCCTTCGAGGAGGCGGCGGGCGGCACGGTGTTCCTCGACGAGGTGGGCGAGCTGCCGGTGGAGCTGCAGCCGAAGCTGCTGCGCGTGCTCGAGGCGCGGGAGTTCCGTCGCCTGGGCTCGAACGTGGTGCGCACCGCCGACGTGCGCGTCATCGCCGCGACCAACCGCGACCTGCGCCAGGAGATCAACCAGGGCCGCTTCCGCGCCGACCTCTACTTCCGCCTCGCGGTGATGCGGGTGACGATGCCGCCGCTGCGCAAGCGGCCCGAAGACCTGCCGCTGCTCTCGAAGAAGATCCTCGCGCGGCTCGGCGCGGCGCCCGAGGAGATCGACCGCATCTGCACGCCCGACTTCTTCGCGCGGCTCCGCGGCGCGGCGTGGCCCGGCAACGTGCGCGAGCTCCGCAACCACCTCGAGCGCTGCATGCTCTTCGCCTCGGGGCTGCCGGTCGATGCCCCCAGCGCCGCCGAGCACCACGCCGACCCGCGGCGCGCGACGGTCGACGTGAGCGTGCCGCTCGCCGTGGAGCGCCGCCGCCAGACCGAGGCCTTCGAGCAGGAGTACGTCCGCGCACTGCTGCAGGTGCACGGCGACGATGTGAGCGCCGCCGCCGCCGCGGCCGGTGTGGACCGTGCCTACCTGTACCGGTTGATCAAACGGCACCGCCTCCGCGGGTGACCGTTCCGTTCAATCCGAGTACGGCGGTGGCGCGCCGAGGCGGTGGGTGAGCAGGTCGCGCAGCGGGCCGGTCGCACCATTCAGCAGCGCTCTCGAGCAGCCGCGGTACCCGTCCCAGGTGCCGAGCTCGGCGGGCGGTTTGAGCAGGCGCTTCATCGCCGCGAGGAACTGCGGGTCTTCGTCGGTGAACAGCTCCGGCCCGCCGCAGATGAGCGCCCGCGCGAAGTTGTCGGTCATCTGCTCCGGTGAGTCGCGCAGCCCGGCGAAGGTGAGCCCCACGAGGAGGTGGAACCACGGGTTGCCGACCACCACCTTCGTGTCGGCGAAGCCCTTCTGCAGGCCGGCGAGCGCCTCGAAGGCTTCGTCGAAGTCGCCCGCCCGCACCGCCGCCGTGGCGAGCGAGAGGAGCAGCCACACCCTCGGCACCGGCTCGAGCACCCCGCGCGACAGCGGCCACGCCGCCCGCCAGGCGCTCAGCGCGCCGGCATGGTCACCTGCGCGGAACGCCGCCTCTGCCTGCTCGACCAGCGCCTCGAAGGACATGCCGCGAGGCTCGCCAAAGTGACCGAAGAAGTCACTCGGCGCGGCGGAGTGACCGGATCCATCACTCTGCGCGCGCTCGCCCTGCGAGCGTGGGTGGCCTCCGGCTTGCTCTGGGTCAACCGCATGCGATGGCTCCTCACGACGTTGCTGACCAGCGCGCTGCTCGCCGGCTGTGAAGGCAGCATCTTCTCGGAGGCGCGCGGTCCGGGTGGAGCAGCAGGAGGTAGGACGACCGCGCCCGACGGCCCACCTCCGCTCGCGCCGGTCGAGGTGCGACGGCTCTCGACCTTCGAGTTCAACAACGCGGTCGCGGCGCTGCTCGGGGTCGCCGACGCGGGCGCGGGGCTGCCTCCCGACGAGCGGCAGAGCGGCTTCTCGCGCAACGTCGAGCAGCGCGTCGACGCGCTCTTCGCGGAGCGGCTCCAGGCGCTCGCGGAGCAGCTCGGAGACTCGGTGGCGGCGGCGCGCCCGGCGAGCGTGGTGCCCTGCACGGCGACCACCGCCGCGTGCCGTGACCAGTTCATCGACCGCTTCGCGACGCGCGCGTACCGGCGGCCCGTCACCGCCGACGAGCGCGCCGAGCTCACCGCGGTCTTCACCGCCGTCGCCGCCGAGGGCACCTTCGCCGACGGCCTCTCGGCGGTGATCGCCACGGTGCTGCAGTCGGCGTCGTTCCTCTACGTGCCGGCGCTCGGCGAGCCGGGCGCCGCGGGCGCGCGCCGCGAGCTCACCCGCTGGGAGATCGCCTCGGCGCTGTCCTTCTTCCTCACCGCGTCGCCGCCCGACGACGAGCTGCTCCGCGCCGCCGGCGCCGGCGAGCTGAGCCGCGCCGACGCGCGCGCGACCCAGGCCCGTCGGCTCCTGCAGACGGCCGCAGGCAAGGCGCAGGTGACGCGCTTCGTGCGCCAGTGGCTCGGCCTCGAGACCATCAACCGCAAGAGCGACGCGGCGTTCGACACGCTGACGCCGCTCTACACCGCCGAGACCGCGGCGTTCGTCGAGGAGGTGCTCTACCGCGACGACGGCACGCTCTCGACGCTGCTCACCGCGGAGTACGGCGTCGGGCCCGACGCGCTCGCCACCACCTACGGCGCGACGAAGCTGGCGGCCGGGCGCTGGTCGCTCGCCGGCACCGGGCGCAAGGGCCTCCTCTCGCAGGGGAGCTTCCTCGTGGCGCACGCCGCGCCGGATCATTCGGGCCCGGTGCGCCGCGGCCTGTCCGTGCTGCGCGACGTGATGTGCATGAGCCTCGCGCCGCCGACGGGCGACGTGGCGGTGGCGGCGATGGTCATTCCGCCGGTGTCGAGCAGCCAGACCACGCGCCAGCGCTTCGCGGCGCACTCGACGAACGCCGCGTGCGCGGGCTGCCACAAGGTGATCGACCCCATCGGCTTCTCGTTCGAGCACTTCGACGTCATGGGCCGCTTCCGCGCGACGGAGAACGGGCAGCCGGTCGACGCCACCGGCACGCTGGTCGGCACCGACATCGATGGTCAGGTCGACGGCGCGGCGGGGCTCGCCGAGCGCCTCGCCTCGAGCGCCAACGTGCAGCGGTGCTTCGCGGTGAAGGCCGCGCGCTTCACCGCAGGGAAGAGCGACGCGACCCGCGAGGAGGCGCTGCTCCATGCGTGGGAGGCGCTGCCCCCGGCGCAGCAGCCGAAGCTGCTCGACGTGCTCGAGGCGTACGCCGCGAGCGACTTCTTCGCCGTGCGTGAGGTGACCGAATGAGTGAGTCGAAGCGAAGCCTGGCCAGCCGTCGTTCGTTCCTGCGCGCGGTGGGCGCGGCGGCGGCGGCGCTCCCGTTCTACCGCCTGCTCGAGAACAACGTGGCGCGCGCCGATGGGGCGACGCCGCCGCTCAAGTTCGTCGGCGTGGGCCTCTTCCACGCGACCTCGCACCTGTACCACGCGCGGCGCGCTGGCGAGACCGACACCCAGTACGACCTCAGCTACGCCGACTGCGTGCTGCGGCCCTTCGACGACCCGGCCACGTACGGCGTGAGCTTCAAGGACAAGCTGCTCATCTGCGAGGGCTTCGACTACGCGTGCGCGCACTACCAGCCGGGCGGGCAGCCGCTCGTCGACGCGGGCGGGCAGGCGACGGCGGTGCCGATGCACGGCGCGCTGGGCCTCTTCCTCACCGGCAGCTCGGCGCCGTTCTCCCCCACCGGTGACTGGCGCCTGCAGAACCCGTCGCTCGATCAATACCTCGCCGAGAAGTACGGCGGCGCGACGCGGTTCCGCTCGGTGCAGCTCACCAACGAGACGGACTACGGCAGCGCGCCGACGACGGGCAGCGCCATCTCGTTCGGCACCGGCGGTGCGCCGCTCTCGCGCATGACCGACCCGCAGGAGATCTGGGACAAGTACTTCGCCGGCCTCATGCCGACCGACGCCGCGGCGGCCGCGAAGCTCCAGCGCAAGCGCGCCAGCGTGCTCGACGCCGTGACGAAGGACCTCACGCGCCTCAACGGGCGCCTCGCCGGCGCCGAGAAGCAGAAGCTCGACCAACACCTCACCGCGGTGCGCGAGCTCGAGCGCCAGCTCACGCAGATGCCGGCCGCCGCCACCGGCTGCGTCGCCCCCGCGCGCCACTCGAAGGCGGGCGACGGCTACGTGGTGCAGAACCAGTGGAACGGAGGCGTCGACTGGTTCGATCGCTTCGCCGACTGGCAGCTCGAGATGCTGGCGCAGATCCTCATCTGCGACCTGAGCCGCTTCGGCACCATCGTGCTCTCGGGCGTCGCGCAGAAGGCGGGCACCTGCACCGGCCTCGCGGGCGACACCATCCCCGCGACGAGCGTGGGAGATCTCCCCGACCGCGCGCTGCCGTGGGACTTCCACAACGAGATCGCCCACCGCTCGGGAGACGACTCGCCGGCGGCCCAGCGCGTCGTCGCAGGGATGATGCGGTACTACATGAAGAAGCTCGCCCGCTTCATGAAGGTGCTCCACGACGCCGGCGCGCTCGACAGCACCCTCATCATGGTCGGCAACGAAGGCGGCCATGGCGCGGGCCACTCCACCGACAACGTGCCCATCCTCCTCGCGGGTGGCGCCAACGGGAAGCTCCGGCTCGGGCGACGGCTGGTCGCGCCCGGCAAGACCGCGGTGGTCGGCGATCAGCCACGCGGCGCGCGCAGCCCGCACAACCCGCTCCTCGTCGGCGTGGCCAACGCCTTCGGAGAGACGCTCACCTCGTACGGCACGAGCGCGCCGAGCGTCACCGCCGGCGTGTCGGGGCTCCTGTGACGCGCTGTGGAGCGCTGCTGGCCCTCGTGCTCGCTGGCTGCGACGCGGCCATCGGAGAGCTCGACGCCCCGCCACTCTCGGCAGGCGCCGAGGCGGCGTTCGATGCGGGCGCGCCCGACGCGGCGGTGGCGCACGACGCAGGCGCGCCGCCCCTCGACGCAGGTCTCGATGCGGGCGCGCCACCTTCAGACGCGGGCGCGCTGCCGGCCGCGTGCCCGACCGACGCGCTGCTCTGCGAGAGCTTCGAGAGCGGCCTCGACCCCGCACGCTGGCGCGTGAAGGGCCAGGCGGCGACGTTCACCGTCGACACCGCCACCGCAGCCGACGGCAACCGCTCGCTCAAGATGTCGTACGGGGTGCCCTTCATGCACACCGGCGAGCAGGTCATCGAGCTGCGCACCCCGCCGGCGGCGCCTGACGACCGCCTGTACCTGCGCGTGTACCTGCGCTTCGGCGACCTCTCGCTGCCCGGCGCACACCCCTCGTTCGTCGACGTGACGGACGGCCGCGCGGAGCTGGGCTTCGGGTCCATCAGCAACGACTTCGCGATGATGGGCTGGGGCTTCTTCTCGGGCGGCCTCGACAACGCGCGCGCCTGGTACGAGGGCGGGAGCTGGCACCCCGGCGTCGAAGACGGCGACGCCACGCCCGGGACCGAGCAGGGCTTCCACGCGCAGCGGTGGCTCTGCCTCGAGGCGATGTACTTCGGCGACCACCAGGGCTCGAGCGACAGCGCGCACCCGAACGAAGAGGTGAAGGTGTGGCTCGACGGCGTCGAGCGCCCGGAGCTGAACCTCAGCGACGCACTCTGGCGCGCCGAGCTGGGCCGCGACCCGCCCGAGCACTGGTCGCCGGTCTACGAGGGCGCGGCCTGGCGCTTCGGCCTCGAGAGCTTCGGCCCGGCGAACGTGGGGCTCGAGCTGTGGTTCGACTCCATCGTCTTCTCGCACCACCGCATCGGCTGCCTGCCCTGAGACGCAGGTTCTGCGTTCGCCAGGTCGCACCACATTCGCTTCACCCGGAAGCGACCTTGGGGTTCAGTCCCGACGCCCTACTCACCCCGAGGTCCTGCACATGGCTGCGAAGAAGGCTGCTGCACCCGCGAAGGCCGCTGCACCCGCGAAGAAGCTGAAGATCCCCGTCGACGAGAACTGCACCCTCAAGGGCGCGGAGGTCCACGAGGACTACGACTGCATCCTCAACCAGACGAACATCGGCGCGAACAACAACAAGTTCTACGTCATCCAGCTCCTGACGAAGGGCGGCAAGTTCTACGCGTGGACCCGCTGGGGCCGCGTCGGTGAGACGGGGCAGAACGCGCTCGTGGGCCCGACGTCGTTCGAGGGCGCGCTCAAGGTCTTCGAGGCGAAGTTCAAGGACAAGACGAGCAACAAGTGGGCGGACCGCGCGAACTTCAAGCCGGCGAAGGGCCGCTACACGCTCATCGAGGTCGATCGCTCGGCCGACACCAAGAAGGCCGAGGAGCTCGAGGAGAAGCTCAAGGGCATCGACGCGGAGGCGGCCAAGCTCTCGAGCGCGAGCGCGAAGAAGTTCAAGCCCTCGACGCTGCACCCGCGCGTGCAGAACTTCATGAACCTCATCTTCGACCACGACATGTTCAAGGGCGCGATGGCGTCGTTCGACATCGACGTGAAGAAGATGCCGCTCGGGCAGCTGTCGACGGCCCAGGTGCAGAAGGGCTACGAGGTGCTCGACGAGCTGCGCAAGGCGATCAAGGCGAAGAAGAAGGCCGCGATCATGGAGCACACCTCGCGCTTCTACACGGTCATCCCGCACGCCTTCGGCCGCAGCACGCCGCCGCTCATCGACACCCACGAGCTGGCCGACAAGAAGACCGAGATGCTGAACGTGCTCAGCGACATCGAGCTCGCCATCTCGCTCGAGAAGGAAGAGAAGAAGGAAGCGAAGGCCGAGAAGCTCGCGCCGCACCCGGCCGACGAGAACTACAAGAAGCTCAACGCGAAGCTCGAGCTGGTGCCGCCGGGGTCAGACGAGCACAAGCTGGTGCTCCAGTACGTCGACGCGACCGCGGCCTCGTACAGCAAGCCGAAGGTGCTCGACGTGTTCCGCATCGATCGCAACGGCGAGGCCGACCGCTTCAAGAAGCACGACGACATCAAGCACCGCAAGCTGCTGTGGCACGGCACCAACGTCGCGGTGGTGGCCGCCATCTGCAAGTCGGGCCTGCGCATCATGCCGCACTCGGGCGGGCGCGTCGGCAAGGGCATCTACACTGCGTCGGAGAACGGCAAGTCCATCAACTACATGGGCTGGGCGAAGAACCTCGGCGTGATGTTCCTCGCGGAGGTCGCGCTCGGGAAGGAGCACGGCATCACCAAGGACGACCACACGCTGAAGGCGGCGCCGAAGGGCTTCGACTCCATCGTGGCGCGAGGCCACACCGAGCCCGACCCGTCGAAGGACGTGGTGCGCAAGTTCGACGGCAAGGACGTCATCATTCCGCAGGGCAAGCCCATCAAGCAGAGCCAGTACGCGAAGAGCTCGTTCACCCAGAGCGAGTACCTCGTGTACCAGGAGAGCCAGATCCGTCTGCGCTACGCCGTGCACGTGCAGAGCTGAGCCGACGGAGACCGCACGATGAGCAACGTCGTCGAAGAAGTGGTCCTCAACTGGACCGACCTCACGGGCGCGAAGACGGGCGCCACGTCGCTCGGCTCGAACAAGTTCTACAAGGGGCAGATCCTCAAGGACGGGGCGGCCTTCAAGGTCGTCTTCACCTACGGCCGCGTCGGTCAGGCCGGCCAGGTGCAGGAGGTGAAGGCCCCCACGCTCGAGAAGGCGAAGAAGGAGTTCGACTCGAAGATCAACTCCAAGCTCAAGAAGGGCTACCAGAAGGTCGACCTGCGCACCGTCGCCGACGAGGCGAAGAAGGCCGGGGTGAAGGCCCCCGCGCCCGCGAAGAAGGTGGCGCGCAAGTCGTCGGGCAAGTTCCACCCCGAGGTGGAGTCCCTGCTCGAGCTGCTCTACGGCTCGACGGGCCACGCGGTCGCCGCGGGCCTGAGCGCGTCGTCGGGTGCCACCGACTCGGCGCCGCTGGGCAACCTGTCGGACAAGCAGATCGACAAGGGCGCCGACCTCCTCGAGGAGATCGAGTCGCTCGTCGGGAAGAAGGCACCCGAGGCAAAGAAGAAGAGCGCGCTGCTCGAGCTGACGAACGACTACTACTCCGCCATCCCGCGCCGCATCGACCACGCGCGCTCGGGCGGCAAGCTCGACCTCGACAGGATCCTCATCAACAGCGAGCAGCGCATCGCCGAGCAGCGCACCTTCCTCGGCCTGCTGCGCGACGCCTTCCTGCAGAAGGAGGTCTTCGAAGAAGCGGCGACGCAGGCCGACCCGACGCAGGTCTGGTACGACGGTCTCAAGTGCGACATCGCGTTCCTCGAGCCGAAGAGCGATGAGTACAAGCACATCAAGAAGCTGTTCGACACCGGCCAGTCGCCGATCAACTCGAACTTCTACGGCAAGCTGAAGCTCGCGCGCGCGTGGCGGGTCGAGCAGCAGGGCCGCAAGAAGGCCTTCGATGACTACGCGACGAAGGTCACCGCCGTGAAGGGCGCGACGGGCCTCACGCCCGGCTGGCACGGCACGCGGACCGAGAACCTGATGGGTATCTGCAAGACGGGCCTCGTGCTGCCGAAGAACCTGCCGAAGGGCGTGCAGGTGACGGGGCGCGCGTTCGGCCTGGGCATCTACCACACGCCGTGCTGGCCCGACTCGGGCGGCTCGACGAAGGACGAGAAGGGCAAGAACTTCACCCGCTACAACGGCGCGCTGAAGTCGATGAACTACTCGTCGCTCAAGGGCGCGTTCTACTTCCGGGACAACACCGCCACCCGCGGCTACATGTTCCTCGAGGAGCTCGCCCTCGGCGTGCCGGAGCTCGCGCTCAAGGCGTGCTTCAACAAGCCCGCGCCCGACAAGGGCAAGCACTACATCTACGCGCGCGCCCACGGCCACCAGTCGCTGTCGAACGACGAGGTGGTGACCTTCGACGAGAACGCGTCGCGCCGCACGGCGATCGTCGAGGTCGTCTACAAGTGACGAGCCCGCCCTCTCCTCGCGGCGCGGCGGGGGGAGGGCGCTACTCCGGCAGCAGCCACTGCGCGAAGGCGCGCAACGTCAGCAGGCCGACCAGGAGCGCGCCGAAGAGCCGCGCGGTGCGCACGTCGCCGTCGCCCGCCGGAGGCCGCACCCACCGCCGCCCAA
>JBMORD010000057.1:0-25087 GCA_049322495.1 Myxococcota bacterium | reverse complement strand
CGGGACGCGCTCGAGCTCCTGAAGGACCTCGGTCATCGAGGCGGGGCGTTCACCGGGGCGCTTGGCGAGCATGCGCGCGACGAGCTCGCGCAGCGGGGCGGGGAACTCGGCGGGCAGGGGCGGGGCGGGCGTCGCGATGTGGGCCGACATCACGAGCGCGGCGGTGGCTCCGGTGAGCGGAGGGGTGCCCGTGAGCAGCTCGAAGAGGATCAGCCCGAGCGCGTAGACGTCAGCCCGTTGATCGAGGGCGACACCGGCGGCCTGCTCAGGCGCCATGTACTGCGGCGTGCCCATCACCACGCCGTGGGTCGTCTGCTTGAGCTCCGGTGCTGGCGTGACGATCTTCGCGATGCCGAAGTCGACGATCTTCACCACGGGCTGCCCGGCGCGCTGGAGCACGATGAGGTTGTCGGGCTTGAGATCGCGGTGCACCACGCCGGCGCGATGCGCGACCTCGAGGGCGCGGGCGATCTGCGTCGTGAGCTCGAGCGCCAGCGCGAAATCGAGCGCGCCACCATCGAGCAGGGACGAGAGCGTCTTCCCGTCGAGGAACTCCATCACGAAGAAGAACTGGCCCGACTCCGCGCGGCCGGAGTCGACGATGTCGACGATGTTGGGGTGGCCCAGCCGGCTCGCGGTCATCGCCTCGCGGCGGAAGCGCTCGACGAAGGTGGGGTCCTGGCTCAGCTCCGGGCGCATCAGCTTGAGCGCGAACGGGCGGCCGAGCTCGACGTGCACCGCGCGGTAGACCTCGCCCATGCCCCCGGCGGCGAGCATCGCCTCGAGCCGGTACCTCCCGGAGATCACCGAGCCGACCATCGGGGTGGGCCGCTTGTGCGTCTCGCCGAGGTCGTCGTCGCTGGGCGTGGCCCGGAGGTGGGTGTCGTCGACGTCCATGACGCGGGTGCGAGCGTAGCCGAACCTGGTCCCCGCACCTCGACGGGAACGACAGGGGGCTGCCGCGGGGCGGTGCTGCACTTCATCCGCATCGAGTGAGGCGCGCGAATATGCTCCGCGACGTGAAGTCACTCGCCCCCGGATTCCTGATCGCCACGCCCCAGCTGATGGACACCAACTTCCAGCAGGCGGTGGTGTTGATGATCGAGCACTCCGCCGAGGGCTCGATGGGGCTGGTGATCAACCGCACCGCGCCGCTCACCTTCGCCCACCTCGCGAAGAGCCAGGAGATCCCCGTCGCGGCCTCGCGCGAGCACGAGGCGCTCTTCCAGGGCGGGCCCGTCGAGCCGTACCGGGGCTTCGTGCTCCACGACTCGGAGCGCGTCGAGGAGCGGCACGAGGTGCTGCCGGGCCTCTTCCTGTCCGTCACCAGCGACGCGCTCGAGCCGCTGCTGCTCGACGAGCAGGCGCACCTTCGCTTCTGCCTGGGCTATGCGGGGTGGGGCGCAGGTCAGATCGAGTTCGAGATGAAGCAGGGGAGCTGGCTCTTCACCGAGGCGAGTCGTCAGGCGGTGCTGTTCGACGACCCGTCGAAGGTCTGGGAGCAGGTCATCAAGGGCATGGGCATCGACCCGGGCTGGGTCGTGCCACCCGGAGGAGTGAACTGAACATGTTGAACCCGGAATGGATTCGCGAGCGCATCCTCGGTGCGCTCCCCGGTGCGGAGGTCGAGGTGATCGACACGACCGGCACCAACGATCACTTCGAGGCGCGGGTGGTGAGCGCGCAGTTCGTGGGGCTGCCCATGGTGCGCTGCCATCAGCTCGTGTACGCGCCCCTCAAGGACGTCCTCGCGACCGGCGAGCTGCACGCGCTGGCGCTCAAGACCTACTCGCCCGAGCAATGGGCAAAGGTGAACGCAAAATGACCACTGCACTCTCTGACACCCTGAAGGCCCGCTTCGACGCGGAGATCAACGCCCACCCCGTCGTCATCTTCATGAAGGGCAACCAGCTCTTCCCCCGCTGCGGCTTCTCGGCGCGCGCGCTCGAGCTGCTCAAGCCCTTCGGCCCGGTGCACTCGATCGACGTGCTCGCGGAGCCCGAGGTGCGCGAGGGCATCAAGGCGTACTCGAACTGGCCGACCATCCCGCAGGTGTACATCCACGGGCAGTTCATCGGCGGCAGCGACATCGTCGCGGAGCTCGCGCAGACGGGCGAGCTCGAGAAGCTGATCCGCAAGGGCACGTGAGCCGTGAGTGAGCTGAGCCCCGACGTCATCGCCACCGACGGCCAGCTGGGCATCGCGGCCCGCTTCAAGGCCTTCAAGGAGAAGAACCACATCGCCTTCGAGGTGGCCTTCTTCTTCGCGGGCTTCCTGTTCGACGTGCTGCTGCTGCACCGCATCGACAGCACGCCGCTGCTGATCCACCAGGGCCTGTATCTCGTGCTCTCGGCGGCGCTGATCTTCTGGGATCACCGGCTCCACGTCGCGGGCAAGGAGCCCGAAGGCTGGGTGGGGAAGATCGCCGGCTACCGCCTGTGGGTGATGCACTTCTTCCTCGGCACGCTGCTCAACGCCTTCATGGTGTTCTACTTCCGCGCGGCGTCGGGGATCCTCGCGTTCCTCTTCATCATCGCGCTGTCGACGATCATCGTGGCCAACGAGCTGCCGCGGTTCCGCGCCCAGGGGCCGATCGTCCGCGTGCTCCTGCTGTCGTTCGCGGTGACGAGCTACCTCGCGTACCTGCTGCCGGTGCTGTGGGGACACCTCCACCCGTGGCAGTACGTGCTCTCGGTGCTGCTGGGCAGCGGCGCGACCTTCGGCCTGTGGAAGCTCTTCACGCGCTTCACCCACGACCCGAACTGGACCTTCCAGCGCGCGGTGGCGCCCGGCCTCGTGATGCAGGGCACGCTGCTGGTGCTCTACCTGCTCAACGTCGTGCCCCCGGTGCCGCTGTCGCTCAAGCACATCGGCATCTACGCCTCGGTGACGCCCACCAAAGACGAGAAGGGCCACCGCCACTACGAGCTCACCTACCAGCCGGCCTCGAGGTGGGAGTTCTGGCGCACGCAGGACGACACCTTCGTCGCGCCCACCGGGTCGAAGGCGTGGGCCTTCGTGCGGATCTTCGCGCCCACGAAGTTCCAGGATCAGGTGCGCTTCGCGTGGGACTACGACGATCCCGACAAGGGGTGGATCCAGCGCGGCTCGCCGTACGCCACCTCGCTCTCGGGCGGCAACGAGGAGGGCTTCCGCACCTTCGCCTTCTCGACGATGGGCAAGCCGGGCACCTACCGCGTGCGCGTGCTGACGATGGATGACCGTGAGATCGGCCGGAAGACCTTCACGTACGTCGAGGGCGAGGCCCCTCCGACTGCGGCAGAGACCGACTGAGGCCGCTCCGCGTACCCCGAATGGGTGATGTCCGCCCGGGGCGGAAACTTCTTCGGAACCATCGCTTCACAATGGTCGTTCGCCGCGGGTCTCGCTAGGAGCAGGACCATCGGGGAACCTACCAGTGCTTTTTTCCATTCTGTTTGTGCTCGCTGCAGGCGAGCCGTCGTCGGAGTCTGTCGAGGGGTTGGCGCAGCGGGCGTTCGAGGCCAACAAAGCAGGGCGCTACCAGGAGGCGGTGAAGCTCTACCTGCGAGGGTATGAGCTCACGCCGCTGTCGAGCATCCTCTACAACGTCGCGGCCATCTATGACCGCAGGTTGAAGGATCCGGCGCTCGCCGCCGACTTCTACCGTCGGTACGCGGCGGCGCCCGACGCCGAGCCGGAGCTGACGAAGAAGGCGCTCGCGCGCATCGAGCAGATCCAGCAGGAACAGCGCACGCGGGTCTCGGTACCCATCGACGACACACCGCGCGAGCCGCCGAAGGTCGAGGTCGCTCCGGTGTTGCCGAAGCCCGAGAAGGCCGCGCCGGTCGTGACACTCACCGAGCGGCGGCCGGGCCCGGGGCGCTGGGTCGCCGTCGGGCTCGGCGTCGCGGCCGTCGTCTCCATCGGCGTCGGTGCTGGGTTCGGGATCAACGCCATGGAGCTGAACCGCCAGGCGGGCGCGTTCTGTGCCGGTGCGATCTGCGGTGACCCGCGCGGCGTCTCGCTGACCAACGAGGCGCTCACCTCCGCCAACGTGGCGAACGTCAGCATCGCCGGCGGTGCCGCGCTGGGCGTCGCCGCGCTGGTGGTGGGGCTCGTCAGTGCTTCCAGCGATGGCCCTTCGGTCTCGCTCGCCCCCGTGCCCGGCGGCGGCGTGCTGGTGCTGGGAGGTGCGCTGTGAGCCGGCTCGTCGCGCTGGCCGTCTTCGGCCTCTCCGGGTGTCAGCTCCTCATCGGCCTCGAGCCGCGCTCCTACGTCGACGGAGGCTCGGGCTGTCAGGTCGCCGCGGACTGCCAGTCTCCCGACGCGTCGATGGTCTGCGTGCCCACCACCGGCGCGTGCGTCCCGTTGCTCGATGACAACTGTCGTGAGCGCTTCGGTGCCGACCCGCAGGAGGACACCGTCGTGCTCGCGAGCCTGCTCGCGATGCAGGGCAGCCAGGCCGCGACCAACCAGGCGCGCCTCGAGGCAGTGAAGATGGCGGTGTCGGAGATCAACCGCTTCGGTGGCATTCCGCGGAAGGACGGGCGCAAGCCGATCACCCTCTTGATCTGCGACGCGACGACCCTCGTGCCGGCGGGAAGGCACCTCGCCGACCTTCAGGTCTCGGCGATCATCGGCCCGAACCTCAGCCAGGACGTCGTCACGCTCACCAACGAGGTGACGAGGGCCGCGCAGCTGGTGAGCATCACGCCGGCCGCGCTCGCCGGGTCGATCGCCTCGCTCGAAGACGACGACTACACCTGGCGCGTCATTCCCTCAGACGTGCAGCGCAGCCCGCTCCTCGTGCGTCGGATCAACGAACTCGAAGACGCCCTGCGCGACGGTGGTGTTCCGCGGGTGCGCTTCGCGCTGCTGGCACGAAACGACGTCTTCGGCGCCGGCACCGCCACCGCGCTCAACCAGACGCTTCGCATCAATGACGCGGGGCTGTCCGAGCTCGCCAACGCGGCCTGGGTTCAGGTCAAGCTCTACGACCCGACGCGCCCCGAGCAGGCCGCGGTGGTCGCCGACCTGGCTGCCTTCAAGCCCGACATCGTCGTCGGGGCAGGCACGGCCGAGGTGGTGACCCAGATCATCGCGCCGCTCGAGGCGACCCTCGACGGAGGGACGCGCCGGCCACAGTACGTGGTCATCGACTCGGCCAAGACGACCGATCTGCTCACCTTCGTGGGCGACGCCGGTGTTCGGTGGGGCGTTCGCGAGCGGGTGTCAGGCACCGGCTTCGGCCCTGCGCCGGAAGCGATGCAGAACTTCTCGGACTTCGTCTTCAACTACCGCGCCTTCACCGGGAAGTCGTTCCCGAACGTCGCCGGCATGGGCCCCGCCTACGACTCGGTGTACCTCGTCGCCACGGCGCTCGCGTCGCAGCGCGACGCCGTCGAGAACGGGCGGACGGTGCTCCGCGGGCTGCGCCTGCTCGCGCCGGGCGGCCAGCGCTTCAACACCGGCGCCCAGTCGGTGCAGTCGCTCTTCAGCGCCGCGGAGCTCGGAACGTCGATCAGCCTGCTCGGGACGCACGGGCCCCTGGAGTTCGACTCCAGCGGCGACGTGCTCGGCTCGCAGGTCGAGACGTGGTGCATCTCTCGCGATCAGGCCACCGGTGCGGTGGCGTACGCGCCGGCGGGGTTGACCTTCAACACCAAGTCGGGGGCGTTTGCGGGCTCGTACACGCCGTGTCCGTGAGGACGTCATGGCCGAAGACAGCGTTGACGTCGAACTCCAGTTCACGGGCCCCCAGCCGGTGACGAGCGGCTACCGCCTCCTGGTCGGCCTCGGGGGCGGCGGCATGGGGCAGGTGTTCCTCGCCGAGTCGGTCGGCATGGCCGGCTTCCGCAAGCTGGTGGTCATCAAGCAGCTGCGCGCATCGCTCGCCGATCAGCAGGACTTCCTGACGATGTTCCTCGACGAGGCGAAGCTCGCGGCGCGCCTCAATCACCCGAACGTGGTGCAGACCAACGAGGTCGGGAGGGACGAGGCGGGGAACTACTTCATCGCCATGGAGTTCCTCGATGGCCAGCCGCTCAACCGCATCTGGCGGCGTCGCAAGGAAAGGAGCGAGGCGGCGCTGCGCTTCGACCTCCATGTCATCTCGCAGATCCTGAAGGGGCTCGAGTACGCGCATCAGCTCGCCGACTTCGATGGCAAGCCGCTGCGGGTGGTTCACCGCGACGTGTCGCCCCACAACCTCTTCGTGACGTACGACGGGGCGGTGAAGCTGATCGACTTCGGCATCGCGAAGGTGGTCGACAGCAGCGTCGAGACCCAGGAGGGCATCTACCGGGGCAAGATCCGCTTCGCGAGCCCCGAGCAGATCGCCGGTGACAAGCTCGACGCGCGCACCGACCTCTACTCGCTCGGCGTCGTGCTCTGGGAGGCGCTCGCAGGGCGCGGCTTGTGGGACGGGGTCTCGAACGTCGACATCGCGCGGCGGGTGGTGATGGGCGAGCTGCCTGACCTCGAGGAGGCGGCGCCGTCGGCGCCCGCCGAGCTCAAGCGCATCTGCCGCAAGGCGCTCGAGCGCAGCCGGGAAGCCCGCTACGCCACCGCGGCGCAGATGCGCGAGGAGCTCGAGGCCTTCATCGCCGCGAACGGCATGGCGATCTCCGAGCGGCAGGTGGGCGAGACGGTCGCCGCCGCGTTTGCCGCGGAGCGCGCAGAGGTCTCGCGCCGCGTCGAAGAACAGCTCAAGGCCGCGAACCTCCCGTGGCTCGGGCGTCAGTCGACCGCAGTGACGGTTCCCATCGTCGAGCAGCGCTCATCGAGCTCCTCGGTCGCCGCCGGCGAACCTCCCGTCTCCCACCGCGTGCTCTTCGTCAGCCTCGGAGCCGCGCTGCTGGTCATCGGGGTCCTCAGCGGGGTCCTTCTCCGCGACGCGTTTCGCGCTGAGTCCGCGCCCGTTCGCACCGAGGCTCCCAGGGTCGAGGGCGCGCCGACGCCGAGCGCCGCCGCCCCCGTTCCCGCGGTCATCGCCCCGAGGCCGGTCCCGCCGACCACCCTCGACCAGGCCCCTCCTCCGGCGCCCGCGCCGGTGGCGAGCTCCGAGCCCGAACCGGTCGAGAACGAGCCAGCCGATGCGGCGCGGCGGCCAGAGCTCGTCCGCAAGACACGCCCGGCTCGCGCCAAGAAGAAGCCGGAGGCGCCGGCCGCCACGCCGGCGCCTGCCCCCGAGCCTCCGAAGCGTCCGGCGATCGACATCATCCAGGACCCGACGATCGAGATCGTCGAGTAGTGGCAGAAACCGACTGACCGATGGGCCAGGGTTCGCAACGCCTGCGCGCCGGTGTCGGCGCAGGTACGCGAAGGTGCAATGGGGCACGGCCGATGCTTCCTCTCCGCGCGGGAGGTGCTCCATGTCACCCGAACTGGCCTCGCCGAAGATCGTCACCCCGACTGGCTGTTGTCCTCCGTTCGATCCCTTCGTCTGGGAGGGCAAAGAGCTGACCTGGGATCACAAGCTCTTCTTGCGCGATCACGTCACCTCGTTCTTCCACGTGCCGCTCAACATGGGGCGGCGCATCACGAAGGACATGGCGATGATCGAAGCGGCGGGCGCCGCCGCCGCGCAGCCGCTGATGCTCGCCGACGACTCGTCGCCGTGGGGCTCGGAGCTGTTCATCGACATCACGAAGCCAGTGCCGGGCGCGAGGATGGACACGCTGACCGGCACCTTCCTCACCCGCGTCTTCGAGGGGCCGTACAGCCAGATGGGCGCGTGGGCCGAGCAGATGAAGACCTTCGTGCACCAGCGCGGGCGTGAGCTCGACAAGCTCTACTTCGCGTACGTGATGTGCCCGGCCTGCGCGAAGGCGTACGGGAAGAACTACGTCATCGGCTTCGCGCAGGTGCACGAGGCGCCGCGCGCGCAGGCGTAGCGGAGAGCCTGCCGCACTCCAGCTCGCGGCCCCGCACCACGCGGCGACCCGCGAGCGGCCCGCGCGTCTCGGTCACCACCGTGCACTGCCCTTCGCGGTGATCGTGCCCCCAGTAGATCACCACCCAGTCGCGCGTGCGGCCGAGTTCGTGCGCGCGCGCGGTGTTCGAGAAGAGCGCCGTGAAGGCGAGGCCCTCGCGCTCGGCGTGCAGCACCGGCAGCCAGCGCTCGTGAGCGGGGTTGAAGCGGCGCGGGGCGATCGTCGGCAGCGTGCCCGCCGAGGCGCGGCGTCGGTACTCCGCGTCGAGCTCGAGCAGCAGCGCGACGGACGGCTGGTGCGGGTGGAGCGCCGGCAGGGGCGGGGGCGGTGCGCTCGGCGGGGCTGGCGGGGGAAGGCGTGAGCCGCGCCGACGCCCGAGGAGCCCCGCGAGCTCCTGGCGGATCGCCTCGGTGCGCCGCGGCCCGAAGCCCGGCACCTTCTCGAGGGAGCCGTCGTTCGCGGCGATCTCCAGGTCCTCGAGCGTCTCGACGTGGAGCTGCTCGTGCACGCGCTTCGCCAGCTCCGGACCGAGCCCGGGGAGCCGCTCGAGGCGCCGCGGCGGCGGCAGCTCCTGCTCGAGCCGCTCGAGCATCCCGAGGCGGCCGGTGGAGGTCAGCTCGCGCAGCACCGATGGAGTCGAGGATCCTCGCTTCGAAGATCGGCCATCGCCGAGCGTGCAGGCGGAGGGTCTGCGGGTCGGATACCTTGGCTATGGGCAAGGCCGGCCGGAGCACCCAAACGCCAATGAAAGACCACCCACCAAGACAACCAACAGACACCAGGACTACAGCCGCATGACCTGCAAACTCAGACGCTGGACCGGAAAACTTGAACGAAACCCGTCGTTTGACAGATTTGTCAATGCAATATCCGAACTTTCGTCGGCAGACGAGGAGCATGGCTCTGTCTCACTTGAGCATGAAAATGGATGGAACATTGGATACACAATCAACCGCAATCTCTATCTCGAAAAGGTAGACTCAGACGATCCGGCTGATCGCTACCACCAAACCAACGCCAGCCCCGAGTACGTACAGCGACTCTGGGCCGAACTGGCAGCCGGAAATATCCAGGAAATCCTCAAGGAACCCTGGCTGCCGGGGTACCCATGAGGCACATCGTTGGTCGTGTCTCCGGCATGCATGCCCGCCATCCGTGGCTCAAAAATGCGTGTCGATCAGTGCTTCGTGCCTTTCGGGTACCGACGGCGGACGCGAGGGACATCGGATGAGCTGCACCCGGGCGTACCGGCTGTGGTGACCCCTCGGAGGAGGCCTCGCCGCCGCGTGGCGGCTCGACGTCCGCGACCGACACCAGCTGCGGCTCGCAACCACGTTTGGGCTCTCGACTTCGTGTTCGACGCCTGCGCCAACGGACAGCAGTTGAAGTGCCTTGCCGTCGTCGACGAGTGAACCCGAGAGTGCCTCGATATCGACGTCGCCGGCAGCATCCGCTCGGGTCGAGTCGTCGAGGTGCTCTCGAGGCGGCCGGTGAGCATCCACCGCGCGCCTCGGCACCTGCGCAGCGACAACGGGCCCGAGTTCGTCGCCACGGCCATCATCAAGTGGGCCGTGGAGCTCGGCATCGACACCGCCCACATCGCCCCCGGCAAGCCTTGGGAGAACGGCACTGAGGAGAGCTTCAACGGGGAGTTCCGCGACGAATGCCTCAGCCTCGAGTGGTTGCGGACCAGGCGCGAGGCCGCCCCCGTCATCGAGCTCTGGCGGCAGCACTACAACCAGATGCGGCCGCACTCGAGCCGCGGCTACAAGACCGCACGAGTTCAAGCAACACGAAGAGCAGTTGGCTGTTCAACCAGCCGGAGGGGCATCCCTCTCAGAATCACTGGTCCCGTTCGAACTTCCTCGCCAGGCGGGCCTCAGGGTCGACTCGTGCGTCTCGTTGCTTCGCTTCTCACCGTGGAAGTTGACCGTTCGGATTTTCCGGGGTCGTCCGGCGGAGGCCTGTCCTCGGGCTTCTCGTCCTTCGGGCGGACGACTTCATGCTCGCCGCCACCTCGATGAGGCTCCCGTCCACCGAGAAGTGTTCCGGCGACGCAGGTTCGCCGCCTTCGCCTGACCAACGACTTCCTTGAAGAGTTGCTGGCCAACGTCGTGCTTCATGAAGCGCTCGCGGTTCGCGCTGAACGTCGAGTGGTCGAAGGTCGCGTCGTCCGCCCCCATGTCCAGGAACCAGCGGAACAGCAGGTTGTAGTCGAGCTGCTCGCACAGCTGGCGCTCGCTGCGAATCGAGTGGAGCGCTTGCAACAGCGAGCCCTTGAGCAGTTGCTCCGGCGGGATGCTCGGCCGCCCATACGCCGAGTACATCTCGTCAAACTCGACGCGCCCAGCCCCAGCGAGGTCGGAGTCTCCGCGAGCACCTCGGCGACGGGGCGATCGAGCTGGCGCACGACGTCGGCGGCGTGGAGGCACGCGTGCACGCGAAACGGGTTCGCGGCCTGCGCCTCGAGCAGCTCGGCGATCCGCTCGAGGCTGCGCGCGACGTCGTCGTTGGTCATCGCCTCACCGCTTGCTGCGCAGCGCCTTCATCCACTTCTCGACGGCGCCCGCCTCGGAGGGGATGGCCTTCGAGAGGTTGCGGTAGCCCTTCGGGGTGACGAGCAGATCGTCTTCGATGCGCACGCCGATGCCGCGGTACTTCTTCGGCACGGTGAGGTCGTCCTCCTGGAAGTAGAGGCCGGGCTCGACGGTGAGCACCATGCCGGCCTGCAGCGGGCCGTAGCGGTAGACCTCCTGGCGGGCCTTCGCGCAGTCGTGCACGTCGAGGCCGAGCATGTGGCTCACGTTGTGGAGCGAGTACCGCTTGTAGAACTGGTGCTCGTCCTGGAGCGCCTCGTCGGCCGACGTCTGGAGGATGCCGAGCCGCACCAGCCCCTCGGCGAGCACGCGCATCGCGCGGCGGTTGGGCTCCATGAAGTCGTTGCCGGGCTTGACCGCCTCGAAGGCCGCCTGCTGCGCGCGCCACACGAGCTCGTAGATCTCCCGCTGCTCCTTCGAGAAGCGGCCGCTGATCGGCAGCGTGCGGGTGATGTCGGCGGTGTACAGCGCGTGGCCTTCGACGCCAGCGTCGAGCAGCAGCAGGTCCTTCTTGCGGAGCGCGCCGTCGTTGTGCGTCCAGTGGAGGATGCAGGCGTGGGCGCCCGACGCGGCGATGGTGCCGTAGCCGACGTCGTTCCCCTCGACGCGCGCGCGCAGCCCGAAGACGCCCTCGACCTCGCGCTCGCTCTTCGCCTTGTCCAGCGCGCGGATGACGTCCTCGAAGCCGCGCTTCGTCGAGGCGATCACCTTCTCGAGCTCGGCGATCTCCAGCGCGTCCTTGCACAGGCGCAGCTCGGAGAGCGCGGTGGCCAGCTCCTTGTCGCCCGGCCGCTCGTGGTTCGGCGCGCGCAGGCCGTCCACCATCGGCGAGAGGCCGCGCAGCACGCGCGAGAGCGGGTACTTCTCGAGGAACGCGGGCAGCTCCGGCAGGCCGTGCGCGAACTCGACGTCGAAGTACGCGCAGCTCTGGGTGACGCCGAAGCGCGGGCCGACCCACAGCTCGCCCTTCTTGCGATCGGTGTAGAAGGTCTCGCTGCTGCGACCGGGGTTGGGCTCGACGAAGAGGTGCGCGTCGTGGCCCCCGCGCGGCGAGGGCACCATCACCAGCACGCAGTCGGGCTCGAGGTTGCCGGTGAGCCAGAAGAAGTCGCTGCCGGCGCGGAAGCGGAAGTACGTGTCGTTGGCGCGGCACTGCTCGTGGCCGGTGGGGATCACCAGCACGTCGCCGGGGAACTTCTTCGAGAGCGCCTCGCGCCGCGCGCGGAACACCTTCGCGTGCCGGTGCGGCTTCGGCATCGCCGGGGACTGGGGCTTCCAGTCCTTCATCATGAACTCGAGGAGCTTCGGCGGGTTGACGGTGTCCTGCTTCTTCGGCTGCTCTTTGAGGAAGCTCATGGGGCGGTTGATAGCCCGTCAGCCCCCGGCGCGCACCGCCCCGAGCACCGAGGGCACGGCCACCTCGCCCCGCAGCACGCGCCGCCCGAGTGAGACGGGCAGGAAGCCGAGCCGCGCGAAGAGCTCCACCTCGTACGGCACCCAGCCGCCGTCAGGGCCGATCGCCAGCACGACGTGCTGCTGCGTGGGCACCGGGCGCAGCGGCTGCTCCGCGTACGGGTGGGGGAGCAGCCGCGTGGCGCCGGCCGGCGCCCAGCGCCCGAGCTCGTCTTCGAGGAAGGGCTTGAGCCGCTCGCGCACCTCGAGGCTCGGCGCCACCGTGTCGCAGGCCTGCTCGAGCCCGAGCTCCACCAGGCCGTCGAGGAACTCGCGGTCGAGCACCTTCGAGTCGAAGTAGCTCTTCTCGACGCGCGCGGCGTTCACCAGCATCACGCGATCGACGCCCAGCGACGCCACCGCGGGGATGACGCGCTTGAGCTGCTTGGGGCGGGGGATGGCGAGCACCAGCGAGACCCCCGCGCGCGGCGGCGGCGGCTCGCTCACGCTCACCTCGAGCACCAGCTCGGTGGTGGCGCTCGAGAGCACCTTCGCCGTGCCCATCGCGCCGCCCAGCACGCCCACCCGGAGCTGCTGATCCTTCTGCACCTTGAGCACCTCGCGGGCGTGCTCCAGGCGCCGGCCCTGGAGGCGGGCGACGCGATCGGGTCCGAGCTCTTCGGGGCGCAGCAACAGCAGGTTCACGGCGCCGACCCTACTCGACTTTCCCGAGCCAACCGGGCACACGGGGCGCCGCATGGAAGTCGCCGTCGCCGCCCATCGAGAGCTCTGCCTGCGCTGCCGTCGGCCGAGGTCCGTCTGCTGGTGCGACGCGGTGACGCCCGTGCCCAGCGCCACCCGCGTGGTCTTCATTCAGCACCCGCGCGAGGCGAGGGTGCCGATCAGCACCTGCCGCATGGCGCACCTCTCGCTGCCGAACTCGGAGCTCCACATCGGGCTCTCGGCCGCGGGCAACCCTGCGCTCGAGGCGCTGGCCGGGCAGCCGGGCGTGGCGGTGCTCTTCCCGAGCGAGTCGGCGGTCGACGTCGACGCGCTCGCCGAGCCTCCCCGGACGCTGGTGGTGGTCGACGGCACCTGGAGCAACGCGAAGAAGGTCGTCGAGAAGTGCCCGGTGCTCTCGAAGCTGCCGCGGCTCAAGTTCTTCCCCGAGCAGCCCGGCAACTACCGCATCCGCCGCGAGCCCGAGGCGCACTGCCTGGCCACCATCGAGGCCACGGCCTTCGTGCTCGAGCGTCTCGAGAAGGCGCCCGGCCGCTTCACGCCGATCCTCTCGGCCTTCGACGCGATGGTGGAGCGCCAGCTCGAGTTCATCAACGGCAACGGCGCGTCGTCGCGCCACAAGAACCGGAAGAAACGGAACACGGTGCGCGTCGACCCGATCGCGCCGCTGCGCGAGCGCGAGCTGGTGGTGGTCTTCGGGGAAGCGAACGCCTGGCCGCTGTGCGATCCCGCTCGACCGCAGCCGGACGATCCGGAGCTGGTGCAGCTCGTCGCCGAGCGCCTGTCCACCGGCGAGCGCTTCGTGCAGCTGCTCCGGCCGATTCGTCCCCTCGGCCCGCGCGTGCCGATGCACCTCGACGTCCCGGCCGAGCGCCTGCTCGCCGCACCCGTCCGCGAGGACGTCATCGCCGCGTGGCGCGCCTTCCTCCGGCCCGGCGAGCTGCAGGTCGGCTGGGGGCGCTTCTGTCGCGATCTCCTCGCGCGCGAAGGCGTCGAGCCGCGCGACTTCCTCAACCTCCGCAGCGTGCTCGGTCAGCTCCGCCAGACCACGCCCGGCAGCGTCGAGGAGCTGGCGATGTCACTCGGCGCCGAGCTGCCCGAGGGGCAGGGGCGCGCGATGCGGCGACTCCATTCGCTCTCGATGGTGACGCGCGCGCTGCTCGACGGTCGCATCGCACCTGTGCGCAGAGTCGCACACCGTTGACGCAGGTCACGTCAACCACAAGGCTCCTGTAATTCTGCGACCGGAGTGTTCCATGCGAACGATTCGCGGGTGGCTCGTGGCCACCGCAGTGCTGGCTTCCGCGTGCGAAGGGGTGATCGGCAGCCTGCCGGGCGAGCAGCCCGCGGGCGGAGGCAGCGGCGGAGGAGGCGGCTACCACCCGCCGACCCTGTCGTGCGACCTCGCCGACTACCCGAACGTGCGCCTCGAGGAGGCGATCGGCGTCTTCGCCAATGACGTGTACCCGGCGCTGGCGAGCGGTCCCAGCCAGTGCGCCTCGTGTCACGCGGTGGGCTCGGGGCGGCGCTTCACGATGACCTCCGACGCGACCGAGACCTTCCACCTCGCGCGCGGCGCGGGCTTCTTCCGTGACGAGCCGGGGGCGCTGCTCTCGCGCGTCACCAACCCGGACGATCGCGTGCGCATGCCGGTGGGCGCGCCGGCGCTCGCGGACGACGTGGTGAAGGCGCTCGATCGCACGGTGTGCATGGTGCGCGCGTACGAGATGAACGGCGGGGTCGCGGCCGACGAGCAGTTCCCGCCGGAGCTGCTGATGCCGTACCAGGGCCCGGCGATCACCTCGTACGACAACCCGTTCATCAACTACGTGCAGCTCAAGGCGAAGGTGAAGGCGGTGTTCGCCGACGACTGGGTGCGCAGCAGCGTCGATCAGTTCGAGCGCAACATCGGGCTGTTCGGCGGCGTGAACTTCAGCACGCACTTCGTCGAAGCGCGCGCCGCGACGCCGGACTTCCTGCTCGGCCTCGATGCGCTCGCGCCCGACGTCTGCGGCGCGGCGGCGGCCAACGGCACCGGCCCCTTCACCGGCCTCACCATCACCGCGCCGGTGATCGACGTTCCCGCGCAGGCGACGACCACCGTGCAGATCGAGACGCTCACGCCGAACCCGGCGACGGGCGCCGGCCAGGCGTCGACCAACCCCGCCGGCTACTTCTGCTACACGAACTGCACCTTCGCGGTGCCGTTCACCGTGCCCGCGCCCGGCACCTATCGCGTCACGGTGCGCGGCAAGCCGACGCTCGACGGCGACGGGGTCGGGCCGCAGCTGCGCATTCAGATCGGCTCGGTCACCGGCCCCACCACGCTCGAGTACTCGAACGCCGCGGCCTACGAGGACAAGTCGGTCGACATCGTGCTCACCGACGTCGGCAACAGCCCGGTGTCGATCAACTTCTTCAACGACGCGGTGGTGAACGGCGGCGATCGCAACATCTACCTCGACTTCGTCACCATCACCGGGCCGCTCGGGGCCGGCACCGGCACCACGCGCGCCGACGCCGCGAAGCAGACCCTCTCGCGGCTGTACGAGCGGCTCCTCTACCGGCCCGCCAGCGCCACCGAGCAGACGAAGGCGCTCGCGCTGCTGACCGATCTCGCCGGGCTCGGCACGCTGCAGTCGGCGTGGAGCGGCGTGTGCGAGGCGCTCGTGCGGCACCCCGACTTCCTCTTCACCATGCCGCCCAGCGCGGAGACCGCGTCCTCGGCGACGGAGAAGGATCGGGCCCGCCTCGTGGCGCTCACCCAGCGCGCGCTCGGCCGCCCGCCCACCGCCGCGGAGTTCACGAAGCTCGGCACCGACGGCTTCGGCGCGCTGATCGAAGACGTGTTCGCCAGCCCCGACTTCCGCGCGTACTACTTCAACCGCATTCAGCTCCGCATCGAGAGCCAGGGCACCACCGAGTCAGACGAGCCCGCGCGGCTGTGGACCTACATCACCACCAGCGGGCGCTCGTTCGAGGAGGTGCTCACCGCCGAGTACACCGTCGACCCGCAGTACCAGCAGCAGCCGCGCCCCGCGCAGCACGGCCGCAGCGGCGTGCTCACCACCAGGGGCTACCTGAGCAACAAGCCCGGCCTGCCGCACTACAACTTCCCGGCGCGCGTCTTCTCGGGCTTCATGGGCTCGGTCTTCGAGGTGCCGCCGGAGGTGTTCGATCAGCGCGGCGCGTCCACGGCCGCGTCGACCGTCGATCCCACCAGCATCTGCTACTCGTGCCACCAGCTGCTCACGCCGCTCGCGCACCAGCGCCTCAAGTGGGCCGACGACGGCACGTTCCGCGAGACGCTCGACGGCGCGGCGATCGACGACTCCGATCGCGGGCTGGTCGCCACCTACCCGTACAAGGGCGCCGGCCTCGAGTCGTTCGCGGTGAAGGCGGTGAAGAAGGAGGCCTTCGTGCGCCGGATGATCAACACCCAGGTGCGGCTGCTCATCGGTCGCGAGCTCCGTGCGCAGACCGACGAGCGCGTCTTCTACAAGCAGCTGTGGGACACCACCTTCGCCAACAACGGGGACATGCGCGCCGTGCTCAAGGCCGTCGCTGCCTCGCAGACCTTCCAGGGGGCGCCATGAAGCGTCGTTCACTCCTCAAGGGCGCGGCCGCGATCGGCGTGCTCGACTGGCTCGGCTTCTTCCGTCGCTTCGGCGTGCCCGGCACCGCGAAGACGCTCGGCATCGCCGACGCGGTGGCGCAGACGATGGAGCCGCGCTTCCTCGTGATGTGGTTCCAGGAAGGCGGCTGGGACAGCTACTCGATGTTCAGCCCCATCGAGACGCCGAACCACGCGACGATGACCATCCCCGCGGGGACCCTCAACCCGAACCCGGCGTGGTCGAGCCAGTTCTACCGGGCGAAGGGCTACGGCGCCGACGCGGCGCACTTCGCGACGAAGACCACCGGCAACATCACCTACGGCTACCTCGCCGCCGACGGCGAGGAGCTGATGCCCGATCTCGCGGTGGTCTCGTCGCACCAGGGCAACACGTTCCACTCGGGCGGCCGCTGGGACTACCACTACGGGAAGTACGCCCAGTACGCGTCGCTCACCGCGCAGCGCCAGCCCAACGAGCGCTCGCTGATGCAGGCCTTCGCGGAGGTGTACGGCTCGGCGTACCCGCTGGCGAACGTGAGCTGGCACCGCTGGCTGTCCGACGGTGAGCTCGAGGAGGCGAACTACCCGGAGGGCACCGGCTTCTACGAGAAGCTCGGCCCCGCCTATGCGCACACCATCTACGGCCGCACGCCGTCGGAGATGCGCAACCGCCTCTCGCAGCTCGGCAACGTCACCGCCGGTGCCCGCAGCGCGCGCATCCGCGCCTTCGTCGACGATCTCCACCAGAACTTCATCGCCGATCACAACGGCGAGTCGGTGGCGGCCTTCAGCTCCGCGGTGAACATCTACAAGCAGCTCACCTCGGGCACGGGCATCGTGGTCAACCCGGCGACGCTCTTCACCGACCCGACGCTGCGCTCGGAGTTCAACGTCGCCACCGCCGACGAGGCGACCAACTCCACGTCGGTCAACGGGAACCCGGCGCGGTCGAAGGACAGCCCGATGGTCAACGTGCAGGCGATGATGGCCTACGAGTTGATGACCAAGGGGCTGTCGCTCGCCTTCTGGATCGAGAACCGCCAGATCCGCGGCTTCGACACGCACGACTCGCGCACCTCGATCTTCAACCGCCAGGGCCAGGTCGATCAGCTCACGATGATGCGGCGCGATCTGTGGACCCCGCTCAAGACCTTCGTGCGGAAGCTCAAGAGCACGCAGTTCGGCACGAGCGGCAAGTCGTACTGGGATCTCACCACCATCGTCCTCGCCTCGGAGATGGGGCGCACCATCCAGGGCGATGTCGCGTCGATCCTCGCGTCGGCCGACGCCGACTCGGTGAAGTACACGAAGATCATGGAGCAGGACTGCTGCCAGCACTGGAAGACGAACTCCGTCGCCTTCCTCGGGGGCAACGTGCAGGGCAACCGCCAGTACGGCCGCGTGGGCACCACCACCGTCGACAGCATCCCCCTCCGCGCCGACGGCACGCTCGACCCGGCGTACAACCCGGCGACGGGCGTGCTCCAGGGCACGAAGGACCCCAACAGCTTCGTCCCCAACGCGGGGCACGTGTACGCCACGGCGCTCGAGCTCACCGGCATCAACCCCACCGGCAAGGGCCGCAACGTGATGCCGGCGCTGAGCTTCATCAAGAAGCCCTGAGCTGAACGCCGGAGCCTCGAGCGGGCACGCACCCGCGCGATGAGGTTCCGTGACGGCGTGTGCGATTTTGGCTATTCGCTCGCGGGCCTCCTTCAGAGGGACTCATGAGCGAACGAGTTGCGGTCATCGGGCTGGGCTACGTCGGACTCCCCGTGGCGCTGGCCTTTGCGCGCAGGTTCCCGGGCACGGTCGGCTTCGACATCAACGTCGAGAAGGTGAAGGAGCTCCGCGCGGGCTTCGATCGCACCGGCGAGCTGTCCGCCGAGGTGCTCAAGGGCACCTCGCTCGAGATGACCTGGGAGCCCGAGGCGCTGCGCCAGGCGACGTTCTTCGTGGTCGCGGTGCCGACGCCGGTCGACAAGAACAACCGGCCGGACCTCACGCCGGTGATCCGGGCCAGCGAGACCGTCGGGCGGGTGCTCAAGAAGGGCGACGTGGTGGTCTACGAGTCGACGGTGTACCCGGGCGTGACGGAGGACCTCTGCGGCCCGATCCTCGCGAAACACTCCGGGCTGAAGCAGGGCGTCGACTTCAAGCTCGGCTACTCGCCCGAGCGCATCAACCCGGGCGACAAGCTCCACACGCTCGAGCGGATCACCAAGGTCGTCTCCGGCGAAGACGCCGAGACGCTGGAGCGCGTGGCGGCGACCTACGGGGCGATCATCGAGGCCGGCGTGTTCCGTGCCGCGAGCGTGAAGGTCGCCGAGGCCGCGAAGGTCATCGAGAACACGCAGCGCGATCTCAACATCGCGCTCATGAACGAGCTGGCGCTGATCTTCGACCGCATGGGCATCCGCACCCGCGACGTGCTCGCGGCCGCCGGCACCAAGTGGAACTTCCTCAAGTTCACGCCGGGGCTCGTCGGCGGTCACTGCATCGGGGTCGACCCGTACTACCTCACCACCAAGGCCGAGGAGCTCGGCTACCAGCCGCAGGTGATCCTCGCCGGGCGTCGCATCAACAACGAGATGGGCCCGTACGTCGCGCAGCGAACGGTGAAGCTGCTCGTGCACCAGGGGCTGCCGGTGAAGGGCGCGCGCGTCGGCGTGCTCGGGCTCACCTTCAAGGAAGACGTGGCCGACATCCGCAACTCGAAGGTCCCCGACATCCTCCGGGAGCTGAAGGAGTTCGGCATCGACGCGAAGCTCCACGACCCCTTCGCCGACGCGGCCGAGACGAAGCACGAGTACGAGCTCTCGCTCACCCCGCTCGAGGAGATGAAGGACCTCGACGCGCTGATCCTCGCGGTGTCGCACAAGCAGTACGTCGGCCAGCCGCTCTCGTTCCTGCTCGAGCGCATCAAGCCGGGTGGGGTGCTGGTCGACGTGAAGAGCGCGCTCAACCCCGCTGAGCTGCCGGCCGGCCGCGTCAGCTACTGGTGCCTGTGATGATGAGCGCCGCGAACACCTGGCTCGTCACCGGCGGCGCGGGCTTCATCGGCTCGCACCTCGTCGAGACGCTGCTGCGCGAGGGCCAGCGGGTGGTGGTGCTCGACAGCCTGGTCACCGGCTACCAGCGCAACCTCGACGACGCGGTGAAGCGCGCCGGTGAAGGCGCGCGCGAGCGGCTCACCTTCCATCACGCCGACATCACCTCGCTCGAGGCGTGTCAGCAGGCGTGCGCGGGCGTCGACTACGTGCTCCACCAGGCGGCGCTGGGCAGCGTGCCGCGCAGCATCGCGCACCCGCTCGACAGCCACCGCGCGAACGTCGACGGCTTCATCAACATGCTCGTCGCCGCGCGCGACCGAAGGTGAAGCGCTTCGTCTACGCGTCGTCGAGCTCGGTGTACGGCGACGAGCCGACGCTCCCGAAGGTCGAGGAGCGCACCGGCCGCGTGCTCTCGCCCTACGCCGCGACCAAGCACGTCAATGAGGTCTACGCCTCGGTCTTCCAGCGCACCTACGGCCTCGAGACGATCGGCCTGCGCTACTTCAACGTGTTCGGCCCGCGGCAGGACCCGAACGGCGCGTACGCCGCGGTGATCCCGAGGTGGATCGCGGCGCTGCTCCGCGGAGAGCGCTGTCAGATCAACGGCGATGGCAGCACCAGCCGCGACTTCTGCTTCGTGCTCAACGCGGTGCAGGCCAACCTGAAGGCGGCGCAGACCCAGACGCCCGGCGCAACCGACCGCGTGTACAACGTCGCGATCGGGGCGAAGACGAGCCTCCTCGAGCTGCACACCATGATCCGCGAGCGCCTCGCGCGACGGCGCCCCGAGCTCGCGGCGCTCGAGCCCCACTTCCAGCCCTTCCGGCCCGGCGACATCAAGGACTCGCAGGCCGACATCACGAAGGCGCGCACCTTCCTCGGCTATGAGCCGACCCACACCGTCACCCGGGGCATGGACGAGACGGTGACCTACGCACTGGAGAACGCATGAAGATCGTCGTTACGGGTGGAGCCGGGTTCATCGCATCGCAGATCGTCGACGCCTACCTCGCCCTCGGGCACGAGGTGCTGATCATCGACAACCTGTCGACCGGTGACCGGAAGAACCTCAACCCGAAGGCCGCCTTCCACGAGCTCGATCTCCGCTCGCCCGAGGCGGCGAAGGTGGTCGAGGCCTTCAAGCCCGAGGTGCTGAACCTCCACGGCGCGCAGATCGACGTACGCAAGTCGGTCGTCGACCCTCGCTTCGACGCGGACACCAACGTCGGCGGCACCATCAACATGGTCGAGGCGGGGCGGCGGGGCGGTGCGCTCAATCGCGTGGTGTACGCGGCGTCTGGCGGCTCGATGTACGGCGACTCCCGGGTGATCCCCACGCCGGAGACCGAGCCCGCGGCGGGCGTCTCTCCGTATGCAGTCTCGAAGGCGGCGGGCGAGATGTACCTGGCGTGCTTCCGCGCGATGTACGGGCTCCACTACGTCGCCCTGCGCTACGCGAACGTCTACGGCCCGCGGCAGAACCTCCACGGTGAGGCGGGCGTGGTGGCCATCTTCGCCGAGCGGCTGCTCCGCGGCGACGCGTGCACCATCTATGGCGATGGCGGGCAGACCCGCGACTTCGTCTACGTGGGCGACGTGGTCGACGCGAACGTGAAGGCGCTCACCAGCGAGTTCTGCGGCGGGGTGAACATCTGCACCTCGAAGGAGACCGACGTGAACCGCGTCTACGCGCTCCTCGCGAAGAACCTCGGCGTCAGCACGCCCGCGAAGCACGCCCCGGAGCGGCTCGGCGAGCAGCGCCGCAGCGTGCTGGCCAACGCGAAGGCGAAGCAGGTGCTCGGCTGGGAGCCGAAGTTCGACGTCGAGCGCGGCATGGCGGAGACCATCCGCTGGTACCGCGAGCACCGCTGACGCGGCTCAGGGCACGATCCACGCGAAGGCGAGCCGCAGCACCTGCACGTCCGACGAGCGCGGCACCGCGACCTGCTCGACGAAGCGGCGGGGGTCGATCGCCTCCTGCTCGGCCAGCGTCTTCTCGAGCTGCTGGATCTCGAGCGCGAGATCCTCGACCTTCGCCTCGGCGCCGCCCTGGTAGCGGTTGCTGGCCAGCGCCCGCCCGACGCCGCTGAGCGACGATCTGCGGCCCGAGAAGAGCCCCAGCACCCCCGCGCCGACGTTGAGCCACTTCTCGGCCTTGCGCGCGGAGAGCTCCTTCTCGGCCTGCGCGTAGTCGGTGCGCTTCTTCTCGAGCTCGCGCATCAGCTTCTGCCGTTCCTTCGACACGCCCTGCTTCTCGACGACGCGCGCCGCGAAGGCCTCGGCCGTCTCGGTCGGGCCGGAGATGAGCCTCGTCACCGGATCGGTCAGCAGCTTCGTCTCGAGCTTCGAAGGCAGCCGCTCCTTGATCTGCGCCATCAGCTTCGCGGCCTTGAGGCCGTTGAGCCAGGGGGGGAAGCCCTGGAGCGTCATCCCCGCCGGCTGTGTCGCCTGGAAGCCCACGCCCTTCACCGAGAGCGGCGCGCCTTCGAGCGCCTCTGCGCCGGACATCACGCCCTCGAGCGGGAAGGCGAGCTCGTGCACCGTCTCCTCGCTCGTCGCGGTGCCGAGGCGATAGCGCACGCCGAACTTCAGCAGCAGCCAGGGCAGCGCCGTGCCCTGATCGATCTCGAACAGCGGGCCGAGCTCCGGGTCGATGAGCCCCACCGCGGCGGTGGGCGACGGCGCGGCCGACGTCGGCGCTGGCTGCGCGCCGCTCTTCATCTCCGCGGTGACGCGGCGGAGCTCGTCGGCGCTGAACGGCCCCCGGAGCACGGTGAGCGTGTCGCGCGTCTTGAAGACCGCGGGCTGCGGCTGGTGCACCGAATGGAGGAGGAACTTTCGCGGCTCGAGCGTGGAGAGCAGCGTGTCGAGCTGCGAGGCGGACAGCCCGCTCGCCGCCGCGGCCGAGAGCAGCGCGTCGCGGATGCGCGCCTTGTCCTGCTCGGACTGCAGGCGCCCCACGAGCCAGGTGCCGATGTTCGAGAGCCCCCGGTAGTCGAGGTCGATCGGGTTCTGCGTGGCGAGCACCACCGAGAGGCCGAACGCGCGGGCCTGCTTGAGGAGGCCGATCAGCGGCGGCTTGGTGGGCGGGTTGGACGGGGCGGGCGGGAAGTAGCCGAAGATCTCGTCGATCAGCAGCACCGCGCGCACGCCGCTCGCGCCGCCCTGCTTGCGCATCCACGCCTGGGTCCGCTCGAGGAGCTGCGCCACCGCGAAGAGCCGCTCCTCGTCCGAGAGGTGCGCCACCGAGAAGATCGACAGCCGCGGCCGACCATCCGCCGCGCGCAGCAGCCGCGACGGCTCGAGCGGCTCGCCCTGGCGCCAGGCGGCGAACTTCGGCGACGCGAGCAGCCCGTTGAGCCGCACCATGAGCGCCTGCCGCTCGCGCTGCGGGAAGAAGTCCTCGAGGGGCAGGGCGCCGACCGAGGCGAAGGGCGGCGTCGCGACCTGCTTGACGAGCTCGACCAGCGTCGGCGTCTGGCCCTGCTGCCACGCGGTGGTCAGCAGCTGCACGAGCAGCATGTACTCGCGCGAGGTGAGCGGGTCGGCGTCGATGCCCAGCAGCCCCAGGAGGCTGCGCGCCGCGCCATCGGCCGCCTCCGCCGCGCCCTCGGGCGTGCCGTCGGCCGGAGGCGCGAGGCTGCCGAGGAGATCGACCGGGACGCCGAGCGTCGCGCCGGGCGTATAGAGCCGCGGCTCGTAGCTCGCGCGGAACGTCGCGAACGCCTCGCGGGTGAGCCCGAGGCCCGAGAGCGCGCCGTCGATCCGCGCCGCCGCGTCGGGCGTCGCCCAGCTCGCCAGCCGCGGATCGGCCGGGTCGAACGAGAGCAGCAGCGTCGCGAGATCGCCCTTGCTGTCCACCGCGATCACCGGGACGCCGGCGCGCAGCAGCTCCTCGACCAGCACCACGCACAGCCCCGTCTTGCCGGAGCCGGTCATGCCGAGGATGAAGCCGTGCGTGCTGAGGGCCTTGAGATCGAGCTGCTGTGAGGGAGCGGTGCCGAGCGTCAACATGGCGCGGAACCATACCCGCTCGATGGCTCGGGCTCCGGTCGCACGTTGCGACGCCGGTTCGACTTTCGGTGACGGGAGTTCCGAGCGAGACTCCCGCTTCCCCCACGAGGCGGCCCGGGCCTCGACCACCATGGAGTCCTGATGCGCCTGCTCCGCTTGTCTGCCGTGTTCTTCGTCGCCGTCACCGGCGGTGCGCTGCTGGGCCTCGGGTGCGGGACCTCCGCGCCCGCCGCCTGCTCCCCCGCGAACTGCGCTGGCTGCTGCGCGACCAGCGGCGAGTGCGTCACCGGCAACACCACCGCTCAGTGCGGCACCTCGGGCAACCAGTGCGCGGCCTGCAGCGCGGGGCAGGCGTGTGAGTTCGGCATCTGCCGCACCGTCGCGGTGGGCGGGGGCGGCGGGACCAACGATGCGGGCAGCGGCGGCGGAGGTGGCGCCACGGGCGGTGGCGGCGGGACCGGCGGGGGTGGCTCGACGGGCGGCGGTGGCGGCTCCACCGGCGGAGGCGGCGGGGCGACCGGTGGCGGCGGTGGGTCGACGGGCGGTGGTGGCGGCGCCTTCGACGCAGGCCCGCCGCCGGTGCTCGACGCCGGAACGACGGGCCTCGACGGCGGCGCGGTGAACCCGCCGACGGTGAGCATCTCGTTCATGCCCAGCTGCGGGGCGGTCACGCCCTGCCCGGGCAACGAGCGCGGCACCTGGGTCTACACCGCGGGCTGCATCGAAGACGCTGCGTTCACCCGCCTCGCCAGCGCCGCCGGGCAGATCGGCTGCACGGCGACCATCTCGAACAAGCGCGGCTACATCGCGGGCGCGGTGGTGTTCGACGGCACGCAGCTCAGGCGCAACGTCGTCGGGGTGGCGAACTTCCACTTCTCCGGCGCGGGGGCGGTCTGCGTCCAGGCGTGCAGCTTCATCTCCGGGCAGCTCCCCGCGGGCATCAGCGGCACCTGTACGCCCTCGCTCGCCTCGTGCGAGTGCGAGCTCTCGTTCGACCTGAGCGACACCTCGACGGCGAACTACACGTACACCGCGGGCGTGCTCACCACCCCGACCGAGCGCTTCGACACCTGCATCACCGGCAACGAGCTCGACTACCGCGAGACGACCGACGCCGGCGCGCTGCCCGGCATCTTCACGCTCACCCGGCAGTGATCCTCGAGCGCGCGGAGCCGTCCGCGCGCGCAACGACCCCAGGAGCCCCTCATGTGGTGGATGTCACTCGTCGTCACCAGCACGCTCGGCGCAGACCCCTGCGAGCCGCCGCGCGTGCGCGACACCGCGCCGCTCGTCGCGGCCATCGCGCAGGACAAGGTGATGGCGCTGACCTTCACCAAGGCGGCCACTGCCTGCGCCGAGCGCGGTGAGGCGTGCGACCAGGCGCGCCTCGAGTGCGCCACGCTGCTCTCGTCGACCATCCAGAAGCAGGTCGGCTTCGACGAGGGGCAGTGGCTGCGCGACATGCTGCTCCCGTACGACGGCGGCAGCTACCCGATGACGCGCAGCTTCGGCGCCGCCGCGATCGCCGGCGACGCGTCGTGCAACGTCGACGTGGCGACCCTCACCGCCGCCTCACAGCGCCGCGCGACGCAGGCGACGCGCCGCGACGGGCTGTTCCAGGAGTACCAGCTCTACGCGCGCTGGACGCAGACCCAGCTGCAGAAGTGCAAGGAGCGCGCGGCCGCCGACGAGGCGAAGAGCGCGGCGGCGAAGGCCGAGTCGGAGCGCCTCGCGGCGGCCTCGTCGGCCGCGGCAGCG